>CP065002.1:0-637119 GCA_016700095.1 Candidatus Woesebacteria bacterium | reverse complement strand
CGATTGAAAATTTGTCACACGTCAAGCTAAATAATTACGATATCGTCGCAACCACTACGATTGAAAACGATAATTACACTTCACTAATTTTCTCATTTGAATTTAATCCCGATTTTGACTCAACCGATACAAAAATAACAACCGGTTTAATCAACATTCCCAAATCACAAGGAGAGGTAAATAAATTTCCATTAATTATAATGATCAGAGGGTATGTCGATCCGGGTAACTACGAAACGGGAACAGGCACAAAAAACGCAGGTTACTATTTCGCAGAGCATGGTTTTATAACACTTGCTCCCGACTTTTTGGGTTACGCAGGAAGTGACATTAATGCAACGGACATTTTCGAGTCGAGATTTCAAACTTACACAACCGTCCTTGCACTAATAAGCAAATTAGGTGATCCACAGTTTATGAAACTAATCAATAATACATGGGATCAAAAAAACATATTCATTTGGGCACATTCTAACGGAGGACAAATAGCATTAACGGTATTAACTGCACAAGGATATACATTTCCTACATCACTCTGGGCTCCTGTTACCAAACCTTTTCCGTATTCAATTCTTTACTACACAGATGAATCAGAGGACGGTGGTAAATTCATTCGACGTAAACTGTCCGACTTCGAGCATCTCTATAATACCGATTTATTTTCCTTTACCAATTATTTAGATAATTTGCATGCCCCGTTAATGATTCATCAGGGAACTAACGACAACGCCGTCCCCAAATCCTGGAACGATAGTTTTGTAATAAATTTAAACAATTTGGACAAAGAGGTTGAATATCACACGTATCCAAATGCCAATCATAATCTACAGCCATTCTGGGATGAAGTTGTCGAAAAAGACGTGATGTTTTTTACAAGTCACCTGATTGACAAAGACCATCTATTTTAGTCATTATATAAGCATGCGTATTATAATCAAATTATCGATAAGTATCTTCGCTTTGGCTGTTGTATCATATCTTGTTCCCGGTTTTGTGTTCACCAATGTTTACGCATTAATTGTCGCGGCAGTCGTAATTGGAATAATAAACACCTTCATTCGCCCGGTTCTGCAAATTGTTGCACTCCCACTAACTATTATTACGTTTGGGGTATCCGCATTCTTGATTAATGTATTCTTGTTGTGGTTGGCAAGTGTTCTCGTGCCCGGATTCGAGATCACTAATTTCTTTACAGCTGTTGTCGGCTCTATTGCCTTAAGCCTGACAACTTTCTTTCTACGCCGACTCGAGAAGAATGGAAAAAACTAACACTTAGTTAACATATGGATAATTTTAATATATAATAGCCACATGCCGAAATCTAATAAAAAATCAAATGATGACTCGTCTAAGCCTGTTGCAAAATTCAATACACCAAGTAGCATGCGTATCAAGAATTTAAATAGTAATGTTAAGAGTCAGAATTTCGCGCGAATTCCGGTTAATGTTGTTCGCCACAAAGTTTAAATGCCAAAAAATACAAAACTTACTCCCACAAAAAGTGAAGCTTCACCAAACACAACTGTAGCAAGAAGTGACGATGGGACAGTGCAGATCACTTTTACCATTCCTGAAAGTGTAATCACAGCTAAAAGAAAAACTGTTCTTGAAGAAATCAGCAAAGATGTCGAAGTCCCCGGGTTTAGAAAAGGCAAAGCACCGCTGGACAAAGTTGAAGCACACGTTTCCAGCGACACACTTATTCAAAGAACCTTATCGCAGATATTACCCAAACTTCTCGGTGATGCCATTAAAAGTGAGAATTTACGTCCGGCGTTATATCCCAAGTTTGAGTTACTTAAATCCAATCCAAACGAACCATGGGAAGTAAGAGCGGTTACATGTGAACTACCACAGGTTGACCTCGGAGATTATAAGTCTAAAATTTCAGGAGCCTTAAAAGCAAGTTCCATTTGGACGCCTGACAAAGGTGGTCCGAAAGACAAAGATAGTAAACCCAAAGAAGTATCACGCCAAGAGAAAGAAATGAACGTAATCAAGGTGTTACTAGATACGATTAAACTAAATTTACCCAAATTGTTAATTGACGAAGAAGTAAACAACAAACTATCACAACTTTTATCAAGAATCGAGAAACTTGGCTTGTCACTCGATAACTATTTGGCATCATTAGGCAAAACACCAATCGAGCTCAGAAATGAATATGAGATACAAGCCAAAGATGCGATATCACTTGACTTGATTCTCACACAAATAGCCATCAGTGAAAAAGTAGAGGTGACTGAGGCAGAAATTCAAAAAGCCTTGGAAGCTGCAATGGCTGATCCTTCATTTTCCAAAAACGAGGATAACGGTCAGCAAAAACGAGTAATCGAGTCAATTCTCCAGAGAAGAAAAGTCCTTGACAGGCTCATTGATCTCATGTAATTTCCCCACACTACGTCGGCGCCTTGCGTGATAAATTGAAAAATATCGTATTTTGTAGTAAAATACACTCAATTTCCAAGCTTCTTTTCCAGTGGTTTGTGTGTATGAATACTAATAATAAAAAGGTTTTTAGCGCAAACGTTATTGAGACAATTCGTAGCGTTGATGGTTTGTCGGGCAAAATGTTTACAGACCAGTTTGAAAAAACAGGTAAGGCAAGTCTTAAAGCTTTAAAAAAAGAACTTGCCAAAGTACCTCAGGATTTTATGGATCAACTTTTTGGTCCGGATTTGGAAGTCAAAAAATCCGCCGATATAAAACCGGGTGAGTCGCTTGACGTTAAAGATATGGTTTCCGATAAGAAGGACAAAAAACAATTACTTAAAAAGCAGTTGGCTTATGAGAGAAGGCTTCACCAAGAGGAACTAATAATGGTACAAAGAAGAACAGGTGAACTCAGAATGCAACTTAATGCTGTAATGCAAGAAGTAGTTTCTTTGTCACTTCAAACCAGTGAACTGGCAAATGAGACAAAAATTGCCAGCATGCAATCTACGGTCGAGCCAGGCGTCTACCATATTATATTTTTCAGCAACCTACTTAGTACCCTTAAATCATTTCGCAAGAAAATTGAAAACGCTTCTGTGTGGTTACATGCGGCAAATGGGAGAGCGGCAAAAGTTAACTGGGTCACCAATTACAAAAAGTCGGGTGCAAAATATCTGTTGTCAGGTGAACATTATCTCACTCGTTCAGCAGGTTAATTTTTCCCAGTTAATCTTGTAGATCACGAATTAATGCTTTCAGATACGTGTAGAATTTTTCTACACTACTGATATTTACTCTTTCATTAATTGAATGAGCTCCCGTAATTGTTGGACCAAGTGAAATGGCTTCAATTATATTCGGATATGTATTTTTAATAATGCCACATTCTAGACCTCCGTGTGTTTGTTCAATTAACAATTCTTCCTGCCAAATGTCTCGAAATATTTTTTGTGCATGTTTTACTATTTTACTTTCGTAATCCGGCTCCCATGCAGGATATTTTCCCTCTCTTAATAATCTGGCACCATGTTTAAATGCAATATTAGATTGCATCTTCGCAACTTCATCGGACTCCTTCTCGAAACTGCTTCTGTTCATACTAACAATTTCCAATGACGTACCACTTGTTCTAATCATGGCCAAATTTGTTGATGTTTGCGGTTTTTCCTCTTTTAACCCTACCCACTTGATTACTCCATGTGGTAAATCGTTAATCATATCAAGAATTTTTTCTGTGTCGATGATACTACAACCACGATCTACATCCTGCGTTTTTGATATTTCGATAGCAATATTTTCTTCATTGTCATACTCTTGAATCGTCTTTTTGATTATTGAAGAAAAATGATTTTCGGAGTCTACTTCGGTGAAACCACCAAAAGTTATCACGGCTTCAGCTTCCGAAGGAATTACATTTCTTGCCGTACCGCCATTAAAGGAGACAAGATGAACGTCCGCTTGTTCGACTAAATCTGAAATTACTCCTGCAAGTAGTTTGATTGCATTAGCACGACCCACTTCAGCAATTGCCAAAGCCGAGTGACCACCTTTTAAACCACTGACGCTTATTTTAATCGCCGTTTCTTTTACTGCTTCCATTTTGGTATTAAGAGTAATTATCACATCTTCTCCGCCGGCACAACCAATGGTAGCCTCACCCCAATCTTCGCTATCACAATTTATTAAATATTTATACTTTGATAAATCAAATTTTAAATTTTTGGCGCCATTTAAACCCGTTTCCTCATCAGTTGTAATTAGTATTCCCAAAGGTCCATGGACAAATTCTTTGTCTTCCAATAAAGAAAGAAGCGCAGCTACGCCAATACCATTATCCGCGCCCAAGCTTGTATTTTGGGCTTTTACCCATTCACCAGTTTCATCAATTACCGGACTAACTCCTTCTACGGAAGGATCTCTTTCGCTTCCTTTGACACAAACCATGTCGGAATGTCCTTGTAAAAGTACGCCTTTGATTTGTGGATTATTGGAAGGAAGTCTCAAAAGAATATTATTATATTTATCTCTTTCAACGGTAATAGTTTTTTCATTGGCGAATTTTTCCAGATAGTCTGCGACTTTCTTTTCATTTTTTGAAGGGCGTGGAATTTGAGTTAGATCATAAAACCCTGACCAAATGCGGATTGTGTTTTCATCATTTAAATTCAGATTATTTAAAAACTTATTCTTTTCGTCCATAACCTAGTATACGTAAATACACGACATAATTCCATCAATTAAAGCGGTAAAAATATACCTATCATCAGATTATCTTGACACCGTTATTGTAATTGATAAAATATTGTCAGTGCTTTTCATAATTCTGCTATAAGTTCTATTTTCTATTTACAACACGTTTACAATTATCGATTTAATCGTTAATTGTTTTGCTTGGAGGTAATATGACGTCAAATAGGGAAGTTACAAAACATAATGATTCAAATAACAATAAACTTGGATTAAGACTAATTGATTTCAGTAATCACTTCAAGTGCAACAAGTGCGATAGATTATCAATTCTTAATAGTATTAGCCATAATTTACTAGGGCAAAGTATTCAAAAAACTCTACATGATGCAACTAACATTATCCATCCCTTTGTTTCAACATACAAAAAACGAAAAACACTTCACATTTGCAGTGCATCAACTTGCTCAAAGTCTTGGGAAATAGAAAATTCGTTAATTAAATCAAACGACAATCCTCGTCCAATTGATATACCCGGGGGAATTGGTACAAGAATTATCAGTATGTCCGCGCCACAAGATACAGTAGTAATTTCATCGCTGTCAGAAAAAAAAGTTACCTCGTTCTTCAATAATGTTGACATTATCGACACATGCAACGACTTAGTATTTGATAACCATACATGTAGCGATATGTATTACAAACAAGAAGCTTTGCTTGGACTATTACTAAGACATGAATGCCCAAACATCAAACGCCTCATGAAAGCAATTAAAACTAATCCCGTGATAAATATATACGCCATGGACGAAGAAACCGTTTTGCTTCTTTCCGTGTTAATTAACAAAGCAGGCATTAACCATCTTGATGTAAAAGCAAATTCACCTAAATTATCACTACTATTAAACAATAAATCAATTAGATATCCATCTTGCGAGAAGGCGTGGAAAATGAAATATTCTAATAATTACCTTGTGACACAAGACCACGAGTGGCAATTGTCAAAACTGGCTAAATTAACTAATTACAACTTTCAAATCGACCAGGCTCCAGGTTATTACATAAAATCAAAATACGATAATCAATACTGGAAATCACTAATTATGCATAGTTTAAGATATGATTTCGATAAGGTTTGGCGAAAACCTGCAATCGGGACAGACGGTGTACATCAAGGAGTTATTAACATTACCCTTATAAACAAGGGTATTAAAACTAAGATTAAAAATTTAATTTCGATAGATGATCAACAAGCTATAAATTTATTTATCGATAATTTGGTAGACAAAAATAGCGCAATAAATGCCTTAAGGGATATACATAATATTGGAGGTGATTGGGTAATTGAAGCCTGTGTAGATAATTTCAAAATACAAATTTGTAATGACAAATACCCCTGTACGATTACCACAAGCCCATCCGTACACCTCGTCAATGGAAAAGTAAATCATCATTTAACCCTTCAACTAACAGACAAAAATGAGGATGGAACATGCCAGTGGGCGGGTAACATCATTATAGATGAATCAAAATGGAGAAAACTTGTAATGAAAACAATAAACACAAGCGATAAGCAAAAGGATGAATTGTTTGCAGCCTACACCAAAATTATAAAAACCATGGAAAATCTAGCCGAAATTATTAACCAAAAACCAGAATACAAAAATCAATATGTTAGAGGGGCATATGATGTAGCCATTGGGATGTTGGGAGGTAAATACAAAAACAAAGTAATGACGGTAATGCAGGATAATAATGCCAGAGCAAACGGTGGTGATACCGCTAACGCATTATATTTATTAGCTCAAAAAAAATTTGGCTCACAAGCATGCACGGTTACCCGAAACGTAACTCCGTATAAAAACTACAAGGATATGCTAACTTGTTTGCAAATTGAAATAGCTAAATTAAACACTGAAGGTTATAAAATATCCAAAGACCAATTGCACCTTCTCGGATTATCGGTAGGGTGGGCACAATTTGGTTTAATTGGAAACAAGTTATTTGAAACAATTAAACTAGTATCCTTAATAGAAAACGGATTACGCAAACACAAAGCCATTGCGTAATATAGTATTATAATTTAATACATTGACATGAAATATCAAGCTGATATAATACGTAAAATGTGTAGAAATTCCATCATCCTCGTTAGCGAAGTCCTCTTTATTGGACTTATCTAACGTGGGAGGAAAGTAATTTATTACACTAGTCAAAACCTCTCACACGAGAGGTTTTTTTATTGTGGTTAAAACAGTATGTCAAGTGAACACAGTAGTGAATCGGGGTATGTGAATGCTCATCGTGCGGAGTATGATGGGAGATATGGTCCTGAAATAAATCTTGGTTTGGCAAATTCTCCAATCGGACCAGAAGCTGGATTGGAAAAAGCATTAAGAGAGAGGGATCCAGTTAAAGAGCTAGCAAGTTACCCTTCAGATCCATATCATGACGAAACAAGAGAAGCCTTAATCGACACTTTCGGATTAGTAGGAATTGGTAAAGAAGCAGTTGTTTTTAGTGGCAATGGAAGTTACGGCGCAGGTGACGAAGTAATTAACTATTTGGCAAAAGAAGGAGTTGGTAGAGTATTTGCCCCTATATATTCGTTTCCAAATGTCGCTCAATGGACTGGTAGACGAAAGGGTATCGCATATACTCCCGTTATTGCAAATGGTTCACTCCATCCTGATGATTCTCTTGAACTTATGTCTCAAATGCAACCAAATAAACTTAGAGGGAATAGCGTTTATATCGATTATCCAAATAATCCAACAGGAGACGCTAATCCAACTCTCGTAAGAAAAGTAGTTGACAATGTAGGACACGCCGGAGGAATACCTATCGTGGACATGGCATTTGGTGAAACTCTTGGTGACGAATTTGGAAATATTGCCCAATATACTCTCGACAGAGGAGGAATAGTACTTGGATCTCTCTCAAAAACTCAAGGCATGCCAGGATTAAGAACAGGATATGCAATATTGAGTCCACAACACACCAGTAATGGTTATAGTGGAAATCAAAGATTAGTTTTTGGACTTAGTGGTGAATCCGAATTTGTGTACCGATATTTACTTACGCGCGATAAGTACGGTGTACATCCCGCCAAAAGACATGCCAAAGCCGTTGCGGAATACTCGGCTAATACTAACACGCAATTATACGACGGTCTAAGACAAGCTGGTCTGCATATTCTACAAACGGATATTAGAACACCCATACAGGTGGTGGCAAGTACAATACACTCAGATCTCTATCAAAGACTTGGAAGGGCAGGTTTAGTAACAGAGAGTCTTGCTGATTATGGTATTACTACGGGAAATGCTCATGGATATGGTGATTCAGCTGTGAGAATGCTTACACCTAGCCCGGGACAAGTTGAAGAAGTATTAAGAAGAGTCGAGATAGCTGTTAATTTATAAATACTATGAGTTATTGTTGACAGATTAAACTGAATTGTTATAATACATAAAATGTGTAGAAATTCTATCATCCTCGTTAGTGAAGTCCTTTTTATTGGACTTATCTAACGTGGGAGGAAAGTAATTTATTACACTAGTCAAAACCTCTCACACGAGAGGTTTTTTTATTATTATGACACAAGAATTAGAACCAAGAAATATTGATAATACCACATCACTTGAAAGCATGCGTAATATGCCTAACCATGGTGAAACAATACGCAGAGTTTCTATGGAGTTAAATGGTGGTCTGTCTCCAGCAACCGAAGCATATTTAGATGAAGTAACAGAGATATACAAAACAGCCTCAAAAAGAGAAAGAGAAATTGCTGACGGACCTATGGAATTTGAACCTGAAGGATTATATACACAAGCATCACTTACAAACCTACAACAATTGCAACGACATACTTCAAGAGGGTCCCAATTATGGGTTTTAAAACCGGGAATATCAGCAGATGCGATTCAAGCAGGATATTTACGGGTAGCAGGAAGGGGTGGAAAAGAAATGCTTAATTGGTTAAGTGCAGCTTCATCTCTTAACTTAGGCGGTCAAAATCCTGATGTTGAGACTGCAGATGCATGGGCTGGTTTGCGATTTGGATCTAACAACTGTTCTGCTTACCATCCAATGGGAATAGAAGATGAAGCAAAAGAACGGCTTGCACGAGCGGTACCCGGAAACTCCGACGAGCAAATTGTTATTTTTGAATCAACAGGCGGAGGAGCAAATACAGTTGCAATGGAAGCAGCAGTACTGCATCAAGCAAAACACGGAAGAACAAGTAGAAGAGCTGTAGTTGCTTTTGATTCTGCTTATCATGGAAATAATGGACCAGCAGGTATGGCTACAGGTTTTGGTATAAGAGAAAAATATAGTGCATTTCATGGCAAAGACATGCCTACGATTATATTGCCTTATCCAGACACACCCGAGAAAACTATGCAATTTGCTGAACAATATACCCAACTCGTACAGCAGGACTTAGTTGCAGGTGTACTTGTAGAAGCAATACAAGGTGATGGTGGTATGCGAATGATGACACAAGAGGCAGCTCAATTTTTAGTTAATACAAACGAAGATCAAGACATTTTAACAATTTGGGATGAAGTGCAAAGCGGAATGGGACGATCAGGAAAATTTACCGCAGTAGAGTGGTATGGGGATCGAGTGGCTCAGTCGCCTAATAATGCAATAACGATGGCTAAATCACTGGCAAATGGATATCCAACATCGGCTGCTATCTTGCCTCGTCACTATGATGACTTTGATACAGCAGGTGCATTAACTACCATGATGGGAAATCCAAGTGGATTAGTACGAATGATAACTGCAGTAGAGATAACAAGTGATCCTACATTCTTAAATGCTGTAGAACTAAAAGGAGAGATGGCATTAAGCATGTTGAATCAAGCAGCTGGTCAATATGGACATTTACGTGGTGGTAGAGGAAAAGGATTGATGCTAGGTGCCGAAATTACTCAACCTGGAATGACAGTGACTGATGCAGGTTCATCTAAAGTAACCACAGCAATATGTTATTTAGGTGGATGTGGAATGCTAACTGGAGGAGTAGGAAACAATGGACTAAGACTGCACCCTCCATTAACAACAGACCCTGAGGTAATGCAAAGGGGAATAGAAAAAGTTATAGAAGCATCTGAATTAATGGATGAAAACACATTACCCCAAGGAGTCGAAGAAATGGTACAAGCAGGTAAAAGTGGTTTAGATTTATAACATGACAAGAGAGCGAACATATGCAGCAGAAGTGGAGAAGCCTATATCAAACGCTATAACAGGTGAATCTCACTCTGTGTCTCAAGACTTTTTCGAAAATTTGGCGACCCAAGCTCGAAATCGCGGAGAACAACCCAATTTCCATGACAGTAATGTAGAAGAAGGTGTACATCTGGGAGTGCAAACTAAAACTTTTGGCGAACAAGGATTGGACAATGGTTTCAATAATCAAGAAACAGCACTTCCTTATACTACAAATTTAAATAAGCTTGCAGACACAATGCATGCAGATGTTCAAAGTATTCAAGAAGCGCTTGAACCAGAAAATGGGACTGCCATCAACATGTCAAATCATCCATTAGGTAATACTGATAGGGAAACCTATAATAAATGTGTTGCTCCAAAAGGAGTTTATCCATATCTATGGCATCGAGGTTGGGACCATTCTGCAGGAATAGATGCAAAAGCACAACTGGGTCCTACAACTGGTGTTTCACCTGAAGAAGCAGCTGATGCTTTTTCAGTAATTGTTGGAACAGGAGCAGCTTTTGTAGGAATTACAGCAAACAGCCCTTTTGCTGAAGGAAAGGCGTCGGGATATAAAGAATCTCGACTTACAATGTGGGATAGGATGATGAAACATTCAACAGTTCCAGGTGACAGAAGAACAGCACGATTCCCTGAAAAAAGGATTTGGACGATGGCCGATTATTTCAACTGGATGCATGGAGAAGATACTGGTATTCATTTCATATCCGATAAAGATTATAAAACAGGGGGAATTATTACAATTGACGGAAATCCTCCAGTCCTTGATTATTTAAAACGAAAGAAATGGCAAGGAAGAGAGTTTGGTACAGACAATACCGTTCAAGTAACTCCTCAAATGTCTCATATGTCTGCTATGCAGTTCTCGCAATTTGCAGGGGCCAGAATACGATATGGCTTGCAAAAAGAAGCACCTGTGGATAAGTTCTTGGCTGCAATGGAAAATAATCGTGTTGAAGAATATTTTAGACAACATTCAGAATTCGTTTATATAGAAGGTCGGGATCCAGGAACAAACATGCCTGACAAACACTTAAATAAAAAGGGTGGAACATTCGCTCGCTCAGTGATGATGACCTCAAGTGCGATGCAAGCAGGGCTTATAAACAATTTACCTGAAGCAACAGCCTTAATAAATCGATATGATTGGCAAACACTTAGACTTCTAAGAGACGCTGCAATAAAAGATGGACTACAAGGTGAAATCGATGGCTTAACAGTTAAACAATTTGCAGGAGAGGTTTTGGAAGTTGCTGAGCAAGGATTGGGCGACGATGAAAAATGGATGTTAAGCTATGCAAATCATGTGGTCGAAACTGGAAAGAATGGTGCTGACAGAGCAATTGAACAAGTTGGAGACAATCAAACACGAGCATCGATCGCTAGCATGGTTGTATCAAGAAATGTTATAGTGCCACCAAGAAAATGAAACTAAAAAGCGTCATAATAAAAATCGTTGAGATACCAATGGTGTCTTCATTTGCGACAAGTTTTGGTACGATAACAAAAAAGCCTACGGTACTAGTAAAAGCCACTACAACAAATGGAATAATAGGGTGGGGTGAGGGAGCAGCTCTTCCATTTCCTTATTATAAAGCCGATACTCATGAAACAACGTACCTTGCACTCCAAAAATATATCGTGCCACAAGCTTTAAATATAGAGTTTAGAACTCCTGAAGATTTTAGGGAGTTGTATTCACACAATGTGATCGGTCACAATTTTGCAAAAACAGCAATAGAAACTGCTATCTGGATGATTTACTCAATTTCAGAAAATAAAACATTATCAAAATTGCTCGGGGGAACAAAATATAAAATACCAGTGGGAGAAAGTTTGGGTATTCAATCCTCTGTTGAAGAAACACTCGCAGAAGTAAAGTTAAGAAAAGAAGAAGGATATAGACGCACTAAAGTGAAAGTTAAGCCAAAGTGGGATGTTAACATAGTCAAAGCGATAAGAAAAGAATTTGGGAATATTGACTTAATGGTTGATGGAAATTCAGCATATACTCTTAAAGACGTCAAGACATTCAAAGAATTAGATGAGTTTAATTTAACTATGATCGAACAACCACTTGCTCACGATGATATTATCGATCATGCAACGTTGCAAAAAAAAATTAAAACACCAATTTGTCTTGATGAGAGCATTTTATCTGCAGAAGATGCGAGAAAAGCAATCGAGATCGGAGCATGTAAAATAATAAACATTAAACCTGGTCGAGTAGGAGGGCTAGTAGAAAGCAAGAAAATACATGACGTATGTAAAAAAAATAAAATTGGCGTATGGTGCGGAGGGATGCTCGAAACAGGAATTGGACGAGCATTCAATATTGCAGTTTCTTCTCTACCTAACTACAAGTATCCTAACGACATGTCACCGGTTAATATATTTTATAAAGATGATTTAGTTAAAGATAGTTTTGTGGTCGACAAAAATGGATATGTTACCGTACCTCAAGTACCTGGTCTAGGATTCGAAATAGATGAGAATAAAATTGAAAAATATACCAAACGTGAATCAAGGTTTATTTAAAAATGAAAAACACAGAATTAATAGATTTAACAAAAAAGCTTATAAGTATTCCTTCCGTTACTGGTGATACAAACGCGAACAAGCAAGTACTAGACAGTGCCATAAAAACACTAAATAAATACACTATTGAACGATTTGAAAACAAATCTGTTCAAAGTGTCCTCGTTTACAAAGAAAAAATTCGTCCCAAAAAGTTTAGAATGCTTCTTAATGCCCACCTTGACGTCGTCGCTGCCAACAAAACCCAATTTTCGCCAATCATAAAAGGGAAAAACATATACGGACGTGGGGCGTATGACATGAAAGCGGCTGCAGCAGCTGAAATTCTAGCTTTCAAAGAAGTAGTTGAAAAAGTAGAATATCCACTTGGTCTTCAACTCGTTACCGATGAAGAAGTTGGTGGATTCAATGGAACGAAGTTTCAAATCAACAATGGAGTCAAAGCTGAATTTGCTCTTGCTGGAGAGCCAACAGATCTTGACATTGATCATCAAGAAAAAGGAATCTTATGGTACAAAATCCACTCTGCCGGAGTCAATTCACATGGAGCTTACCCGTGGCGTGGTGAAAATGCTATTCAAAAAATGAACGTATTTTTAACTAACTTATGGAAACACTACCCAGTTCCAAAAAAGGAAACATGGAAAACAACAATTAATGTCGCTCACATCAAAGCTGAAAATACCACCTTTAATAAAGTTCCGGATCACTGTGAAGTGTATTTAGATATCAGATATATTCCCGACGATGAAGATACAATAAGCAATAATATTACCAAACTGTTACCCAGAGGTTTCAAGAAAGAGCTATTATTAAACGAATCTTGCATGTATACAGATAAAAACAATAGAGATATTAAATTACTTCAATATTGCGTGAATAAGATATCGGGTCACAAATCTAACATAATAGTCAAACATGGCGGATCAGATATGAGATTCTTTAGTAAAGCAGGAAGTTATACGATAACTTTTGGCCCCAAAGGAGCAGGACTTCACTCTGACAATGAATGGGTTGATTTATCTAGCTTAGATAATTATTACAACATATTAAAAGCATTTCTATTAAGAATTAAATAACTTATGCCAATGGATCCTAAATATGAAGAACTGGAAAAAGACATTGTTGAAGAACATGGAGGTGGGAGAGTATGGCAAGAAATGGCCAAAAATCCGGCTAGGGGAGAGGGAACTGTTTCTGCTTTCCCACAAGGCACACCAAAACGAGTTATTGAACATAGAATGAGAAAAACTGAGGAAGCAGTTGGAACAAGACGGACACAAGTAAGAAGGACAGAAAGTGAGTAATGTGCTATGTGGTCGGTGCAGGACTCGAACCTGCGGCCTTTGCAATGTCAATGCAACGCTCTAACCAACTGAGCTAACCGACCAAACTAGCAAATTATACCTGTTGGCACTACTTCTCTCAAGCAAGCAAACTGAGACTAAATCTTGTACACCTTATTTCACTAACATGTAAATGTAGTTAACCAGGTGCTTATATAATTTGTCGAAAGACAGACCTACAAAAATACTAACGGGCAAACTAAAAATTGTAACAATTATATATTTAATCGCAAAACCATAAGAAATGTCTTTAACCAATGTATAAATGCAAAGACTAACTATAAAATGGGTTAGATATATCCACAAAGTGTATTTACCTAAAAATATAAAAACAAGTCCGATTTTGGCTTTTCGCAAGGGTTTTCTAAACGCATAAAGAATGTTGAAAGATACTATAGCGTAGATAAAAAGCATATTATAGTAATATCCTCCCAAAATAAGTGTAAGCAAATAAAACAAGATAATTAATACATACCAACTATTTTTTACCTTAACGTTTTCTTTGGATAGAAAATGCTCGCGCATTGCCATACCGTAAGCAAAGTAAAATAGATATCCACCCATAAATGGTATCTTCATAAGCTCTAAATAATCTTTATAAACAAATGACAAAAAGGAAATAATAAACGCAAGCGGTAAAAACCAAGATTGTTTTCGGTAAGAATAAATGAAAGGGTAAATAAGATATATCTGCAACAACACTATAATGTAGTAATACGGCGGTAAAGTATTCCCGGTAATAAGGTCAAATATAAAGTATCGTAAATCTTTATTATAAATTACATATACGAAAAGATTTGCAATGATAAAGGGGATTAATATATTTTTTGTTTTTGCGAAAACAAATGACCGACAAGCAACTTCTTTTTTCCTAATATCCTTTGCTAAAATACCCGAAGTAATGAGAAAAAAGGGTACCGCAAACCTTAAAACATTATTCGTAATATTCAAAAACGACACATTCACCTCGGTTTTGCTAACCCCGAAAAAATATCCTACATGAATAATAATTACGGCAATGATTGACACTCCTTTAATTAAATCAAGAAACGGTTCTCTGTCTTTTACATTAACTTCATTACTTGTTGTATGATTTTCAAATACAACTTTTCTAATATCGGCAATAAATATTGCTACAAGTGTAAGAATTATATTGATTACTAATTCAGGTTTATCTATCATATTAAATCCATCATAATAAGTTTGGCGATTTCATAAATTCCATTAGAGTTTCACCTATAACCTTGAGATTATCTTCAGAACACTTATCAGGTAAATCATGCGTTGTGTGAAAATATGGATAATCATAATCAATAATTAATACACTTGGTATACCAATATCGTTTAAGCTAGTGTGATCGTCCGCAATACTATATTTAATGTCATTTTTAAAAATGCTTTCGTTTTTATTTGCTCCAATTGACCAGATGTTGTCGACAATTTCTTTTGCATGCATATTGGAATTAATTTCTTTATATAGTGTTAGATCCTTATCACATATCATATCAACAATGATTGCGCCTTTGGGCGGTTTGCTTTCATATATACTTTTCAAGTTATTGGCAAAATATTTTGATCCGACAGCTTCCCACTTGCTTTCACCAAAATCTTCCAAACCTTCTTCGCCGTCAAAAAATACGTAATCGATTCCATAATGTGTATCAATATTATATTCTTTGATACCTCTTGCCAATTCAATTAGCATCGCCGTTCCACTTGCTGAATCATTGGCACCCGGTACTGGCAAATTAGGTTTATCGAGTGATTTTTTCTTACTGTCATAGTGGGTTGCAATAATAAATCTATCCTTCTTTTCCGGATGAGTTCTAAATATTAGATTAGTAAAATCATATGTGCTATCTTTCCAGCTTTGTATCACCACTTCATCAGACAAAAGTTCCATTTCATTAATAATTAAATTACGAGCTTTCTCGTGTGCATTAGAAACTACATAACGACTTCCCATATCGACCTGCTGTTTAATTAAATGAACTACTTCATTTGCATTGAAAACACGTATCCTTTCGTAATTCTTGATATTGTCAGCAATCATTCTTTCGATTGGAGAATAGTTATCGGTAAGTACTATCTGATTTGACATATCAAAGCGCTCTAGCTTTATTCTTTTATCTGCAAGTGTTTTATTGCCATCAACTATGTAGTTAGTTAAGGCATCTTCACTTAGAAGTGTATCGCTATTTACCGCCAAAAATATTACATTTTGAACTCGAGAATGACCGGGGGAAACAGTGGCAAAAAAGTAGCTATTTGGGAAAACGCTTAACAAAGTTTTTGCTTCTGATAAAAATAAATTAGGACTATCCCTATTTATACCGCAAATTACATTAGCAATAAATATCCCATCGCTATTAAGACTATCTTTGACAGACAAGAAAAACTCCTTGGTTGTCAGGTGCACAGGAAGAGACATCAGCGATGAATACACATCGCTGAAAATATAGTCATATGTATTTTTATTATCTTTCAAAAATCTTCGGCCATCACCCGTGTGACTAATAATTCTTACATTATCGCTAACGTCGAAATATTGTTTTGCAATATCAAGAAGTTCCGGTTCAATATCGACTACATCAACAATTACGTTGGTATTGTCTTTGACCAAAGCGTTGGGAATTGTGTATGCACCCCCGCCCAAAACCAAGGCATGATTAATATCCATCTCAAATAATTTGTATAACGAAAAATACTTCGTGTAACTGAAAGCCAATTCTTGTGAATCTAAGTATTTACCGCTTGAGAAACTTATATCTTGATACAAAATCCTACTTTTGTGACCATTGAGTTCACGATCTTGTATCTCAATTTTCTCATAAACACCGTCTTTGGAGTAAATCGTGTTTACACTTACTCTACTTTTCAATACAACATATGGCAAAGAAGACAGAAAAGAAATACCGATTATTAATAAATTAGTCCACTTTTTTTTTAAATTAGCAGTTACACCTACAAAACCAATCAAGGAAAGAACTACTCCTGTCGCAATAACAATTTGCGATACTCCAAAGTAGGGTATAAAGAAAAATCCTGTAAGCAAACTGCCGACAATACTTCCGAGTGTCGACCAAAAAAATACCTGTCCTGAAAGCGATCCTGTACCCAGTTTCGGATTGACAATTTCTTGTAACTTTATAACGTAAGGCGAGAGAGTACCTAACAAGAAAGCGGGGACTGTAAAAAGAACAAAGGCAGAGATTAACGGCCCTTCTACAAGAGATAATTCTTGCGACAACGATGGCAGAAAGATTAAGTTAATTGTAAACGTAATAAGTGTCGCCAACCCCGACGCTAAAATTATGAGAAAAAATATTTTTCTTTCAGGTCTGCGGTCAGCAAGCCTTCCGCCGAGATAATAACCACACGACAACGCAGCTAATATCACACTTATTACACTGCTTGATGTGTATATGGTATTTCCAAAATACGGTGATAAAATACGAAGTGCTGTTATTTCAATAATTAAAACACATGCGCCAGTTACAAATACAATTAAAAGTAATATGTTTTGTTTAAATAACTTCATGCTACAATTATAACAACTTGTGTTGCTGGTTATTTAGACAAATTACCAAATTAGGGCCGTTAGCTCAGCTGGTAGAGCGCTTCAATGGCATTGAAGAGGTCACCGGTTCGATCCCGGTACGGTCCACAAAATATGTCTAAAGAAATATTAATCAAAAATAATATCGAAAAAAAAGTAAAGCCGATTATGTCTTCACTTGATTTATTTCGTCAGGGAATATTCGCCGGTATAGGATGGGCACTTGGTGTGACGATAGGTTTTGTCATGATCTCGATGGTTCTGGTTTTTGTTGTAAGAAGTCTTGGTGGTATGCCAATAATCGGTAATTGGATAGCTTTAATTGTCGAGGAAACTCAAAAACAATTAAGTGTCAGAACACCCACTATAACCCCCCACTAACAATGAGTATTAACTTCTAAATATGTATAAAAGAATTATCGTTACTGGGTCTGTAGCCTATGATCACATAATGAGTATGCCTTCCCGTTTTGGAGATCACATCCTTCCTGACAAAATTCACATTATTAATGTTAGCTTTATTATGGAAAGATTCCGTCGTGAATTTGGTGGAACAGGTGGAAATATTTCATATAACTTGTCTTTACTTAACGTAAAGTCAAACTTGATTGCAACTGTCGGTAACGACTTCCACGAGTATTTGACTCATCTTCGTAAGCAAAAGCATATTGATACTTCAAAAATTAAAATTTACAAAAAAGTACCAACTGCAAGCGGTTTTGTTATGACCGATCAGGACGATAATCAAATATGGGGATTTTATGAAGGTGCCATGAGATATGCTAATAAAATATCCCTGGCAAAAATTTTCAAAAAGGGTGATTTTTTGGTAATTGCTCCTAACAATCCACTGGCAATGATCCGTTACGCAAAAGAAGCGGTTGCGGCAGGCATTGATTATATGTTTGATCCCGCTTTTAACATTCCTCATATCCCGACATATAACCTCAAAGAAGCGTTGGAAAATGCAAAAGTTGTCATCGGGAATGATTACGAAATCGCCCTTATTTTGGAAAGGATTGGTTGGAATCTTCACGAATTATTAGATGCAACCGACATTGTTGTTACGACAATGGGAAAAGACGGATCCGTCATTTCAAAAGACGGTAAAATAATTAAAATAAAATCCGCAAAAACACAAAAGAAAATAATCGACCCCACAGGAGCAGGCGATGCATATCGGGCGGGATTTTTGTCGGGTTTTATTAAAGGAGCACCTCTTAAAACATGTGGCCAGTTGGGTGCGACTTGCTCTGTGTATACGGTTGATCGTAACGGTACACAAACACACCATTTTACAAAAACAGAATTCTTAAAAAGATATAAGGACAATTTCAATGAAGATCTCAAGATTTGACAGTAAGTGGCTTAAGTAAATATACTGCATAAATTATGAATACGAAAAGTGACGTAAAAGATTTAACTCTAGCAAAGTCCGGTAAATTAAAAATTGAATGGGCGGAGCGTCAGATGGATGTCCTACGAGAAATTAGAAAAAGATTTACTAAGGACAAACCATTCAAGGGAAAAACCATCGCAGCTTGTCTACATGTAACCAGTGAAACCGCAAATTTGATGATCACACTCAAAGAAGGTGGTGCGAATTGTGTTCTTTGTGCAAGTAACCCTTTGTCGACAAGTGACGATGTCGCCGCATCATTGGTTAAAGACTATCAAATTACAACGTATGCGATTAACGGCGAAAACAATAAGGTGTATTACAAACATCTTAATCTCGCACTTGACTTAAAACCCCATATCACCATGGATGATGGTGGGGATTTGGTAACTTTGCTTCATACCAAAAGGACGCATGAACTCAAAAACATCATAGGGTCAAGCGAAGAGACAACCACGGGAGTAATCAGGTTACGAGCGATGGAAAAAGAAGGTGTACTCAAAGTACCGGTTATCGCCGCAAACGATTCCGACACTAAGCATATGTTTGATAATCGATATGGAACAGGTCAATCAACTATCGACGGAATTCTTAGGGCGACAAATATTTTACTTGCAGGCAAAACCTTTGTCGTCTTAGGTTATGGTTTTTGTGGAAAGGGATTGGCAAACCGCGCCAGAGGAATGGGGGCAAATGTTATCGTTACCGAAGTTGATCCCGTAAAAGCGTTGGAAGCCGGAATGGATGGTTTTCGAGTATTAACGGGTGAAGAGGCGGCGGGGATAGGCGATATTTTCGTTACAGTAACCGGAGACATTAACGTCATCGACAAAAAACATATTGCTAAACTAAAAAACGGAGCAATCATCGCCAACTCCGGCCATTTCAATGTCGAAATTAATCTCACGGAGATGGAAAAAATAAAAGTCGGCAAGAGAAAAATACGTGAGTTCGTCGACGAATACAAACTCCCCGGCGGAAAAGTTGTTTACGTACTGGGTGAAGGAAGACTTATTAATCTTGTTGCCGCCGAAGGCCATCCGGCATCGGTCATGGACTTAAGCTTTGCAAATCAAGCATTGGCAGCTGAGTATTTCTTGAAAAACGAAGGTAAATTGGAAAACAAGGTATACGTTTTACCCAAAGATATTGATTATAAGGTTGCCGAAATTAAACTCAAGGCAAACGGCTGGAGTTTGGACAAATTAACCACCCAACAAAAAACATATTTAACAAGTTGGAGAGAAGGAACTTGACAATTTAAATATTTTGGATAACAATAACGCAGTTATGAGTACTATATTAAACATCTTTACAACTACCACCGCTTTATAGTGGAGGTGGTGTTTTTTGTTTAAAAGACAACCTCCGAAATCGGAGGTTTTTTAGTTTAAGTAACTTAATAAGTATATAGACGTTTTTACCGACTAAAACGGATTGTAGTCGTCTTAGTGTTAAGACTTTAATCTAAGCATCCGACTCAAATCGATAGTTTTGAGTTTAACGGGAACAAGGCTATTTATTAAGTATTTAAGTGTAGTACAATCAGTTTGTAAGCCAATGAAAAAAATAGACGAAACATATTTAAGTAATCTAAGACATAGCTCGTCGCATTTGCTGGCGGCTTCCGTTTTGGAATTATACCCCAAGGCGAAATTGGCAATCGGTCCTTCTATCGACAAAGGTTTTTACTACGATATCGATTTTGGCAATGTCAAAGTGGGGGAGGAAGACTTGGCAAAAATTGAGGAAAGAATGCACCGTATTGTTAAGGGTTGGAAAAAATTCGACAAGATAAAAGTGACCAAAGATGAAGCTTTAAAGGAATTTTCGGGAAATGAATATAAAAAGGAACTAATTGAAGAATTCACCAAAGAGGGTAAGGGGTTAACCATATATCGCTCAGGGGATTTTCGCGACTTATGCAAAGGAGGTCATATCGCAAATCCATCACAAGAGATTAAATTCTTTAAATTATTATCGCTTGCCGGAGCTTACTGGCGTGGAGACGAGAAAAACAAAATGTTAACCAGAATTTACGGGACAGCATTTGCTTCGCAAAAAGAATTGGATGAATATCTGATCGCCCAAGAAGAAGCGCAAAAAAGGGACCACAGAAAGTTGGGTAAGGATCTTGATTTATTTACTTTTTCGGATTTAGTCGGAGCAGGACTTCCACTCTACACACCCAAGGGTGCGTTTATCCGATTGGCTCTTAACAAATACATTGAAGATTTACAAAGTCCACTAGACTATCAACAAGTATGGACACCGCAAATCGGCAAGGCATCATTGTTTAAAATATCAGGTCACTACGCAAAATACAAAGACGATATGTTTAAGGTGATTTCTAACTATTCGGATGAGGAAATGTATCTCAAGCCGATGAACTGTCCACAACACACACAAATATTCGCAAGCAAACTTAGAAGTTACAAGGACTTACCAATAAGAATGACGGATTTTGCAATGCTTTATCGCGACGAAAGACCGGGTGAATTATCAGGTCTTGCCAGAGTGAGATCCTTCTCGCAAGATGATTGCCACATCTTTTGCATGGAGAGCCAAGTAGACGAAGAGATCGACATAGCTCTTTCGATGATTAAAAAAGTAATGAACACTTTTGGCTTTACATATCGTTATCGCTTGTCAATTCGTGATCCCAAACATCCCGAAAAGTATTTGGGTAATCCAAAGACATGGGACAAGGTAGAAAAATGGGCAGAGAAAATTATGAAGCGAAATAATATCGATCATTACGACGGACCCGGAGAGGCTGCATTCTATGCTCCCAAAATGGATCTCATGGCAACCGACGCATTGGGACGTGAATGGCAATTATCTACCGTGCAAATTGATTATGTCCAACCGGAGAGATTTGAATTGTATTACATAAATGAAAAGGGGGAGAAAGTTACACCGATAATGATTCACAGAGCCGTCATCGGTTCTCCGGAGCGATTTATGATGATCTTGTTGGAACACTTAGCCGGCAATCTTCCGGTTTGGCTTTCACCCCAACAGGCAAAAGTATTACCGATAACGGAAAGGAATATCGGCTATTCAAATAAGTTAACCCAAAATTTGAAAACGGCGGGTGTTCGTGTCGCCATGGACAACACAAACGACACGCTTGGCAATAAAATCAGAAAAGCACAAAATGAAAAAATTCCCTATATGCTTGTTATCGGCGATAAGGAAGAGAAAGCCGGAAAGGTCGCACTAAGAACAAGAAACGGTAAAGACTTGGGTCAAATCGAACTTAATAATTTTATCAAGCTAATTAACGACAAAAACGACTCAAAAGATCTTGACCTTTGAGTTTATGTCAATAGTTTGTTAAAATACTAAATTGTAATTTGAGAAACGCTAGGCCCAAACAACTAAAGTTAAGTTGGCGCATTAATCACCAAATCCGAAGTGACAAACTTCGTGTTGTTGACGAAAGCGGCAAGTTGATTGGTGTGATGGGTTTACCTGAAGCTTTACAGGTTGCCAGTGAAGCATCTTGTGATTTAATTGAGATAGCGCCCAAAGCAGTTCCACCGGTAGCAAAAGTTATCGAGTTTGGAAAATTTAAATACAGGGAAGAGAAAAAACTTAAAAAACAAAAGAAATCAGCAAAGGGAGGCGAAATCAAAGAAATTAGATTTTCACCTTTTATTGGCGAGGCGGATTACACAACCAGATTACAAAAAGTTAATGACTTTTTGAAAGACGGTTACAAAATACGGATTGTCGTAAAATTTAAAGGCCGACAAATGGATAGTAAGAAATTTGGTTACAATTTAACCAACAGATTACTCAAAGACCTTACGACGAATGTTGTAATCGACATGGAACCCAAATTCCTTGGAAGACATTTGGCAATGGTAATTTCACCAACCAATAAAAAAATTGAGAGCGACAGTGAAAATAGCGAGGAACCTAAAAAAAGCAATCTCAGTAGTGAAGATATTTAGATTATGAAAATTAAACAAAAAACAAGAAAGAGTTTAACCAAAAGGTTTAAGGTAACAAAAAACGGCAAAGTCTTACGTAGACAGGGTTTTAGTGGACATTTGAATGTTAAAAAAAGCAAAAGTAAAAAAAGAAGATTGAAACGAATAATTCATACAAACAAGTTTCATTCAAGAAAAATAAGAAAGGCTTTGGGTAAGTAATATGACAAGAGTAAAAACAGGTACAACCAGACGCGAGCAGCATAACAAAGTTAGAAAGTTTGCAAAAGGGTTTAAATTTTCTGCACACAGACGCTTTAGGACGGCCAACGAAGCAGTGCTTCATGCTGGACAATATGCGTTCGAAGGAAGAAAACTGAAGAAACGCAATCTACGCAGGCTCTGGATAACCCGACTAAATGCTGCGGTAAAAGAACATGGTTTGAATTATTCATCTTTTATAAAAGCACTCAATGACAAACATGTTGAACTTGATAGAAAAATACTATCCGAAATCGCTATTAGTGATCCTGAAACTTTTGCACAAATTTTAAAACATCTAAAATGATTTTTATTAATAATAGTTTTAACTTTAGCTTTCTTTGAAAAAAGGAGGCAATTTTGTGATGCTAAAAGCCTCCAAACCGGAGGTTTTTTTTGTACTATTTATCAGCAAACTTGTTACAAACATTTCTTTTTGCTAAATCGGATTGATAAGTATCAAGTTTACAAATACTATCATTGAAGCTTTATATTTATGGTGAATCATCATAAACTTATATAAACATGTTTGAAAATTTACAAAACTTAAAAAGTGAAGCAATAGCTCAAATTACTCAGGCCGAAAGTGTAAACGATTTAGAGGAAATTAGAATCGCGTATTTGGGGCGAAATGGTAAGTTAACAAAACTAATCAAGGAACTTACAAGCTTAGAAATTAAAGATAGAAAACAAACAGGATTATTGATTAATGACGTCAAAAAAACAATCGAGACGGCATTAAACACACAAAAACAACAGTTTTGCGACACTCCTAAAACATGGTTTGATCCGACTATCCCCGGATCAAAACTACAGACGGGATCACTGCACCTGGTTACTCAAGCAATAGAAGAAATATCAAATGTATTCGAAAGTATTGGTTTTGTCAGATCAAGATATCCAGAAGTCGAATGGGATTGGTATTCTTTTGGGTCGCTTAACTTTGACCCTCTTCACCCCGCACGCGATGATTGGGAAACTTTTTTTATCGAAGCGAAAGACCATCCTAAATTCGGCAGAATGCTTCTTACTCCGCATACTTCAAGTGGACAAGTAAGAGAAATGCAAGCGATTAAAACTCCACCAATCAGAATGATTAACATTGCTAAATGCTACAGACGACAGTCCGATGTAAGTCATGTTCCCGTTTTTCATCAATTTGAAGGCTTGGTTGTCGATAAAGATATCTCAATAGCGCATCTAAGGGGAACTCTCGATTATTTTGCGCGTTCGTTTTTTGGACCAAGCAGAAAAACGCGTATCCGCCCCTATAACTTTCCTTTCACTGAACCGTCTTTTGAAGTTGATATAAGCTGTGATATCTGCAAAGGTACGGGCTTAATTAAAGGACATAAGTGCAAACTCTGCAAGGAAGGCTGGCTTGAAATAGGAGGTTCCGGCATGGTTCATCCTAATGTACTCAAGGCAGGGGGAATCGATCCTACTGTATACACCGGATTTGCATTTGGTTGGGGCGTGGAGCGCGTATACATGATGAAATCGGGTATCCAAATTCCGGATGTGCGACTAATTTATGGCACAGATTTGCAATTTTTAAGACAATTTTAATTATATGAATATATTAATACTTGATTCTTGGTTACGGGATTATCTAATTACCAACGCCAAAGCGCAGGATATCGCAAGATGCCTGTCTTTGTGTGGACCATCGGTCGAGCGTATCAATAAAATTAACATTGGCGGTAAAGTAGATTACGTTTACGACATCGAAGTTACAACTAATAGGGTTGATATGATGAGCGTTTGGGGCATAGCCCGAGAAGCAAGTGTAATTTTGCCCGAGTTCGGTTTCAAGGCAAAGTTAAAAAAACCCGCACTTCAAAAGTACGCTAAATTAACAAAACCGCTACCTTTAAAAATTTCCATTAATCCTGCATTAACCCACCGCGTTATGGGTATTGTGATTGATAACATAAAAAACAGAGAAACGCCAAAGTGGATGAAAGACCGACTTACGGCAAGTGGTTTTAGAAGCTTGGGAGCACTTGTTGATATAACAAACTACGTCATGACCGAGATAGGTCATCCCACGCATGTCTTTGATTATGATCTCATCACGACAAAACAGTTTGTACTTCGAGAATCCAAAAAAAATGAAAGAATCGTCAGTCTTGAAAACAAAGAATACAAATTACCGGGAGGGGACATCGTAATCGACGATTCAACGGGGCAAATCATTGATTTACCCGGAATCATCGGAACTAAAAATTCAGTTGTAAACGCTACCACCAAACGTGTTCTTTTATTTATGGAAACAAACGATCCGGTTCGGATACGCAAAACTTCAATGACACTTGGAATCCGTACTGTTGCCGCTACTCTTAACGAGAAGGGGGTTGATCCTACGCTTTCAGACTATGCATTAAGTTTGGGTGTGTCATTATTTCAAAAAATTTGCCATGCGAGTGTTGCAAGTAACGTTATTGATAAGTACCCGAAGAAACAAAAACAAAATATCGTGAAGATAACTCATGCAAAAATTGAAAAATTAATCGGGACACATATAGACAAAAAACGTGTAATAACTATTCTTTCAAGCTTAGGGTTTGGCATGAAGGCAACAAAAGAAGGCTATGAAGTTTCGACACCATCATGGCGAAACCGCGATATAACTATTGCCGAAGATATCGTAGAAGAAGTGGTCAGAATTTTTGGTTATCACAATGTACCTTGCACAAAACTTTCGGGCGAAATTCCTGATAAACCGACTGATATGCCATTTAAATTTGAGATGGCGGTCAAAAGTATTCTCAAGGAATTGGGTGCAAATGAAGTTTACACATTTTCACTCGTTTCCAAGACAATGACTGTGGGGAATGAACTGAAATTGTCCAATCCTCTGGGATCCGATCATTCATTTCTCAGGGTATCTCTGTTACCGAGTCTGAGAAAAGCGGCTGATGTAAATGTAGCGCAAGAATCAAACTTTCTACTTTTTGAGGTCGCAAATATTTACATCCCGTCGAAGGGAAATCTTCCTCAAGAAAAAATGACCTTGGGTGGGATTTTCGTTAAGACGGACTATGAAAAAGCCAAAGGTGTCATCGAAACTTTACTTGATAAACTCAATATTCCTTACGTTTTTCATCCAACAGATGCACATGGCTTTAAAGCAGGGCAACGCCTGCAAGTTCTCACAAACCGTAAATACATAGGATTTTTCGGAGTCCTCATGGATAATAGTATTTACTTTGAATTCGACATGTCACTTTTAAAGAAGTTTAGTAGAAATGCTACATACAAACCTATTCCGCAATTTCCGGCGCATATCGAAGACATCACCAGTATTGTTCCCAAAAATACTTATATCGGTGATTTAATGGATGGAATCAAACACGCCAGTAATCAAATAACCAAAATTCAATTAATTGATACGTATAACGATGCTTTTACTTTCCGTATTTGGTATCAAGATTGTAACAAAACTCTCTCTGATGAGGATGTCAGAAAGATACGCCAGGAAGTTGTTAAATATTTATCGGCAAAACACCATGTAACCGTCAAAGAATAGACTCCCGATAAATGTAATCAATTTTTCGTCTTCGGGTATTGTCGTTTACCGAATTTAATCAAATGAAGTCTGTTTAATTAGTAGTTCTTTGGTCACCTGTCTAACACCTGTCATTGACGAATCTAGGGAGCAAATTAACTTCACAAGATTTATAAGTTAATGAAAATTGCACAAATAAATCTCACCAAGTAGTGTTAATCCGGTGTTATACTCGGAGCACTAGTCGGACTCGGGGTTGGAGTTTGATAATCCCAAGTTGTATTGACACCAATTCGCACCACCCGGTCACCCTGGTTGCCTTTTTCATCTCGCACAACAGCTTTCAGCTCATGTTTACCGTCTTGTAAATTTAAAGTAAGTGTGTACGGTGCTTGGGTAAACGTTTTTTCTTTCGTTCCATCGACATATACAGCAACCTCAGTTAAATTATTTGTACTCTCGGCTTTTATTTTTACTTGTAAGGCATTTGGGTGATTTGATGTCTGATCCTGCGGGTTGTCAAAAGATACCCCGACCGGCGAACCGCTTTGACAATAATCGGTGGGCGGTTTGTAACGTGCGTCTTCCTGCGTCTGTATCCAAGTTAATATACCTTCTTGCCATTTATTTATTCCTCCAGGAGCTGAAGTCGGATCTTCTTCCTTGAATACAAAAAATTCCTTTTCTTCATAATTACCACTTGAAATATCCGATGGGCTAGCCAACTTTCCATCAGTTTTACACACTTTCAGCTTCGTATGCACCGGATCATCACCGGGTTCAGTTCCTTTTACAAAGTACTCAATTCTGGATGAATAACCATCGTGAGACGCATAACCAGAAACACTGTCTACTGATTTTGTTACCACACCATCGGGCACTTCAAAACCTTGCGCCGGTCTTTGACTCAATGCCTCAAGGATGATTCTTCTCCAAATTGGTGTTGCTCCAGACACACCTGAGGCAACATTTTTCATCTGCGAATTATCGTTATTTCCCACCCATACTCCCGTCAAGGCACCGGGTGTTCCACCAATCGCCCAATTATCCCGTTTATCATTTGTTGTACCTGTTTTTACGGCTACTTGTCGTCCTGAAATATTTAAAAGTGAATTCGATCCGAAAACCGCTTCTCTTGACTGATTGTCGGAAAGAATATGCGAAATAATGTAGGCAACTTCTTCACTGATTACTTGCTTACCTTTTTCCGGTTTATTTTCTTCAAGGATGTTTCCGTCACCGTCTTCAACTTTGAGAATGGCTACGGGTTCCACCGCAAATCCTTTGTTCATGAAAGCAGAATAAGCACCTGTTAATTCTAAAAGTTTTACTTCACCGCCGCCCAGTGTCAACGAGAGACCGACTCTACTCAAAGTCTCTTTGTTTGGTTCAAAAGATGAAATTCCCAATTTATACGCCGTATCCAACACATCATTGATTCCAACAAGCGCAAGTAATTTCACTGCGGGAACGTTAATAGAATTTGCCAAAGCGTACCTTAATTGTATCGGACCGCGGTATTCACCGTCGTAATTGACAGGGATGTAGGGAGGTTGACCTTCACCACCCGGAAATTCTGTTGGTACATCCATAAGCATCGTAGACGCGGTGTAACCCTTCTCAAGCGCAGTTGCGTAGGTTATCGGTTTTATTGCCGATCCCGGTTGTCGAAGGCGAGTCGTAACATTTACCTGACCATCATAATCGGCTGCGGCAAAATCTTTTGATCCCACCATCACCAATATTTCTCCCGTTTGCGGATCCAAAACCACAGCCGCACCGTTTCCGATATTTTGGCTTTCCACTTTTTCAATTTCCTCAGTTACAATCGTCTGCGCTTTTTCCTGCAGATCGATATCAAGAGTAGTCGTAACTTTCAAACCTCCTTGCTCAACGGCAGATTGTCCGTATCTTTCCTCCAAAATTTCTTGGACATATTGCACAAAATGCGGTGCTTTAAAACTAGCACCCCGTGGCTGAAATTCAATATCGCCCAGTTGTTCTTTGACTTCTTCCTCCTGCTCTTTTGTAATATAACCATCTTCACGCATTCTCCTTAACACATCTTGAGTGCGTCCGATATACGCATCTGGACTTGAAGAATACGGTGAATACAAAGACGGCCGTTGTGGTAAACCAGCCAGTATTGCCGATTCTGTTAACGACAACTCTTTTGCATCTTTACCAAAATACGCTTGCGCAGCAGCTTGAACTCCCCACGCAGTACCTCCATAGGGTACTTCATTTAAATAAAGTGTTAGTATTTCATCTTTGCTGTATGCACGTTCTATTTGAATCGCTAAAATAAACTCCTTAATTTTTCTAAATACACTACGTTCCGGTGACAACAATGCATTTTTTACCAATTGTTGTGTCAATGTCGATCCCCCCTGCGCTCTTCCTCGTGTAAAAATTCTAGTTACACCTCGTGCCATACCAAAAATATCAAACCCTTGGTGATGATAAAAATTTTTATCTTCGATAGCAACCGTAGCTTGTTTTAAGTAATCGGGAATATCCTCAAGATTTACATGGGTTCTGTTTTGATCGACATAAATGTCGTACAGCACCTGACCATCCCGGGCGAGTATTTTTGTGGAAAATCCTTCACGTCTTATTATTTTATCTGGGGAAGGGAGATTAAAAGCAAAAAGCGGGATAAGTACAAAAATTGCCAGAAATCCAAGAATTACACTAACAAAACCAAACTTTGCAATTCGCACCAGCCATTTACTGGATACAAGCGAGCGTATATTTGATTTATCGGCCAATTGCCGCCTGGCAAGTCTTTCATACTTTCTTTTTCTTCTGTAGACTTTCTTCCACTTTGCCATATCTAGTATTGTAGCAAAAATATCAAATTTTAATAAAACTTAAAATATGAGCTCGAATTAATTTGTAGTATTTCTTAAGTAATAACGCGATATATTGTGTGATTGGAGATTTGTCTTATACCAAAGGCGTAATAAAGGTATCATAAACTTTAGTCCGCGATGTATCATTAACCTCATAATATCAACTATCATCCAAAAACTTACGTTTGTGATAAAATCAATTTATGCATAATGATATTGAAGATATTTTAACCCGCGGAGTTGCCAATATCGTGCCGGATAAAAAACATTTGGCGAAATTACTCACGTCTAAAAAAATTACTATATATGCCGGTTTTGATGCCACCGCACCGAGATTACATCTTGGCCATACGGTTCCTTTCAGAAAATTGCAGCGCTTTGCCAAACTGGGGCATAAAGTCATATTTCTTATCGGCGACTTCACCACCTTAGTGGGGGATAATTCTGACAAAGAAACCGAGCGGCCGATATTAACCAGTGAAGAAATTAAAAACAATTGGAAGGATTTTAAAAAACAAGCTTCAAAAATTCTGGATTTCTCACTGATTGAAGTCAAAAAGAATAGCGACTGGCTGTCAAAACTAACCTTTAGTGATGTCGTTAAAATAACGCAGCAATTTTCCGTCGGCGATTTTATAGGACGTGAATTGGTCAGGAAAAGACTATATTCAGGTGGAAGGGTCGGTCTTCACGAAATGCTTTATCCTATTATGCAGGGCTATGATCACTATTATCTGGATGCCGACTTACAAATCGGTGCAACCGAGCAAACCTTTAATCTTCAAGCAGGACGCACTTTACAAAAATACTATCGAGCAAAGGAAAGTTACTTTATGACACTTGATATTTTGGAGGGGACAGATGGCAAAAAAATGAGTAAAAGCGTCGGCAACTGCATCTGGCTGATGGATGATCCAAGCGACATGTATGGGAAGGTTATGAATATTTCCGACTCACTCATTGAATCGTATTTTATACTTGCAACCGATACACCAACCGAAGTCGTCAAAACAATCATTGGTGATCTTAAATCTGGCAAGGTTCACCCGATGGAAACCAAAAAACTATTAGCTCATACAATTGTCACCGAGCTTCACGACACAACCAAGGCGAATCAAGCTCAAGAAGCGTTTAAAAAAACTTTCCAGGATAAAAAACCCGATTTCACAAAAAACGTTAAAAACGAAGGAACTCTCGCAAAAACCATTGCGCCCTTTACATCTTTGGCAAGTGTCTCGGAGTCAAAGAGGCAGATTACCCAAGGCGCGGTAAGCGTAAACGAACAAGTTATCCGCGATCCACATTATAAAACCTCAAGCGGTCAAAATATCAAACTAGGTAAGAAAATATTTTTAAAGGTTGTATAGTCATGACAAAAAAGCAAAAAAAAATAGTTACAACATTCGTACTGGTTGTTGCTTCATTAATGCTTCTTCTTACTACGTTCCTTCCATTCTTTTTTTATCTCTAGTTCCAAGATGTTATAGTAAAGGCATATGGACTTGATCACCAGTGTGTCACATATCCCGTCAATCGGCCCCTCATACACTAAAAAGTTAGAAAAATTGGGAATATTTAACATACACGACTTTCTATATCATGTACCACACCGGTATTATGATTTTTCAAAAACAACACTAATTGCCAATTCCCAAGTGGGGGAAACTGTCACTATTAAAGCTAAGGTACAAGACATCGTCTCAACGTACACAAAAAAAAGAAAGCAAATGCAATTAATCTCTGTTAGCGATAAAAGCGGATCGCTCAACGTCGTTTGGTTCAATCAGAGATATATTCTATCAACACTTAAAAAGGATGTTGAGGTCTATCTCTCGGGTGAAATAAAGTGGTTTGGACGGCAAAAAGCTATGATGTCGCCGGTTTACGAATTGGTTAAATCAGCCACGGGTCTCCATACGGGAAGACTTGTCCCGGTATACAACGAAACAAAAGGTCTTACGTCAAAATGGTTCAGGGCAAGAATCGCATCACTCCTTACTCTTATGGAAGATATGCAGGAAATACTCCCCGACGATGATTTAAAACACTATGACTTACTTTCGTTAACCGATGCGTTACGCCTTATTCACTTTCCCGACACACTACAAAACGCCAAAAAGGCTCGTTATCGACTTGCATTTAACGAACTCTTATCTATCCAATTGTCGTCACTTTACAAAAAACGCACATGGGAAAAAACCAATCAGGCACACGCACTGGCGATAACACAAAACACATTAAATAGATATATCAATTCATTACCTTTTGAGCTTACGTCATCTCAAAAAAAAGTTATCGACGAAATAATTGTAGATTTAAAAAAACCTCATCCCATGAATCGCTTACTTGAAGGTGACGTTGGGTCGGGTAAAACCGTTGTCGCGGCGCTTGCCTGCTATATAGCCTACGCTAACACATACCGCGCTGTGGTTATGGCACCGACACAAATACTGGCAAAGCAACATTATCAAACATTAACTCAGCTGTTGCAACCTCTGGGAGTAAGTGTTGGTTTGATAACTGCGAATATGAAAAAAGGTGGTAATGACTGCGATGTTGTTGTTGGAACTCATGCTCTACTGGGGAAAGAGGATCATTTCGATAAGGTCGCTGTTGTGATAATTGACGAACAACACCGTTTCGGAGTAAACCAACGTAAATACCTTGTTAAAAAAACCCAAAACGGTTTTTACGCTCCCGATGTTTTGACAATGACTGCAACTCCAATTCCGAGAACCATTGCCTTAACACTTTATGGAGATCTTGATCTTTCCACTCTTGATGAATTACCTGCAGGGCGACGAAAAATTACCACTTGGATAGTACCCGAAGACAAACGCAGTAGTGCCTATACATGGGTAGATAATGAAATCGAGACGAAAAATATCCAAGCATTTGTCGTTTGTCCGTTAATTGAGGAGAGTGAATCCAGTATTATGAAAGAGGTTAAAGCAGTTACCGTCGAATACGAGAAGATTGTGAAGTCGTTCCCCAAACGTCGCATCGCCCTCTTACATGGAAAATTAAAGGCACAAGTCAAAGAAGATGTAATCTCCATGTTCAGAGATAAAAAATACGATATTCTTGTTACGACACCGATAATCGAAGTTGGCATTGATGTTGCCAATGCAACAATTATGATAATTGAGGCGGCTGACAGATTTGGACTCGCACAGCTTCATCAATTACGAGGAAGGGTAGGCAGGAGCACTAAAAAATCATATTGTCTTTTATTCGCACATGCAAAATCAGATAAATCCGACAAACGCTTAACCGCACTCACCCAAAACAAAACCGGTTTTGAACTTGCCGAGATCGATCTTTCAATTAGGGGGCCAGGGGAAATTTTTGGGACTAAACAAAGCGGTTTCGATGAGTTAAAAATTGCATCCTGGACTGATATTGAAATTATCAAAAAAACAAAAAAACTCGCCCTTTACGCTTTGGAAAACGAGGACACGTATGATGCTCTGATAAAATATATGCACAACAGTCAGCAATATTAGTAACCCGAAATCGATGTCTACTTTCGTCAATTTACACTTATCCGATTGCCTACAAAGAAAACTTGGGTTACAATACATCTATGGCTGTACCAAAGAAAAAACATTCTCGCAGCAGGAGTAACACACGCAGAAATGCACAGCGTAAAAACCGTGCAGAAAAAACTTTACAAAAAGCTGTTACATCCTACAATAAATCAAAGGCAAGATGAAAACTTCCAAAGATCCACGACACAAACAACGCGTTGACGTGGTTAAGCAATTGTTTGCGCAGAGTTTCACCCAACAGCCACACTCCGAAAAATTGGTGGATAAGATATTGGAAAATCAACACGTACTTGATGCCAAAATATCCCAAGCTGCACCAGCTTGGCCACTTGATAAGCTTAATAGGGTTGACCTGGTAATATTAAGGCTTGCTGTTTATGAATTGGATTTCACTTCAACACCCCCCAAAGTAATAATCGATGAAGCCGTCGAACTTGCCAAACAATTCGGAAGTGAAAAATCACCCTCGTTTATAAACGGCGTTTTGGGTACTATATACCACAAGGAGGAATAATGGACAAATCGCGAAAAATATCACTTTTATTTAAAGATGCAAACTGGTTAACGCTCGCTCTCACCCACAAGTCTTGGGTAAATGAGCATCCGGATCAACGATCATCAAATGAGCGACTTGAATTTTTAGGCGATGCCGTACTTGAATTTATCGTTTCCAAAGAACTGTTTAAATTACTTCCTGACAAGGAAGAGGGTTATTTAACCGCGCTCCGTGCTAATTTGGTCAATACGGTTAATCTGGCACATGTCGCCGGAAAAATGGATATTGGGAAACTTCTTTATTTATCCAAAGGCGAGGAGGATGGTGGTGGAAGAAGCAATACTTCCTTACTCGCCAACACAGTGGAAGCTTTAATCGGCGCTATTTTTATGGACAGTGGTATTACGAAAGCCGAAGAATTCATTCAAAAATATTTGTTGGTAGATCTTGATAAGAAAATTAAAGAACCGCTTAAAGATGCTAAAAGCAGATTACAAGAATACGTCCAAGCAAAAGGATTCCAAGCTCCCAAATACAAGGTAGAGAAAGAAATTGGACCCGATCACGACAAAATATTTTACATTTCGGTTTTAGTTGACGGTAAACGATGGGGGAAAGGGGAAGGGAAAAACAAAGCTGAAGCGGCACAAGCAGCAGCTGAGAATGCCATCGACAACAATATCAAGGATTAGGAAATACATCATTTTTATATCCCACACTTGAGGCTTTGGTTAAACTATAGTAAAATTGTCCCAGACTTAAATTTAATTATGATCAAAATTCGCTTAGCAAGATTTGGAGCAAGAAACAAACCCTTTTACAGGGTCGTGGTCACAGACTCAAAACGTAAAATTACAGGTAAACCGCTTGAGGTATTGGGTTTCTGGAATCCCAAATCACAAGAAAAAAGCATTGACAAGAAAAAACTAGATGCTTGGGTCAAAAAAGGTGCGCAAATAACGGCTACGCTAAAGAAATTAATATAAAACATGAAAGAGCTTCTTCATTACATTTTAACGGGAATTCTTGGTAATGATAATTTCGAAATTCGTGAAGTCGAAAATGAAAATAATCGTCTCGAGCTTACTATCGTTGCAGACAAAGAAAATATGGGGCTAATTATCGGCAAAGGTGGTTCGACAATTAAAGCTATCCGCAATCTTCTCCGCGTTAAAAGCACGCTTGACAAAACTTCGGTGTACGTATTGGTCGAAGAAAAAATTGATTAATCGCTCACTACTTCATTGTTATAGCTGCATTATGGTCTTCAATGTGTGCTCCTCCAGGTACAAAATTGTTCGGTATGTCTATAAAGTTAATATTGATAAAAATAATTGAAGAGTCAAAGTTCGCACTAAAAGGGAGTTGTTCTTTCAACTGGCTCCGCGGGATTTAAGACTGTAAAGGCGGGTACCGTGAGGTTTGACAATCGCGTAAGCAATTCTTGGTCTGACGTTGTCAACTTAATAATCGGGTCGGAAATTGGCGGCAATGTTTCGGGAAAATCCGACCAATATACATAAATTTCAGATTCGACGATGTAATTACCTAATTTATTTCCGTTAATATCTATTTTCTCGGTCGTCGACAAAGGTGACAAGGTTTTCAACTCTTTGAAAAAAGCAATCACAGAATTTAGGTCTGAAGATTCAAATACGAAAACAATTTTTGCCCTCGACATACCACCGGCGTATTCCGACTCTTTCTCTAGCTGGATGTCGGTAACCGACAACGAATATTTTGCGGACATGCTTTTTAGTTGTGTCACCATAAACAAACCCGGATTCTCTTTTGGCATTGCGATCAAAGTCCGGTTAGACGCATCTAGACTTTCAATCTGGACGGATGAGAGTTCGTCGTTTTTGGACAATAAAACATTTTCCTCGATACGTGATTGCTTGAGATTGTCGTATTGCTTGGTAATTCGAGTCACGGAAAAAAACCCCGCAAGCAATAAAAGTCCGCTAACTGTGATAGAAAAACCTATCGGCACAGCTAATGCTTTTATATTTTGATTTGACCGCATGCTGACAGAACCCAATATCATATAATTAATTGATTAACACAAAACCCAATTTATAAGCATCTTTATTGCTAAATTCTATCGATTTAAGTTGAACGATTCTGAAGCGTCCCGTTGATTCAATCAATTGAACCAACTCTCCGACGGTTTTTGACTCGGGTACGCTAAAAACAATCTCGGTACGTTGAGGAAAAACTTCGGATTGGACAATCGTAACTCCGGAAGGTACCGACGTTATTAATCCTTCAATTTCTTCTATCTGCTTGCTGGCGGTTTCTTCGGAGATCACCGTTGACGATTTGTCAATCCGGTCTTTAATTAAGATAAGTTTTTGCTCAGTTGTTTCCAGAGAAGATATTGATGCTTTTAAATTTTCCTTATTGGTGTTGGTTTCATTAATCTTTCGGGTAATTAGCTCAAACGACGCAATCGAAACAATGATAAGGATGACTAGACAAGCAGTGAGAAATGTGACAAAACGCACCAGTTTTTCCGAGACTTTCGCAACCTGCGGATCTGGACCTAAATCGGTGGGTAGTAAATTTATATTTGCCATAAGGTATTAATTATCGCATTGCCAAACCCGTGGCTACTGCATAAAGTGGTGCATAACCCGAAAGCGATTTAGCCGCATTGGGATCAACATTTACTTTCAAAAATGGATTACCCACCACAACTTCAATACCGAGAATCTTTGTAAAGTAAGACGCAACCTCGGGCATACCGGCAGTACCACCGGAGAGCATTACACTTTGTGGCGATTCACCCTTGGCATCGGTTTTGTAAAATTGAATAGCTTTTTTCATCTCGTCTGCAACGGTTCTAAAAATCGGATCAAGCGCGTTTCTGATTTTTCCTTCCAATTGATTATTTGACAATCCATAAGCTCTTTTGTATTCTTCCGCCTGTTTTGCTTCAACTCCGAGGCTTTGCGACACAGCCCTCGTGAATGCTTCACCCGCAGTGGGAATTGATCTAGAAAATATAAGTTGATAGTTTTTTGCGATCGCAATATCCGTCGACCGCGCCCCAAAATCAACAAGCATGATCGTCCTCGTATCCGTCGTTAAAGCTCTCACCAAAGACATCAACTCCGTTTCAACAAAAACAAGTTTTAAACCTGCGGATTCAACAACCTTGGCATATTTCACAACCAATGCTTTCGGTGCGGCAACAAGAAGAACAATCGTACTCGGTGGCGACGTATTCTCGTTTCTCTCAATTACCATATGCTGAATTATTGCTTCCTCTTTGGGTATTGGGATATATTGTTCCGCTTCCCATTTGACAGCAGAAGCGATTTCGGAATCAGTAAGAAGGGGAAATCTTACCGTTCTCATATAAACCTGCGGCTCGGGAAGGGCTATGGCGACTTCCTTTGTAGAAATTTTAGCTTCTTTATGTAATTTTTTAATCGCAGCACCAAGTACCTGAAGCTCCTTGTCGGATTTCATGTGTTCGATGGTTTCTCCCATATAACCGACTATTCCGGATGCCCTAAGTTTAAATTTAGATCCATCCTTTGATAGCTCTACTATCTTTAATGTTTTACTTCCTATGTCTAGTCCGACGCTCATTATTTGCTTATATCACTTTTACTATAAATAGCTGTGTCAAAAATTCCGGGAACTTCACCATATGTTTGCTGTACGTTTATCTTTCGTGATGCTTCACCTGAAACCCCCGTTGAGTTAATCGTAACACCTTGAGCAGGTAAAGTGCTAGCCCCTACCACATTCAGTCCAACTTTGTTGGGTTGGGTATTGTAAAGCGATCTAACAGTTGCCATAAGTAAACAGCCCTCGTTTGCCGCAGGGTTGCATGTTACTTGATCGTTTGCCATTATTTGTGGTATTCGATATCTTAATTCACTTAATCCACTTACGTTGCAGGGTTGTGTGGCAGCTGTAAAATTATTATTGGTTGTTCTCGCATTCAAAGAATCAAATGCATATCTTGCAGTTTTAACGCCTGAAAAGTCTCCTGTATTTACTCCTTTAGCTAATGGATCACCAGCATTGCTATCATAGTATATCGTCACTTCAATTGCCGGATTACTAGCGTATGTGACATTATCGTCACCGAAACAAAATCGTATGTTATTAGTCTTCGTGCACGGATGATCTCCATCGCAAATTAAATCACCATCTTCGGCTTGCGAAACAAACCAAAAAGTTGCCACCTCTCCCGACATAAGACTATCAGGGTAAATATAAGAAGACCCCGCCTCAGAATTTTCGATGTTTACATTGTAATTTGCCTGGTTAGCAAGCGTCCCCGTGGCAATCCCTTGTTTCAGTAGTGCCTGCTCTACACCAAGTTCGGCTGCATTAAAGGCTCTCACTGAATCTTCTTCTAACCCGGTTGTTTGGATATCAGTTACACTTTTGGATGCAGTTGAAAGCACTATCGTCAAAGTACCGGCTAAAATAAGCAGAATTATGAGTAATGCCTGCCCAGAAGTATTGCTGTATTTTTGTCGTCCAAACCCTCCCTGCATACAAGATACACGGTGTTTAAAGAACTTGGACAGGTTTTTCATACACTTCAAGTTTATAACTAAACTTTCGTAAATTGCAACCTATAAAGCATTTATGTAAGAGCAATAACTACACACTGTTTATACTTAAATATGAAGGTTTTAATTCTTGATAGATTAGATAAAAATAATTAATAAGACCTTAAAACAATGTTAACAACACTCGAAACAACGGATGTGCTGTTGGCAGAATTTCTCGCCGTCAAAGCAACTTGGACAGCCGGAGGATTTGTTCCAATTGACGGTGTACAAATAAATATCGCGGGTACGGTTGGGAAGTTGCAATTAATAAGCGTATTTGCAGAATTTATCCTGGTACCATCTAGTCGAATTTCACCATTTGTACTATTAACGCAAGCAATAGTAGCCGGATTGCCGTCTGCGTTGGTGTAAGATAATTGAATCGGATTTGAAGCGGTACAGTCGATACTTTTGGCGTTTCTTAACTGTCTGTTGATCACATTCAAAACAAAATCGACATCTTCACGTACGGTAGACATCTCCTCACTTTTGGTTGTACTTCTTAGACTAACAGTAACAATTTGTGTACCGACAACCGACAAGATCGCAAATATCGTAACAACAATCAAAAGTTCTACCAAAGAAAAACCTTTAATTTTGGTTGGGGTTATTGTTTGATTTTTTAGCATGATTTAACTTTGAATTTATTGCCGTCTCCAATCCGTAAATCGAGTAATGGTGCGCACAACATGTGATCCCGATCCATCATCCCAGCCAATTGCCACATCAGCCTCGGCCTGTACGGCAGTAGGCAAACTGCATAAAACCGCGTTTTCATCCTTGTCAAAACAATTCAGTAAAATTGTTTTACCTGTAAAGTGGGATTGAGTTGCAACGTTTGACACACAGCTGGTCGCCCCATTTGCGATAAATGTATCCCAATTTGCATCCCTTTGTTTCCTTAGACATTCCGTCATTTCCTGGACATATCTAGCAGCAAGTGAACGGTCACGGGCAGCATTGGTATTACCTAGCGTTTTATTCGCCAATGACACAACACCAACAATAATCAAAGCAGAAATACCAACCGTAATTACTATTTCAAAAAGCGATTGTCCTTTATGATTTTTCATTTAATTGATTTGGCCGGCTGCGGTCACTATAATTTGTCGCGATTCAATACTTGCACCACCAACAACTTCGTCAATATCTATCCTATCCGGTCCCGACCAGGTTATCCCTCCGGCAAGCGGTAAGAAAGTAAATTCGAAATCTGAAAGCGTTATATTGGGATATTTTTCGGAAAGATTGACTTCCTTGACAAGATTTTCTCCGTCGCAGTTTGCGTAAACTGCGTAAGATGTTGCGCTTGTTCCTCTCACAACATATCCTTGCAATTCCTTATCGATAGCATGACACGAACTGGCCGGATCACTCGACTTGACCCCACTTGTCGCCATTTGCTGCGCTAATCTCAGGTCTCCTTTCATTTCTCTCACAACAGCTTCGATGTTTTGTCTACTTGCAAACCCACGATAATTGGCAAATCCCACCATAAAGAGTATTCCCATAATCACCAGACCTATCAGAAGTTCAATGAAAGTAAAACCTCGTTGTCGTGTTTGGATATTTATTGGGCGTCTCATGTTTAAACGCAAATCGAAGTACATCATGGATTTAACACTCTATAGCGACAATCTCCACCGCTACATCCCGAACAACCCGAAACATCGTTTGCCGGATCCGGAATTTGCTCTAAAGTCGAACATATCCGATAGCTTGTAAGTGTAATTCTATTGTAAATATAAGCTCCACCAAGTGGGTCAGTGGGGACTGCCTGCATATAAGTGTTTGCTGCTGGTCCTGGACAAGCACCGGTTATCGACGTCCCAAGCGATGCCGGATAATTTCCACAATCAGCCCTGTAAATTTCAAGTGCTGATCTAATCGACTCCAGATCCGCTTTCCTTTTGGCATCCCTGCCGGACTCACGTGCACCTTGCAAACCAAAAATACTAATGGCGGCAAGAATCGCAACAATCATCATTGTTATTAATAGCTCTACCAGGGTAAAACCCTTATTAGTTTTTTTGTGCATAGTTATATTGGGCATGTTGCGTTACTTGGTTGAGTAGTGGAATCACCCGCTTTTCCGTTTGAACAAACCACAAACCATTGAGTTAAATTAGCTGTATTGGGCCGTTCCAACTGCGCCCAGAAAACGTAAGTGTTTGCCGTCGATGCATATTTATAGTTGGGTTGAGAGCCGATTAATCGCGGATCGTCAGGGCAACTGGTTAAGTTAAAAGTAGCGCACAAGGTCGTCGCATTTGCAACTGCATTACTGCTAGTGGCAAACAAATTATTATGCCTGGTTGCGTACACCTCCATCGCCGTTTGATACTGTTTAATGTCGCTTTTGCGTCTCGTATCGCGCGCTTTTTCTTGTGACGTGGGGTACGTAAGCATAACCATGGCAGTCAGAAGTCCCAAAACAGCCATCACAATAAGTAATTCAATAAGTGTAAAGGCAGATTTATTTCGCATTTTTAATTGTTAATTCATTTTCATATTCTTCCAATGATTTATCAAGTGCAGTTTTTTCATAAGCTTTTCCCTGATTGCAAATACTTACTCCGCACAGTAGGTTTCTGGCAACAATTGCTTCACTAAATGCTTCTTCATCTTTTCCACCCTCCATGTACGAATAAAGCTGGAATATTCTCCCGTTTGATATGTATTTATATGATAAATCCTCATTGCCTTTTGGATCCATGGGTAGTACCTCCATATACACTTTACCGCTAATTAAATCCACAATCTTGTCATTTCCCCATGTACATGGTACAAGTCCCTCTAAATACTCATAGGTATTTATTTCTCGATTAATTAGTTTCTCGGCAAGCTCTGCGTGATTTTCCGGTTCACAGGCAATTATTCTTCCATCCGCAGTCGACAAAGGAGCCCTTCCGGTCTCATCCTTGTAATAGGTGAGTGCGCTGACAACGCTATTGGTGTCCGACCTTCTTTGTGAATCCCTGGTCCGTCGCAGTGAAATTCTAAAATTATATAAAGATGCCGTAAGTATTAATGCCAAAATAATTGTAACCACGACACCTTCTTGCCTTGAAAACGGTTTCATTGTAATAATTGTATCAGACTAAAGATATTATGTTAGGGTCTTGGGGGTAATTAATAATACGGTAACATTGGAAATACAAATAGCGGGCCAAAGATTAGTACCATAAAAAATGAAAAAACCAAAAAAGGTCCAAAGGGGATATGTTTACCGAATTTTGCTTTTCCGGTTAAAATTAGAAATACTCCGACAATTGAACCTGTAACAAAGCTTGCAAAAAGAAAGACAAAACTGTTTGGCCAACCGAGAATAAATGAAAGGACGAGAGAAAGTTTTACGTCTCCCAAACCCATCCCGCGTCCCAAAGTGATCAAATTCAGTAATAGGAAAAACGCCGCAACCGCAAAAGCCACCAGTAAATTTTGATACAGCAGGGGGGACGTTCCTAAAACAAACACCAAAAATGCTACCGTAAAAAGTAAGAAAACGGGTTCATCGGGAATTATCTGGTTTTCAAAATCGATAACAAAAATACTTATTAAAATCACTACCGCAAATAGTAAAAGAAATAGCGCACCGATTCCAAATGATTCACGCATCGAACAAACGGTACTAGGTAAAACGGGGAAATTACCTGCAAAGGAACAATTTTTGTAAGCAAAATACATAAGAGAAAAAATTGCCGCCGTCGAGATTTCAATCGAGGGATACCTGCGTCCGATTTTTTTATTACAGCAACGGCTTTTGGAATTAAGCAAGATATAGGAAAATAGGGGAATGTTGTCATACCAACTTATCTTTTTCCCACAGCTATCACAAAACGACCTACCCTTTGCAATGCTTTTTTTTCTTGGTGCGCGATATGAATACGCCGTAATAAACGATCCCATCACGAAACCGCTGACTATAATTAAAAGAAGATAAATTGCCTCCATACCTTAAGACTACTTAATATTTGGGGGTATTACAAGATAATACTGATGTGTGGGTAGATAGTAGATGATAGTTGGTAGATAGCATGTAGCAGGTAGCAGGTAGCATGTAGCAGGTAGTAAGTAGTTGGTAGATGGGAATTTAAATTCACTAATTGACCTAATTTATAATTTCTAATTGATTTCCAATTTGCAATTAGATGAATTAGAGTAATTTATAATTATTGTAATAAATTTCTGTCTTACGTATTTAGTTTTAGGTAGCAGGTAGCATGTAGTAAGTAGCAAGTAGTTGGTAGTTGGGGATTTGAATATTGAATATCAAATACTTAATATCAAATATTGAATAGTGAAAAGAAAATATCGGACTATTTGTAATTTTAATGCGGTTATTTATTAGCCGTTGTTTGTTGTTTGTTGGCTGGTGGCTACTCCACATACGTCTGCGTTCCCGCAGCCCATGGATCAGGGTCATCGACTGAACAAACTGTACCAGCTCGTCCATCTTCAAATGAATAGACAAAGTAGGCTCCACCGACTGTACACTTAAGATTGTGAATATCCGCCTCAGCGCGGGCAAACATAATCGGGTCGAGCAAGGCATCGGTTTCATAACAAAATGTAGGATTAAATACAGGTTGTTCTTGAGATGCGCAATGAACAACATCATTTGCAGTATAGGCAACTCCTGCAGGAAAAGATTTCAGGGTTCCTGCATCAATTAACTCCTGCGCCCAGTTTGCTTCTGTTGGATAACTTGCTTTGTCGGTATAGTAAGCGGCTCCAGCATGACCTAATTGTGTAATTGTAGAAATTCTTCCTGCGTCTCTACTTTGCGCCAAGCGCTCAACTGGGTTAATCACAACAAGCATTACAACAGCCATTACTCCAAGAATGGCGATAACAATCAGTAGTTCAATGAGTGTAAATCCGAGGTTTCTTTTCATGCTAATACTTTAATTTACTGTATTTGGTTAGTAATATGCAAGAACAATACGCGTTTCATTAGTGTTCTCGCATCTAAATCATTATCATTCCCGCAGTCCCTCTTTGTCATTCCCTTGCCGTGTCCTTCCGTAGCTTTCAGCGAAGGAGGAAAAGGGAATCCAGGAAAGAAATATTGGATCCCGCATCAAGTGCGGGATGACAGTAAGGTGAATTGTCATTCCCGCGCGCTTTTGTTATTCCCGTTTTTTGTCATTCCTGCAGTCCCTCTTTGTCATTCCCGCGCACGCGGGAATCCAGAAAGAATGTGGACTGGATCCCGTATCACCTGCCCGCGTTGCTACACAAAGCGTTGTAGGCGGGAGTGTGGGATGACAGTAAGGTGAATTGTCATTCCCGCGAAAGCGGGAATCCAGAAGAGAATATTGGATCCCGCATCAAGTGCGGGATGACAGATAAATATAAGATTTGATTCCACCTTCGCCAATTAGCTACGATGGGCGAGGCAGGTCAAGGATAACAATGTGTAAGTCGGGGAATCCAGAGTATAAATATTGCGAAATTAGTTTAACAAGTCCAATCACTGGATCGATTTCCCACAAAAAAGAGGCATATATTTCACAATGCCTCTTTTTTACGAGATTAGTTAACACAATCTGTATCAGTTGTGGCACTAGTTGGCTCATCACACACGATACAAGTCCTACCTGCACTTGACAGATAAGCAGCATAAGCCGCAGTAGCTGATACACCACACAAACTAATATTCGTCTGGGCTTCTAATGCCGACCAAATTGCAATTTCGGTTGCAGGATCAGCGTCGACATCTACACACCAACCATCAGTATGTCCGGTACATTCGGTTGTCAACGAATTATCAACCATACCAGGAACTTGATTCAATTCTCCGGTTGATGCAAGAGCTGCTAAGGTTTGCGGATAAACCGCTCCTTGTGCTGTGTAATAAGCTTCAGAAGCATGACCCAACTGTGCGACAGTCGAAATCCTTCCTGCGTCTCTGGTTCTTGCTAATTGCTGTACAGGATTAATAGCTACAAGTACAACTACAGCCAGCACACCGAGAATGGCAATAACGATTAAAAGCTCGATGAGGGTAAAACCGGAACGCAAATCTCTAAAATTTTTCTTTAAATTTTGGACAGTCATTTTTTCATTCTCACCCCCTTTTACAAAACTACAAACAAAACTGTTTGATAATTTTTCTTATATTTAAGTATTGACTAGCTTGGCTTGTCTGTCAAGTGTCGGCGTGAAAGTTGTTAATAATACTAAATATTAAAAATTAAAGCGAAGAACTAAAAGTAAAAAACGAAAAGCCAAAAGCATAGGTTAAAATTAAAACCTATCTACTAACTGCTTTCTACCAACTACCTGCTACATGCTATCTGCTACATGCTACCTGCCAACTACTAAATTCCTAGTACCTTAAATTGAGGTCGTCAAATTATAAATCGGCATGATGATGGATATTACGAGAAAGGCGACACCGACTCCAAGAATAAGAAGTATTATTGGCTCAATCGCACTCGTCATTGCTTTGACCTTTTGGTTACTTTCCACTTCGAAAACATGGGCAACTTTCGCCAAGACCTCATCCATTTTTCCCGTTTCTTCGCCGACTGCCGTCATTTGAGAAAAGATGAAAGGAAATGCCTCGGGATGCCTGGAGAAAGCGAGCGCGACAGGGAAACCCTTTTCAACCATTTTGGCAGAATCATCCAAAGCATCAGAAATTACGACATTGCCAACCACTCCCGACGTGATTGCAAGACTTTCAAGTATCGACACTCCCGAGCCAACCATCAATGACAAAGTCCGCGCGAGATTGGTTAAAATAATTTGTTTTTGCAACGGTCCAAATAGGGGAATACTAAGTATCGTTCCATCCACCCTTCTTCTGCCATCGGGAGTTTTTTTGTAAAGTAAAAAGGAATATCCACCGATAGCTGCCAACACAAGTACGATCGGCCAGTAACTCACCATGAAGTCGGATAATCCAATCAAAAAGCGCGTTGCAAACGGTAATTCGGCGTCGAACTGATCGTACAAATCCGTCAGTTTTGGTATGACAAAAACAAGCATTACAAAAGCCACGGCAATCATACCGAAAATTATAATAACCGGGTAAATCATTGCCGACTTGACCTTACCTTTAAACTCTTCCGAATTTTCCATATTGTCGGCTAAGCGAAGCAACACCTCATCCAAAACTCCCCCGGTTTCTCCTGCTTTGATCAAAGCGACATAAGTTTTGGAAAAGACATTGGGGAATTTCGACATAACCGAAGATAACGACTGACCTTCTTCGACTTCGGCTAGTACTTGTGAAATAACAGCTTGCATTTTTCCACTTGATTGCGACCGCAAAATTAATAGCGATTCAGTAAGTGGAAGTCCCGCATTTACCATTGTCGCAAACTGGCGGGTAAAATTAGCAATATCACCGCTACTTATACGTTCCGTAATACCACTAAGAAGATTAGCAAAGGGGATGGCGTTTTTGGGCACCATCGAAATAACCGTCAATTGCTTTTCGCGAATAAGTTTAACTGCCAATGATTCATTTGATGCTTCCACCTCTCCTTTAATCTCTTTACCAGCTTGGTCTTTGGCTTTGTATTTATAACGTTGCATTGTTTGAAGGTTAATCTTTGGTAGTTCTAACCAGTCTTGCCAATTCTTCGGGTCTAACCGAATATGTTTGGGCAACTTCGAGTGTGATGCGGCCTTGCTTGACGTGAGTAGCAAGCGACATTTCCAGTGTGCGCATACCCATTTCCGTCGAGGTCTGAATAATATTATCTATCTGGTGGGTTTTACCTTCGCGGATGGAATTTTTGATAGCAGAAGTACCAAGCATCACTTCATAAGCCACTACACGTCGTCCGTCAATGCCCGGAACTAAACGCAGAGAGAAAACCGCTTCAATTACATTTGACAATTGAAGCCTGATTTGCTGTTGTTGTTCTTCGGGAAAAACATCGACTATCCTGTCAATTGTTTGTGCCGCGGAATTGGTATGAAGTGTAGAAAAAACTAAATGACCGGTTTCCGCAACAGTAATTGCGCTCGAAATCGTATCGTAATCGCGCATCTCGCCAACAAGGACAATATCAGGATCCTCGCGAAGTGCGCTTCTAAGGGCAACTTGCCAAGAATGAGTATCAAAACCCATCTCGCGCTGAGAGATCATGGAGAGCTTCGGTGTAAAAATAAATTCAATCGGATCTTCAATGGTCACAATGTGCTCCGCACGATTATCGTTTATCTCATCAATCATCGCCGCAAGAGTTGTTGATTTTCCATGACCCGTTGGTCCCGTAACTAAAATAAAGCCCTGCTTTAATCCCGTAAAAGAATGCAAAATATGTGGAAGTCCCAAATCCTCAATCTTTGGCACCCGAAGAGGGATTGCACGGAAAGCAATCGCATAATTGCCTTTTTGCGTATAAGCGTTAACCCTGAAACGTGCCTTTTCGTTAAAGGAAAGCGAAAAATCAATTTCTTTATTTATAGAAAGTTTCTCAAATTGCTCAGCAGTAAGAATGTCTTTGACATATTTCTCAACAACTTCTGCGGTAACGATTCCGGCGTCACGAATGGGTGCCAAAACTCCTTCAATTCTCAAGTGGGGTGCTATACCAGCCAAAATATGTAAATCGGATGCGTTTTTATCTACTGTCAGTTGTAATAAATCTTTTATGCCCATATTTTATTCTTGTGCAACACGTAGTACTTCTTCTAATGTAGTTGTCCCTTCCAACACTTTCAAGTACCCATCTTGTTTCATGGTTATCATTCCTTCCTCAACAGCTACCTTATTAATCGCTCCTGCCGCTGATCGCTCTAATATAAGCCTACTTATTTTTTCGGTAACTGGCAATACTTCAAATACTCCCATCCTTCCATGATAGCCTGTATTGTTGTTTTCTTTTGTCGGTAAACCTTTGTAATAAATAATTTTTTTGTCTTTCGGCCAAAGCGTTCCTAACTCATTTTTCATGTCTTCAATCGCCTTTGGACTGGGATGATCTTCCTCTTTAGAATTCTCATCAATTTTTCTAACGACACGCTGAGCGACAATTGCCGTCATCGACGATGACAAAAGATATGGCTCGGCACCCATATCCAAAAGTCGGGGAAGTGCTCCCGCCGCATCGTTCGTATGAAGTGTTGCAAAGACCAGATGGCCAGTCAAAGACGCTTGAATAGCTAAATCGGCTGTTTCCTGGTCGCGAATTTCTCCCACCAGAATGACGTTGGGGTCTTGCCGCAAAAACGACCGAAGACCGGATGCAAATGTAAGTCCTGCTCCCGGATTTACCTGAACCTGGTTGACACCTTGGATTTTGTATTCGATCGGGTCTTCCAAAGTTACAATGTTAATTTTGGGTGTATTAATTCTTTGAATAATCGAATACAAGGTTGTTGTTTTACCCGATCCTGTTGGTCCGCAAATAAGAATTATGCCGTGTGGCCTTAAAATCGCATCTTCCAAGTTTTTCAGTGCTCTGCCACGAAGTCCAAGATCGGGCAAATCCGGTACACCACCGGTTTTTTTCAGTAACCGCATTACAATTTTTTCACCCCATGTGGTAGGCAAGGAAGAGACGCGAAGGTCGACTTCCTGATCTTCCGAACGGAAATTGAATCTACCATCCTGGGGAATACGCTTTTCGTCAATTTTTAGACCTGAGAGAATTTTAATCCTGGAAACCAGGGCTTCATGAAGTTCTCTTGGGGTTGTTAATTTCTCTTGCAAAATTCCGTCAATTCGATATCTGACTCTTGTAGCATATTCTTGCGGTTCAATATGTACGTCGGACGCTCGTGCTTTCATAGCAAAACTTAAAATATGAGTGACAATTTCCGCCACTTTTTCTTCTCGGATTACACCCGTACGGGAAGTATCCATCATACGTACTTGCGTGGCACCCGGTGAAACGTCTTTTAGTGCAGCGGTAACCTCTCTTGCCAGAGTAGAGGAGTAACCGGTTGCGATCAGGTTTTCTACCGTTGTCGGATCAGCAGCATACGGTTTTACCATAAAACCGGTACGTTGCTCGATAAATTCGATAGCCGTCAAATCCAAAGGATCAGCCATCGCGACATTTATTAAATTATTCACCGAATCGATGGACACAGGAAATGCCCTAAACCGCTCAGCTACCGTTTTAGGCAACTTGGAAAGTGCTTCGGGGGAGGTGGGTACAGTACTTAAATCCAGATAGGGGATGTTGTACAGGGCAGCCTTAGCTTTCGTCAAATCACTTTCACTCACGATGTTTTGTGTTTTTATGATTTCTTCCTGAGGTTTACCGGTTTGAATTTCCGTGAATTTAATCTGTTTTGCTTTATCCGAGTTTATAACACCTTGATCCGCCAATATATCAGCCAGTGTTTTCGTATCCACACTATCGGGAAATGTATTTGTTTGGGCAGTCATAACTTATTAATAATACTATTTCAGTATAGCAAGATAATATTAGTATGTCATTGAAAAAACGATCATACCATTAATAACAAATTTGAATGAATAAAAACTAAATTAAAAAGAAGTGGCAATGTGTTGACCGCGAAATATTTTAAATACCAGTTTTTAAAATGTTTCTTTTGCGGCACTATTAATCGACGTTTATCTGCAAATTCCAAAAGTACTTATATAAACTTTCTCTAGCCAAAAGTGCATGATGTGATCCTTCCTCGACAATTTTTCCATTATCCATCACGATAATTTTGTCAGCTCTCATCGCAGTAGAAAGCCTATGAGCGATAATAATTGTCGTTTTATTTTTGACAGCTTGCCAAAAAGCTTCCTGAATAAGTTTTTCATTTTCGCTGTCTAACTGACTTGTTGCTTCATCGAAAACAACAATGTCAGGATTAGACAAAACCATACGGGCAATTGCAAGTCTTTGCTTTTGTCCGCCGGACAATTTCACACCCCGCTCGCCAACATTCGTGTCGTATTTTTTCGGAAGCGTCATTATAAAATTGTGTAAATTCGCAAGCTTTGCAGCAGAAATAATTTCATTCTTTGTGGCATGTGACTTTCCGTAGCCGATGTTATAACCGATCGTGTTGTTAAACAAAACTGGTTCTTGCGGCACAATTCCCATAAGACTTCTCAGATACGACTTATCAAATGCTTTGATATTTACATCATCAATTACAATGCTTCCGGCGGTTAAATCGTAAAAGCGCATCAGAAGTTTTACCAACGTCGTTTTACCCGAACCCGATCGACCCACAAGTGCAACAGACTGGCCCTGACGAATATTCAAAGACAAGTTATTAATAGCATTTTTCTTACCTTCTTTATACGAAAAAACTACACGGTTGAATGCGATTTCACCACGAACGCTGTTGAGTGTTACCGGAGTTTTCGGATCTTTTATCTCAGGTTCCAAGCCAAATACATAAAAATATTTTTGAATATCAGCATAGTTTTTTGCGAGATTTCTGAAATCCCAAATCATTGCGAAAAGCCTGGGATACACGGTACTCATAAATGCTCCAATAAGGACAAAGTCGCCCAGTTCGATTTGTCCTTCAACCGAAAGATAGAGTGCGAAAAGTAAAATAAACGCCATTGTAACGATATTGATTAGAGAAAGTGTGATATCAAAAACCCTAAACGAATTCGCGAAACCCCAAAGGCTCTTTGTCCAGATGGCAAATTTTTGTTCCAATCTGCTTATCTCAAATTTTTCTTTTGCAAAATATTTAACAGTTTCAAAATTTACAAAATTGTCAACAATTACACCCGAAATCTCATCTTCGTCTTTCAGGTGATTCGTGCGTTTATCAATGTTGTAATTAACTATATATTTAGCCGCAATCAAGCTTATTACGATTGAGACAACAACTATAAGAGAAATATAGAAATTTATTTTCCCAAAAAAGTAAATCATAACTCCAAATTCGACCAACGTGCTGTAAACACGAAAATGCAGGTCATGAAATATTCCAAAATAAGCACCATCGCCACGTTTGACGGAGCTAATCAAAGATCCCGTACTTTTTGTCGTATGATAGGCAAAATCAAGCTGTTGGACTTTTTCGACGACTCTTATACGCGCAAGTTTTGCGGAATCGATTAAATTCACATCTCCTAAAGTGTGAGCCAAAACACTAAGTAACATTTCAACAATCCTTACAATTACAAAAAATCCCAATATTTTTACCAATAATGTAAGGTTCAACGAGGGAATAGCATCAACAAATATTTTGTAAAAGTAGGGGAGAGTTGCATAAATTGCCGATTGAACGGTTAAGATAACGACAAAAAGGATATACCAACCTCGTTTTCCGGCAGCAAAATTCATAAAGTGTTTTGCCACAACAGAAAATCTTGGCAAATCTTTCTTCCTTTTTAACTTTGTTGTCATAATAAATTTCTATAAGACATTACTTACACGTAGTTTGTCGTATTTTTTACGTGCGATTACCTCTACACAATACGTTAACAGGTAAAAGTAGTAAGTTTAATAAAACAAAAAACGCCGCCAAAAAGCCCAAAAATAATTTTATCAATTGTTTTTTTTGACAAAAAAGAGGCTTAATTGTCGTGAACAACTATTATAGCGCATTTTAGTCTCGTTACCAAAACCCTACATGTTTCATTTGTACAGCCCTTTCGCATCAAATTGTAACAATGTCGTTTCCATTTTCTCTGGCAGTATTAAATGTTATATTTAGCTATGCATGCATATTTACTTGTAGGAAGTGGTGGTGATGCCATAAATTGCGAAATTGACAAGTTGGTGAAAAGAATAAGTGCTAAGGTTATTGAATTTGAAATTAAAAAAATTGAAGACGTACGAAAGCTAATCGGTTTTACAAAATTAAAGATCGATACAGCAACGATTGTTTTGGTTAACAATCTGCAAGATCTGTCACACGAAGCGGCAAACGCCCTTCTTAAAAGTATCGAGGAGCCTCAGGTGAACTTGTTCTACATTTTGGTCACAAATAATATTCATAAAGTAATTCCCACCATTACTTCGCGGTGTCAGGTTATTTACATAACATCTCAACCGGCGAACGTTTCCCAAGAAGCACTTGACTTTGACGCGATGACCATCGGCGAAAAACTTACATTTATATCACAAATTAAAGACCGAGAATCCGCTTTGCAATTTGCCGAAACGCTAATAAATTACTATCAACATGATTTACAGGATAAAGTCGATATCCGTGCCGCAACTAATGTGAAGTCTGCCGATAAATTGTATCTGGCGCTATTAGATAATGGTAATGTCAAACTTCAGTTGCTTAACTTTATTACGCATCTTGTTTGACAATTCTACCCAAGGTATACTATAAACTACTACAGTTGTAAGTTACATTAACGTGAACTTACATAAAATCACTGATTTTAAATTACTGCACTTGTTCCCGAATTATGGCAAACAACAATTATACGGCTGAAAAAATTCAAGTACTCGAGGGATTGGAACCGGTGAGGAAAAGACCGGGTATGTATATCGGTTCTACAGATATCCGCGGCTTACATGAATGCCTTAGAGAAATCATTGATAACTCCGTTGACGAGTCGTTTGCGGGTACTGCCGACAGTATCTGGGTGTATGCGCATGCCGACGGGTCAGTAACGGTACGCGACAACGGACGCGGTATCCCTGTTGATAAACATCAATCGGGCAAAAGTGCTTTAGAGGTAACCATGACAAAGCTCCATGCCGGTGGAAAATTCGGTGGAGGAGCGTATAAAGTTTCCGGAGGGTTGCATGGTGTTGGCGCGGCAGCCGTTAACGCTCTTTCTTCGTGGTTTAGAGTAATAGTTCTAAGAGACAACAAAGCATACTATCAGGAATACAAACAAGGTGTTCCGCAAAAAGACGTTACCACCATAGATCAACAAAAACTTGACGAATGGTTACCAAAGGAATGGGGAGTAAAAATCGGTAAAGACGTAACGGGGACAATAACAACCTTTAAGCCCGATAAAACAATTTTTGAAACAGTAGTTTTTAGTAACGCAAAGATTAAACACCATCTCAAAGATCGTGCATACCTTGTTCCCAAGCTCACATTCCATTTTCGAAACGAGACAGATGACGACGAGGCTCATTATTATTTTGAAGGAGGAATTGCAACATTAGTCAGACACTCAACGCGAGATAAACAACCAATTTCAAATGTGATATATTTTTCCAAAACCTCAGAAGACATCACAGTTGATATCGCCGTCCAATACACGGATGCCTACGCCGAAAACGTCAAAGGTTTCGTAAACGGAATTCACACTCCCGACGGAGGTACACACGTAACCGGATTTAGGATGTCTCTAACAAGGTCAATTATGGATTATGCCAAGAAATTGGGAATTGCAGAAAAACTTGATAAGGGAAACAAAAATGGCGGCTTAAGTGGCGATGACACCAAAGAGGGACTAACCGCCGTCATCTATGTCAAAATGCCATCTGAAACTCTTCAATTCGAGAGCCAAACTAAGGCGAAATTAAATAATCCTGAAGTCCAAGGGTTTGTAATGTCGATGGTAAAAGAAGGACTCGACACGTACTTTGAAGAAAATCCCCGTGATGCTAAAGCGATTATCGAAAAAATAATGTTAGCGGCAAAGGCCCGCATGGCTGCACGCGCCGCAAAAGATGCAGTTCTTAGAAAGGGAGCTCTGGACGGTACGACTTTACCGGGTAAACTTGCGGATTGTCAATCTCGTGATCCCGAAACATCAGAACTCTTCATCGTTGAAGGAGATTCGGCGGGAGGTTCGGCTAAACAAGGCAGAAACAGGAAGTTTCAAGCTATTTTGCCGCTGTTTGGAAAAGTATTAAATACCGAAAGGGCAAGGCTTGATCAAATTGTGAAGTCGGACAAATTTAAAAGTTTAATCGTAGCTGTCGGAGCGGGAATCGGTGATCAGATTAATATGGATAAACTTAGATATCACCGAATTATCATCATGGCGGATGCGGACGTAGACGGTGAGCACATCAAGTGTTTATATTTGACCTTTTTTTACCGACATTTATATGAAATTGTAAAAAACGGTTACTTGTATATCGCGGTTCCTCCTTTGTATAAAGTAGTCAGTAACAAAAAGTCTCATTATGTATATACAGATGAGGAGAAGGACAAATTGGTTGCCGAGGGCGGAGCCAACACTGTCGTTCAACGTTTCAAGGGTTTGGGAGAAATGAACGCAACCGAACTCTGGGAAACAACCATGAATCCGGAAACCAGACGATTAAACAGAATTGATGTTGAAGACGCAGGTGAAGCGGATAAATTATTTACCGTTCTCATGGGCGAAGATGTTCCGCCGAGAAAACGCTTCATACAAACACACGCGCAATCGGCAACGCTTGATATTTAATTTAGGTAATTGAAATTTTAGATATGGCAAACGAAAAACTTATTGGTTATGCTCTACTGGTAATTGGTCTTACAATCATAGGTTATGCGGTTTTTAATGTTTTAGGGCTTTTTACCCAAAACACCCAACCCGTTCAGATGTTTGATCTTCCCGGTTTGGAAATCGATTTGGGTCAATCATACAAAGTAGAAATTCCACAAGAGTTGACCGATGCGGGGGTCAGTGTCGACATGCCAACATCAAAAAAACAGGAAATACTTCCTGCCGGCATCATGAACCAAACAACCAACTTTATTGCACAATTGGTTATTATGGGTTTTATTGTTAATGTCGGATATAAAATCGCTTCCGTTGGAATTCAGCTTCTTCGCCCAATAATCGTAAACAATATGGCTGGTGTAGTTAGCGGTAGTAAAGAAACACATTCTCACTAAACATGGCTATTTTTTATACTAGCACTTGTCTCGTGGCTTCGAAAAATGTAGTATTAAATACGCTAAACGCTAAGGGGTATTGATGGCTAGGTTATCAATGCAATAATGACTAATTACAATACATCTCCAATTTATAGATAACAAATTGTACTGCCTCCAATTTATTGGATTATTTGTATCGCGGAGATAAAAAATATGGATATCGGAAAAGTAGAAATAGTACCAATCACAAGAGAGCTGTCAAAGTCGTATGTCGATTACGCCATGAGCGTGATCGTCTCGCGTGCACTTCCCGATGTTCGTGATGGGTTAAAACCAGTTCACAGGAGAATCCTCTTTGCCATGAACAAAATGGGGTTAGTCCCCGGTAAGGCTTTTTCCAAATCCGCCAAGGTCGTTGGAGAAGTGTTGGGTAAATACCATCCGCATTCGGATACCAGCGTATACGACGCTATGGTACGTCTCGCTCAGGATTTTTCGATGCGTTATCCGCTCGTTGACGGACAGGGAAATTTTGGCAGTATCGACGGTGATCCCCCTGCGGCAATGAGGTACACCGAAGCCAGACTAAGCAAATATGCTCCAAAGCTTTTGGAAGATATTAATAAAGAAACAGTTGAGTTTACTAACAACTTCGATGCTACGGAAAAAGAACCTGTTTATCTACCGGCACTTTTGCCCAATCTTTTGCTCATGGGCAGTGAGGGAATTGCCGTAGGTATGGCAACCAAAATCCCCCCCCATAATTTAAAGGAAGTAGTTGACGCCATTATTTTAACTATCGAAAAAGGTCATGTAATTTTCGAGAAAGATACACAACAAACCGAAGCCAGTTTTGTTCTCAAGAAAATCGACTTAATCGCCTCAGGAGAGCAAAAAGACTTTGTTGAAAAGGAAACAAATCCCGCTTCAATTAGTTTTGAAAGTGATGTGACGGTCGAAGACTTGGTTGGTATCATTCCCGGACCGGATTTCCCCACAGCAGGTACTATTTACGACGGTAACTCAATAAAAGATGTTTATGCTACAGGACGCGGTCGGATTGTGGTTAGGGGAGTAGCCGAAATCGAAGAAGGCGCAAAAGGGAAACAACAAATTATTATTTCCGAATTACCATACCAAGTTAACAAGGCGCAGTTAGTTGAAAAAATTGCGGATCTTGTCAGAGACAAAAAAATTAAAGGCATTGCAGATTTAAGAGACGAATCAGACAAGGACGGTCTAAGAGTTGCTATCGATCTAAAAAGAGATGGCAGACCGAAATCGATTCTTAACAGATTGTATAAATATACCAAATTACAAACCACATTTTCTGCCAATTTCGTTGCTCTTGTCGACGGCACTCCACATACGGTTAATCTCAAACAAATTTTGGTGGAATACGTTAAGCACCGCCAAAAGGTGATTGTCAGAAGAACCATCTTTGATCTAACCCAAGCCAAAAAGCGAGCTCACATCCTCGAAGGATTAAAAATCGCGCTCGACAATTTGGATGCCGTTATAAAAACTATCCGCGAAAGCAAGACTCAAGAGGAAGCAAAATTAAATCTTATGACCAGATTTAAGCTAACAGACATCCAATCGACGGCAATTCTCGACATGCAATTAAGGCGCCTTGCTGCCCTGGAAAGACAAAAAATTGAAGAGGAGTACGAAGAAATTAAAAAATTAATCGACCGACTTACTGCAATTCTAAGAAATCCCGAGAGAGTGTTGGATATTATTGTCGAAGAAATTACAGATTTGAAAGAAAAATTTGGCGACAAACGCTTGACTAAAATCTACAAGCAAGCCATCGGTGATTTCTCCGAAGAGGACCTTATACCCAAAGAAGAAACTTTAATTACGATTACGAAAACAGGTTACGTCAAACGAGTGCCCAGAAATACCTATAAATCACAACGCAGGGGAGGCAAGGGGGTTATCGGCATGACAACCAAAGAAGAGGACGAAATTGAACATATTTACTCAGCAACTACTCACGATGACCTGCTTTTCTTCACCGACAAAGGAAAAGTATACGGAACAAAAGCATGGGATATACCGGATTCGTCAAGACAAGGAAAGGGTCAAGCGTTAGTTAATTTCCTAAACCTGGAACAGGGTGAAAACGTATTGTCCATTCTCCCGATCGGATCCGAAAGTAAAATCAAATATTTAATTATGGCAACCAGTAACGGCATCGTTAAAAAAACTTCAATCAAAGATTTCAAAAACATGAGAACGTCAGGACTAATTGCCATGAGACTAAAGGGAACTGACAAATTAGCCCACGTCAGGGAAACTTACGGAGACGATCATATCTTGCTTATTTCAAAACAGGGCAAATCAATCAGGTTTCCTGAGGCAAATGTCCGATCCATGGGAAGAGCAACGACAGGCGTCGCAGGAATTAAACTTAGCCCCAACGACCACGTAATAACAATGGAAGTTTTTCCGGGACAAATCAAAGAAAATAAAGATAAGCGCAGAAAAACATACCGCGATATGGTTATTATTTCCGAGCGAGGTCTTGGTAAAAGAACCGGAATACACCTATTTCCCGTACAAAAAAGGGCGGGGAAGGGAGTTAAGGCGTCTGTTATAAATACTAAAACAGGTGCTCTGGCTTGCGCTACGATGGTCAACGAAGAAATCGACATGATAGTAGTAACAAGCAAGTCGGGTCAAGTAATAAAACTTCCTTCAAAAAATATTCCCCAGATGGGAAGGATTACCCAAGGAGTAATCTTAATGCGATTTGCCAAAGCATCAGATAGTGTCACGGGTGTAACCGCACTTAAAAAATCCATCGATGACGAGGATGAGGAAATCAAAAAACAATAAAGGGGTGTGAAATTTGGTTTGTAACAATCTGAGTTGTTATGTTAGATACCAAGGACTTTCATCCCGCCTAGATTTAGTCGCATCTCTAGTGGTATTCCATCCATTTCTAAAACCATTATTATAAAAATCCCTTCTCACGTTATCTTTACCCAACTCTGTAGTATGTATATTTTCAGGTATATCACCGTTTCTTACATAGGCTCTTGCTTGTGCAATTTTAATAATTCTTGCTGTTATTTCTTTCTCTTCTTTTTGTTCCTTGGCAGCAATTTTTGCAATCGCTTTTGAGCCAAACAACTCCTCCACAGATTGACTACTAGCATCGGTTAAGGGAAGTCTATCAAGTCTATCAAGCACAATGGACATTCTTCCTCCCTCATCTAAAAAAAGGCGTTGACGTAACCCCATCTTCTGAATTTTAGTGAGTTCATCTAAAATATCTCTGTTTATTTTATTCTCCCCGGTATCGTAGCAATAATGAGCCAAATCCATTCCATCATATACTCCACTCCACTCGGTTTTTTCCCACGAACTAACCGCTTCTTTGGCTTGCACAGTTGGCTGACTAACTTCTTCTACCATTATTAACTTTGTTTAATTATATACCACGGAGGATTTTTGTCTTCTGTGAATTTATCTTGAACCCCCCTCCACGATTTCTCGAATTGATCACAATACACCTTTCTTTCTATTCCACTATCAACAATTTTCCTTTGTTCACCTGAAAAACGAGGGATTCTCACCGCGTTTCTTCCTCTGGCCAAATAAGCTAAAGCTTGAGCAATATCGCGCAGTTGTTGCGTTACTGTTTCGAAATGTTCTTCTTTCTTCTTTTTCCATTCATCTTGTTCGCTACGACTTGCATGTTTACCAATCGGATTTTCTTTTTCCCAGCGTACTTGAAGTTTGTATCCCAGTACACCCAAAGACTCGGCACTTAGTTGTTGGTCTATCAGTCTATCTACAGAATAAAGCACCTGTTCGCGGACACGATCAGTTTTGGGAAACAAACCTTTCTTTGAAACATCAACTAATTGATCCATAAGCTGTGTTGTATTTCTTCTACCCTCGGTTGTATAAATAGACCCCACCACCCGTTTTGCCTCACCTTCAGCGATATCTCTAATATATTTTTGCCTCAATTCTTCTTCTTTAATTCTTTGCTGTTCGGCAGCGTGTTGCGCCTCTTTTTGTTTTCTTTCTTCTTCTTCAATTTCCTGTTGTCTTTTTTCTGAAAATACTGATGTAAACCCATCATTTACTTTTGGATTACCTTTTTGCTTGTCGCCTTTGGGGGTACCTCCATGTGCATGTATAATTGGAGCATCTTTGGGATCTACTCTAGAAGGCATTTTATTTACATCAACAACCGCGTCACTTATACTTACTGGTCGAAATACACCGTCATGACCTCTGACTGATTCTATGAATGTTTCTTGGGGTTTATGTCCTTTGTATCTTTCTACTAATGCCCTACTACTTTGTTGTGCGGTTAACTCTTGTACCACCGTTGTTACTTCATCAGCCATAAATGTATTTAAACAAAATTAGATAGAAGGGTCAATTATACAAAGCTATTTTACTCTTCCATGAAACGCCTCATGCACATCCTTTAATTGTTTATTGGTTACATGTGTATAGATTTGCGTTGTTTGCACATTCTTGTGTCCAAGCATTTCTTGTACACTTCTCAGGTCTGCCCCTGCCATAAGTAAATCTGTGGCAAAACTGTGTCTAAGGACGTGTGGAGTAACTTCAATCGGTAACTTCATTTTATGTGAATATTTTTTTATCATTCTTTGTACACTCCGTGGTGTAAGACGCATGTTTTCACTTGACGTTGATGGATCGACTTTTCCTTTATGGCGGATGAACAGGGGAGTGAAATGATCACGTCTGGCATCTAAATAATTTTGTATCCAAGAAGCTGCCCGCTGAGACAAAAAAACCACCCTTGCGCGCCCACCTTTACCAACAACACCAAATTCCCGTGAAGCAAAATCAATTTTATCTTTATTTAATTTAACCAACTCCGATACTCTAAGACCGGTAGAAAATAACACTTCTAAAATCGCTTTATCTCGTTTACCGTTAATGTTAGATAGGGTAGGGGCGTTTAGAATTTTATCTACTTGCTCCCCCGACAAAAACTGTACTTCTCTGTCTTTGACTTTGGGTAAATCGATTTTATCAGGAGACATAACCTTAAAGTCGTTTTTGATTAACCAACGAAGGAATGATCTGAGCGCAATAACATGATATCCTTGCGTCCTTCTTGAAAGCGTTTCAGCATCAAGCTGTGAATTTCGTGGACTACCCGGAAGCCGGCTTAAGTAAAGTCTAAACATGCGAACTGTTTCTTTGTTTATATCGGCTAAATTAGTTCTAATCCCCTCATGCTCCAGATATTCAAGAAAGCGAGTTAAGTAATGACGGTAATTGCGAATTGTTAGGGGAGAGGAGCCCTTCTCAACCTCCAAATATTCCAAAAAGGAATCAATGTGTTGACTAATTTCAGAGCGGGCAGCCATGAGTTACAGTAAGATGTTTTAATTAAACAGCTATAATTTCATCCTACAGGGTAGTGTTTTTATTGTCAATAATGTGCGACCAATAATTTTTTTGTTATTATCTCTTTTCTTATGCCTTCAAACCACGAGCTTTGAATACCGCATATTAAGCTTGCATTACTTTAGTCTTACAAGTTACACATAACTACAGATTTCATTTTCCCTTGTTAAATATTCAGTTTTCTTTATTTCATTTCGATATGCGTTTACTCTTTTCAATATTCGAATTCAATATTGTGTTATTTTCGCTTTCAATTAAGTTTTCTAATAATCCGTCTTTAATTGTCTAACATTTTGTCTTTAATTTTGTTTTCCAATATTCATTAATTAGTATTTAACATTTCCTATATGCTATTTCATAAATTCAATATTCAATATTGTGTATCATAAATAGGCTTAAATTCGCTTCTTTTTAAGGCTATGGCTTTCTTATTTCAATTCTAAGCCATGTTTGTTTTCTTTAATGATATGAGATTCATTCACTTAATATTATTTTACTCAGTAACTAATTAATAACCCCTATTTATGTCTTATCCCTACACGTCAAAGTTTACTTTATAAAAATATTATCTCTCGCTATATTTTCATAAAGTAAATTCACACAACAAGTTGGGGGAGTAAGGTTAGAAGGCTAAAAATATATTTCGGTATATATTCGGAAAGATTGTTTAGCCAACTTACTAAAAGGAGAACTAAATACATTTATAGTAAAGTAATACAATACTTAACGCGATATGTTTATGGAAGTTGTTATCTATGAAGTCTCCACCCTGGTATATTGTATTAGTCGCAAAAGTATTATTGTGCGACTTATTACTTTTTGATGTTCTTATAACTACACACGCTTTGGCGTACCGTAATTACAGAGAACCAATAAGGGGTTCTAAGGCTTAACTAAACCCGTCTTACCGTCATCCTCTTTGTCCGGGTACCTTGAAATATAGCTCCAAAGAAAGTAGCGTACCTAGCAAACCTACCAAGTCGATATAAAGATATCCACATTTATTGTACAAACTATATCACTAATGGGGTCTTTCGTGCCTATTAACTATATCATTGTATAACATCTATTTACTTTCCTAACGGCGTCTAGCTTCGGCTAAATTATGGTCGATGAAAAACTAACCTATTTCGTGAAAAGATCCTATAATATTCGTGAAAACAATGAGGTAAATACGTCGCATAATATATTATAGGATATACTTACACCCACACTCCTCCCCCTTTGTCGATGTATCAAAAATATTTAAGTCTTATGTTTCCTCAATAATTAATTATTCATGCTGACCCGGCCATGTTTACGAAGTGGAATTGCCCAAATAAGTGTGAATAAAGTAAGTGCATCGCTTACTTTAATTTTTAACGAAAAACAAGCATAAGTAAGGTAAGCTTGGGATAAACAAAACTATCCACCCCAACGTGTAGCAAAAAACATACCGATAAACACCAGCATTCCCAAAAAGAGATATTCTCGAACAGTCTGCTTGAAAAGCCGTCCTTCTATTTTAGCTTGACCCAATCCCAAAATGATATAGCAAGCAATGGTCAAAAACAAAGATCCGACAACAACAGTTACCGGCCAGAAGTGAAGGAGCAGGGCTACTTGCCCCAAAATTAAACTCGCAACTAAGGACAGATTAACAACTTCCTTGGTTATGCGTTTCTCCAATCCGACAGACCAGTACCCTTGCAAAAATAACGGCATGGAGGTCACCGCGATTAATGGTGAGGTAATAAAAATACTTTCGCGTATCGAAAATATTGCGTCATAAATTAAAAAGAAAGTAAGCAGTGTAAGCACAAACCCCACTCCCCGCGCGGCACGCAGTAAGGCAATGGTTCTAATTGCCGCGACAGTATAAATATTTGACGTAAGTGAAAGAGTATATATCCCGAGACCATAAAGAATTACAATCGGAACTCTGACAGCAAAACCCACAGGTAATAAAAACCAAAATAGTCCTACGCCAACCGTAAAGAAAAAAGGTAAAACAAGAGTGATCAGAGTCATATTCAAACCCAAACCCTCTCGCAAGGACCAGTAATATATTATTAATGTAAATAAACCTAGAACTCCGATACCCAAAATCCTGTATTGATTTTCAATAAAGGCAATCGCAATAAATCCAAGAGATAGTAAAAAAGAAGAGAGGATAAACCGTTGACGTTTGGTCATTATTATATAGTTTTATTTTGGTGCTAGTTCATCCGGTATGTCCAGATTTGTAAATACTGCTTGCACATCCTCGTGATTTTCAAGTAATTCAAGAAGTGCCAAAGCTTGGTTAATGGATGACTTATCGGTAACCAAACATTGCATTTTTGGTTTCTGAATCAAACTCGCCGACATTACTTTGTAACCTTTTGCTTCAATACTTTGCTTAATCTCGTGCAAACTATCAGGTTTTACATACACCTCAAGATTACTCTCACTTTCAATAACATCTTCCGGATTTAAATCGATCAGATTCAAAATCTGGTCTTCGGTTTTGTCGGTCTTTTCAACAGTTAACAAGCCCTTTGATTCAAAGTTAAAAGAGACTGCACCAGGGGTAGCGAACTGTCCACCATTTCTCTCAAACACTTGTTTTATTTCCTGTGCCGATCTATTTTTATTATCAGTAACAACATCGACCAGAACCCCGGCACCGCCAGGGGTAAAACCTTCATATCTCGCTTCATACATATCCCCTGCCGATTCGGCTTTTGCCAAAACCCTTTCAATATTACTTTTGGGCATATTGGCATTACGAGCCGTTTCGATAGCCACTCTAAGACGATAATTTGTTTCGGGATTTGGACCCCCACCAGCTTTGATTGCAATCGTAATGGCTCTTGAAAGTCTCGAGAAAAGTCTACCGCGAACAAAATCGGTAGCTTCCTTTTTGTGCTTTATTGTCGACCATTTAGAATGTCCAGACATATTTTTTAGATTATACTACGATCTACTTTCCAACGATAGGCTCTTGACAATAAACTACTCGACTCTATACTCTTAAACAGCAAAAAATGGATATTGATCTAGACAACCAAGCCGTATCGGCTGCTTTGGCAGGCAAATGGAAAGAAGCCTCAAAAATAAATTTGACAATACTTGAGACAAACCCAAGCGATGTCGATGCATTGAATAGACTAGCCAGGGCGTACGCCGAGATGGGCGATTTGCCACTCGCGCGTGCGACAGCTCAAAAGGTTCTAAAAATAGACGCTTTTAATTCTATTGCAAATAAATCTCTCAACCGATGGAAGGGATTGAAAAAAACTTCCGGCCAACCATCAACTGTTTCCAAAGCTAATATATTTTTAGAAGAACCGGGTAAAACAAAAATTGTTCAGCTGATGCATTTAGGAAGTGCCAAAGTTATTGCCACGATTGACACCGGAGACGAAGTAAAGCTCAACACGCACGGACATCGCGTAAATATATGTTCCTGTGAAGGGAAATATATCGGTAGATTGTCCGATGATCTTTCCGGCCATATCAGAAACTTAATCAGATATGGAAATGAATACAGTGTGTGTATTAAATCCGTCGAGAAAGAAGACGTAACTGTCTTTATTCGAGAAACTAAAAGATGTAAAGATCTGCAAGATATTCCTTCATTTTCCTCTGATAAGATTGATTATATGGCATTTGATCCGCAGTCAAAATCCGAGGATGAAGACTTCTAAAATCGCTTAGCGAACTCTTCTCCGATTGTGATTTCTAAATCAAAGTTAGCGGTTTTCTCGTAGTTTTTAGTGCAATCAAACATATCGGCTACATAATCTACTGTAAATTTATTACTTCCCACGACAACACAGTCTGTATTATCGCTACTTTCATTTGTAATTGAGGTAATTTTACCCCCAGCCACTTGTAGTGTTTCCCCCAACTCCTCGGCAATGTTGGAATTTATCGTTCGATCAATTATTCTAATTCTGGTTCCCTCTTTCGAAATACTTTCCTGAGAAAATATCACGGCGACTTTTTGTGGAAGTGTGTCTGCTACTACATATCCCTCCTCTCCATCAGGTAATATGGTCTTACTTAAATATGCCGTGTTGCGAAGATCAATGGTCGACATATTTGTATTCTGAATTCCAAATGCAAATAGTGCAATTTTTATCCTATCTCCAAACGTCAAATTGGTATTCGTCATCAACAATGCGGTTTTAACAATCTGGATGACACTCTGACTGGAAAAACCAATTGCCTCTTCATCACCCCAAGCAACCACGGGTAATTTCATATGATGTGTCAAAGATTCTGCCAGCAATTTACCACCCAAGCCTTCATCGAACCCCAGTTTCCAAAGCGATCTTGTTTTCCATATTCCCATTTGTCTGGCAACTTTAATCTGGGTGTTTCCCGGAACAATAACGGTAGTTATATCATCAAGTTCGGGATCAAAAACGCTTATAACAACATCACCATTTTCCGCTGGAGAAACCAAACGAAGCTTACCTTCCCCACTCCAGTATTTTGTCGACCTGTGTAAAAATACCAGAATCAAGCCAAGAAAAACAAAAACCAATATCAAAACGAGATATTTCTTTGATCTATTTTTGTTTTTTGGTTTAGTGTGTTTTACAGCACGACGCTGTCTGTTTTTTCGGGCAGGCATAATATATAACTATTGTTTTTTCTTCAACCTTGATAAATGGTTCTTGCCAATTTTTCTAAATTTTTGAGGAGAATTACCATAGACAGTAAGCATATGGCGAATGTGTTCCCCAGATACCACGTCGGGGACAACAACATAAGATGCTCCATTCTCGTATAATACTTGTGCATTGTGAGTAGATGAAGCAGACATAATTACCACAGGGTTAATGTTTTCTTTTTTGATATGAATTAGTAGTGTCAGGTCACTGGCGAGATCGGAAATAGTTGATATAACAATTCGTGCACGGACTATCCCTGATGCAGTTAAAATTTCCGAGTCATTGATATCTCCAAAAACAGTCGGAATTCCCTTTTTGGTAAATCGTTCATATACATTAGGGTTAAAATCAACTACCACAAAATCCATTTTTTTGTGCTTAAAATACATCGCAAGCGGTGTGCCAGTCGAATCGGCACCGACTAAGACGATATGATTACTTTTATCAATCTGCGTAACCAGCTGTAACTCTTTGGTCTTTTTTCTCTCAAATATTGCCAGTTGTTTGTATATTTTGTTATACAGTTTATCGGATCCCAGTATCAAATACGTCGAAATAGTCATGGTGATTACTCCAACCATGACTATTAACGCCACATGCTCTGAAGTAATATGACCCAACATTAAACCCATGTTGGCAACGATTAATGAAAATTCCGAAATCTGTGCAACTGTCAAACCAGCCATGAAGCTTGTTCTTCTTTTGAATCCCATCACTCCCATAATTATTAGAACAATAATCGGGTTTCCAATTAGTACAAATAACGAAAATATAATAGCATGTGGAATTAAATTAAAAACATCTCCACCGACAACAAGCTTTGTCCCAAGCAACATGAAAAATATTACTAGAAAAAAATCCCTAAGTGGCCTGGTTTTACTTGCAATGTGCAAATGTGCAGGTAAACCTGCAAGCGAAAGACCGGCCAAAAACCCACCGATTTCGGGAGTAAAATCCATCGGTCCTGCAAGAAATGCGGCAAAACCGATAGCCCAAGCAATGCTTACGACAAACAGAAGTTCATGTGAATTTCCGACAATTCTTTCAAAAAGTACGGAAAGTACTTTCTTTGACAAAAACCACACAAGACCAAAAAGAAAAATTGCTTTAAGAAGTATAAACAAATAATTCCATCCAGACAGGTTTCCGTTTCCCAAGCCCACAAGTAACATTAGAATAATTAAGGCAACAAAATCCTGAACCAACAAAAATCCAACTGCTATTTTCCCGTATAAACTTGCCAGGCTCTTCTTTTCGGACAGTAGCTTTACAATAATAATTGTTGATGAGAAAGTAAGACCGATAGAAATATAGACGGCCGGAAGTGTATCAAATCCCAATATTGTCGCCAGGATAAATCCAATTAACGAGGTAAATATTATTTGCCCTAATCCCGTTATGACAGCAACCTTTCCAATAACCGGTAACTCACGGATATTCATTTCCAAACCCAGAAGAAAAAGTAGGAGTGTAACTCCGATCGTCCCGAAGCTTTCAAAAACCTCAGTATCTCCCAATAATCCAGTTGCACTTAAAAATATTCCAGAGAACAAATATCCGACAATAAGTGGTTGTTTAAAAAGTTTAGCAAGTATACCAAACGAAGCTGCAACAACAAGCAAAACCGCGATATTTAAAAACATATCCATATAAATACAATTTAAGTGTAATTGAGGTTAAATTCTAAGTAAAGCGCCGTTAGTCAAGCTTGGTTAATTTTTCAATTACTTTTTGTAAATCAGCCGGTAAATCTGAGGCGAAATTAAGATTTTCGTGCGTTACAGGATGTTTAAAAGAGATAGCACAAGCATGTAGAAATAGTCTTGGACACCAAACTCGATCGTTTCTGGCGGTTTTTCTGCCTGCATAGAACTCGTCCGCAACAAGCGGATGACCCAGGTGTTTTAAGTGAATTCTGATTTGGTGCGTCCTTCCTGTTTTGGGAAAGGTGTTTATTAGACTATATAAATTGTTTTTATTATCTTTGTAATTTGACACTGTTTCGTAGCTTGTGAATGCCTCTCTACCACCTGCCAACACTCCAAAGCGGTCTCTCCTCCATGGCAATCTCCCAACAGGTGCATTAATGACACCTTTTGCCGGATTTACCTTACCATGCGTCAAGGCTTTATATGTTTTTTCGACCACGCGGTTTTTAAATTGCGCTTGCAGGTTATCAAAAGCCGCAACGGTTTTGGCAATGATTATTAGTCCACTTGTTTCTTTGTCCAGGCGGTGCACAATCCCCGACCGATAAATAGTCTGTCCACAAAGCTCATATTTAAGATTATTATCAAGCCATGTTTGCAAAACGGGTTGACCTTTTGCCGTCTGTGCATCATTTACAATCCAACCCGAAGGTTTGTCAACAATTATAAATTCCTTATCATCGTGTATTACACGAGGTGTTTCGATATCTTCGTGTATTACTCGAGGTGTTTCCATCGGTCTATTATAATCCAAATCGTATCTAAACAACTAATTAATTTGGTTCTTAAAAATACTATCTAATATATGCTGCGACTAAACGTATTTTAAAATAATTTTGTAATTTTTAATTTTATAAACAACCTTTACCTAAAAGTCCGCGGTTTACCAATAAAGCTTGATCATTTCCTGCTCTACCTGCCACCACACAGACTACCGACACCACAAGCACTTATAATTATTAAGATCAAATTAAATTCATATTTCGTAGAACTTACACCTAATCGGATTAGAGAGAAAGAAAGAAGGGGCGTTAAGTTTACGCTTCACGTTTAGCCTGGCATTTGGAGCAAAGAGTTGCTTCGGGGTAAATTATAAGCCTATCGGTATCAATCATTTCCGAACAATCCTCACAAATTCCATATGTACCTATTTTGATACGAGACAGCGCTTTTTTGGTCTGGATTATTTTTCTATCCAATTGATTTTTTAAAGCTGATGTTCTGGCATGACCAAATTGCTCTTCGGCATCGGCATCAGGCGACGCATTATCTGTGGCACGTTCAGCATTTTTGAAAGGATCTTCGGAATCGATCTCTTTGCGTCTTTTCTCAAGAGTTTTAACTCGATGCGCCAAAAATTCAGAAACCGGTTTGAGTATTCTTTTGGGAAATTTTACAGTTTCGCCGTGAGGCGCAGATTCTTGCACTTTCTTGGTTTTTTTATTTTTCATACAGATTTTATTGACAACTTATATAATCCCCCTAAGCAAAGAGTAGTAAGAAAAGCTGAAAGATAAAACTCTTTATCTAACCAAAAGGATAACACATTGTCAAAGAATATCGCAAGTATAGTTCTTGATAAGAAAAAGATAATTAAAATAGCCAAACTGGCAAAACCAACCCTGCCCGATTTATACCATGTAAATTTTTTGTAATGGCTTTTTAGAAAGAGGAAAATAATATTTAAAATTACTAACAATATTGGTATAAAAATGAATTCAAATAAACCTGGTTTTAGATAGTAGATAATGTTTATACCCGTAAAAACAGGAAGGGTTGCAGCAACAAACGCTTCCATAATTTCCGTTGGACGAATTCTCTGTCTTTTTACAGCAACCGCCAAACCTCCGATACAACCTATAACCTCAAGCCAAAACCACGCTTTGGGATTAACAATATAAGCGATACAAAAACAAACGAGAGCGAAAAACATCACATAACTTGCACTTGTAAATATTTGTGTTGCCACATAATCTTCTTTTAGTTTTTGCCAAAACAAAAAAAGAAATATTCCTACAAAAAGAATTATCGCAAATAGTGTAATAAACATTTTTTTAGGCAACTTGATTATACCCGTTTGACTATATTTAGCCAAGGTCATACCATTGAAACACATGCTTGAAACACCGCACGCAATCGTAGGAGCCGTTATTGTTTCCAAAGTAGTTAATCCGTATCTTGGTTTATCGCTTGCATTTCTAAGTCATTTTGTACTTGATAAAGTGCCACATTGGAATCCCAAAATAAATACCGATATTAAGCAACATAATATAGCCGTAATGTCCGACAAGATCAAAGACACCCCACACGTTTATGGTATGAAAAACCGGCCAATGGCTTTCTCCTACACTCCACGTGGCGTTTTCCGTTATCTAGGAAGCATAAAAAAAGTTTACGTGTTTGTTGCTATAGATATAATTACAGCTTTAATTGCCGGTTTCTTGATGGCTTTGTCACAACTTCCTGACACAAGAATGGTTGTATTAATTATTGCCGGAGCGTTTTTGGGAGTTTTGCCTGATATAACCAAATACCCTTACTTTTTATTTAGTAAATTACGATACGGGGTGTATAAAAAATGGGTGCTTTTTGAGAAATCGTTACAAGTAGATGTTGATTTTATTCCCGGAGTTTTCGTACAGGTCACTCTTATAATACTTTCTCTTGTGTGGTTTTTTAGTTAAATTCCTTTGCCGGTCATTCTCTCGAGGTACTCACCGCTTCTCGTGTCAACTCTGATTTTGTCACCCGTTTTGATAAAAAGCGGCACTTTTATTTCTAAGCCGTTTTCCAGTATTGCGGGTTTGAAGACATTTGTCGCCGAATTACCCTTTACACCCGGCGAGGTTTGCGTTACTTCAAGAGTTACCTTTGGTGCAATATCAACAGATAGTGGTCTGTCATCCCAGAAAAGAACGTTCGCCAATTGCCCTTCTTTAATAAATTGTATTTCGTTTTTTACGATACTTATTGGGATCTCGACCTGCTCGTATGTTTTTTCGTCCATAAAACAAGCGGTTGATGCATCTTTAAATAAATACTGCAGGCTTCTTTTTGTGGTAGAAATTAGTTCGTATTTTGCGGTCGAGTTACATACCTTACGCTCCATATTACCATTGACTAAATTTCTCAAAGTAAGCTTAACAGTTCCCCCACCTCGTGCTACTTTCTGTAATTCGTATTTTAGAACCAAATAAGGAATCCCATTCGATTCGAATGTTGTTCCGTTTTTCAATGCTGCTGCATCCACCATGACGACTTATTCTATTAATAATTCTTATAATTTACAAGCACTTGGTATTATTTTACTTTTTGATAAAATAACATTATATTACTTAAGTTTGCCGGTGATACTTTTGTAATACTTGGCCGGATGGCGGAACTGGCAGACGCGTAGGTCTCAAAAACCTATGAGGATAATACCTCGTGAGGGTTCGAGTCCCTCTCCGGCCACTTGACTAGCGGTAAACAAAAATCCGATTGCTTCTATTTTTTATTATTTGTCCTTTAGGAAATTACGTTTATTGTCCGACAATTTGCGAGTTGTAATCTCATACTTGCGGTCTACTGCATACAATAAATACCTCGAGGAAATATTTTAGTCATCCGATTATTTATGCTGGAGGTAATAAATAAGTAAGCTATCAATGTACATGACAAAAAAATTTTACAGGGTTAGCTCTTGGTGTTTTTGCCTTCTCGATCGTAAAACCGTACTCTATCTCCACGGAAAAACAGTTTGATTGACGCCAAGGGTCCGTTTCTGTGTTTGGCGATATCCAGTTCATAATTAGATAAATCTTCGTCATCTTCTCTCCACAAAAACATAACCACGTCTGCGTCTTGCTCGATACTCCCGGATTCGCGTAAATCCGCTAGTTGAGGTTTTTTTATTCCACGCTGTTCAACTGACCTATTCAACTGCGAAAGGGCTATTACCGGAACTTTCAATTCGCGGGCAAGGTTTTTGAGCCCTTGAGATATTTCCGAAACTTCCTGAACGCGATTGTCGTACGTACGGCCGCGGGCAAGTTGTAAATAGTCAACAATTATTAAATCCACACCACTTTCGACTTGCAATCTGCGAGCTTTTGTTCGCATTTCAAGAATTGTAAGTGCCGGTGTGTCATCAATAAAAAGAGGTGCCTCAGCGAGTTTTCCCATCGCATTCGACAATTTGGTAAAATCATCTTCTGATAATTTTCCCGTTTTTAATTTCCAAGCATCTATATCAGCCTGGGTTACCAATAATCTATCAACCAATTCTTCCCTGCTCATTTCAAGAGAGAAAAAACCAACTGGGCGTTTACTGTTTACGGAAATATTTTGTGCAATATTTAATGCCAGGGTTGATTTACCCATACCAGGTCGTGCGGCAAGTATTAACAAATTCGACTTTTGTAAACCGGCTAAGGTCTGGTCGAGATCTTTGAAACCCGTGGCAATTCCTCTCATACCGCTTTTGTCTTTATGTAATTCGTCTAATCGGTCGAAACTTTCCGACAAGGCATCACGTACTTTAACAAACGATTTATCAATCGATGTTTGTGTTAGGGAAAATACTTCACTTTCGGCTTTGTCCAATAATTCCTGAGCAGCTAGACCATCGTCCATCGACAATTCCACTAACCGGCTAGCAGCAGACATCATACTTCTTTTTATCGCCGTATCTTTAACAATTTTTCCGTAGTGTTCTATGTGTGCTGATGTCGGTACCTTGTTTGTCAATTCGGCTAAATACGACACACCACCGATTTTTTTTAGAATCTTTTTCTTTTTAAGAGCTTCAGAAATGGTTAAGACATCAATGGGAGTTCTATCTTGATATAAATCAAGAACCGATGAATATATTTCTTTTAACTTTTCATTGTAAAAGTCCTCGGGTGACAAAAACTCCGCAATTGCAATTACGGCATCCTTATCAAGAAGCAGTGCACCCAATACGGATTCTTCCGCGTCCGATGAGTGAGGCGGGATACGTACATTAATTTGTTGTGACATCGCCATTTATGTTTACTTAATTGGCAGACTATTGAAGTAAAGAGCAATTTTATATTTTTTCTAAGACCACTACCCTTTCGTTTTCCCCGATCGTATCTTTGGTTAGATTTAATTTGGGTAAAACCTGTTTGGGTAAACCCATTTTAACAATAAAGTCTTCATACCCGGAGATTTTTTCCGCTAAATCTTTAGACAATCCATCTACTTTGTAATGCATAGGGATCGTAACAGGACATTCAACACCTTGCGCCACTTCAACGGCAACGTCTTGGCTGATCGTATAAAATCCACCAACGGGAATCATCAAAACATCAATCTGTCCCATATCTTCTAATTGCTTTTCCGACAACTTGTGACCCAAATCACCCAAATGCGCCAAACGCAGATTATCAATCTCAATAACAAAAACGATATTTTTTCCTCTCACTTCACCTTTTTTATCGTCGTGGTATGTAGGTAATCCTATAAACGATACACCCATCATTTCGTATTCTCCGGGTCCATTAAACACATGTTTTACGTCGCTAACGGCTTGGACGTTGTTGTGGTCATCGTGTATATGCGAAACAGTTACAATGTCGGCTGAAACCTTTGGAAATTTCAATCCGATAGAATCACTGTAAGGATCAGTAATTACAGTCGCAGTTTTACCCTTGATGCGAAACGATGAATGGCCTAAATATGTAATCTCCATAACTCGTCTAACTCTACCAAATGCCCCCTAGCTTGACAAGTGGACGTTAGTATCCTATATTAATCACGAATTGGGACAAGCTATACCCGATACCGCAATATTGGGCGATAATGTAATAAATTATGCGAAAAGAAGTATTGTTGGCAATCATAGCCGGCGTCAGTTTTGGGTTGATTATAGCTCTGGGTGTTTGGCGTGCAAATAACGCATTCTCCACCAAACCCGAAGAAGTCGAAATTGTCGAAGAAGAAAAACTAGCACTGGACGAAGATAATACAGTAGGAATAAGTGTTTCGGATCCGGAAAATTACGATGTCATCACCATATCCCCTGTCAATATCGTCGGTGTAACAACACCAAATTCATGGGTTGGAATTCAAACCGAGGATGACGATTATACTGTACTCGCCAACGCTTCCGGTGAATTTAATCACGACATTGAACTAACGGGTGGAATTAATAATATTTCACTGACGGCGTTTACCAACGACGGCCAATCTACACACACTACACTAACCTTGGTATATTCAACTGAATTTAACAAACAAGATGATTAACATAAATAAAATACTTATTGTCTTTCTACTTTTCGTCTTTTCAATTGGAGGGGTTCATGCTCAGGTGTCAAGTGATTCAGCCGAGAGTAATGAAATTAGAGAGAAAGTACAGGAAAAGCTGGAGGAAGCAAAAAACAAAGCAAAAGCTTATATTGGTACCATTACCGACATAACCGATACAACCATACAGATCAAAGATGCACAAGGTGAAATTCAACAAATTTCGTCAAACGACGATGCTATGTATGTCAAAACCAACGGATCCTCCAGTAAAATAAGTTTAGACGATGTCGCAATCGGCGATTACATTGTTGCTATGGGTTTCAAAAACGGCACATCGGTTCTATCTGCAAGTAGAATTTTGATAACCTCTGTCGAACCTGATTTAATGAAAGTGACTGTTTGGGGAAAGATTAGTTTTAACGACGATGACAACATGGAAATTACCGACAAGGACGGCAATGTATTTATCGTAAACCCAGTAAAGGGAGCAAAATATTTTCTTTATCAGGATAATGAGAATCAGAGTGTAAAATATTCTGAATTTGATGATAACGATACTGCCATAGTTATGGGAGAAAAAGAAGACGATACCATTGACGCTTCGTTAATACAAATTGTCAATAAAGGTGATGTCGATGAATCCGAAAAAAGCGAATAATTTGACATTGTCAAAATGGAGCTTTACAATTCCTTTACTTATGAAAGTAATAATCACAAACAATCATCATACCAATCGAGTCTAAATCGGATTGGTGATTTATTGTGATTAAATAATCCCACCAAACCGGTGGGTTTTTTTATTTATACTCACCCTAACCGAGAAAGACTCGAACATCCCGCTATATGCGGGATTTTTTGTGGGAAAAATGAATTTAAAGTGTAATGCAACCAACAAAAATGAAAACATACAAATACAACATATATCGTCCGGGGGGTAACGATACTGCCCTAGTAACCGCTATGGTAAAAAACGTTGTATTAAAAGGACAAATCAACAAAATGATAATGAAAGCAAATCCCAAGGTAGAACAAGTGGGATTTGTTGACAAGAAAAATAAAGTACTTGAAATGGCAGGTGGCGAATTTTGTGGTAACGCAACTAGAGCAGCAACGTACTATTTCCTTGGGGGAAAGCAAGGAGTGTTAGAGATTAAAACATCTGGTGTAAAAAATAGATTACTGTCTGGAATTAAAGGTAACTACGAAGTCTGGACTCGTATACCTATATATAAAGACCTAAAGAAAATAACAAAAATTGAAATCGGATACATCGTCCCAATGCAAGGAATCACACATGTCGTAACTGAAATACCAATTGGCGAAAATATTAAAAAGCAAGGTTTTGATATTTTAACTTCTCTTAATCTAATAACTAAACCTGCCGCAGGGGTAATTTATGTATCTAAAACCAAAGGCGGGTTAAAAATAGATCCTGTGATTTGGGTAAGAAATATTGAAACTCTTTTTTACGAAACAGCGTGTGCGAGTGGGACTGCTGCAGTTGGATTAATCCAAACACTAAAACAAGGAAAAAGCATTAACGATCTACCAATTCTCCAGCCATCACAAGAAACAATATCAACAACAGTTGGGATTAATAAAGGCAAATTTGAGACATCGACAATTTCTGGACAAGTAAAAATTCTAAAAACTAATTTACAGGTGAAAATATAACATGGTAGAAAATATAAAATTCAATCAAGACTTTTTTGACAACCGAATTAGAGCTACCGATTCAGCCAAACGCTTAGTGGAATATTTGGAGTTAAAACCAGTTACTCAATCAACCAAATCTGCCCTAATGAATTTTTTTCCTGATCTTTCTGAAGAAGAAGTATCCAGGGCTACGCAACAAAATGAAGAAGAAGAGAAATTAAGTTCTGGGTTATACGACCTCCTTAAACCATGGCTGTCACTTCCATCAACAAGTGTTCCCCTGCCCACTTTTTCGGCAATTGAAATCGCAAGACTAACGGGATTATCGGAAAGTAAAATTCTAGAAATAGTCAGATCGGGAAATATAACAATTAGATGGGATAATGACATATTCATAGCACAAACAGATTTACAGAAACTTCCCGATTCAAATACTGTTAAAGAGGCAGTTCGTGAAGAAAATAAATACGGTAGAACTGTTAACAGGGAAAGAAAGAGGAAGATTAAAATTGATTACACCCTCGAAAGAGGCAATGTTATCGGCAAACAAGAAGGAGAGGAAATACTAAGACAAGAAGTAGCTCTAAGTCCAAAACGACTTATAAAAAGATCACTGGATACTCAATATAAACAAGGAAGTACATCAATCGCCCGCACAAGATTTAGCAAAAGAAAATTTTCCAACCAAATACCTTTATATGCGAAAGAAAAAGCAAGAATAAGATTTGAACGATCACCCCAAGAAGATCTCAATGGAATAAGTAATGGAAATTTATCTAATCAATCGCTTGATGTTCAACAACAGCTTTCCAACTACGTAGCGCGGTCTAGAAATTTAGAAGCTGTTAACGTAATTACACAAGAACCAAACGCCGACAAGTTATTTAATGTTTATTCGTGGTTTCGTGAACAAGGTACAAAAAGTAGCTGGATACTTGGTGATAGCGAGCTTCTGTTTGCAAATAATCTAATCAGGTTTTCAAAAGGAGAAGCAACAGATTTTCTTATTTGGAATTGTATGGGCTTTTATTGGACAAAGGCATGGCGAGATAAATTTCCCAAAGTCGACGTGGTAGCAAATGTTGACGAATCAATTGCGCTTTACTATATAAACAAACTTAAAGAAATCGCCAAAAATCTATCCCCCATTGCGCCACCCACCTTTACAATTTTACTCCCTACCAACGAGGTGTTTGATAATACATATTCTTCTCTTGGTTTATATAGCCAAAGCACTGACGAAAGACAGGAAATAATTGAACAAACACAAGTTGGATTACAATCAGAATTTAAAAAAAGTGCACCAGAACTTTCAATCGGTGTGCTTACATGGGAAGAATATCTCACAAAGATTACTGCACCAAGAACACAAAACGAATATACAAAATTGGGTAATATTAAACTTACTTCCTCACCTAATTTTAGATCGATTAAAAATGAGATGTTACAAAGTGCCAAAGCCAGATTTACTAGAAAAGGAATAAATCTAGATCCTAAAGTTTTACTTGCAATTCAGGAAGCATATTACAGTATGTATGTAGGTGAAGGTACGGCCTTTTCAGAAATGACACAAAGAGACAGAAATATTCTCATATTAAATTTTGAAGAAATGCGTGTAAGCCAACTCGAATATTTAGGAGCCGATGGAAATATTACGATCCTTACTCCGATTAAGCCAAATGACATGACTGAGTTTTACAAATGGAAAAACAAACAAATTGAAAATAGATACCAACAATCAAAAAATGAAAGGAAAATATGAAACAACCTGGCTATGCACTGATCATTTCAAGAAATGGACAAACTCTGTACCAACAATACGAGGGTTATGCTGACATCGAAAATAATCAAATAATATCGCGGAGTACAAAATTTCGGTTAGCGTCATTAACAAAACCTTTCACTGCCATGCTTATCCTCAAGCTAATTGATGACAAGTTGGTTAAGTTAGACGACACACTAAATAGATTTTTCCCTGAACTACCGAATTGGAAATACAAAGTATCTGTTGAGAATCTACTAAATCACACATCGGGTATCAAAGATTATGAGAAAATACTTGCAAAGAACAAATACAAAAAAGGCAGCGAGCCAACAAACCAGGAAGCAATTAGTGTAATTTCTTGTTTTGACAAATTGATTTTTAAACCAAGTCAAATGCAGGTTTATAGCGAATCCGGTTATGTACTTCTGGCAGAAATAATCAAAAGAGTTGGTGGCAGTAGTTACTCAAAGCAATTAAACACAATAATATTTCAACCCATGAAGATGGATAACACTCTTGTCTACGAAAACTCAACGGCAGTTTTTGATAATCGAGCAATGGGATACAGGTTCGCCAAGGGCAAGTACACTATTTACGACTATAATCCTCTTAACTATGTCATTGGAAACGAAGGGGTATATTCCAGTGCCCAAGATCTAGGAAAATGGACATCAGCTTGGTTTAGTGAAAAAATCATTTCAAGTTATCTAATCGACAAATCATTTTCTAAAACACAACTACTTAGTGGTACGATAGCCGATAGAGGTTATAGTTTTATTCTGGATAAATATGGAAGTGATAAAATTGTTTATCATGGTGGAAGCTGGGTGGGATTTAGATGTATGCTGGTGTTAATTCCATCTCAGAAACTTTCTGGTGTTTTTCTTTCAAATTCAACTGATTATGACAAGGAGACAAAAAGACTCATTATGCTAATCAACAATTTGAGCAAATTTAGTAATGCGATATAATAAAGTAATGTCGAAAAATAAAATACAAACACTAAAAGGTTTCAGAGACTTTTTGCCCGAAGATGCCATAAAGCGTGAATGGCTAATCGGCAAACTTAAAGAAATTTTCGAACTTTGGGGATACGACCCAGTGGAAACACCAATACTCGAACCTTTGGAAATCTTTGAAGGTCAAATTGGCGAAGATGAAAAACTTTTTTATAAGTTTGATGATCCGGGTGGTAGGAAAGTTGCATTAAGATATGACCAATCCGTACCAATATCTCGAGTGATTGGCCAATACAATCAACAGCTCCCTATGCCCTTTCGCAGATATCAAATTCAACCTACGTTTCGAGCAGAAAAGCCGCAAAAGGGGCGCTACCGAGAATTTATTATGTGTGACGCAGACATCTTTGGAGTAGAATCGTCACAAGCTGACGCTGAAGTCATTGCACTGTTATTGGATATTTATAAACGATTAGGTTTCAAGAATATAAAAGTATACGTTAATGACAGAAAACTTCTTAAGGGTATACCTTACGAAGCCATAGTAGCCATTGATAAGCTAAAAAAGATTGGAACAGAAGGTGTTATCGAAGATATGATCAAAAAAGGGATCGAGAAAAACAAGGCTAGAGAATATCTAAATAAGATTAAAAGCTTGAAACCAAACCAAACAATAAATGATATTTTTAATTATCTGGAAAAATTAAACTACCCAAAAGACTGGTATGAATTTGATCCAACTATTGCCAGGTCATTTTCGTATTCTGATGGACCAATTTGGGAGATTGTCTCACCTGATTATAAAGCGGGGTCACTGTCTGGTGGTGAAAGATTTGATGGATTAATTGAGGAAGTTTCAGGTATTAAAGTCCCTGCTACGGGATTCGGGTTAGGACTAGACAGAACCCTTGAAGCGGCTGAAAGCTTAAATCTCATACCCGTTAAAAAAACAGTAACAAAAGTCTTGGTAACAATATTTGCTGAAAATACAGTGGATAGTTCAATAAAAATTGTTAAAGTATTACGCAGTGCTAAAATTAATACCGAACTTTATCCTGAAATCGTGCCTCTTGCCAAACAATTAAAGTATGCCGACAAAAAAGGTATTCCGTATGCCGTAATAATTGGCCCTGATGAAATACTTAAAAATGAAGTTATCGTAAAAAATCTCTTAAACAAAAGACAGGAAACCATCCCAATAGACGCTTTACTTACTCAGCTAAGGTAACCCGATGATTGTAAAAATATTTGTTTTTCTACTACACTTAGAATATGTTTGATTTGTCCAAGTTCTCTTTTAGAAACCGTGCGTATCTCAATCTTATTTTAGTCGCGGCAATTTGGGGTATCGCCTCGCCTGTAATTAAGTTTACTTTTAATGGTATAGATCCTCTTCCCTTTTTGGCTTACCGGTTTCTAATTGCCGGCACAATCTCACTAATATTTTTTGCACGTAAAATACGTCGAGGTAAAAAATTTCGTCAGTTACGGGCGAATTTTTGGGCTGCAAGTTTATATGGTATATTGGCAGTACCTGTAGCTTTGGGAATTCTTTTTTTTGGTCTTGAGAAGTCAACCGTTTTGGATCTGACACTTGTCGGAACAATCGGACCCTTAATCGTAACCGCCGGAGGTGCCCTGATATTTCATGACAAAATTACAAAAAAGGAAAAACTCGGGATATCAATTGTTATCGTCGGTCTGGTAATAAACACCTTTTTTCCGCTTTTCCAAGCGGGCGAAGCAGTTAAGTTTTCGGGTAATATCCTTCTTGTACTCTATCTTTTCAGCGATAGCGGGTCGATTCTTCTTGCAAAATATATAATTCGCAACAAAGTAAAATCTTCCAATTTAACAAACTTGGCTTTTTTGATGGGGGCAATCACACTGGCTCCTATTGCGATTTATAAATATGGATTTTTTGGATTTGTGGATACCATCATAAGTCTGCCTCTTAAGTATCATTTGGGAGTTTGGTATATGGCTGTCCTTTCCGGCAACCTGGCATACCTTTTGTATGTGAAGTCTCAAAAATCAATTGAGGTTAGTGAGGCATCGCTTTTTATGTATTTACAACCTTTATTTACCATACCATTAGCCGTATTTTGGTTGGATGAAAAACTTACTTTGCCATTTGTGGTCGGTGCAGTAATTATCGCCATTGGTATATATATCGCCGAAAAAAAGACCAAAAAACCAGTTAATCATAGCCAATTGCCCAAATAAATATAAATTGCTATAATACCTACTTAGTCTAATTAACTATGAAAACAAATATTCATCCCAAGTGGTACAAAGACGCAAAAGTAATTTGCTCATGTGGTAACACCTTTGAAATCGGCGCTACTCTTCCCGAGATCAGGGTTGAGGTATGTTCTGCCTGTCATCCTTTTTATACCGGTCAAATGAAATATCTTGATACAGCCGGACGAGTTGATGCATTTAAAGCAAAACTTGCACAAGCAAATAAAAAGGTACTCTCAAAACAACAAAAAAGACAGATTAAAAAAGATAAACGTATTCAAAAAGAACTTGAAAAACCTGATACACTCGCCGAAGTCAGAAAGTTGGTTAAAAAATCCTCTAACAAAAGTAATTAGCAAACTTCGTCAAGTTTATGAATACAAATAATGCATTTGTGGAAATCAGGTCAGCTACAGGTGGCGATGAAGCCAAAATTTGGGCTACGGATTTACTGCGTATGTATATGCGCTATGCTACCAAACGAGGTTGGAAATCCCTACCGATAGACGAAACAACTCTGCAAATAATCGGCGAAAATTCTTTTAGCGATCTAAAATTCGAATCAGGAGTTCATCGTGTACAAAGAATTCCCTTAACGGAAAAGCGTGGTCGAGTACATACTTCTACCGCAACCGTAGCCGTGTTGCCAAAGATCGAAAGTCACGAGATAACGGTTCGCCCTGAGGATATTGATATTCAATTTGCCAGATCCGGTGGTGCCGGGGGTCAAAACGTCAATAAAGTAAGTACTGCAGTCAGACTCACCCATCGCCCAACAGGCATAGTGGTAGCCGTCCAGCAAGAAAGAACTCAATACCAAAACCGCGATATTGCCATGGACATATTGAAATCAAAATTATGGGAGAGAGAAGAAGAGAAAAAGTTACGCGAAGTCGCCGGCTATCGATCTGCAATCGGGCGCGGTATGAGATCCGAAAAAATAAGAACGTATAATTATCCGCAAGATCGTGTAACCGATCACAGAGTAAAGAAATCCTGGGGAAATCTAAGTGCAATTGTCGACGGCAACTTGGATAAAGTAATTGGTCTTCTTAAAGAACAACTAACCGGACAAAACTAAACTACACCAAAGTCAGATTTGATTAGCAACCAAAATTACTAATTTAAACATCTCTTTCATAAAATACTACGCGATATATCGCGTGGAAATGTCCAATGCCCAAGATGTAAAAAAGTTACCACAGACTTTATTCCATGGAGTATCATTGGGGAAATCACTTATTCCGGAAATTTTTCGAGTATCACCTTGACAGCCAGTGTGTCTTCGTTTCTCCAAACAGCTAAAGTTACTTCATCCCCCGGTTTAAATCCGGCAATAACTTTCGCCAAGTCATTCTCTTCGTTTAATTTTGTTCCATTAATTTCGGTTACGATATCGTTGACTTCGATACCCGATTTATCGGCGGGGGAATTATCGACAACATCGATAACGAAAATTCCCTCGGGCACATTATTGGCAATTGCCGCACGTTTACTTACTATTTGATACTGCACGCCAAGATAAGCTTTTTGGGGAAACTCTCCGTTTTTATTAAATTCATTAAGCCTATCCTTAACAATATTTATAGGAATAGCAAAACCGATATTTTGCGCTCCTTGTGCGACAGCGACATTTACTCCAATGACTTGGCCTTGAGAATTAAGCAGGGGTCCTCCAGAATTACCAGGGTTAATTGCCGCGTCAGTTTGAATTACATTATCCAAAGTTTCCACAAAACCCTCATACGCACTTCCCGCTGTAATTCCCCTACCTAAACCAGAAACAACACCCGTAGTAACGGTATGTCTAAACTCACCAAGAGCAGTACCAATCGCAATTGCATATTGACCGACTTTCAGCTGATCGGAATCTCCCAGTTCTACCGGTTTTAAATTATTTGCGTCAATTTTGATTATGGCTATATCATTTGACGGATCCCGGCTAATCGTTTTGACTTCATATTCCTTATCATCCTGCGTAACCACCTTGTAAGTTTGATTTTCGCTTACGACGTGCTTATTGGTAACAATCAATCCATCTTCAGAAATTACAAATCCTGTTCCGATATCTTGCGGGGTTCCACCGTCGATACTTCTACTTATCCCGCCACTAAAGGGATCAAATTTCAGAATACTTCTTTGGGGGGTCTGAATTACAACCGTAACAACAGACGGAGATACTTCTTCGGCAACCATGACAATCGCCGATTCTATTTCAACGATATCTTCCTGGCTAATTTCTTTAATTCGTGTTCTTTGCTCACCGGCAATAAATTTACCAAAATCGAAATTTTTTAATTTAAAGGTATACAAACCTCCGGCTGTTAGACCAACAAAAAGAAAGACAACTGAAGAAAAGATTAGTAAAATAATTTTCAAGTTAATCTTTTTCATAATTTTACTTTATGAAGTTAATCTTAAGTTTTGCTTAATGATTACTGAATCGCTAATAATTCTATTGCTTTTTCAAGCTGTTCGTCAATATCGGTTTCCGGGTCATTTAACAATTCGTGATCCGGCTGAAGTCCCACATCGTTTACCCAAAAACCACTCGGTGTTAACCACTTGGCTATTGTGACGTGTAGCCCTGAGCTTCCTGTTAACTGCTCGGGCTCTTGGATTGTACCCTTGCCGAATGTCTTTTCACCGACAAGCTCGGCTTTATCATTGTCTTTGAGAGCACCTGCGAGTATTTCCGAAGCCGAAGCCGAACCTTCGTTTACCAATACAACCGTAGATAAATTAGTAAACCTCCCCAATTTATCTACCGTAAAGTCCGTACGATCACCTTTACCGTCTTCTTCTATCACCACGACTTTCCCAACTTCCAAAAAATCACTCGCTATTTCATTTGCCGCTTGTAAATAACCACCCGGATTATTCCTGACATCCAAAACTATTCCCGAAAGATTGCTGTTTATTAAGACCTTGCTGACGGCTTTTTCCCATTCTTGGGTTGTTTCTCCACCGAATCTGTTGATGCGAATATGTGCGTACTTTTCGTTGTCACCAACGAAATCGACAGTAATGGTAGGCACATCAATGTTTGACCTTTTAACATCAAAATAAAGTGGTTTACCCTCCCCCTCTCTGACGATTGTCAAGGTCACAGATGTTCCCTTGTCTCCTCTTATAACTTGTACCGCCTCTTGAAGCGACATTCCCTCAGTACTACTATCTATGCCCTTTTTGCTATCTTTAATCCCGATAATATAATCGCCGGCTTTTATGCCAACTTCCTCAGCCGGAGATCCGACTAGCGGAGCAATTACGGCCAGTTGGTTTTGCTTATAGCCGATTTGAATACCCACACCTTCAAAACTACCGTTTAAATCTTCACTGATAATTTTGTTTTGTTCCGGTGATAAAAATACGGTATATGGATCTCCCAAAGCCGATACCATACCGCTTATTGCTCCATAAACCATATATTCATCGACCAATTTATTTTTGTCGTAATATTTGTTTTCGAGAGAATCCCATACTTGCCAAAAAAGATCAAAGCTTATATCTTCTTTCTCCACCGGCAGTTCGCGGTTAATGACAACATTCGCACTTCCTTTATAACTTGCGACAAATCCCCGTCTACCTGTCCAATATCCACCAAAAAACACTAAAGATATTGCACCAAGTACAACAATTAATTTTCTCGCAGTCACGATAGACACGCGGAGTTTTGGTGATCCATTATTCATAAACTATTTTAACCAGATTAAAAACCTGGAGCAAAGGGAAGTAATCCCAAGTGACGGGCTCTTTTTATTTCTCGACCTAACGCACGTTGATGTTTTGAGCAAACACCCGTTCTGTCTTTTCCTTGAATTTTTGATCGATCGTTTAAAAACTTCGCCAAATCCTGATAGTCTTTATAGCTGGGTTGAGTTTGCGATCTGTCAAACGGACAATCAACAGGTACTTTACGAATTTGCTTAACTTGTTTTTTTGTTTTTTTTGCCATGGTTAAAAGGGTATGTCTTCATCTTCTTCTTTGTTTTCTTCTTTAAGGGTTTTTTCCTTTTTTACTGGTTTTTCAGCCTTTTTGGCAACAGGCGCATCCACGTCTGGTGATGGAATGCTATCCGTTTCCAAATCCTCGGGAATATCAAAATCTTCACCCGTTCCCTGTTGTCCTCTGGTATCAAGTATGATCATGTCACTGATAATGATCTCAGTAGTTGTATGTTCGGTCTCATCCTGTCCGGTCCATTTCCTGGTTTGAAGTCGTCCTTCGACATACACTTTTCTACCCTTAGAAAGAAGTTGCGAACACAGCTCGCCTAATTTGTTCCAAGCAACAATACGATGAAATTCAACACTATCTTTCTTGTCACCTGAATCTGTGGTCCACTGTCGATTTGTAGCCAATCCAAAAGTACAAACTGCGGTACCCTGGGGTGTATACCTCAATTCCGGATCTCTGGTCAAATTCCCGATTAATGTAACTTTGTTTAAACTTCTTGCCATCTTATTTCTCCTTTGATGCTTTCACGAGCAAATGTCTGATTATTTCTTCGTTTAATAAAACTTTGTTGTCGACAATACTAACAGCTTGACTATCTAAGTCTAACTTAAAATGGATAAAAGATCCAACACGGTTACCCGATATTTGATATGCCAAATCAATATTACCCCAATCCTCGGTTTCCTTGAGAACACCCTTGTTCACCTTAACGAGACTTTCGATATCGGCAATAATAGCCTTCTTTTTGGCGGGAGTTGTACTCCCCGGTAGGATAAGTGTTAATTCATATGTATTCATAATATTTTATCTATAACGGGTGAAATTATAGCACTTTAGGATTCTTAATGGCAACAGGCGCAAATATAACAAGATGATTGCGAAAAATACCAATATATATTCTCACGCACCAACTTTAAATTCGATTACGTCGCCATCTTTGACGACATAATCTTTTCCTTCAAGCCTAAGTTTTCCTGATTCCTTGGCCTTTTTTTCACCACCCAAATCGATATAATCGTTATATTCAATAACCTGAGCTTTTATAAATTTATCCTCAAAGTCCGTATGAATCACGCCTGCCGCTTGCGGTGCCAATGTCCCCTTTGTAATCGTCCAAGCCCTAACTTCCTTTTCGCCCGCAGTCAAAAAGGTAATCAGCCCAAGTGTTTGGAACGCTCTATTTATTACATTTGCCAGACCATCAAATTGAATCTGATGAACTCCAAGATACTCCATCCGCTCTTCATCGGTTAGAGTAGCCATGTCTTCTTCTAATTTCGCACAAATTGCAGTGACGCAGTCTTTACTAACATTTGCATCCCGCGAGAATGAACTTACAATCTCTTTGTGATTAATTAAGTTTTCTTCACTAATATTAAGCGCGACTAAAATTGGTTTCATGGTAAGTAGTGATAATTCCCGGGCAATCAGATGTTCTTGTTCATTTAATTGAACTAGTCTTGCGGGAATTCCTTTGTTCAGGTCTTCTTTAATTTTTTTTACAACTTGCCACTTTCTTTCCGCTTCTTTATCTCCCGATCCTCTTGGCTCTTTTTGTTTTTCAATAGTTTGATAATCTGCCATGATCAACTCGGTTTCAATTACATCCAAATCTGAAATCGGATCCCGTGACCCTTCTCGAATAATATCCGGATTCTCAAATGCCCGAACAACATGCAAAATAGCATCCGTCTCACGAATGTGCGCGAGAAACTTGTTTCCCAAACCTTCACCCTTATGAGCGCCTGCAATAAGTCCCGCAATATCAACAAACTCAACCGTTGCCGGAACGATAGGTGGAAGCTTTTCAAGTTTGTCGGCGTCTTTAACACTCTGAGCTAGTTTCACAAGGCGGTCGTCAGGGACGGGAACAATTCCAATGTTTGGTTCGATTGTGGCAAATGGAAAATTAGCAGCAAACGCTTGCTGTTTTTTAAGTAATGCATTAAATAGGGTCGACTTACCAACGTTTGGTAATCCCACTATCCCGCAGGAAATATTCATACGTGTATTCTAACACGGATCTAGCCAAATATTGTGGTCGTTTTACCGTCATAATAAACGCTTTCTTTTACTTTTTAAAATTATTTTAGGGATTGGTATATTTTCTATCTTGAAGCTCGCTTATCGTACCTCACGAATTATTACGTTTGAATGATTTCTTTTTGGAAAGTACACGCATTGTATGAGGCAAATTAATCGTTATACCAATGATCCCCCAAGTACTTATTTCTTTTTTTATACCCTATTCAAGTGAAGTAATACAGGATATAACCAACGTTCTTCATGCTTAACTATATTAAATGTATCATCCTATAATTTGATTTATTGAGATATCTTGGTTATAATGCACACTCGTTTACAAAAATCGTTATTGGAAAAAGATTGCGATTTTGAAACGTTTATAAATTATTTCGTATACACAAAGCCTGCAATGAATAAACAACCAATACACAAACTGGATATTATCGTTCCCGTTATTAACGAGGGTGATAATATCGCACCTTTAACCCAACGGATTCATCTTGCTATGGTTAATGCCCAAATTGACTATAGAATTATTTTTGTCGACGACCACTCAACCGATCATACGGTTAGGGAAATTAATAAACTTACAAATTCATTTCCCGTTATCCTGCACAACAAAAAGGGTAAAAAAGGCAAAGCTATTAGTATCCTCGAAGGAGCTCAAATCGCCATAACCGAATATGTGGCAATGATCGATGGTGATCTGCAATACCCACCGGAGGCACTTCCCGAACTTTTTGAGGTCGCACGTAAACATGGAATTGCTGTTGCCAATAGAAAAAATCACAAAACTTCGTTTCTTCGAAAATTCGGTTCTAAAGCAAATATTCTAATTTTTGAAAGAATTTTGCATGGATTCAAAGTCGACACACAGTCAGGTTTGAAGATCTTCAAAAAGGAAATAATTTTACATTTAAAAGCTGAAGAGGTGGGTCAATGGTCGATTGATATGCCGCTCCTTCACGCAGGACGTGAACTGGGCTACTCAATAGGAAGTATCAATATCGATTTTTCCGAAAGAATTAACGGCCAATCGAATATAAAATTTATACATGCTTCTTTTGAAATTGCACGTCATGCATTGGGTCTAAAAATTAAGAAACGCAAAATCTACGAAATTAAAGGTGAAGATGAAAAGTTACCGCTGGGATCAGGTGTAGCTTATCGCGGAAAACGCTTTATAACCCATACTCATCTTCCGCACGACAAATCTGCTTTTCGTACATTCTACCCTTGGCAGAAAATAGTCTTTTTTACGGGATTAATTGTTGTCGGAATTGGATTATATTTTAATGCCCTAACGACAGCGATAGTACTAACGGGATTTCTAACTTTTATTTACTTTTTGGATCTACTGTTTAACTTATATGTGCTTTTAAAAAGTCTACATTTTCCACCCGAATTAAATTTTAACAAAGAGGAATTAGACTCACTTAGAGACGACGATCTACCCGTCTATTCTGTGCTTTGTCCGCTTTACAAAGAAGCTCGTGTACTCCCCTGGTTTGTCAAAGCAATAAATGATTTGGATTGGCCGAAAAACAAACTTGATGTACTTTTGTTACTCGAAGAGGATGACACTGAAACCCAAGCTGCTGCACAGGCTTTGAACTTACCTCATTTTTTCAGAGTATTGGTCGTTCCGCATTCCCAACCGAAAACTAAACCAAAAGCCTGCAACTGGGGGTTAGCACATGCGAAAGGTAAATATGTTGTCGTTTACGATGCAGAAGATAAACCCGACACCGATCAACTGAAAAAATCCTATTTGGCTTTCCAACACTCAGGAGAAAAAGTAGCGTGTTTACAATCAAAACTAAATTACTTTAATCCGCATCAAAATATCTTGACAAGACTTTTTACGGCAGAATATTCTTTATGGTTTGATCTGATTTTACCCGGACTTCAAAGCATTGATTCAACAATACCACTTGGTGGAACAAGTAATCATTTCAGAACAGAGGTCCTGAAAAAACTACATGGTTGGGACGCATTTAATGTAACCGAAGATTGTGATCTGGGAACCAGGCTGTTCAAACATGGTTACAAAACCGCCATTATCGACTCAACAACACTTGAAGAAGCAAACAGCAAAGTAAAAGGCTGGATCAAGCAACGGTCGCGCTGGATAAAAGGTTATTTGCAAACATACCTCGTCCACACGCGTGATCCAATTGGTTTTATAAAAACAAACGGCATTCACGCTTTGGTTTTTCATTTGATTATCGGCATGAGAATGGTCTTCATTTTAATAAATCCCCTACTTTGGCTTCTTACTATTTCTTATTTCGCACTTTATCCATACGTGGGTGTTACCATAGAAGCACTTTACCCTCCCGTAGTTTTCTATCCCGCAGTCACACTTTTGGTTTTCGGCAACTTTGTGTATTTCTACAATTATATGATAGGACTAGCCAAACGTGGCAATTGGTCGGTAATTAAATATGTATTTTTAGTCCCTGTTTACTGGCTAATGACATCGGCGGCTGCAGCAGTTGCTTTCAAACAGCTATTTACAAAACCGCACTACTGGGAAAAAACCCAGCACGGTCATCATCTTAGTAAACCTGTAGTTGCAACACACCTTGCCGACGTCACAATGGAAATGGCTGCAACGCCTAACCTGATTAGTGAAAAAAAACCCAGAGTTCTACTACATCCCGCGCTGTTTGGTGGCGGAATTTTAATCGCATCGTCTGTCGTTGCGAATTTTTCCAACTTTATTTATAACGCATTTTTGGGACGCGAAGTTAGCCTTGAAGAATTCGGAACCGTCAGTTTAATGAGTAGTATATTTTCCTTGGTTACAGTAATCTCCGCTGCCGTCGGTCGAACCGTAAATCACAAAAGTGCTTTTCTTTTGGGTAAATTGAAATCACCGGTTAAAGAATTCGTCAGAGTGGTTATTGGGAAAAGTTTCATCGCATCTCTTGCTGTAACCGTTATCTGGGTAGCGACCATACCATTTCTGGCTAGATATTTTCAAATTGACAGTAGTCTGCCTTTTATTTTGTTCACACCTATCTGGTTAGTATTTCTTCCCGGTTCTGTTGCGGGTGGATTTTTAATGGGAAATTTCAAGTTTATTCAAATTGCTTTGGCTGTTGTACTTGAAGCAAGTTCCAAACTATTTATCACATATCTATTTGTTTCACTAAATCGTCCCGAACTAATATATACCGCGATACCAATATCTTTAATACTTGCGTTTATAGCAACATCGCTTTTTGTATATTTAACCAAAGGCATCGACAAAGATAAATTACAAAAAACGGATCTAACTTTTCCGACCGGCTTTTTTGCCACTTCCCTGCTTACAGGTTTTGCGTCTGTTTCCTTCATGACCCTAGACATAATCTTGGCTAAACATTTCTTGACTCCTCTCGAGGCGGGTCGATATGCCTTACTTTCGCTATCCGGAAAGATGATTTATTTTCTGACAGGTCTAGTTTCGCAATTTCTAATCCCTGTGATTAGTAAAAACGAAGGTGAAAGTAAAGATTCCGGTAAGGCATTTGGATTGTTGTTTTTGCTTATCGCCTCAATTTCAACCGTCGGCTATGTAATATTTGGCGTAGGTGCTCCGATAACAATTCCCTACCTGTTTGGTGACAAAGCCTTAAGCATTATCGATTTATTACCACTCTATGGTTTTGCGATGGTTGCGTTTGTGTTATCCGCCACCATTACAACTTATCACCAAATAAAAAATCATTACCTATTTCCCGTAATTACATTTTCTTTTGCCATTGCACAAGTTATTGGAATCACTCTACGGCACGATAGTATCACTCACATCGTATCGGTAATCACAGGTTTATCCGTGATCCAACTTTCGGCAATAATATTAGTTCATTATTTCTACAGCAAACTTGTCTCACTTATTTACAACTTTGTAGATTTTGGACGACTATTCCAAAAACTGCCAAAGACATCCGCACCAAAAGAAAAACTAAACATTTTAATTTATAACTGGCGAGACAGTAAACATGTCTGGGGTGGTGGCGCAGAAGTCTATGTTCACGAAATGGCGAAACGGTGGGTTAAGGATGGTCACTCGGTAACCATTTTTTGCGGTAATGACAGGAAAAATAAGGGATTCGAAAAAGTGGACGGAGTATCTGTAATCCGCAGAGGCGGTTTCTACACAGTGTATTTCTGGGCAGCCGTTTATTATATCTTTCGATTTAGAAAAACATATGACTGCATCGTAGATTGTGAAAATGGTATTCCATTTTTTACGCCGCTTTATTCGAGAATTCCTAAAATCTTACTCATTCATCATGTCCACCAGGATGTTTTCAGAAAACATCTGCCGTTCCCCTTGTCTCGCATCGCCATGTTGATCGAATCACGCCTCATGCCTTTAGTCTATCGTGATTCAAAAATTATCACAGTATCCCAGTCATCCCGGGATGCCATAGCCGAAATGAATTGGGCCGAAAAAAGCGATGTGAATATCGTTAATCCCGGCATAAACAAACATCACAAAAACGGTTATAAGAAAACGGCATATCCCTCTTTTCTTTACCTGGGACGATTACAACCATACAAAAACGTAGATACGGTTATTCATGCTTTTGCCAAAATTCTTGAAAGAAATAGAAACGCGAAATTAACAATTGCCGGTTTCGGTGAAAGTATTGAGAGTTTAAAAAACCTTAGCCATAAATATGGATTACATGGAGCTGTCACTTTCACGGGTTACGTCAGCGAGGAAGAAAAACACAAGCTTCTGGCAGAAAGTTGGGTTTCACTTCAACCATCATCTTTTGAAGGTTGGGGTATCACAATAATCGAAGCTAACCAAGCCGGAACACCTGTTATTGCATCAAAAATTAGCGGGCTAATTGACTCTGTTCAGGACAATGAAACCGGCATTCTCGTTCCCGTGGGTGATATTGAAATGTGGGCAAAAACAATGGAAAGCTTAATTAATTTAGACGATGTCCGTAAAACTCTTTCAAAAAATGCAATCGTCTGGTCGAAAAACTTTAGTTGGGACAAAAGCGCAAAACAATTTTTAGATAATATTTTTACGATTATCGATCCTAAAAAAGCGGTTGCATTATCGAGAAAGTTTAATTTATTAAACACGAAATAAGCAAACCTTATTTTATTTTAATTTAGGATTTCAATTGAAATATATATCCTATAATAGTATAATACACAGATTATGAAAACAGTAATATTAGCAGGTGGATACGGTACAAGACTAAGCGAAGAAACCACTATCCGTCCAAAACCCATGGTGGAAATAGGCGGTAAACCTATCTTGTGGCATATCATGAAACTATATTCTCACTATGGCATTAATGATTTTATTATTTGCTGTGGCTTCAAAGGTGAAATAATTAAGGAATACTTTACCAATTATCATCTGAAAAATGTTGACGTTACCTTTGATCTAGCGAAAAACTCATTTAAGGTTCACAGAAACGGCGTAGAAAAATGGAAAGTTACTTTGGTTGACACAGGCATAAACAGTACGAAAAATTCAAGAATTCGTCAAATAAAAGATTATGTAGGCAGGGAGACTTTTTGCTTAACTTACGGCGATGGGGTGTCTGATGTAAATATTTCTAACTTACTTACATTTCACAAAGATACTAATGCAACCGCTACCCTTACCGCTGTCAAATCCCCCGGTCGTTTCGGAGCTTTCAAACTTAAAGCCGATGAAACAAAGATTAAAACATTTAAAGAAAAACCGACAGATAATAGCGTTTGGATTAACGGAGGTTTTATGGTTTTGGATCCACAAATCTTTAATTATCTAGCTAGCGATGAAAAAGATTTCGAGGAAGGTCCGCTAAATGTTTTGGCTAACTTGGGTAAACTTCACGCCTTCAAACACACCGGTTACTGGCAAAATATGGATACTTTAAGAGACAAAATGGTTTTGGAGGAATTGTGGAAAGAAGGTAATGCACCCTGGAAAATATGGACAAAGTAAATACAAAATTTTGGAAAAATAAAAAAGTTCTCGTGACCGGTCATACCGGCTTTAAAGGAGGCTGGCTTTCGATGTGGCTTAATCACATGGGTGCACAAGTCGTTGGCTACGCACTCACCCCACCTACCAAACCAAGCATCTTTGAACTCACACATCTAGCAAAAGATATGAATTCGATTATTGGCGATGTCAGAGATTCAAACCATGTAAGCAGGGTATTTAAAAAAGAAAAACCGGAAATCGTAATCCACTTAGCGGGTCAACCTATAGTCAGACTTTCTTATGACGATCCCCTCCTTACCTATACAACAAATGTTATTGGAACAGCAACAGTTTTAGATGCAGCAAGAAATACCAATTCTGTTCGGTCGGTTGTAAGCATAACAAGCGATAAATGTTATGAAAATAAATCTTGGGTCTGGGGTTACCGCGAAACTGATAATTTAGGTGGCAATGACCCATACTCCGCCAGTAAAGCATGTGCGGAATTAGTAATTACTTCTTACAGAAATTCGTTTCTAAATAAAAATAGTAATGTTTATCTTGCAAGTGCCCGAGCAGGTAATGTTATCGGCGGCGGTGATTGGGCAAAAGACAGACTAATCCCCGACATGATTCGTAGTTTTACGAAAAAGGAAAGTGTATTTATCAGAAACCCGAATTCAACAAGACCTTGGCAACATGTACTAGAACCGTTGAGAGGATACTTGTATCTTGCCGAAAAACTCTACACCAAAGGAGAAGATTATGCCCAAGCATGGAATTTCGGACCAAATACCGAGCAAGTAAAACCCGTGTCTTACATTGCCGATTTTATGGTTAATCTTTGGGGCGATGGAGCTTCCTGGAAAACCGATGACGGTAAACACCCCCATGAAGACAAACTCCTTAGTCTTGATAACACCAAAGCTAAACGCAGTTTAGGGTGGTATCCGAAACTTTCATTAGACGAAACGCTAAATTGGATTGTCGAGTGGTATAAAGAGTTCCAAGTAAAAGGCGATGTTCGACAAAAAACGATCGACCAAATTGAAAAATATCAACATTTATAAAATGATTTTCAAGGAAACCAAACTTAAAGGTTCGTACACAATCGAGCTTGACAAAAAAGAAGACGAGCGCGGGTTTTTTGCGCGGGTTTTTTGCCTTGATGAATTCAAAGAAAACAATCTAAATACAAATTTTGTTCAAGCAAATATTTCAATGAGTAGCAAAAAAGGTACATTACGCGGTCTGCATTTTCAGACTGCTCCGTACGAGGAAGATAGGCTTTTCCGTGTAACCAGAGGTTCCGTATTTGATGTAATTGTCGATATCCGCCCCGACTCGCCTACGTATTTACATCACTTCACCAGCAAGTTATCTGCGAGAAATTACACAATGCTGTATATACCACAAGGATTTGCACATGGATTTCTAACCCTGGAAAACAATACTGAGGTTATGTACATGGTTTCTCAATTTTATAAACCGGAATTTGCTCATGGTATTCGCTATAACGACCCGGCACTAAACATCGCTTGGCCCATCGAAATAAACGTAATCAGTGAAACCGATAAAAATTTTCCGGATTTTAAAATCTAATCATGATAATCGTCGATACACTGCTAGCCAATTTAGACAAGGAAAATACCCCTATTCGGGTTGGAATAATCGGTGCCGGAACTATGGCGAAAGGAATTGCTCTTCAAATAGTTAAATATAGTAAGGGAATCCGACTGGTAGCAATATCCAATAAAACTCCCGAAAAAGCTGAGAATGTTCTGAAAGAAATCGGTGTGGAAAAAATTTCCAAGGTCACTTCGGTTAGTGAATTGGAGAGTGAATGCAAATTAGGTAAAGTAAGTTTCACCGACAATCCCCTTTTATTAACCCAAGGAGAGTGTATTGATGTAATTGTCGAAGCAACGGGAACGATTGACTATGCCGCCAAAGTCGTCTTGTCGGCAATTGACAACAAAAAACATGTCGTTTTAATGAACGCAGAATTAGATGCTACGCTTGGACCGATTCTGAAAGTATATGCCGACAGGAGTGGTGTAATTATCACCAATTCCGACGGTGATCAGCCAGGAGTAATTATGAATTTATATCGTTATGTCAAAGGACTCGGGCTTCGTCCGGTTCTTTGCGGAAATATCAAAGGCCTTCATGATCCTTACAGAAATCCGACAACACAGGAAGGGTTTGCGAAAAAATGGAATCAGAACGTGAGAATGGTAACCTCGTTTGCCGACGGAACTAAAATTTCTTTCGAACAAGCAGTCGTTGCCAACGCAACGGGAATGCGAGTTGCAAAGCGCGGAATGCACGGATTTAATATAAGTGAAAATGAACACGTTTCAAAGGTGATTGATTTGTATGACGAAAAAGAATTACTACAGGGAAATGGAATCGTAGATTATGTGATCGGTGCATCTCCTGCATCCGGTGTCTTTGTTTTGGGTTATCAAGACGATCAGAGTCAGCAAGCACTTCTTGATTATTACAAAATGGGCAAAGGTCCACTTTATTGTTTTTACACTCCTTATCATCTTTGCCACCTTGAAGTTCCTAGTACAATCGCACGAGCCGCAATATTACATGATGCTGTTGTCACTCCAATCGCAGGTCCATTTGTCGAGGTCGTGTCCATTGCCAAAAAAGATTTGGTCAAGGGTGAGAAACTAGACGGCATCGGAGGATATTCACTTTACGGAGTTTGTGAGAATAGTAAAATCGCAAGGCGCGAGAATTTGCTTCCGATGGGTCTAGCGGAAAATGCAGTCTTAAACAAAGATATTTCCAAAGACGAAGTGGTGACATTTGCCGATGTTGCGTTTCCCAATGAAAATCTAGCTCTGAAACTTTGGAGGGAACAGCAAAATATATTTAATGAGTAATCGTATGAAAAATCAAAGCATAACAGTCGCAATATCAACCAGACATGGAGCGGTAAATCTCGTCAAAACCGCTGAAAGCATAGTGAAATCAATTAATGTGGACAAATTCAGATTTATTGTAATTGCAGATACGCTCCCAATTAAAGATAGCCATCTAAAGAAATTAAAAGCCTTAGGTATAGAAGTACATGAATATAAAAAATCAAGGAGCTTGTCGGCAAAACTTAAACAAATAGTTACCATGACCAAGTCAGGCATTTTGGTGTTTACCCAAGATGACTTGTTGTTTGATAAACATGCACTGGCTGAAATTAGTAAAGTTATGGAAGATAAAAGTGTGACCGAGGTATCAAGCAGAATTGTCCCCTTCCCCGCACAAACAACCTTAGAAAAAATTATCGAAATTGGAGTAAATGGTGTTTACAAAGCCGGTAAGATGTGGAACGATTCCGACAATTATCTTGTTGCCAGTGGAAGATGTATGGCTTTTAAGGTAAGCACTTTAAAGAAAATGAAAATCGTCGACGGCATTACTAATCTCGATGCATATTTATACTTTGAAAACAAACGTGTGGGAGGAAAATTCAAGTTTGCCAAAAATTCAATCGTTTACAACAAAAGTCCAATGGTCGTCAATGAACACATGCGTCAGTCCAGCAGATTCCAGTATTCCAAAGATGAATTGGAAAAATACTTTGGAGATCTAACTACGGAATATCAAGTCCCACTATTGATTTATCTTGCCGCCTTTGCATCCATGTTTATTAGTCATCCAATATATTCAGGTCTTTACTTATTTTTGTTTGTATACACCAGGGTTAGTAAATTAAACCGTAAAAAAATACTTAATCCTCTGTGGAAAGTAGATTCATCAACCAAGAAAATATAATAATGAAAAATAAACCAACAATTACGATCGGAATACCTGCACACAACGAGGAGAAAAACATTTCCAATTTACTCGAATCCGTCTTGGGGCAAAAAGGAAATTTTCTTATAAAAACCATTTATGTTGTTTGTGATGGGTGTAGTGACCAAACGGTGAAAATTGCCGCTAATTTTCGCACAAAGACAAAATTGATTAAAGTCATTAACAGCCCAAACCGTTTGGGGAAAATGAAGCGCTTAAATCAAATTTATTCTTTGAATACAAGTGATTACTTATTCACATTCGACGCCGATATAGTTTTGTCAAATAACAAAGTGATTGAAAACATGGTGCGTAAATTCAGGAACAATAAAAGTGTTGTTTTAGTTGCTGCACATCAAATACCTATCATGCCCGACACTTTTACAGGAAAAATTTTATATACTTCAAACCGTATTTGGGAAGAAGTAAGAATAGGTGTTAACGACGGAGATCATATTCATAATTTACAAGGTTCGGCAACTGCTTTGTCAAAAATACTTGCTAAACATATTCATTATCCCTCAACCCTAACAACCGATCAGAATTACCTCTATTTAATGGCACAGCATTACGGAAAATTTGCATACTGTAAAGATGCTGAAATATTATATAGATCAACCCAAAGTATTTATGACTTCAGACTTCAAGCTAGTAGATCAATTTATCAAGATAAAAAAACAATTGTCGAACATTTCGGACACGACATAATTGATGTATATCAAGTTCCACTACTGTTTAAAATCCGAGCAATATCTAAAATAATGTTGCATAGTCCAATCCTGACGACCTTGGCAATTCTTCTCAATATTTATGTCAGAATTAATCCGAGAAAAGACAAAGGTGCAACTAACAAAAAATGGGAAATGGTACAAAGCACAAAGCTACCGATTGATAAAAAATGGTTCGCCATCTGAGACCAAGTAAAACAAAAATGAAAAATAAACCAACAGTAACAATAGGCATACCTGCATACAATGAAGAGGCAAATATCGGAAGGCTACTTTCAGCATTGTTAAAACAAAAGCAGGAAAACTTCATTTTGGAGAAAATAATTGTGGTTTCCGACGAAAGCACAGACAAGACAGAAGAAATAGTTAAAGCAATAAAAGACAAAAGAATTGAACTACTAAGGAACAGAAAACGTTTAGGTAAATCGTTAAGTCAAAATATAATAGTCAAAAAGTTGGTTTCTGATTATTTAGTAATATTCGACGCAGATATCTTACCTAAAACCAGTGGTGTTCTTGAAAACATTCTTAAGCCTTTCATTAAAAACCCAAAGGTGGGTTTGGTTGGCGGAAAAGTGGAAGCTATCAAACAAACGACTCTTTTTGAAAATGTACTAAATTACAGTTCTCATATGAAAAATGAAATTTATATGGCTTTGAATTCCGGTAATAATATATATAACTGCCATGGACGGATAAGAGCTTTTTCAAAGAAATTTGCCAAAAGCATGAAATGGCAGAGCGTGGCCGGCGAAGATGCATTTTCATATTTAAGTTGTATTTCTAAAGGATACCAATTCCAATACGAACCAACGGCAAAAGTAATTTACAAATTACCAAATAATTTAAATGATCATTTAAGGCAAAGCGTGAGGTTTCATAGTACAAAAAAACATTTAGAATTTTTCTTCGGTAAAGAACTGGTTGTATCAAGTTACAAAATTCCTCCAAAACTACAATTTAGAGTGTTACTACGCAACACGAAACAAGATTTCAGATTAACGACGTTGTACCTATTTTTGTTGTTATATTCAAGAGTGTTATCCCTTGTTGGCGATGAAAGTAAATCTAAATGGAAAATATCAACCAGTTCGAAAAATTTGATTTTAAATAAATGAAAAACAAAAATAAATTGAGTGTGACTGTGGCAATCGCTGTATATAACTCAGAGAGAAACTTATCATTACTTCTCGAGGCACTATTGTCTCAAAAAGTCACCGAGTTTTCTTTCAAAGAAATACTTGTATACTCGGATTGTTCTACTGATAAATCAAATTCTATTGCAGCTACTTATGCCAAATCTCATAGTATTGTTAAATATCAGGTCGGTACAAATCGGTTGGGTTTCGCTGGTGTAATCAAACATTTATTCAAAATAAATACTTCTAATATATTGGTTGTACTAAATGACGATATTTTCATTAGAGATAATAAATTCTTAAACTCCCTATTGTCACCTTTTAAAAACCAGAAAGTCGGTTTTGTAACAGGTAATCCAATTCCTCTACCACCAACAAATTTTGTGCAGAAAGCAGCTAATTCAAGTTTTTGTGCTTTTTATAAAATGAGGAACTCACTTAAAAACAAGAACAACAAATTTACCTGCGATGGAAAAGTAATGGCGTTTTCAAATGATTTTATTAAAAATATTCCACTTTCCGTTAGCACTAAAATGGGTAACGTGGATTCTTATTTATACTTCGCCACAATCACTTCTAAATATACTTATAAGCATGTTAGGTATGCTAAAGTTTATTACATGAATCCATCAACCAACAAAGACTATTTAAAATGGCAAATCAGAAATAATTCCAATCAGCACATATTAAAAGATTCGTTTGGTGACATTGTTTCCAGAGAATACAAACAAATTAAAACAATTTGGGTCTATAAATTTATAGAATTTGTTAAACACCCATTCCTTGGAACCTACCTTTTGATATTAGGTTTTATTGTGAAATATAAAAGCCAGATATATGCACTTAACTTTAATCCAATGTGGGAATCTTTAAAATCAACAAAAAACTAGATAATTATGCTAAAAAATATCATCAAATATTCATCATATTTACTATTTATTATAGTAATAGTATTTTTGTTAACAATAAACGTTAAAGGTAAAAGAGAAGATAATTTATTATTATATCAAGATACAAAAAGTAAAAGTACGGCTGTGGGTACTCCCTTTGAATCATCTGGTAGCACTTCTAGATTTGCATTAACTGAAGCGATTGTGGAAGACAGTACCTTTATGCTAAATACAGAAAGAGCAGGATTTGCCTCACCTGACGTTACCAATTATAAAGGCAAGTACTTCTCAATCTTCACACCTGGCGTTTCTTTCGTGGGAGTACCATTTTATTTATTGGGCAAACAATTTGGAATTCCTCAGATTTCAACATATTTTTCAACAATTCTATTTGCAGTGGTAAATTTATTCTTAATAGCCAATATATCCAGAAAATTGGGTTCAGGTTTGTACATGTCAATATTGTGTGGATTACTTTTTTTGTTTGCGACTAACGCATTATCTTATGCATTCACATTTACGCAACATCACGCAAGTACTTCTCTAATATTGGTTGGGATTTTATATACCATGAAACCCAGAACTTTATTAAACAACATTATTTTTGGTATATCATATGGAATAGGACTTCTAATGGATATACCTAATGGAATAATCATGTTCCCTCTGGTTTTTTATATTCTCGCCAAACAGTTTAATGTCCATAATACCGGAAGTAAACTTAAGCTTAGTTTAAAATTAAATTTTATTGGCTTATTAATTGGAATAATTCCGTTAGTTGGAATATTTGGGTGGTACAATTATGAGACTGCACAATCTTACACTACACTGGCCCAATTTCTCGGACGAAGTAATGATTTTACAAACAAGTTACAAGTTGAGGTTTCTTCAGAAGTTGAAAAGAAAGGTTTAAGTCTACCCTTCAAAACAAGAGGGCAACTTGAAGGTTTTTACATATTTATAATAAGTGACCAAAGAAGCATATTTGTTTATAGTCCTATCATCATACTTGGAATAGCCGGGCTAGCTTTCGCTTACAAAAATAAACAGTTGCGCGGCAAATCAAAATTATTAATTGCTGTGACTATGACAAATTTGTTGATTTACACAATGTTTGGTGATCCTACGGGCAGTTGGGCATTTGGACCAAGATATCTAATCCCAGCGACTGCTGTGTTATCTATTACCATCGGTTTGGCCATACAAAAGTACACAAAAAAAGCATGGTTTATTCCTTTGTTTATAATTCTTACAACATATAGCGTTGGTATTAATGTAATGGGTGCAACGACAACTTCCCAGGTACCCCCAAAAGTTGAAGCTGTTAATTTACCCAACCCGATTCCCCATACGTATTTATATAACTGGCAATTAATGACTGAGGACAAACTAAATAGTTCAATTTTTTATAACGCATATGCTAACAAATATATGAATAGCATTAATTACACTGCGTTGTATACTTTCACCATATTACTTCTGATAAGTCTTTTTTACACCGCTACATATTTTGAAAATAAAAAGGAAAATTTATGAAAATTCCAGAATTTGTAATTAGTTTTAGTCTGCAGAAAAGAACCTTAGCCAACATCCACGTGTGGTTGGAGAAACATGCTGTGGTAATAATTATATTTTTACTGACCGCAATCTCTACCTACTTTTTCGTTCACTACTACCAAAACGGCATCGGTCTTGCCTACAATGATGCCAGAAGTCACTTGGATATCGGTCGACGTGTAGTTGAAGGTTTGAAACCGGGAATAGCTCAGTTGGGTTCAGTATGGCTTCCTCTCCCCCATGTCCTCATGATCCCGACAATTTGGAATGACTTTTTTTGGCATTCGGGTCTTTCGGGCGCACTTGTCTCCATGATCTCATTTATTGCTATGGGGGTAATTATTTACAAATTCCTTGAACAATTAAAGGTTGGTCTCATTGGAAGGTTCTTTGGAGTTGTGGTTTTTGTAGCTAATGTAAACATTCTCTATCTACAATCAACAGCCATGACGGAACTATTGCTTCTGGCAACAATGACTTTAGGTGCATATTACCTCATGCTTTGGGCGAAAAAAGATGAAATTTTGAATCTAATTAAGGCTGCATTTTTTATTATGCTCTCGACAATCACACGCTACGATGGATGGTTTCTTCTTTTTACAGCAACATTAATAATATTTTTTACAGTCATTCGAAAACATGGTTACAAAGAAACCGAAGGGAAAATACTTCTTTTCCTAACACTTGGAAGTTTAGGAATTCTATTATGGTTATTGTGGAATTTGATGATTTTTGGAGATCCACTCTACTTTGCACTTGGGGAATTTTCTGCGAAAGCTCAGCAAGACCAACTCAACGCGGCGGGAGAATTGGCAACCAAACACAATATTTTGTTGTCTATCAAACTTTATCTTTATGCTATGGTTTACAATTCCTACGCATATCAGGTTTTAATGGGAGTTGTAGGATTAATTGCGATTTGGACATCCAAAATCAAGTACGAGGTAAAAATAGCAATTGCTGCACTCTTGGCACCGTTAGTATTTAATATTTTAGCTCTATACCTTGGCCACTCCGTACTTTTTATCCAAGGAATTTCGGGAAATACTTGGTTCAATGTCCGTTACGGAATAATGCTTTTACCCTCGATTGCTATTTTTTCCGGATTTTTGGTGGACAAGTTCAAAGATTTGCGTTGGATGATAATCGGATTATTTGCTTTTGTAACATTTTTTGCCTTTGTAAATCAAGATGCAGTAACAATTGACGACGCCAGGGTCGGTTCAAGTCAGAAAAACGTAACCGAGGTGTCGGGGTGGTTGAAAGAAAATGCCGGATCCAAAGAAGGCTTTGTTTTAATTTCGGCAGCCAGCCATGACGCAATAATATTCTCATCCAATTTGCCTATGAAAAAGTTTATCCACGAAGGAACCGGGGCTTATTGGGAATCGGCAACCACAACTCCCGATCATTGGGCAAGGTGGATAATTATGCGGTCGCACGACAATAACGATTCGGTATGGAGATCTGTCAGTAAAACCCAAGGATTTGAAAATTATGTGTTAGTCGAAAGTTATCCCTTTGCGGATATTTATGAACTAAAGTTCGAATTTGTACCTAAATTAACTACTTATCCAATTTTCAGTAAACAAAAATAACCGGATTATGAGTGTAAATAATATAAAAGTGCAAAACAAAAAACTTCTCATAATTCTCATTTTGCTTGTCATAATATTTGGTATATTGGCAAGCGTAGTTAAACCAAACTTCGTCAATCAGGCACAAGATATAAGGGCAACCTGGTGGGATATCCAATCGATCGATACGGTGAAATATTCACGCGACGTAGCGCGAGAGAAAGCACTTGATCCAACTTTTGACAACGTAATCGATTCACATGTCCGTCTAATAGCCGAAACGGGCGCAACCCATGTGTCCATCGGTACTCCGTATGCACAAGAATTTGTGCCGTTCCTTACTCGTTGGGTAAATGCTGCCAGAAAATACAACTTGAAAGTTTGGTTTCGTGGTAACGTGCCGGGATGGGAAGGTTGGTTTGATTATGACACAATTAGCAGAGAAGAACACACAGCCTTAATCAAAGATTTCATACTTACGAATGGAAATTTGTTTATGGAAGGTGATATTTTTAGTTCATGTCCCGAATGCGAAAATGGCGGACCGGGAGATCCCAGAATAACAAGAGATGTCAATGAGTACCGAAAATTTATAATTGACGAATACAGGGTAACAAACGATGCCTTCCGAAAAATCGGCAAAAACGTTCGTTCAAATTTCGTCCCCATGAACGGCGATGTTGCCAATCTAATTATGGATAAAACTACAACACAAGCCTTGGGTGGAATTGTCGTTATCGATCACTATGTTGGCGATGATGATAGATTGGTCAAAGACATTGAAAGCTTAGCTCTAAAAAGTGGTGGACAAGTTATCCTTGGTGAATTCGGTGCTCCCATTTCCGACTTGCATGGAAATCTAAACACAAAAGAGCAAGCTGTTTGGATCGACGACGCACTTAATAAACTTACAAAGATCGATGACCTGGTAGGTATTAATTATTGGACAAGTTTTGGTGGCAGCACCAAATTGTGGGAAGATAATTTCGACAAACGACCGGCAGTTGACGTACTTACAAAATACTATCAACCCAAAATTGCAATAGGGGTTGTGGTAAACGAAATCGGTCAAGCTGTCAATAATGCTAGGATTTATTCCGACAATAAGTCGGCAACAACCAACGCTGACGGAAAATTCTACATTCCACTATTAGCCGAAGATACAAAGATACAAGTTGAAGCAGATAATTATAATACACTCTACCTTAATGCTTCGGGAGACACACCACTTCGTATCATATTGATTAAACAGCATGAGAATATATTTTTCAAATTACGAAAAGTGTTTGTTGCGTTTTTCACTAGATAAAAATCTGGAATATACTCTCGCATTCTTCAGGCTTTAAATAAGTTACTTTTGTTCTCACACTTAATTTTTTAATAATATTCATCTGCAACCAAGTGCTCATGAGTTGTGGGTTTATCGCCATAAAAAATGTGCTAAATTAGCTTTCACGACATTTTTTACTCATTCAAACACTCGAACAATTAACAAGCAACTTAGAGCAAATTAATTTGCTTTTTATGACCTATAATGTTATTATACTTGTATTAAATCTATCTTTTTCATCTGCCAATTCAAAAATGAACATTGCCAAAAGTATTTCGTTAAGTTTAGTTAGCTTACTTCTTTCCTTGTCGCTTACAAGTTCAGTAAGCGCGCAATCAGCCATCCCCAACTTCCCTGCTTGCTCGAATCCACAAGGAGTTTTAAAAGTATCCTACACCGATGGACAACACGCAATTGTCGGTGAAGGTGTTTTGCGCGCAGGTAGTGATTATGTATATAGTCTTGAAAATGGTAGCGCAATGCAATGTTTTTGCAGCGAAAACGGTTCAGGTGTTCAAACAAACTGGTGGAAAATAAGTTCCTTAGATGAAGATGAAATCGAAACCCTTAAAAAATTGGGTTGGGTATTTGTACCGAGTGGTTCGGTGTGGGGTTTGGATGCCAGTAGTTACATGGCTATAAACGCTAATTACAGTTGTGGAGGATCAACCAATTCTTCTTCTACTTCGTCAAATTCAAATACTTCAACGGGGTCGGTACTATCAGCAGCCGCTTCGACAAGTAACGGCGGATCGGTTTTGGGACTGGCAACAACCGGCAACCTTGCGACAATCACCATCTACACCCTTCTTGGTTTTTCCTCGCTTTTAGCTGGCGTAATACTTAAAAAAACAGTAGCAAGATAAAGTGTTCTACATATGAAAAATCTGCTTGCCAACGTATTTATCGTCACCGGAATATGTATGATGATTGTTTCAGCATTTTACTTATGGCAAAGATATAACCCAAACCGACTAGCCTTCAGTAACGTTGCCATAAACACATATAGCAATAAAGAAGATAAATTAGATTTACAACCGGTATCACTTTCTCTTAGCACTTTGGACATTAATCTTTCAGTTTTTCCCGCCAGAGTTAATGAAGGTAGATGGGAAACCACAACCGAAGGTGTGTCATTTCTTGTATCATCTGCAACACCAGGTCAAAACGGGAATAGTGTTTTTTATGGACATAATTACAAGAATATTCTGGGTAATTTGGCAAAGGCACAACCAGGTGACTTAATTAAGATTGTACTATCGGACGGTACAACCAGAAGCTACAAAATAGAATATGTACAAATTGTCAGCCCTGATCAAATGGGAATTCTGGATCCGACAAATGATGAGCGTATTACACTTTATACCTGTAGTGGTTTTCTGGATTCCAAACGCTTGGTTGTAACCGCACTCCCTGTCTTGTCGATATAAACTTTGACGTACCCAAAAAGGTAGTATTTTTCATCAAAATGTTTCGTGTTCTTCCTGTTTTATGTATTTCTCGCGCAATTGTTGAAGTTCCATACTCGCCTTTCGAAACTCATGCGGCAATCTTACGGGTTCCCTTGTCGCCAAGTACGTAAAACTGATAATTTTTTGATAAAAAGGCATATCCGTTTTCCAAAAGGACGTTGTTAGCGCCATGAATTTTTTTAATGTAAATTGCCATTCTCTTTTATAGCGGTCGGAATCATAAATAGTTAATATTTCTCTTCTCTTTTCTTCGTACCCTTGTGCAGCAGTTATTTTATCTACTTCAGGTTGGTCAAACCCAACCTTGACATTCCCCTCCTCTTCGATATCCCGTGGTAAATGCAACAGTCCACCTAAGTAATTCCACGAATCCATAAGGGACATGAAACCAATGTCCTTTTTTAGAGGTCTATTATTTAACGCACATGAAACAACCTGAGCATAAGGATTCATAATACGCCGATTGTAGTGGGCAATATCACGCCTGGTTCTTGGTTTCAATCCGAAGTGTTCCACGTCTGAGCCAATCGCAGCAACCAGCAAATAGAATTGATATCTAACTATAGGTACCACTGGTTTATCTAACACTTCGAAAGGTATCCTTTGGTAATATTCTTCAAGAGGAATCAATTTCTTTCCAATATCTCCCCCTTTAATCAGTTCCGATTGGCGTTTTATTATGATCATTCTCGTATTGGGAGAAACATTTTTATCATCTACAATATCATCCAGCCATCGGATATAAGTATAAAATTCACCTAAAAAGACACCTTTATCTCCATAAATTTTCGGTAATTGTTCCCATACTCTGGCACTTAAGTATTTATCTCTTCCTGGTCGATGAAGTTGAGGAGTATTTTCCCACACAATATCCTGCTCATGCATGTATGCATTATAGGTCTTATTGTTTCAAATTTCAAAAGATTCCGACAGGTCTACTTTATTGATTATCTCAAACCCACACAGCTTAATAACTTCTTTTTCTTATACTCATCAAACTTTGATTCAGGCTGATGCTTTATACTTATAATTACAAAGTGTAAAAAAACTTTGGACTCGATACCCACCAAAACTATATCGGGTTGTTATCCATAATTTATCGTTTATCTATACAAACAAATAATTAAGCAGATAACCCATGACAATAATTCCCAGAGTTGTTATGCCAAAAAATATTCCCAACAGTTGCCATTGCATTACTTTTTTAAGAATCATGACTTGAGGAATCGAAATCGTGACTATGGCAGTCATGAATGCCAAGGCAGTACCAAGTGGCGCACCCTTGCCGATCAAGGCTTCCACGACGGGAATCACTCCAAATGAATTTGCGTAAAGAGGCGACCCAAGCAAAGTTGCCAAGGGCACAGCCCACCAAGATGTACTCGATAAATAGTTTTCGATTAGGCTCGTGGGAAAATAACCATGAATCAAAGCTCCTAATCCCACACCTAAAACTACGTATGGGAAAACCTCTTTGGTAATAGCCCATCCATCATCCCAAAAATATTTGATTAATTCTTTTGTTGACAGTTTAACTCCTCCGCGCTCCTCCTCGATCTGCGGTTTAGATTTGAATTTCATTAACTGCGGTTTTACGAATTTTTCAACATGAAGTCGACTAATCAATTTTCCCCCAAAAACCGCAATCGTTATTCCAATAATGTTATAGATTACAGTAATTTTCATACCAAACATGGCGGGAAATAAGTATAGAGATGATTCGTTCACTAAAGGAGAACTGATTAAAAAGGCAAAAGTAACCCCCAACGGAATTCCCGCACCGACAAAACCGATAAACAATGGAATTGACGAACACGAGCAAAATGGTGTTATGACCCCAAGGCCAGCTGCAAATAAATAGTCTAAACCAAACCAACGCCTTTTTACTAATATGTCCCGAACTTTTTCCATCGGGAAATAGTAGCGCGTAATAGCCATTACATAATTAATAACAACAAGAAGAAGTCCTATTTTTATGATGTCGTAAATAAAAAAGTTAATCGCACTTTCTACATATGATTCACTTTCCAACCCTAACCAGTTTAAGGTAATGAGATCAGCAAAAACATGAATCGGTTTAAAGATATCCATACATTATTTCGAAGCTTCACGAATTGCTGATTTTATTTTTTCAATATCTGGTGTGAAACCAACCATCGCAATTTTGTCATCAACTGACAAAACAGGACTCGTCATTGACCCCAATTCAATTATCTTACCGATTCCCTCACTACCTGTTAAATAATCTACTTCACCTGACAATTTCATATCACTAACTGCCTTTTTTGTAATTTCAAATAATTTTTTACATGTCGGACACCCCGACCCTAGAACTTGGATTTTCATTTATCTAACACCTCCTTTATCGGAATACTAAAAAGTAATTCGGTAACGAGTTTACCTTTGTCGGTCAAAGAATAATACACACGCAAACCCCTCTTGTCGTCAACTACGATTTCTGCACCTTTTAGGTCAGATAAGTGATGAGAAATAAGACTCTGTGACAAATCAATATGTTCCATCAATTCACAGACACAATGTTCACCTTGACGAAGAATGCACAATATTTTTAACCTACTTTCCTCAGAAACCAGTTTTAAAACGGAAGATAACGAGTGTAGTTTTTTTGATTCCGAACCAGAAGGTATACAACAACTATATGAACCCATGTTCATATTATAAATACTTATCTAGTTACTACAAGTAGATGATTATGGTAAGCAAGAAGTTAAAGTATGTATTACCAAAAACACAAGCAAAATTACCAAGATCAAATTAGCATCTAAGTCATATCTGATGAAAGTAATCACAATAAAGTAAAACAAGGTAGGGCTAAGTAACTAAAACTGTTAATTTACACAAAATATATCTATTGACACATGTTATGAATAGTGTAAAAATGCACCTATATGACACTAGTGGAAGTTTGTCCATTAACACAAGAACCGTGCATTAATACTTCATTTAAGACAGTTGACTGCAAAGATTGTCCATTTTTTTGCGGTAATCGTGATATAACAATTCCCCGTACTCCAAGAAGTCAGACTTCAGAATTACATAGGCATCAAATACCACTTAAGCCACCAAGGGCTTAATAAAAATAGTTGATTCTCCTTCCGGGTACGTACTTTCAACTTGCTGTCACTTACCTATACAAATTGCTTAGGTTATAAAGGAATGAATGAGCAACGTATTTAAGCTACAATAATCATTGTGATTAAAAGAAATATACCACTATCTTACTTACTCGCATTTTCCAAAACAACTTGGTTTTGGCTAGGCATATGGATTTTCTACTATTTAAATTTCACAAATTACGCAGGAGTAGGAATTATCGAAACTGTAATGATTCTCTCCTTTACCCTATCGGAAATCCCCACCGGGGCACTCGCCGATTTACTTGGAAAAAAACGAGCATTAATATTGGCGTTTTTTTTAGAAGCGGTTGGATCTTTAATAATGGCAATGGCAGTTAATTTTCAATTTTTATTAGTGTCGGTATGCATAATGTGCATCGGAGGAGCCCTCTACTCCGGAACTATCGATGCATTAGTTTACGATTCACTTAAAGAAGAAGGTAAGGAAGATATCTACGATAAAAAAATATCACACATCAACACAATTTCTTTGATCGTTCCCGCACTTTGTGGAATTATTGGTGGCTATATGTACAAGATTCATCCTACTCTACCTTTTTATGCAAACACCCTCGGTTACTTGTTTGGTTTCGCGGTTTCCTTTTTCATCGTAGAACCACATATTGATACTGAGAAATTTTCATTTACGAGTTTTGTTAAACAAAGTCGTCAGGGTTTAAAAGAATTATTCAAAACAGGACGTGTCAAAAACCAAACCTTATTGTTATTATCGATTGGTTTTTTCATGGTAATTTCCGGTGAAATGCTTGAAAGTTTTTTGGCATATGATTTTGGATTCGATGAAATTAAATTAAGCTATCTCACATCTACCATTTTTATTGTTTCCGCACTCGCCTCTTTGTTAACGCCTGTTCTTAGAAAAACATTAAGAGGAAATCTTTTTACGATCATATTTGGACTTCTGATCGCGTTAACTTTGTTGGTTTCACCGTTACTGGGATTAATAACGGGTGGATTGACACTTACTTTGCGAGCTTCACTTGGCGGTATTTTTGCAAACCATACCTCGACCGCGATAAATAATACCACTCAGTCAAAATATCGTGCAACAACTCTCTCCACCTTCAATATGCTTAAAAATATTCCTTATGTATTAACTGCTTACCTAATTGGCTCGATGACTGACGCTTTCTCACCGAGAGTTATTTCTTTTTATCTTGGAATTGTAATGTTAATTTTAATCGGTCTTCAATTTCTACCCAAGAAGATCTCAGGCGATTACGATAAACTTACAAATAACCGCTGAAGCAAAGGTAATCGACAAAGTAACCGATTATTTTTATTAAAGTTTTTTTAATAATAAAAGTGCGCCTTGTTATTTTGCAGATCATCCCTAGACCCTCCCAATAATCCAATATTGCAGTAATTATTATTAATGATTATGATTTATGTTAATGAGTGAATACTCTAAACTTCTTGATCTTGCTATTGAAAGCGGCGCCAACCAATCTGACATTGTGGAGAAAATCCGGTCAAAAGTGCTTGATAATTATTACACTCTTTATCCCGATAGCCAAAGAAACGCCGAAGTAGTCATCAATGCTATTACGGGTGACATAAAAGTAGTTGCCGACGGGAAAGAAGTCGCTCCCAAGGAATTTGTACATTTAGCCGAGAAAACCGCACGGGAAATAATTATCGACAATATATCAAAAAATGCACCACAAACGGATAAGTCACCCCAAACCAAAAACGATAATGACAAATTCACATCTTTTATGGCCGGTTTTATTTTCTGGGGATATAACCTTCTCTATATTGCCCTAACTTCTGCGATACTAGTTCAAGCACTTTTTTCCAAGCGATCCGAATTTATTAATTTAATCACTGAAACAAACCCTTTTAAAGTTATCCTTGTTTTGGGATTACTTCTTGTCCCCTATTTTGTTGTTTATCTTTCTTTGCACCTGAGAAAACAAAATATTAAATATAAATACGGAGGTATATTTTTCCTATTGGAAATACCCGTAGTTTTGGCGGGTACAACATTTCTCACTCTTTTTCCCGAACCGAGTAAAATTATGATTTTCCTTTTCGTGATTATAATGTCGTCTGTTCCGATGTTTTTTGCAAACATAACCGGATATGAATACAAATTCAAAACCCCTTTATTTATGGCACTTTTTATCAAGTTAAGTCTTTTTATTACTCTTTCGTATTTGTGTTTAATTCTTAGTTTCTTTATCGCTCCTCTATTTGCGGAGGCTTTTTATGATATTTTGTTTTCTCGATCTTTCGATTTTGCAGATATGTTCGTTCGTGTTTTGGAATTTATTATCATTTTTATTCCAGTATTGCTGGTCTTGTCGATTCCTTTTTTGGTAACAATTAAGTCTTTCAAAATATTTTATTTACAATGGATAAAATCATCCCGCGATAAGGGAGAAAATTATCTTGTCACAAGATCAATTGGAATCACTGCGATCTGGATTATCCTTGTAGCAATCTTGTCATACCAACCCAGTCCTGATAACTACTTCAATAAATTGCTTGACATCCACAAGCTCTCGACTTACGAGGAACGAGAAAGCTTAACTCTGGAGCTGTCGAGTAAGAAAAATCTCTTAGAAAACGCCATCAATGATATGGCTAATTTCAAAGATAGGTATATCATGGCGAAAAACGATGACACTATAAGTCGGTTATATATCGATTCTTTTGACCTCGACAGCGACACGGCCACAAAAATAGAAGATGTATTTGAAATTATCGCCTACCCTTTTGTTTACCAGGGTAGTTTTGAAAATAAATATACAATAATTAATACCTATAATTATGTATTTGGTGATGACAAAGAAACAACACTTGCCATTCAAAATGTTGATTTGATAAAAAGAAATATTGACACCGTAACGTCATACGATGGTCTATTGGCAACTATCACGATAGAGGACGAATTCAAAAATACAACCTCACGCAACGAAGAGGTCTCATATCATTTTTCACTTCCCCCTGGATCTGTGATAACCAACTTACAACTTGGACCGGATTTGGAATTCAAAGGACTGGTTGCTCCACAAGGAGCTGCAACTCGTACTTTTAATGCTCAAATACAAACACAGCGCGATCCCGCACTTCTCGAACAAATCGGACCAAATTCCTACAGATTAAGAGTGTTCCCCATCCCCGGTAAAAACGATACGGTAACTCTTAAGGGAAAAAATCAACGAGTCGCGTTTACATACGTAACCGCAGTCGAGAAAAACGGATTCGCTCTTCCCTCATACAAAGAAAACATTAATATTAAAGACACTGGTGTCATCTACTCGCTAAAAGTTAATGGAATATACAGTAATTTGTCACAAGATAATGTAACCAAGGGTGGATATATACCTTCACCGGAAAAATGTAATTACACCTTAAACTCGCAAACTGATCATCTGACAAAAATAACGAACTATGGTTTTCAAAATCCATGTAACTTGATAGCCAACGCAAAGGACCTCAAAATTGCCATCTTTTTTAATACCACCATTGCAAACAAACAATACAAGTACGAAGAAAAGTTGAGTCGATTTTTCAAAGACAATGAAGGATTTCTTTCTGCAAATTCTGTCGAGTTTTTCAAATACAACGACGTAATCAGTAAACCACAAACGTTAACTAAATTAAATAGTGATCAAATCCTGGACAATATAACATATTTTGGCAGCACTTCTATCGTCGATTTGTCCGCTAGCATCAAACGTTCTTATGATTTAATTTTTGTTTTTGACAATATTTCAAAAATGACCAAATCGCTTTATGACAACGTCTCACTAATTAATGACACCGGCTTTTTGCAAGTTTCTGACAATCTCCTGCCTACTCTTTTAAAATCCAATACCTATTCTTACACGAGCTTCGAGCAAGCTTTGGTATATGCATTAGCACACAACTCTTCCTTCGATTCGATTGTCGCTCCCAATATCCACGGTGAATTTAGCAAGGTATATGTCGATTTACCGATATTAATAGAAACTCAAGCATCCGATCCTCTTTCCTACGTTTTTGCCAAGGCTATTATTGATGAGAAAATACGCGATAGAAGCACGTTGATACAAGATACGGCATTTCTCGACGAACTTGATTTAATTGCTACAAACGCTAATATCGTGACACCTTATTCATCATTGATTGCGCTAGTTAATGATCAACAAATTTCACAGCTGGAAAGAGAGTCTATGCGAGCAGATAGATATAGAGAACAAACTACGACCCAACCCCAACGCGTAACGCTGTCGGATCCGGCTGACGGTATTAGTTCCGATTTAAACCTTAACTTCTTTGGAATGAATAAAAGTGCAACTGACACACAAATGATGCCTCCAGTCGGTTACGATAATGTAAGTGCTCTCGATTATTCTTCCGGAATATTTAGTATCATTGGACCAATTACAGCCTTCGGACTTTTTATTGTCGTAATCGGTGGAATTGTATTTATTGTAAGAAAACGTCTTCCTAGAAAATAACTTGTCGAAGATATAACACTACTACCTTATGTTCGTGATCATATCCCGAGTGTTACCCGAGACATCCTCTACCAATAACTTTTGTCAAAGACAATATATTTACCAAACGGTAAGATAAGTTGGTATATGTAACCACGACCCACAAGCTTGTTATTAAGGCATTACTTAAAAAGCATTCTCAATACTTCATATACCCACGGGTAATTATCTATATTTTTTGCGAAGTTTGAAATAACAATATCGTGAATATTCATCCTTTAATAATCTGAGAAGATTAATTGAATAATTCCCGCCCGTCGCGATCCATTGGTTTAAGTATTAAAAGAACTGAATTTGAATATTATTACCAAAGTGGAAGCGTTCTACTTATTTCTATACTTATAGGCAGCAATAAGGGTTGTGATAGGTACAGCTAGAATTAGCCCCATACTTCCGACCAAGGTTCTCACAACTTCTTCCACGATCATTTCAATATTAATTACATCCGAAAATGTTGATGTGTGATTTACAAATAAGATTAGTAATGGAAGCGATGCTCCCGCGTAAACAAGCACCAGAGTATTTACAAGTGAAGCAATATGATCGCGACCGACATTCATGGCACGCGTAAATAATTCCGCGAACTTTAATTTTTTGTTGGTTGATTTTAATTCTGCCACGATGCTTGCTTGCGAGATTGTAATATCATCCAAAACTCCCAGTGAAGAGATAATTATTCCTGCAAGAAGCAAACCTTGCATATTAATTTTATCACCCAATTGATAACTCACAAAAGAAGCCTCTTCTGATCCGAATCCTGACAAGTGGGTAATTTTTACCGCTACTAAGGCTAATATTCCTGTAAATACCAAGGATATTATAGTTCCAATTGAGGCAATCCAGGTTTTTGTTTTGAATCCATGCGACAAGCTAAACGTAACCGGTATTATCATACTTGAACCAATTACTGAGACAACTATCGCGTTATGGCCTGAAATTATAAAAGGTAGTACAAATTTGAAAATAATTAAAAAAGAAAATACCATTCCGACGATAGAAGAAGCTCCCCATATCCCACCCACTAATATTGTCATAAATACAAACACCGCGAAGATCGTTTTTAACCCACCTCGCCTTACATAATCAGTTATATAATAAAGATCTTCATTGTCGACGGTTACAGTATGCATAATAACAATTTCATCTCCTTTGAAGTATTGCCTAGCGGCTTCAATCGATATGGTGTCGTTAACAATTTCTAAACTCTGTCCCTTTTTTACTCCTCGGGTTATATCTACGATAAGCTGTTGATAAAGATAATCTTCACCCAAAGGATCAGTTTTTGTCTCGTTTTCAACATTTATAATTCTCCCCTCGTAAATCTCCTCACCAGGATATCCTTGTGCTTTTATGCCTGGGGAGAAAATAAACACAGCAAGAAAAAAGAAGAAAGAGAATACTTGCAATACTTTCATAACTTATGAGTAACAACAGCTACTAGAAATATTAATCCCGACACGGTTGCAATTGCAGGACCAGTGGGCACATCAAAAACAAATGACAAATATATTCCTAAAAAAGTAGACAAGACGGAAACGATAGGCGTAAAAACAAACATTTGATTGAGAGATTTGGCGTACAACCGAACCGTACTTGCCGGGATAACAAGCAGTGCATTTACTAAAACAATCCCCACAAGCCTAATACCCGCAACGATTGTAACTGCAAGTAAAACATTGTAAATTACATCAATTTTCGTAACTTGGATTCCCGTTATCTTGGCGTACTCGGAATCAAAAGAAGCAAAGACCATTTTTTGTTTTAATATAAGCATGGTAATAAATGACACCAACACAATGACTAAAACTATGAATACATCATTCCATGAAATCGCTAAAATACTTCCAAAAAGAAAACTCACCAATTCGGGTTGATAGCCAGGTAGAAGAGCGAGCAATATTACCCCAACCCCCATCGAAAAAGGAAGGATGAAACCCAAAAGCGAGTCGATCGGTAAGTCACTATGTTTTTTCAGATAAGGTAGGCCAAATGCAACAATGACAGCATAAATTGCTGCTGCAATAATCGGGTTAATACCAAGTAAAAGTCCCACCGCAACACCCATTAACGACGAATGAGCAATCGCGTCGCCAAAAAAAGACGATTGTCTAAGTATTACAAGTACTCCCATCCAACTGGTTAGCGCAGCAACCAATACTCCACCAAGTAATGCTCGGTAAACAAATGGATAAGTAAAAAACTCTGTAAATTGCTCGATCATATGTGTTTGTGATTATGGTTGACGTGTCTATGACCGTAAAATTTCAAATCGCGGCCGTACAGATTTTCAAAAGTTTCTCGATCCAATACTTCTTGTGGCTTACCCGAACAAAGTAAAGTTTTGTTTAAACAAATTACTTGACTCGCGTACGTAAATACAACATCCAACTCATGGCTTGCGATAAGTGCAGTTACTTTTTGTTTTTTAACCAAAGATTCGATAAGATCGTAAAATGTTTGCTCTCCGCCCACATCCACACCTGCTTCGGGTTCATCTAAAATAAGCAGCTTGGGGTCGTTAATTAACGCCCTGGCCAATAATACTCGCTGCAATTGGCCTCCCGATAAAGACGAGAGTTTTTGAGTAATAAGTTGGTAGGCATCCACACGCTCTAGGGTTTTTTTAATCTTTTCTTTAATTACATTTTTCTTCAAAGACATCAAAGAAAAGGCAACAAATTCACCAACCGTTATTGGAAATGTTGGATCAAAAGTAAATCTCTGCGGTACAAAACCGATGTTTGAGTAAACTTCATTAACATTTTTACCAAAAACTTGTATTGTTCCCTCATATTCCAATAATCCAAGGATAGCTTTTATCACGGTTGATTTACCGGAGCCGTTAGGTCCGATCAAAGCATTAATCGTGTTTTCCTCTACTTGAAAACTTACGTTTTCAACCGCATGATAAGCGTATCCGGGATATTTTACTGTTAGATTGTCGATTTGGAGAGCTGTCATTGTAATGTCGCTATAACCTGATCTGTATTATAGCGCATTAAATTGATGTACGTATCACGCTTTTCTACACCTCCAATAGGATCAAGTGTAGATATTTTAACATTCAAATCATTGGCAATAGCATCAAGCATTTTGGTAGAAAACTGAGGTTCGGAAAATATCGCAGTGATGGCGTTATGTTCTACCTTTTCCTGAAACTCGGTCAAATACTGAATCGTCGGTTCTTCTCCGGGAAATTCTTCAAAAGTGGCAACGATATTTAAATTGTAATCGTTGGCATAATATCCCCAAGCATTGTGAAATGTAGCTATATTTCTCGAGGATACCTGCGATAATGAACTTTCGATTTCTCGGTCAAGATCATGTAATTTTTCAGAATATAAGTCATAATTTTCCTGAAAATGACTCGTGTGCTGAGGATAAAGTAGCGACAACTCAGTCTTTATTTGTTCGGCAATCATTGTCGCATTTCTTACACTGAGCCAATAATGCGGATCGACCCCTTCGTGATGATGACCACCTTCTTCACTATCGTGATTATCAAACTCTTCTTCATGTTCATCTTCATGACCTGCTTCATGTTCGGTTTCATCGAACTCGCGCAAAGTAATATTTTTATCAAGCGTAATTATTTTCGTTTCATTGTCGGCAAGATTACTAACCCATCCATCTAAACCTTGACCAACTGCAAAAACGGCTCTGCTTTTTGACAACTCCTTAGCTTGTTTGGGTGTTAAATCAAAAGTATGTGGACTTGCTCCGCTAGGTAAAATTACGACAATGTCAATGTAATCACCGGCAATATTTCGGGCAATATCATAGATAGGAAATATCGTCGCGGCAACTTTATTGGTATCATTGTTTTTTGCCTGTTTGCTACTAATTACCATAACCGCTGCAACGACTATTACGACTAACACTAAAATTAAATAATGAATCTTTTTCATGAATGACATTTCGTACACAGACCATAAAATTCCAACGAGTGCTCACTAACCTTAAATCCCTTCTTTTCAATTCCGGCTTCAATTTTCTTTAATGTTTCAGCCAATTCGTCGGATTTAAACTCATCCGTAGCTCCACACGATGAACAAACCATATGATGATGATGTGGTAAAAAAGCCTGTTCGTAAAAAGTCATGTTAGACTTAAGAATAATTTCCTTGATAATTCCGTAATCAAGCAAAAATGCGAGTTCACGATAAACCGTAGTTTTGTTGACGTTTATATTTTGTTTTTTAAGAAGTTTTATAATTTCCGGAGCGCTTAACAAAGTGTGATTAGTAAAAAACATACCAATCATCGCTTTGCGCGTTTTTGTAAGTTTTCTTTCTTTAATTTTCAATAAGTCATAAACCTGATCAACGTCCATATTAGTATTATATGCAACCAAGGTGCATATAGTCAAGTGGTGATTATTTCCAAGGAAAGTCTTTGGTGAGTTCCAAGTATTTATTTACAAAATACTTACAATGTGGAGTTAATTTGTAGTCAAGAGCCTTGTCGGGTTTTACCCATACATAGTCATCGTGTTCCCAATTTAGGTCAATACTGTCTACACTATCTTGCGACATAAAACCCGCTACAACTGCGGAATTGTCGCCATCTAGGTGTGTATATATCGCAAATGGAAACAAGTTATCAATGCGAGATTTTGTCTCTTCCATCACTTCTCTTTTTGCGCTGGTATAAATATCTTCGTTCTTTTCTAGTGCTCCACCCGGAAAAGACCAATATCCCGCCATGTTTACTTTGTCTGATCTTTTGAGTAACAGTATTTTTCCGTCTGAATTAGATAAAACCACTTTTGACCCAACAATCATGAAGTTTTTGACCGGGATATAGTTGGGGTCGTAATCGTTAGTCATATTTTAAAATATTTAATATGTATAGTTATATTCGTTATGTTCCCGAGAAAGTAAAGACAGTTTGTGCCACAAATAATGAAGAATAAACACAAACCTACTTTTTGATACTAACTGCTATTCCCAGTTCTTTCAGTTGGTCGCTTGAGGCTTCACTCGGAGCATCAAGAACTGCAATTTGACCCGAAGCGGATGTGGGATATGCCATCACTTCCCTTACGCTTGGTTCACCCAGAATTACCATGATAATCCGATCAAGTCCCGGCGCTACTCCTCCATGTGGCGGTACGCCATATTTAAACGCGGTAAGCATATGGTCAAACTGCTTTTTTTGTTTTTCACTGAATCCTATCAAGTCAAAGACTTTTGATTGCACTTCGGGCTGGTGAATTCTTATGCTTCCTCCGCCAACCTCATAACCGTTAAGCACCATGTCGTGTTGCAAACCGCGCACCTTAGTGGGATCGGTATTAAGTAGCGGAATGTCATCTGGATGCGGTGCTGTAAACATGTGATGACTTGGTGCAAACTTCGCCGATCCGGAACCGTGATAAAAGTCGTCGTCGGATTGCTCGGTAAAAAGTGGAAAATCGACAGTCCATGCAAACGCTAATTCGTTGGGGTCATTTTTGTCTTTTCTCAAATCCGGTTTGTCAGTGCCGTACTTTTTGATCGTTTCTTTGTGGGCAATTCTCGGCCATGGTGACTGTTGTATTTTTTTCTCGGGGAAAAACTTTTCAACAACTTTGGTAAACAATTGTTCGATTAATACTAAAATATCATTCTGGGTGACGAAACTCATTTCCATATCAAGTTGAGTAAATTCACCATACGCCCTATCGGCTCTGGGGTCCTCGTCTCGAAAACATCTAGCAAATTGGAAATATCTTTCCATACCCGCGACCATCAACAGCTGTTTGTATTGCTGAGGAGACTGCGGGAGAGCGTAAAAATTACCCGGTTGAAGCCGTGACGGAACAATAAAATCTCGTGCACCCTCCGGTGTCGTTTTGGTAAGAATGGGCGTTTCAATCTCTACAAAATCGTAATTTTGTGTCAGTTCACCACGAATAAAAGTCGTAATCTCCGATCTTAGTCTGATATTTCTTGCCATTCTTTTCCTGCGCAAATCCAAATATCGATACTTATTTCTTATTTTTTCATCAATGTCATATCCGTCCGTATTTATAGGAATCGGTAATTCCTCAGACATTGAAATAACGGTAAGTTTTTCAATCTGTATTTCGACTTCACCTGTTTCTAAATCCTTATTAATTAATTTCTCAGGTCTTTTGGCTACCGTTCCTTCCACTTCAACTACGCTTTCCGGCGTAACCTTGGTTAGCGAAGAGCCGACACATTGAATGAGACCTTTTCTGTCTCTTAAATCAATGAAGGTAATTTTTCCGTGATCGCGAATTGTATCCACCCAACCTTTGAGTAATACTTTCTCGCCGATTTTCTTGATAGTGTGTGTTGTAAGAGTTCTGTCCATTTTTTATTTTGGCTTTAACATTAACGAAATATTATTTTCTTCTGAATCTTTGGTTTATAAAAACAAGACGCTTTATAAAACAAAAAACCCGCCCTTTAAAGGGGCGAGTTGCCTCGCGGTGCCACCCTAATTTATTTCTTAATTTAGTAGGTTTAACGCTAACCTGACGGGAGGGTCTACTAACAGTTACGCTTTCTTCCTCCAGCTTGTTTGGTGTTTGCCAAACTCAAACGCTTTGATTGGTATTTTAGTTTTATTGACTATTTATGTCAAGACCTGGTGTATCATATTATTTATGGAAAATTCCCACGATGTAATTAAACATCTTTTAATAAGTCATCAGATCAAGAAGGTAACTTTAATTGTTCACAAAGTGGGATCAAACTGGAGCCAAAGATTTACTAACAAAAGTATGCGAGAAAATATGCTTGCGGCATATACTGATGCAAGGGTGGAAATACAATCACATAGTATTTCCTCTTTAGAATACCTTAGTCTCGAGTTATCCGATTTCAAGGAGAGGTTTACCTTAAAAAGCAATGAAGTTGTATCGTTGTCATCACGAGTTAAAATACGTCGTACTTACTTACACATACCGATGATGAATTTCCATACCGAAAATGGTTTTGGTGAAAAAGAAATATGTAAAGCGATTGCATATATCTATCCCAATAATAAGGGTGTGCTCCTTAATTCCGGCAGGCACCAACATTACTATTGCTTGGATAAATTGTTAAGTCAAAGCGAGTGGGAAAAATTTCTTGGTAATTTCCTTATCCCCTTTAATCTGGTTCATCCCGGATATATCGGGTATCAACTTTATAGAGGCTTTTCAACGTTAAGAATTACTTCGCAAAAGGAGTTTAAACCCCAAGTTCCCAAAGTTATAAAAATGTTTAATTTTGACTAATACATTCTTTTTCCGTTTTAAACAACGCGAAGCAACACTATCGAATTTGTTTTTCCAGGTACGTCTTTTTGTTGACCATAAATCACTAATATAAGCTGATCTTTTTTTACAAACTGATTGTCTTTTAATTGAGAAAGTATTTCATACGGATGAATCAATTCGCCTTTGAGAGGAAAATCAATTACTACGGGAATTACACCATACGACATTTTTAGTTTTTCCGCAGTTTTCTCGTGAGGTGTAAGAGCAATAATCGGCGCATATGGTCTGTAACTTGCAATCGACCGAGCGGTTGACCCGCTTTCCGTAACCGCAACAATATAGTCAATTTTGAACTGATTATTTTTCAACGATGTGCTTACATTTGCCAACGATCCGGCAGCATTAATTATCAACTGCGCATCGTTGCTCATGTCCATTTCCACGTCGGAAATTTTCGCAACTTGCTCGTTAAACTTAGCGATATTCGCCATGGCTTTTACTGCCCTAACCGGAAATTTACCCATCGCAGATTCCCCCGAAAGCATAATTGCATCCGTACCATCAAATATTGCATTGGCCACATCGGTTGCCTCGGCACGACTAGGTACAGGTTTAGTCATCATGGTTTCAAGCATTTGAGTCGCAACAATTACCGGAGTTTTAGCAATTCTGCATCTTTTAATAATGTCTTTTTGATAGTATGCAAGTTGTTCGAACGGTACCTCTATCCCCAAATCTCCTCTTGCCACCATAACGGCATCTGATTCTTCGATAATCTCATCGATATTATCCAGTCCCATTTTACTTTCAACCTTGGAAACAATCCCCGCATCAATCTGCATTTTTCCCATAACTTTTCTTAGATGCGTTATATCTTTTTTACTACGAACAAACGAAAGTGCGACAAAATCAACCTTTTTCTTGGTCACTAAGTGTAATTTGGCTATGTCATCATCTACAAGTGAAGGAACATCTAAGTTTTTCCCTACTAAATTCAAACCTTTATTATTTTTTATCACTCCCCAATCTTTGGCTTTAGCGAAAAAAGAATTTGATGAGGTTTTTGTCACGATAAAGCCCACCGATCCATCATCAATTGAAAATTCATCACCTTCAATCATTCCATCAAAAAAGGCTTTATTTTTCACCCCGATCACATCACAAGTACTTCCGGGATCCAAAACAAATTCAATTTCGTCACCGATATTTGCTTCAATATCGTTAATAACTTTTATTCTTAATTCGGGTCCTTGCAAGTCGATCATTATTCCGACTAAAGTCTTTAAGTCATCGGCAACTTCTTGTACTATACCAATCGCATCTTCATGCCACTTAATATCTGCATGTTTCATATTAAAACGAAATATGTCTACGCCATTTACAATTAAATCTCTTATAATTTCTCTGTCCTGTGAAGAAGGGCCTAGTGTTGCAATTATTTTTGTTTTTTTATAAAGCATAAATATCGACGATCTCACATTTTAACAGAAATACATTTAACACCCAATGCGCAAACACGTTTATTATAACCGGGTAGAAATGTTTGCCTGATTCTTGTAACATTATGAAATGGGAAAAAATATCGCTCTACTTATTGGTTTTTCAATAATTATTTCAATTACCCCGTTTTTGTTCCTTTTTGAAAATTTCTCACCGGATAACTTCTTGTATGATTTTGCCAACATTTCAGGATTAATTGGCGCAACACTTTTACTTTGGCAACTCCTTCTTGGCAACAGACGTGTATTTCGGAAGTTTACACCCGACTTCATTTCATTAAACAGGTTGCACCAACTGTTGGGCAAATACGGTTTATTTTTTGTATTCATCCATCCGTTTCTTCAAGCTTATAAATTTGCATATGGTTTTGATTTTGTTTTTATTCCCAGACTTGGCACGCAATTTCTAGTTAACGTAGCTTTTGGTCGAATGGCTTTTTATTTATTTTTAATACTTATAGTTTCAAGTGTAATTTTGCGAAAAAAGATTAAATACCGCCCTTGGCTTTATATTCATTATCTTGCTTACCCGATGATGATCTTGGTTTTTGTTCATGCAACGCTTGCCGGGTCGTTTATCGCACAAATAAGTTTTATTAAATATTATTGGTGGTTTCTTGTTGTAATATTTTCGCTAACACTCGCAACACGAATTTTGCGGTTTTTAAATATCGGTAAATATAAATATCGACTTATTGATATAACCAAACATACAGGTGACATTACTGTCTTCACTTTCACGCCACTTGGTCAACAAATCGTACCCAAACCGGGTCAATTTGTTTACCTCAGGAAAGGAAAATTTAGCGAATCTCATCCCTTTACTATAATGGAATATGACGATACCACTGGTAATATGAAATTCGGCATAAAAAGAGTTGGGAAATATACCAACTCATTAAACATACTTGAAAAAGGTTGTACCGTTTACGTCGATGGTCCATACGGCGTATTTACCCTCGAAGGACAAAATAATTCTCCCAAACTTATCCTCGCCGGTGGAATAGGCATAACTCCATTTGTCGAATTGGTTAAAAAGTACGGCAACAAAAACACAACACTGTTTTATTCCAACAAAACACATGAAGATGCGCTTTTTAGTTCTCTTTTTACACGGAAACTGGGCAAGAATTATATCGAGGTAATCACAAATCAAACTACAAGTAGACCACAAGCAGTAAGCGGTAGACTAAGTAAAAATATATTTTTAACATACGTGGATAGAAACTTAGTTAAATCGGCTAATATATTTATTTGCGGAAGTAGCGGTTTTATGAAAGAAATGAAAAACATGCTTATCGATTTAGGAGCACCTAAAAATAATATCTTTTACGAAAAATTTGAGCTCTAATCACTTGTTAGAAATTCAGCAGTCCTGTCCATGGCTTGGTTGAAAACCGACCCCTCCAGATTGTGCCCACCAAACGGATATTCATAAATCTCATATTTAATATTGTTGGCGTCAAGAATTTTAACCAAGTTCCTGGTGTAATTTATACTCACCACGTTGTCATTGACGGCATGATGTAGTTGTACTCTACCCCTAACACCTGATAGATAATTAGTAGGGACGATACTTTTCCAAAATTCACTGTCTTTATTAAATTCGCCATACGTATCAAATAACTTTTTTCTCTCAAGTGCACGTTTGTTGTCGGTTGGTGGCCGATAACTATTGTCGGAAATACCATAATCCACGAAGTCCTGGTATGTGTACACTGCCCCTGCCCAAATTACGATTTTCGGTATGTCATTGTTCACAACAAAGCTTCTAAATACAATATTCCCCGCCATCGAATGACCCCATAAACCAACACGTGTCTTATCAACCAACCTGCTTTTGGAAAGAGCGCTATAAGCATTTAGCGTATCAACTACGTACCCTTCGGAATAATAAGCGCCGGATGGACTACCTTCGGATTCACCATGGCCTCTTAAATCAATTTTAAAAACCACGCAACCTTTGCCCGCCAAGTATTTAACGTATGACGTGTAATTTGTCTCTGTTTTGTAGTCATCTGGAGGAATATACCCGTGAACAAATACAATTGCCGGCCAGCCTTCAGTCGGCATGTCTTGGGTGGGAACGACTAACAAGCCATGTATTTTTAAGCCATCCGACACATAGCTTGTTAAGTAGGAAATCGTATCTGTCTCGTGTGAAATTTTTTCCAACTCGGATAAGTCGCTTTCGTATACACGTTCACGCAGTGATTGTATCGCAATAGTGTGGAGCGGTTGTTGATTAGAACTTTGCTGTTGATTGAAATTATCACTTACGGCGGTCGGTGATTTTTCAACGTAATTATTAAGGACAATATATGTAAAACTAAAACCGGTAAATGCGGTTAAGCAACAAAATATTACTAATAGTAAGGTGAATCTATTTTTGGGCATATTGATTATTATATAGATCTACTGCTCGATGTCTATATTATTTACTAATTCAATTGACTAAAGAGTAGAGATTTTCGGATCACTTATTTATAATCGTCAGGGATTACAGTTTGGCCAAATATCTCCCCTTCCAATCGACAAAACATATGCTCCGGTTTGCACTGCTTCTTCAGCATTTGTCCGAAGAGTTGTATCCGTATCTTCACCCATTAATTGTCTGTACTTTATCCAGGTATTCGAACTGAATTGAAATAGACCGGCATAATTTCCATTAATCGCTTCCGGTCTAAATCCCGATTCACATGTTGCGATGTGGCGCAAAACATTGGGGTCAACTGCATATTGACCGGCAAATCGTTCGATGAATCCGTGAATTATTTCAGGTTTAATACTAGGTTGCAAAACAATTGTCGGTGACGGTATTGGAATACTTGGTTTTACCGTTGGTATTGGCGTTATTGTAGGTAATTCGGTTACGAGTGTGGGGAATGGTGTAATACTCGGAGTTTGCACAATTTCATTATTTTGACTAGTCCAATTATCATTTCTCCCGGTACGTACTATCCGTACTGCATTATAAAAAAATGTAAATGATATTAGTCCAGTTAAAATATATAAAACAATTTTCACAAGTCGATTATATCAACATTTACGATTTAACGACTTGAAATGACGTCCTCTACCGACAAAAGTCGGTAGTATCCGTCTTCTCAATAAGGATTCGATCTAAAATCACTGATTGAAATCAGTGATTTTAGACTTAACGAGAATAATTGGAAAAAGATAAATCCTTTTAAGCTTTTTAAGTAAACATAAAAAAACGAGAAGCCATAACAACATGTATTGAAGGTTGTCTATTAATTACTAGTAACGTACTCACCAATTTTTTCGACTAAATCACGTGTTGAAAAATCGGTTTTAATTAAATAATCGCTTGCCCCCATTTTCATCGCTTTCAATATATCTTCCGATTGTGCAAGATTTGTTACCACTAAAACCGGAATATTTTTTAAATCGGCATTCTCTTTAATTTTTACCAGAAGTGTAAATCCGTCCATAATTGGCATAACAAGATCAAGGATAATAATGTCCGGGATATATGATGCTAAAATATCTAGGGCAACTTGTCCATTCTCAGCCAGTCGCACTTCGAAACCTTTTGAAGACAATGTAAATTCATAGGCCTTCAACAAACTCTTATCATCCTCAACAACTAATATTTTTGTCATGACTTATTATTTATTATAACACCGAGAAACTTACTATTAACCATTACCGAACGGGTAGTACAAATGTAAATGTCGTTCCCTCTCCTTCACAGCTTTTAAACCATATTTTTCCACCCGAAACCTCGACGATTGATTTAACCAAATACAAACCCAAACCCGTCCCCTCGGTTACCACCGACACTACATTGCTGGCACGGAAAAACTTGGAAAATACTTTATCGTAATCACCTTGAGGAATTCCCAATCCATTATCTGATATTTCAGAAATAAATTCGTTTCCTGAAATACCCAGTTTAACCTGTATAACGCCACCTTCATGACTATATTTGATTGCATTTGAAATTAAATTCGAATACGCTTGTCTTACTAGCTTGGGATCAATCGTTATGTTCGGTAAGTCGTTTACCGTCGAGAGGTTAATTTTCACCTTTCTCTCCTCGCTAACCGCAGTCAATTCTTTTATGATATCTTTCACCAACTCTTCAATGTCTGTTGATACGGGTTCAACCACCAATTTACCTGATTCGATTCTGGAAATATTAAGTAATGTATTAACCAGCTGTATCATTCTCTCATTGGCTGATTGAATTTCTATAATCAGCTCTTTTTGTTTATCAGTTAAATCACCGGCATCGCCATCAAGAAGTATTTCCGTGAACCACTTCATTGACGACAAAGGTGTGCGAAGCTGATGGGACGACAGTGAAATAAATTCCGTTTTCATTTTGTCAATATCTTTCTCCTTGGAAATGTCCCGCATTATACTAACCCCGCCAAACACTTGTCCGAAAAGATTAACGGGGGTGGCAGTAACCGATGCGGCAAATCGCGAACCGTTTTTTCGTCTACAGTAATATGATTGATTTGTCACCTTTTCATTGCTGTACAAGGCATTTCTGATCGGCCGTTCTTCGATCGGTACAACACTTCCATCTTCCTTTTCAAATTCAATCGCACGAACCAATTGTTTACCCACCAGGTCATTAGACGACCAACCGGTCAGATTTTCCAATGACGGATTTACATAAATAATTTCTCCCTTGTCGTTTATACTACTCACTCCATCTCCAATACTCTCGAGGATTGCTTTACGCCTGGCGTCGGTTTCGGCAAGTTGGCGATTTGACAAAAATAATTGCCGTTGAATGTCGATAAGTCTTTTAGCATCCAGGGCAGATAACTCACTAGATTGTTTGATTATGTATCTTGCAATATGCGACAGATTTAGTAATTTATCATCATCCTCTTTCGTAAATCCCCTTTTATTCTTATCGGCAATCCACAAACACATTGCCATATTCTGTTTACTTTCCAACGCAATACCCGCATAAAATTTTACACTCGGCTTAGGTTCGCTTACATACTTTCCACTATTATCAAAAATAAATATGCCGTTTCCTTTAAATATATATTTGGACAAGGATAAATTAAGAGGAATCAGGCTAGTAGTAAGACCAACACTGACAACAACAACTTCGTTATTTTGGTCTACATTGCTAATTGCGGCAAACTGACATGTAAACATTTCCGCCGCCAGAGTAACTACTTTTTGCAGCACGTCCAAATTACTAATCTTTTCGCCGGGCAGATCCATGTAACATTATGTTATCAAATATAGGAAGTGTTTAGTAAGGAAGTCCGATTACTTTCTATACAGATTGTGTTGTTATATAAAGCTTGTACTCTTGTCAAGACTTGTAATTCGAATAATTACACATTAATATTTTGTAGGTAATTACTTTTACATGGCTAAAACTAAATACAAAGAATACGTCGACAGGATGCTGGAACAACACAAAAAGGTGTTTGATTCTTTCCAAATTCTTCACGATGCCTACACGAAAGACCCCGACAAATTACAAGATCAATTTAACCAAGAAGGTGCAATCGTGCTCGATATCATCCATGACTGGGAAGATAAATTGTGCAAGCAATCGGAAAAAGGCGGCTACTCGCAATATACCCCCAAATTGGCAGAAAAATTTCAAATGGAGGTAAAAAATTATTTTCCTTTAATTGATCACATTGGCATCAAGGTCAGTTATGCCCCAACGGGAAAAGATAGCTTCTATTTGAAAAAAATTGACCTCAAGTAAGTGAAATTTAACTCCTTATTATTTTAATAAATTTACGGTTGACTAATAAACGATCATTAACAACCGAATGCCAATACTTTGTTAAGTTAAGGTTGTGATATTAGTTGGCTAGTAAACGTTAACGATGTTGGTATAATTATTACGCTATATTTGGTAACATATGACTAGATGGACAATATACACGACAAAAAAGAAATACTAGTAATTAAAAGGGATAATTCCGAAGAAGTTCTCGAAACACAAAAGTTTACAAGAATTGCCAAGGCAACCGGTTTGTCCGATGAAGAAGCGTCTAGAATTGCCGATATTATTCGCGACCGCGTTTTAGTTATTGCTTTAAAAAACGCACATAAAATAAAATCGACTGAGATTAGAGATATTTTTATCGACGAACTTTCAAAAACCAATCAATACGCCGCCAACCTCTACAAGTGGTACGAAACGACAAAATAATACTCCACGAACCAAAGTCAGTGGTAACTTTTTTTAACTAAGTCAGAGGCAACTTTTTTTAAGCCCGTCGGCGGTAGGACAAAAAACACCTTCCACGCGACAACTCACGTGGTATTGCGATTAGTAAAATATAAATATATCTTCAAACACTACCGCAAGTAAGTCAAAGTAAATTCGCCAACACGATTTTACGAGTGTTGTCTTCCCCACGCCAAAGTCCTCGCAAGCCAGATAAGTTCTTTGTATGCTTCGTGTATTCGTCTTATACTAGATTCCTCTTTGAGATCACCGCTTTCGTCAAACATATTGATCACATCGGGAAAATACAAGTCCTTCTTGGATATAATTAAACCGGTTGTACGAAGTGGAGCAATCAGTGCCTCAACAGCTCGCGTACCTCCCCACGGACCATTTGAGACACCGGCAAGGGTTGCCGGTTTATGCAGATAATTTTGATACTCTGTATCAAATAGCGTTTTAAACGAACCCGGAAATGAGTGGTTATATTCAGGTACAACAAAAATAAAAGCATCTGATTCTTTGGTTAATTGGGAGTACTCGGCAATTTTTACACTTTCTGTGTCTCCATCATGCGGAATATTATAACTACCTGCATCAAAATACTTTGTAGAAATTTCGCCAAATTCATCCCCCACCCGCTTTATGAGTTGGGCAACTCGTGTTGACTGGTTACCCATCCGATTTGTCCCCAATACAACAGCAACTTGTAGTTTCTTCATAGAAATTGGTTTAATATACTCAAAAACTAATATTAAAATCGAGTATGGGTAGATCAAGGGATGATTCTTTTAATACCGATGTTGTCAATTCTTGATCTAGAATTAGCATATCCTTCTCAAGCTGGTTTAGAATTTCATCATCATTATATACAGAGGGTACACTAGGTTTTGTGTCACTCGGAGTCGGAGTCGGATCACCTGGTGTATTTACAATTTCAGTATTTCCCCCCACTTGCTCTTCGGTAATGTTGTCAAACAGCTTCGTTCCCGTATAGATTAAGCCGGTCACAACAAATAGAACAAAGATAACAACCGCCAGTTTCTTAATACTATTTTTATTTACTCGTTTTTTGGGCGTGTCTTGTACTTCGGCGCCTTGAGTAGCTTTGGGTAAACTACCAACCTGGGGATTAGAAACAACCTTGGCATCCGCTTTGTCAGAAGGTGTAACCCTCTTTAACTTACCAAAAAGTAAAGCTTTTTTGGTTTTTAGTAAGTTAACAAAAGCTACCACCGTATTAAAAAATACGGGGTTGATGGCACTAAAACCATCGGGCGGGCCGCCTCGAGATGCGTTATTTATCGGTTGTACCAAATCAGGATCCTTAATATCCAAATCGTTTTTCATATCACTAGTAGTTTCCATTAGTCTGTTTTTATAACTTTAATAATTTCTCGAATAGACAAACTCGCATCTTTGTAATCAAGTTTACTTAAATCAAGTTGGGCCACAACTTGATTGTATTTACCCAGCGATGAGTTGTTTGAGCTTTTTTTATTTCGAATTGTATTTATTATAGGTTGCGCCTTGTTGTACTTAACATTTCCACGAGCAATTCTTTGTTCGGTCTCAAAAATCCAGTTGTCAATACTCTCCAAATCTCTTTTTGTAAGTTGATATTCTTTTCTTTCTTCGGATCGAATACTTGCAACTCTATCTTTAACGGCAAGAAAATTCTCGTTAAGTCTTTCTTGGAATTTCGTTACTCTCCCCAAGGGGACAAAAGAAACGGCTTCGTACGCTAGTTGTCCAAGTACATTATAACGTTTGGCCGCTTCGTCGGAATCGCTTTTTAGATCATCCAAAGATCCGGCACCAACAAGACCGGCTTTATGATCCTCGAACCAAGAAATTTCATTTTCCAGTTCGGTTATTACTCTTACTCTCGCCTCCTGATTAATTCCTTCGGTTTCTTGCAATCTTTCGACAACCGAGTTTAAATATTTTATTATCACATCATCACGGGCAGATAACATATTTTGAGTCGCTTCTTTGGCTTCATTTCTTGCCGTCAGAGTATCAAATCTCAAATATTGTGCACGAGCAAGTACATACTTTTCATGCGCCTTGTTGTATGCCTCAAGACTAAGGGTGTAGTCATTGAAAGCAATTTCATACGCCGTACCTGTAGGTATTTCCGCTTCTTGGGCATACAAGTCTCCCGGATAGAAAACACACAAACTTATGATTAACACCACTCCGAGGATAATTCTTTTCATCTTGTATAATCTTAGCATTGTTGGTAAGCTCTGCAAAGTCTACTTATCGCTAAATAACGCTAACACCTCTTCGACTGATATTAAATCAAAATCATGAATAAGTTTGTGCGCACCCGACAAAGCTTCTTTACGAATTTCGTCTTTATAGACACCCACAACCATCATACCTGCACTAAGACCAGCTTCAACTCCCGCCGCTGAATCTTCAAAGACTACACACTGTTTTGCCGGAACAGATATTTTGTCGGCTGCCAAATTAAAAATCTCGGGAGAAGGCTTTTTATTTCCTACTTCCTCGCCTGTTGTAATACTTTCAAAGACTCCCTGTAAATCTAGGGTGCTGATTAACGCATCGGCAATACTCCATGTCGTACTTGTCGCCAGGGCAATTGCAAAATCGGATTCACCAAGGTCGTGAGCAAAGGAGATAAATCCCCTTTTTATTCGCGCCAGTTTTACATGTGCTAAAAAATAATCTGTTACGAGTGCCGACAAGTCCTCGATACTGTGTTGTGTTGTTATCTTGTATTTATCAAAAAGAATAGGCCAATTTTCATCAATGCCAATACCTCCGGTGTGGGGTATGTCGGGAACGTTTTTCGCACCCAATTTTTTTAGAACTTGGCTGAAGGCATTGCCGTAGATAAAATCGTCGTCGACAATCGTTCCATCCAAATCAAATATTGCTCCGTATTTTTTCATTAATAAACAATTTTAACTTTGGAATCGGATATTGTCACTTCGTATCCATTAAGTGATTTTATCTGAACCTTGTAGTTATTATTACCATTCCATAAATAAATCCGTGTACTTTTAACATGCTGGAAATCAGCATTATTGCTTGTTGATATTTCGCTACCCGTCACGGCAATTTTGTTTGTGTCGTCCCACAACCGTGCAAATGCCTGCCCATTACCATGTAACACCTTAAGAGATGCCTCAAAAGTTACATACGCATCCATGTTGAAATCATTTTTCAGATCGATATAGCTAGATGCGTCATTTATCGTAAACCAATTCGTGCTCGTTGACCCGGCACTACTTCCAAGTGGTATATATGAGGTCTGTGTTTTGACGTTCGGCGCGTCCACAACACTGACAGTATTATTGCTTTCGGCAGAATCGATCATCTCCAAAATTGCTTCATTGCAATCAACACAGTCTTTAATACTAAAGCGATTATCTTGGGAATTTCGAGTAATTTCCGTAATTCCAATCTTTCCTGAATCGGTTGCTTGCGAAAAATCTTCTGAGTTAGATTCCTGCCAGGAAATTAAATTTCCAACATTCTTGTACGGTTTAGTATGTTTGAGCAAATCAACATCTTTTTTCAAAACATACATGCCCAATGTAAGTACGCAAAGATAGACAAATACCAGCATAATAAGGCTAGTGAAGATAAGTTTTTTGAGGGTCGTCATTACTTATTAGTATGCAAGTTAACACCAACCAAAGTCAATTTGATTATATTGGGTCAAAAATCACAACTAAAACGTTTAACGAATCTTTTTGAGTTTGTAGCCATCAGAAGAATCTTTGATATCAAAACCAGCAGATTCAATCTCTTTTCTCACCTCATCGGCTTGTGTGAAGTCTCCCCTTTTCCTAAAATCCTCTCTTTTTTGCGCCAAGGCATTAACAACATCAGGGATATCCACGGGATTTCTTTCTGATTCTTCGATCGACTTGCGGATATTCAAACCAAGCACATCATCAAAGCTAACAGCAAGATCATATTTATCCTCTGAAGGAATATTGCTTTTTAGCATCGACCAAAAGACGCTTAAGGCCTGAGGCATGTTGAAATCCTCAGAGATAGCGTTTTTAAAATCATTTTGAAACAAGTGCACTTTCTGATTCTTTTCCTCAGACATCACAGTTCTTGCTGTTTGTTTTTTTGCTGCTCGTACTTGTTCGACTAATTTCTGGCGTGAGTTTCTGGCCGCCTCGAGCGCTTCCCAGGTAAAGTTGAGTTTCTTGCGGTAGTGACCGGTTAAATAAAAATATCTTACATCCATCGGGCTAAATCCCTTCTTGCCTATGTCAGTGAGTGTATATGCGTTATGTAAACTTTTCCCCATGCGCCCACCATCGATAAGCAAAAACGCACCGTGAATCCAATATTTGACATACGGTATTTTACCGGTTGCAGCTTCACTTTGAGCTATTTCATTTGGGTGATGAGTGCTTTTTAAATCTTCTCCACCAATATGAATATCAAATTGTTCACCTAAATACTTCATGCTCATAGCCGAACATTCAATGTGCCAACCGGGAAATCCAATTCCCCATGGGCTTTCCCATTCCATGTGGCGCTTAACTCCCTTTGGTGAATATTTCCAAAGAGCAAAATCCCTAGGGTCTTTCCTCCCGGGATTGATCTTCACTCTTGCCCCTTCTTTTCTTACATCAAGGTTTGAAAGATCACCATAACTATATCCGTCACGTTCATATTTTTTAATATCAAAATATATTCCATCATCAAGTATTTCATATGTATAGCCTTTTGTTTCGATTCTTTTAACTAATTCAATTTGTTCTTGTATATAGTCGGTGGCTTTTGTGAATCTAATTGGATGAGTCAAATTCAACTCGTCAAAACCCTTCAAAAAATCTTTAGCATAAAAATCAGCAATTTCCCATGCTGTTTTATTTTCTCTTTTTGCACCTTTTTCCAGTCGGTCTTCACCAATACTGGCATCGCCTTCGTTGTCGCCCGTCAAGTGCCCGACATCGGTTATGTTCATGATGTACTTTGTCGTAAATCCCAAATAGCCGAGCGTTCTGACAACCAAATCACCAAGTGCATATGTCCTCCAATTACCTATCGTTACAAAATCGTAAACGGTTGGCCCACAGGTATACAGTCCCACAGCACCTTCTCCAAGAGGAGTAAATACTTCCAGTTTTCTTGATAAAGAATTAAATATCTGCATGTATTTAGAGTTTGAAAGGGACATATTTAAAGGGATATGTTTTGTCAAAATCTACTTTATGATACCATTCCTTACGTAGAAAAATCAGATAGTAAAGCGCTGTTTTTAAATTCATCACATTTTGACTTTTGTACACTCGCGCTGTCAATATTTTTCTGACAATATTGATCTTCAAAAAGCTTGTTGCTTTTGACACATAAGGCAATACTTCTGAACACATGTATCTTGACACAAGCGGTTTATTTTCCAAATCCAATGTCGCAAAGTAGAAAATTGGCCTTGCATTTTTCTTCATAGAAGAAATTATTCTCGTTAATTCAAGTGACAATACGATATGATCCGGATTACCGGTAATCCCCGAATGATCATACGTAACCACCATAGCAGGCTTTAATTCTCTGATTTGTCGTGTTAGCTTTTTTGTCCAGAGATCTTTGCAATCCCGCAAATAAGCGTCGGGGTAATTTTCCAATATCACTTTATCAACTTTTAATTTGGTCATAGCACTATTAAGTTCTTTGGTTCTAACTTCTTTGACAGATTTTCCTCTTGGATGAATATGCATTTTCCCCTCACCGCCCTGGGTTAATACCAGCACAACAGTTTTGATATCATACTTTTTTGCTTCACGAAGAAGACCTCCCGAGATCATCGTTTCATCGTCCGGATGAGGATAGCAAACAAGCAAAGTTTTTCCCCGAATCTTTTCTAATTCGTTAATTAAATTATCCATAGGTCCTTAAACAAAAATTCCCGCTGATTGCGGGAATGTAAGCCACGTTATATACGACGTAATCAACGCGGCTTATTTTGACAACAACTTATAATTCTAATTTTCATAAAGACATGATACAAATAAATCATCTCAATTGCAATCTTAATTTTTCTTTCGCATTTGCTCCATTCCTCTCGGCTTTTGTCCACCAACACCGATAGCTCCTTTTTTCGGACTAGACGGGAGCACAGCTTCCTTTTTATTTTCATTTTGTGGTTCTTGCATTAATCCGGTTTGATTTTTTATCCATTGGTTTTCAGCCTTAATGCGATTTTGCCTAAGTTTTTGCATGTCTATATCGACCGTATCAACTACGGTTTTTTTAGCCTTTTCTTCTTCTGATTTTTTTGTTTGAAGCATTGCTTCAACAATCGGCGAGGGTTGATCTTCGGGTTCGAATGTCTTTGGATACTTACCGAGAATGACATCCATAGCGCTTCTTTTGGGAGGAACAACTTTCGGCTTAGGTTCCCCCAACACTTCGTGTTTAATTTCATGAGCGATAGCTTTCGCGTACTTTTTAGAATTATTTTTCATAAAATCCTTCTACCTCGTATGGCTTCTGACAACGTTGTCTCGTCAGCATACTCCAAATCCGCACCCGTCGGTATTCCCATTCCCAAACGCGATATTTTTGTCTTCGGAGACATTTCTTTAATCTTTTTGCTCAGATACATTGCCGTTGCATCACCTTCCATGGTTGGATTCGTAGCTACGATAACTTCAATAATAGCATGACCATTCGATAATCGATCAAACAGTTCGTTAACAAAAAGCTCGTCGGGTCCAATGTTATCTAGCGGACTAATCGCTCCATGTAAAACGTGATACAAACCATTGTATTTACCCGTCCTTTCAAAAGCCAAAATATCAAGCGGTTGTTCAACCACGAGAATAGTATCTCCCTCACGTCCGTGGTCTAAGCAAATAGGACAAGGATCCGTCTCGGCAACATTTTTGCATAGTGAGCAAAGCACGGTATCCTTTTTGAGATTGGTAAGTGCTTGACCAAATTCTTCAAGCTGGCTTTGAGGTACATGAAGTAAATAGTAAGTCAGTCTCTGGGCAGATTTTGGACCAATACCGGGTAATTTTTGAAAACTTTCAATTAGATTAGAAATAGGTTTGGGAACTTTCATCATGTGGTAATTATAACAAAATTATTGTTAACTATTAATTATATATATTAAGATTTAATTACTTCGTTTAATATTCCTTTCGAAGCATTTTATCCATTATTAGGGTAATAATTACTTTCGCAACACCTCGTTGCTGCTATAATAATTTAATGGGCGTGTTACTAGACTACGAGAGTTTAATAATTTACCTTGGGATAAGTGTAGTTATATTTCTTGCAATTTTCTTCCTCTTACTTTTTCGGTTTATTGAATTATTCTTTAACAAATTCAAAAAAAATAGTGACTATAAATTTAACAAGAGACAATTAATAATCATCTTACTCGTATTGGTTGGTGATATATTTTTCCACTTATTTTTATCTTATATACTCGGTATTAACGGATAAGTTGAAGTTATTTATTTACCAAAAAGTCCCGAAAGTCCACCGCCCATCTCCATCATCTTTCGCGCCGCCTTTTTTTGTACTTCCTTCATTGCTTCATTGATTGCTTCCTTGATATCATCACGATCACTGTCGTCTAATTGAAAGTACACAATTTGTTGTGCACCGTTAACTTTAATTTTTATTGCACCTTTCTCATATGTAACTTCCTCTTTCTCGAGTTCCTTTTGAAGTTTTTTTGCTTCTTGGCGCATTTTGTTTAATTCGCCGAGTTGTTTAAATTTATCAAATGCCATAGTGTTATTCTAATCGCCAAATATATCTTTGGCAATATTTATTATATCCGTTTCATCGCTATTGGTCAAAGTACCAGTTAAATTGGTTTTACTACCGTTTGAAAATGAATTATTTGACGCATTCGCAGATGGTATTTGCGAGACATTGGCGATCTCAGTCACCGGCGCTTCCGTCAAGGAACACACCACGTGCACCTGACCACCTAAAACTTTTGCACAGGCATTTTCCAAAAGCATTCGATGATTAATGCTTTCCAAATGCTCTTTGTGAAATGTATAGTAAACCCCGAGATTTAAAGTTTTTCCATCAAAATTTAGCGGCCGCGATGCTCTTAAAAGTGCTTCGGTTGACGCATTTATCGGCCGTATTTCGGAAAGAATTGTAGACCAAAGCTCATGCGTAATCGAATTTGCCACTTCATGTCCATCTCCATCCACACATCCATTTTTCTCCTCGCTTGCATTATTACTATTTACCTGAACCACCGTCTTACTTATTGTGATTGGATCAGCTTCACTGTTAACCGTATCAACTTGTGCGTTTATCTTACTTACCTTAATATCGGGTTGAGAGGAAGTTTTACCGGCAGTGTCATTATCTTCACCTTCTTTGTCAGAGTTATCATTAGTTTCACACCACTCGACAATTAACACTTCAAGAGGAATTTGCTCGTTGAAAGATATTGCCATATCTTTTTTAGCATGTATACACATTTTTATTAACGTAATTATTTCTTTCTTTCCAAGATCTAAATTAGTACTTTCGCCTATACCAATTTTTCCCAGTAACTCTTTTCTCAAATACACAATAATCTTATCGGCAATACTAATTGCCGACATGCCTTGACGCAAACCTTCGTCAACCATACCCAACGCCTTTTTGGTATCTTTTGTGGCTAATAACAGGCAAAAGTTAGCTACATCAAACATGTCCGAAACATGCAAATCTCCAATGTCTGCAAGCGAGATATGTTTCTTGCCATAGGCTGTTTGTTCCAATAATTTATCTGCATCCCGAAACGAACCTTCCGACAATCGCGCTATTTCATATAATACGCCGTCGTCGACTTTAAGATTTTCTCCCTTCGCAATTTTCTCAAGTGATACTACAATCTCATTAAGAGAAGCTTTACCAAATTTAATTAAGTGAGTACGCGAACGAATTGTACTTATGAGTTTTTCCGGATTTGTTGTCGCCAAAATAAAGATAACGTGGCTCGGCGGTTCTTCCAATGTTTTAAGCAGTGCATTACTTGCTTCATTGGTCAACATATGCGCTTCGTCGATAATATAAATCTTTGACTTGGCAAGTGCGGGTGCCAGCTTTACCGCGTCTTTCAATAAACGTATATCATCGATTCCCCTGTTACTTGCGGCATCCATTTCAATCACATCAATATTTGCCGAGTTGGTTATACTTCTACACTGTTCGCATTGATTACACGGAAGCGTGCTATCTTTCTTTCTTTTTTCGCAATTTACTATTTTGGCTAAAATCCTTGCGGCAGAAGTTTTTCCCGTACCCTTTGGTCCTGCAAACAGCAGTGCATGCGGTATGGATCCCGATTTAACAACCCTTGTTAGATCTTCGCGTACCGATTCTAGGTCTAAATCATCTATTGTTTGTGGACGGTATTTTAAGTAATAAGCCATATTGTAAGATAAATCATCCTCGGTTCGACGATCAACACTTTTTGATCTTGTGTTTAGTAAGTTTGAACCACTTGGTAACCGTAAGTAAAGTGTGCGTATTTTGGAATTAGTACAAACTACTCACAAGTAAACACATTAGAGTGTTTAGCACTTGATCGTTAAAAAAAATAAACACTAAAAAAGTTTTTTTCGAAATATTTCCTTTGTTGTCTAAAATTAGCACAACTGTGAAAACTATGAAAGATATCAAAAAGTATCAAATAATTTACTTATGAATGATGAATACCAAGAAGATGAAGTGCTCCGTGATTTACCAGCTCAATAACTTTATCATCGATCATGACTCCCTCACTGTTGGCTTCCTCTTTGGCTTTTGGATAACAGACAACAATTTGTCCCAAGCGTATCACCCCATCCGGTGGACTAATAAATTCCGTTTTTGTTTCACTTGCAGGAAAAGTTAAAACGTTATGGAGGACATCCTTTTCTCCCAAATAATCTTCAGCCAATCCTAACATTTTATTTTCACCAACGATGGCAACATCAACTTCCGTATCCGACACAATACCCCTACTTTTTAAAAATTTTGCGAGTGCTTTTTTTACCTTCGGAGTACTAACACCGTAGTTTGATTGCTTAATTACGTAAATTTTTATCATAAATTGCCTTGGCTAAGTTTTAGCTTGACAAAGTCCAATACTCTTTTGCCGTCTGCTCGTCCTTCCACTTTTGCTACCGCGGCTTGCATTACTTTCCCCATATCGGTTATTGATTTTGCTCCAACTTCGAGAATTACTTGATCGACAATTTTAATAACGTCTTCATCTGACATTTCCGTCGGTAAATATGTCTCAAGAATTTTTAGTTCTTCTCTTTCTTTATCGGCGGCAATTTTGTTTCCACCAGATTCAAAACCTTCAATCGCATCCTTTCTTTTTTTGGCTTCTTTTTTTACAACTTTCAATTCATCTTCCTCAGACAAATCTTCCTTTTTGTCAATCCGAGCATTTTTCAATTCGGAGTTCAACATGCGAAGTGTCGAGACACGCACTGCGTCATGTGCCTTCATCGCCTCTATAAGTTGTTTTTGAATATCGCTACTTATCATAATGCGTTTAATTCTCCAAGTTTACCTCCAACAAGGTGCCAATGCAAATGTTTCACAACTTGATACTTTCCACCATTAACTATAATTTTGTAACCAGCCGAAATATCTCGAGCTTGTATTAATTTATTAATTACTTCCATCATGTCTATAATCGTTTCGTGGTGTGATTTTTGTATGTCGATAAAGGATACGATATGCTCTTTGGGGATAATTATAATATGGGTTGTGGCAATGGGATCTATGCTATCAAAAGCAATGACATTTTTTGTTTCCTCCCTCACTTTCGCCGGTAGTTTTCCTTCAACTATTTTACAAAACACACAATTCGTCATATAACACTTACAGTTTAATCCAATATCTACACAAGTGAAACAATCGCTTTAGCTAACTTGTTAGGATCGTGACGTACCAAACTTCTTTTTACAATATCGGATTTTGGTTTGATAAATATCTCAGACGACATAATATTCTTCCTTATAATTTTTGTTTTCTTTGTCGTAACTAAATCATCAACTACCGGAATAGAATTTTCTTCTTTATATCGCCTAAGAAGTCGTTGTGGTATTTTTTCTTTGTTATGAATCAGACAATAATTAATAAATTCTCCTCCTAAATATTTATTAATCTCATGAACATGCATCGAACCTGTGAAGTTGTTTGTTTGACCAAATTTTGTCATGAGATTGACGACGTATACCTTCTTTGCTTTTGATTTCGCAATCGCTTTGACGATTCCATCGACTACTAAATTACAAATAATACTGGTATACAAATCACCCGGACCCAAAACAATCAAATCAGCTTGTTTAATTGATTGAATCGCCTTTTTGGTTGCACATGCTTTCGGAATAAGTCCCAACTCCACAATTTTGTGTTTACCTGTTTCTTTATCTGGTTCATCCACGTAGTGTTCCCCCAACACTTGTTTACCATTATCGTAACGAGCAATCAAATGTGAATTGTCGTAGGTAACCGGAATAATTTCGCCCACAACATGAAGAAGCTCACAAGTTTTTTCAATTGCTTTCTCCTGCGTCCCGTAGACATCGGTCAAGGCAGCCATAAATAAATTACCAAAAGTCATGCCGGAAATTCCTGTTCCGTTTTCATATCTGTAGGTAAAAAGTTTTCTTAGATCTTCGCTGTCTGCGTGCTTTTCGTCGGCAAGCGCAGCCATACATTGCCTTATATCGGAAGTCGGCAACAGCCCAAATTCATCACGCAACACCCGATTGCTTCCCCCACTATCCATCATTGATACAATTGCGGTTAAATGTACGGGGAATTTTTTTAATCCCGATAGAACCGTATAAGTACCCGTGCCACCACCGATTACCACAATTCTCTTTTTGTTCATTTAATTAACTAAACTTTTTGTGTATTGCCAAAAAACATAGTCCTGAAGCATGTAGCATGTTATTATGATGTAAGTATGTCTATTAGGTCATCTAGACTTACAATTTTTGTTGTGTCGCTTTTTCTACTTTTATACTCCAGCTTTTCTTGTGTTTTTTGAGAAACCACAATCCTGTGGGGAATCCCTATTAAATCTGAATCAGAGAATTTCTTCCCTGCGGCGATATCTCTGTCATCCCACAAAACTTCAATTCCGCGCTCGGATAAACTATTATAAATCGATAGACCATTCTTTGCTCCCGGAAGCTCGATTAGGTGAACTTTAAAAGGAGCTATCGCGTCTGACCATATAATTCCCTTGTCGTCATAACTCGTCTCTACCCAAGCACCCATAACACGCGTTGACCCAATACCGTAACTACCGAAATAGGGAAACTTTTTCTTGTCGTTTTCGTCGGTATAAACTAATTGCATTTTCTCACTATAATACGTACCAAACGGAAAGATATTGCCGACCTCTATCGACTTCGTTTCGATAACCTTCGAACCACATTTCGGACAAACACTTTTACATTCTGCTGCAAGCGCGTTTTCAACTTCTTGGGGATCAAACACCTCTTTATTTACCGCCCAGTTACATTTCTCGCAATAATAAATAACATCTTCACCGCTACCAACGGGAACCTGAAATTCATGAGTAATGTTTTTGGTAAAAACCCCTCCACCCGCTTCGGTAATTTTGACATCGAATCCAATACGGTCAAATATCTTTGAATATGCTATTTTAACTTTTTCGTAAAACTCACCAAAATCCTTTTCGTTTTTGTGGATACTGTATAAATCCTTCATCATGAATTCTCTTCCCCTTAATATTCCACTTCTTGCTCTGGGTTCATTTCTAAATTTTGTAGAAAAGTGATAAAGCGCCAATGGCAAATCTTGATAACTATTTACAAATTTCCGAACCAGATCCAAAAATATTTCTTCGTGTGTGAAAGAAAGCGCAAATTCTTTTCCGCGTGAATCCTTGAACTGATACATGACCTCCTTCGCCGAATCCCATCTCCCCGTTTCATTCCATATCGTTTTAGGATGCATTAAGGGCATTAGTACCTCCTGACAGGAAATGCTATTTAGTTCTTCACGGATAATGTCGTTTATTTTATTTACAACGCGCCATCCAAGCGGCAACAAACTCCAACTTCCCGCCATTAATTGGTCAATGAAGCCCGCTCTTACCAACAACTTGTGGTTAACACTTTCCGCATCTCGTGGTGCTTGTTTTTGTGTTTTGGGAAATAGTTGAGATTGTTTCATGTGTAGTTATTATATCAACCCAAGCTCAAATTACTACAAATTCCCTCTTGGCGAAATACGCAAAAATATTTGGTTATCTATACCATCATAAAACCAAGATATCTGTTAATGTGAATTTGTATAACGTCAATTGTAACACAAGGTGCTTATTACGGGGCAAATGATTCTATGAATCCGGTAACACTACCTGCATCAATTAATCTTCGAATATCGCCGAATGTTATTACAACAAGAAGGGTGAGAAGAAGAGCCATTCCAGCCATGTGAATATAACCTTCAATCTTTGGTGTTACTCGACGACCCGAAATCGCTTCTATAATAATAAACAAAAATCTTCCGCCATCAAGCGCGGGAAATGGGAATATATTTAACACTGCAAGATTTACAGACAAAACACCTACGAAATTAATGAGAGCTACTACACCAAAGGACGCCGCCTGAGTGGTAATTGCATAAATTCCGACAGGACCGGCAATGTCTTGAGGAACTGATCCGCCAAGTAGTGTCGAAAAAAGAGTTGAGAATCCCGCAACAACTGCGAGTATCCAATAAATGCTTTCTTGAAAACCATAATAAACACCATAAAACGGTCTTTGCCAAATTGAGGGAAAATATATTTCGGTGGTTGAAATTGTAACACCCAAAGGTCCTTGACCTTCGGGATAATCTTTTCTTGGCGTTACTTTGAACTCTTTTTCTTCTTTCCCGCGACTAATACGAAGTAAACTTTCCATGTTTGGATTCTCCTGCATTTTTACGAGAAAGGAATCGGAACTCGTGATGGCTTCGCCATTAATTTCACTCACAATATCACCAACCATCAAACCGGACATACTTGCGGGAGAATTTTCGGCAATTTCCACAATTCGAACGTTCTCTGATTCCCTCGGTATACCGGAAACTGAATAGACAATAGAAAAACAAACAATTGCCAACATCATGTTCATGAAAACTCCTGCAGTAATAACAGCCGATCTGACTTTTTTAGATTTATTGAGAAATGCTTTTTGTGGATATTTAATACTTCCCTCTTCGTTTTCACCATGAAGTCTGACAAATCCACCAAAAGGAAGTAGATTGATACTGTAGATTGTATCCTTGTATTTTTTACCAAAAATTCTTGGAGGTAATCCAAATCCAAATTCTTCGACCCAGATGCCTAGTCTTTTTGCCGTCCAAAAGTGACCAAATTCATGAACAAGGATAAGAACCGAGAGAACTAAAATAAAAGTAAATAATGATACCATTGTGCAAACTAGAGTATACGAAAATGGCTTTATTGTAGCAAGTAACACTTCTATTCTTCGCTGTCTTCTGGATAATATAAGCGTACATTTCTCAAATTATTATTATCTACAAATTTCTGGTATATTCGATATCTCTGCTTAGTGGTTGGTTGTAAAAAGACCTGAGTATCAGGATCAATTAGGGTAAGGAATTTACTAGCAAATCTTAAAAAGCTTATTGTTCCAGGTTGCAAAGTATCCGAAACCTCTTTAAATATTTTGTCACCCTCTTCAAATCTCCCAATTTTTATCCGATCGAACGACTCTATTGAGCAAAAAGACATTTCTATTGATTTGAATTGGTGGGGGGAGTTACTACCTTGATTATGTTTTTTTGTAAATATATTTTTATTACCTTGTTCATTCTTGGTACATAGGTGGATTTGAAGTACTTTTCCATCTTTCACAATTGCAAGATGCTTATCTGCCCCTTTAAATGAATAGTATAAAATGCTTTCAGGTCTTAGATTATCTCTTGCAAAATCTAACGACTTATTGCCCATCAAATGCGAAAACATTATTAAATCCTTTTCACTTGCCTGTCGAATAATTCTTACTCCAGACCGCTGTTCTTCTACTTTATGTCTAATTAAGTATGGTTCGGCTGGATTGTTAACATCTTCTGTCATATATATAAATATATTCGTTAACTATTATATCTGAAGCAACTCTTTCTTTTTTTGTTCTCCTGCTTCTTCAATTTTCTTGACAAATTCGTCAACCAACATTTGCAATCTCTTTTCTCCCATGAACTTTTCATCTTCGGTAATTGTCTTTTCTTCAAATTCTTTTTTGATATCCTTCATAACGTCTCCACGAACCTGACGTATCATAATTTTTCCACTTTCTAACTTCCCCGAAAGGATTTTGACTAGTTTTTCTCTGTCTTCGGTTGTTAGCGGAGGAACCGAAATCCTAATAATCTCACCGTCAATATTTGGTGAGAAACCGATGTTTGCCGCTTCTATTCCCTTTTTTATTTCACCGATTATCGATTTATCGTAGGGGGAAATGACAATACTCTCAGGATCAGGCGAACTTACGGTTGCCACTTCTTGAATTCTAAGTTTTGTTGTACCACCATAAACCACGACTGTGAGATCCTCAACCAAACTGGGTTTAGCACGTCCCGTCCTAACCGTATTCACATCCGAAACAACAAGATCCAACACTTCACTTAGTTTAGAGCGTACTGAAGATTCGTTCATTACTTTCCTAATTCTACACGAAAAATTCTTCCAATGCGAACATTCTCACCGGTTTTTGCAATAACATCTCTTACCAGATTCTCAACTTTTTTGCTCGGGTCTTTGATAAAATCCTGAGCAATCAAGTCATCAACGCTATTTGCACCCATAGAGGCAACTTGCATCGCAAGGTCATTTGCCAATGTTATAAATAAATCATTTTTGGCTACAAAATCAGTTTCGCAAAGAAGTTCGACAATTGACACCAATTTTCCTGAGTGATGAACATAAGTTTTAAGTACACCTTGGTTGGTCTCACGATCGCTACGTTTCGCGGCTTTTTCAAAACCTTCTTTTTTCAGAATTTCGCATGCCTTGCCTTCATCCCCACCCACTTCGTCAAGAACTTTTGTGATACGCACAATTGAAGCCCCCGTTTCATCTCTTAGTTTTCGGATTGTCTTGACATCAATCTTTGCCATGTTATTTTTTAGACACCTTGCTTTTCTTTTCCTTAACTTTCCTTGGTGAAGTTTTAATATTCTTGCCCTTTGCAACTTTAACCTGTTTTTGGGGAGTTTCCGGTTTTGCTTCTAATTTCTTTGAATTATTTTTTCCTTCAGTTATCGCCTCGGCAATCAGATCAAGTACATAATCAAGTGCGCGTGTTGCGTCGTCGTTCATCGGAATCGGATATGTAACTCCATCCGGATCACAGTTTGTATCAACTATCCCCACTGTTTCAACACCTGCTGTTCGTGCTTCTTTGATGGCACCTTGTTCCCTTTTGAGATCGATAATGATAATTAGATCGGGTGTTTTTTCCATACCATACAACCCTCCGAAAAATCTTTCCAAACGTGCAATCTCTCGTTCAATCAGAAGTCTTTCCTTTTTCGTAAATTTCTTGTACTCACCTGCGGCAAGTTTATCACGCATGGTATTTAGTTTATTGAGCGATTTTTTGATCTGGGAAAAATTCGAGAGTGTTCCTCCAAGCCACCTTTCATTCACATAAAAGACTTGTGTTCTTTGGGCTATCTCTGCAACCTTTTCCTTGGCTTGTTTTTTGGTTCCCAATATCAGAATATTTTTCTTTTCACTTGCAACTTTACTAATTACTTTGAGAGCTTCTTCTAATGCCTTTTTTGTTTTTATCAAATCAAAAATATGGACTCCGTCGACATGGCTGTGGATATATTTTGCCATTTTCGGATTCCAACGTCTTGTTTGATGTCCATAATGGGCACCTGATTCAATTAGTTTTTGTGCGGAAACTTCAGTCATATTATAACTTTTACATTCCTTAATCCTCTACTTAAGGCGAAGTTTTTTTCTTCAGGAATGCATTCCTTAAGTATGCGTTGAAGTATTATAACAAAAGTATCTCTGGTGCACAATAGTGCGTAATTAACGAAGTAAAGTTATGAGTTGGCTGATTAATTTAAACCCACAGGTTAGAAATTGATATCACAAAACACCTTATATTTTCTATTTGAATACAACTAAATTCTCTAAAAGGGAAACGATTGTCACTGGTCCGACACCTCCGGGAACACCCGAGACGTACGCTGCTTTTTGGTAAGTTGCTTTGTCGATATCCCCCCTTGGAGCCCCGACATCAATCATAATACTTCCATGTCTAACCATGTCTTGCGTAATTAAATTGGGAACGCCTGTAGCACTGATTAAAATATCGCAATTTAATGTGTACTTTTTGATGTTTTCCGTTTTGGAGTGAAGTAAACTGACTGTTGCATCCATTTGTGTCATTAACATAGTAAGCGGTTTTCCCAGTATTTCACTCGCTCCGATTATGACAATGTTTTTTCCCGCTAACTCTATCTGCCAGCTTGCTAGAACAGACATCACTGCTTTAACGGTTGCGGGGATAAACTTCGGCGTCCCCATGCTTAGTAAACCTAAATTGTGAGGTGTTAATCCATCGACGTCTTTGGCGGGGTCAATAACCGATACAATTTCCGCCCAACTTTCTTTATCGTATTGCTTGTCACCAGACGGTTTTTGAACCAATATCCCGGTTGTACCTTCATCGCCGTTTAATCTTGTGATCACCTCAATCACACCTTCTTTGTCGATATTGTCCATTTCGTACGCAACGAAAGCTATGCCAATACTTTCAGCTTTGCTTTTCTTGAGTTTAGTATAAAGAACACTTCCGGGATCAGTTGATACATAAATACTGGCAAGCTTTAAATTAATACCTCGCGCTTTTAGATTATCAACTTGTTTTTTTAGAACCAGAAGCTTCTCGTCGGAATATTTTCTGCCATCAAAACTTATCATCATGTTATTTTATGCTAAATTTAGTACGGTAACAAATATTACGAAAAGCGTCACATCTTCGCATAGTAAGAAAATTCCTAAAAAACTATTCGTATCAAAATATATTTTCAAAAGGCAGAAGTGTTATTCAAAATCAATGGGGAATTCTTTACACAACATTTTTACTTCTTTGTTTATTTTAAGTATGCGTTCATTCTTTGCAATCCCAACTCTAAAAGCTTTTAGGAATTGATTTCTTTCTTCTTTGTCGGCGGGAATAGTTTGACCGGCAACAATCTCGATCACTTCATGAATCCAATCCGCAATTTTTTTCATTTCGCGTTCTTTCATTCCTCTAACCGTAATTGCCGGAGTCCCCAACCTTAGACCCGAGGGATAAAACGGCGACCCCGTGTCACTCGGGACTGTATTTCTGTTTGCAATAATACCTGCATATTCCAACGCCCATGCCGCAAACCAACCGTTTGTTTTTTGCTCTCTCAAATCAATTAAAACCAAGTGCTTATCTGTTCCACCACTTACAATGTGTAATCCCTTTGATTTAAGGAGCTGAGCTAAATATTTGGCGTTTTCAACTGTCTGCGCACCATATCGTTTAAATTTTGGTGTTTTAGCTTTTTCAAGTGCTACTGCAATTCCAGCGATGGAATGAAGATGCGGACCTCCCTGAAGACCGGGAATAATCGATCTGTCAATTTTCTCGCCGTATTCTTTTCTTGCAACAATAACTGCTCCTCTTGGTCCTCGAAGCGTTTTGTGGGTCGTAAAAGTAACAAAATCGGCGTGTGGAAAAGGTGAATTATTGGCACCGGCAATAATAAGTCCCGCCTCGTGTGCCACATCAGCCATATAATACGCCCCTACCCTATGGGCGATTTTTGCCATGCGTTTATAATCAATATCCCGAGGATAAGCAGTACCGCCGGAAATTATTAGTTTAGGTTTTATTTGAGTTGCCAATAGTGCAATTTTGGCAAAATCAAAAATCTCTTTTTCGGGATCGACGTTATAAAAACTTACGTTAAAAATTTTAGAGACTAATGTAATTTTGTTGTCGCCCATATGCCAACCATGCGAGAGATGCCCACCGTCGGGCAAAAACATAGACATGATTTTGTCACCCGGATCTAAAATTGCATTGTAAACCGCCAAGTTTGCTTCACACCCGGAATGAGGTTGCACATTTACATGCCAATCCTCAGGGTTTAGATTAAAACATTCCAGAACTCTTCCTTCCGCGGTTGCTTCCACTTGGTCAACAAATTCATTTCCCTGATAATACCGCCTTCCCGGATCACCTTCCGCATACTTATGCATCAGAATACTTCCGACAGCGCTTCTTACTTCCGGGTAAGTATAGTTTTCTGACGGAATCATCATCAGCGTTTCTTTCTGCCTTTTTGCCTCTTGGTCAATTAATGAAAATATTTTATCCACCATCCCAGTATATTGCTTATTTAAAAATATTCAAATGTTACTTCTGTCTTTCACCGACAACCTATCCTTCCTCATATTGATGTATAAATCTGTCTACTTCCTTCCAAACCTTTCCATGAACCTCCTCAATTGACATCAATGTCCCACTTTCGCTCGCGCAATCAACAACAACTATGCCAGAATCATTCTTAGCTAATTCTCCATACAATCTGGTAGCTGATAACTGATGTTCAACGTCTTTCTCCAGACCATCCTTTTGTGCCCCCCCCAAATAATTTCTCCCCGCTTTCTTTTCAATAAGTTTTTGACTTATTTCAAATGGAACGGACAAAAATAGGTATAAATCTGGACGCGGGATTTTTAGTATGTCATATTCCATTTTTCTCAAATCCGCCAAAAAACCATCTCTTTCGCTTGGGGGCATTCTGGCCACTTGATGTGCTTCATTTGAAAGTGTGTATCTATTCCCAACTACAATTAATCCATTTCTTTGAGCTGTTCTAATGTTTTCACTTGCCTCCCAACGATCCATTGCAAATAACACCGACGCAAGCCTCGGATCAATAATGTCCATTGGTCCAAAGTCACCCTTAAGCATCCTTCCAATCATCGGACCAAAATATCCCTCATGATTGTAATATTGGGGGAAATCTACAGGAAAAACCTTTCTTTCATTTTCCTTGAGTTTTTCAATTAACAACGCATGCTGTGTACCTTTTCCGCTTCCATCGGGACCTTCGATAACAATGAATGGCGATTTATTAATCATTGATTTACACCAAAAATGTAGCATGCTTTTTGAAAATTATCCATTATCTTTTTTCTCCACTGGAAATTTATTGTCATATAATTTATGCTGGCAAGAAGGTTAGTCAACAATGAAAGTTTATCACGATCTACTTAACGATATCCTGAAAAACGGTGTGGTTGAAAAAAACGAACGAACAGGCACCGGAACGAAAAAAGTTTTTGGCCGCATGGTTCGATTTGATTTATCCCAAGGCTTTCCACTTCTTACAACAAAGCAAATGTATCTAAAAGCAATTATTCACGAACTACTTTGGTTTATCAAAGGAGATACAAACTTAAGATATCTTGCCAAAAACAATGTAAGAATCTGGAACGAATGGCCATTTCAAAATTATCTTAAGGCTAATAAGTTGGACAAAAGATACCCGATGTACTCCAGTACATGGCAAGAGAAAATGATCGAGTATGTGGAGAAAATTAAGTCCGATAAAAAGTTTGCTGAAAAATGGGGAAACCTTGGTCCGGTTTATGGTGCACAATGGAGAAATTTCGACGGCTTTGATCAATTAAAGTGGGTAGTAAGAGAAATCAAAAATAATCCGGGAAGTAGGCGGTTAATTGTCAATGCATGGAACGCATCACGTGTTGACACCATGGCACTTCCACCATGCCACGTTATGTATCAATTTAGTGTAAGTAATAATAAATTGTCATGCCTCATGACGCAAAGATCGGTTGATACATTTTTAGGATTACCATTTAATATCGCAAGTTACGCACTTCTTACCATGATGATCGCCCATGTCACTAATCTAAAACCCGGTGAGTTAGTTTTGAGTCTGGCAGATACACACATTTATTTAAATCATATTGACCAAGCAAAAGAAATTGTAAAGAGAAAACCATATACACTTCCGACAATGAAACTTAATAAGGATGTAAAATCATTGTTTAGATTTAAATATGAGGACTTCACTCTAATGAACTACCAATATCACCCACCAATAAAAGCAAAAATTTCAGTATGAAAATATCAATTATTGCAGCCTTATCAAAAAACTTCGTTATCGGAAACAAAGGCCGGATACCCTGGCATATTTCAGAGGATTTTAAATATTTTAAAAAGTTAACTCTGGGACATACGGTAATTATGGGAGAGGCAACTTTCAAGTCGATCGGTAAACCACTTCCCGATAGAAAGATAATTGTCATGTCGAAAGATAAAAACTTTGAGGCATACGGATGTGTTGTTGTTCATTCACTTGAAGACGCACTTAAATTAATTAACACAGAAAGTGGTGAAATATTTATTGCAGGTGGCGGCCAAATTTATAAATTATTTTTGTCCCTTGCAGATAAATTGTACTTAACCGAAATTGATAAAGCGTTTGAAGGAGATACGTATTTCCCAAGGTTTGATAAAACTAAGTATAAACGAAAAGAAATTCTAGAAAGCGAAGAAAACGGTCTGAAATATTCTTTCAACGTTTATAATAAGGTGTAAACACATCTAGTTGTCTTTTGCCTGTGCCGGGTTTACCCAACTTGCATATTCACACTCGGGGTATTTGGAACATCCATAAAATATTCTTCCCGTTCTGGTTTTTTTAACAATGATATCTCCTTGACTTTCTTTATCTCTTCCTTCTTCCAAACAACGTAGGCATTTCATGTCAACTTTAACAACTAATTTTTCCGTGTGTTTACAATCCGGGAAGTTTGAACAGGAAATAAATTTCCCAAATCTTCCGGTTCTAATCACTAAATCACCTTGTTTATCACCAACTCTTTTTTCCTTTTTGCATGTCGGGCATTTTCTTCCGGTTTTCTCAACAGGTACGGCAACTCTCACCGCGTTTTTCTCGACATCTAACACCTTTTTCTCAAAAGGTTTGTAAAAATCCTTCATCATTGTCACCCAATCTTTATTTCCTTTGGCAACTTCGTCGAGGTCGTTTTCCATGCCTGCCGTAAATGAATAATCAAAGATTTCATCAAAATTAGTCACCATAAAATCAGTAACGGCAATCCCGACAGGTGTCGGGTAAAACTTTTTATCAAGTTTTTCAACATATTGCCTTGTTTGGATGGTCGAGATGGTTGGAGCATAAGTTGATGGTCTACCTATCCCCAATTTCTCCAACGTTTTAATTAACGATGCTTCATTAAATCTGGCGGGAGGTTGGGTAAACTTCTGTTCACTAATTACTTGTTTAACATCTAATTTTTCACCTGCGTTTACTTTCGGTAAAATCAACTCGTCTTTTTCCTTGGTTGGTATTACCTTTCTCCACCCATCAAATATTTCTACATTTCCGGTAGTCCTAAGTAAATAATTATTATTACCATCTGCGTTTACATCTATCGTGGTCACATCATAAATCGCCATTTCCATTTGACACGCCACAAATCTTCTCCAGATCAAACTGTAAAGTTTCTCTGCATCTAATTTGATCTTTACATGTACTGCCAAGTCACCTTGGATTTTAATATCGGTCGGTCGTATAGCTTCGTGTGCTTGCTGAGCCGATTTTGCTTTGGTTTTATAAATTAAAGCGTTTGCCGGTACATATTTGTCCCCATATGTTTTTGCGATAAATGTACGTACTTTTTCCACCGCTTGTACTGACAGATTGGTGGAATCGGTTCTGTGATAAGTAATCAGCCCTTCTTCATACAGTTTTTGGGCAATACTCATGGTTTTTTTTGATGACCAACCATATACATTAGCACCCGCTTGGGTAAGCGTTGATGTCGTGTATGGAGGGAATGGTTTTTTTCTTACTTCTTTTGACCTGACATCTTTAACGCTGAAAATGGCTTTTTCAAGATCATCTTTAAGTTTTTTGGCTTCATTTCCATTTGCAACACTCAATACTTTGTTATCTACTTTTAAAAGATTTACTCTGAAAATTTTCCCCTTTTCTTGTTGCTTTACGTCACAAGCAATTTCCCAATACTCTTTTTTAACAAACTTTTCAATCTCGCGTTCACGCTCGACAATCAAACGGACAACTACCGTTTGCACTCTCCCTGCCGACAAACCGCGCCGGATTTTTTTCCAAATGACAGGTGACAATTTATAGCCCACTAGTCGATCGAGTACACGCCGGGCAATTTGGGCATTCACTAAATTATCGTCAATTTTTGCAGGATGAGCGATTGCTTCTTCGACCGCTTCTTTGGTTATCTCATGAAAGGTAATTCTTGCGTAATCTGTCTTACCAATAATCTCATGAACATGCAAAGCAATTGCTTCTCCCTCACGATCCGGATCGGTTGCTAAATAAACTTTCTTGGCTTTTTTTGCTTGCTTTACTAACTTTGCAATTTCTTTTTTTCTCGTCTCGACCAACTGGTAATCAGGCTGAAAATCATTTTCCACATCGACACTCAATTTACTTTTAGGTAAATCTTTGATGTGTCCCATTGTCGCCTCAACCGAATAATCTTTCCCGAGAAACCGATTTAGTGTTTTTGCTTTTGTTGGACTTTCTACAATTATTAAATTCATACTTTAGATAAACAGTTATCAGTAAAACAGGAAAATGCAACTAATGTCAACATCCCAGGATGAAATTGTAACAGCAATGTCAATAATTTCGAAAGTTGTATTGAAATAATATATATTCCACGTATAATTAAAACATGTCTGAAAACGAAGATACCTCCAGGAATAAGCTGGAAGAAGCCCAGCGTAGATTTGAGCAAACACAATATATGCAGGCTGCAATAAAAGCAGGCGCTAAACCAAAACCACTTCCCGAAAGACCAAATGTTCCTACCACCAATAGTACACCAACGCCCAAAACCCCCAAATCAGATTAATAAATTTATGGCAGCAGAAATATCGCGAGAACAGTTAGATCAAGCAAAAAAGCGTGCAGGTGAATTGGCATTGAAGACATTTGAAGAGGCTTTGGCATATGATCGTGCGGGAAACCACAAACGATGCGAAGAGAGATTGAGAGATGCTGCTAGATTTGAAGATATGTCTTTGACAGAAACAGAATAGGATACTAATTCCTAACCCGATATAGTCCATCGTCGCAATTAACCAAGCCCTTTAACTCCATCATCGAAAGCTTTGACTGCAGTTTACCAATATCCAGCTTAATCTCCCGTGCAATTTCATCAATGTGTTTTGCCTCGTTTTTCAGTAGTATGTAAATTTTTCTTTCCAGTTCATCAGTCGGCATGATTTTTTCGACCTGCTTTTTATCTACCTTGAATTGCATATTCATTTCTTCTAAAACAACTCGGGTACTTGTTGCCAAGCGCGCTCCATTTTCAATCAAATACAAAGGCGCCTCACTCATGGGAGAAGTAATTTGTCCCGGAACCGCAAACACCGTCCTCCCCTGCTCCGCCGCAGCACGAGCAGTAAGCAGTGTCCCGCTTTTATGTTGACCCTCAACCACGATTACTGCTTTTGATAATCCCGATATTATTCGATTTCTGTTGGCAAAATTGGTTTTAAGAGCAGGTGTTCCAAGCGGATATTCGGATACGATAGCACCCTTTTTCCCGTCGAATATTTTTTTGGCGATGTAGTAATTTTGTTGCGGCGTAATCGTATCAAGTCCGCTTGCAAGTACCGCGATACTTCTGCCACCACTTGCCAAACACGCGTTGTGGGCAACTGCATCGATTCCAAGTGCCAAACCCGATACAATTGTGACGCCAAAATCGGAAAGCTCGCCGGCGAATTTAGCTGCCACCTCCCTGCCGTAATGTGTCATTTTCCTGCTTCCTACAATCGCAATGGCATTCGAGTCGTTTTGACAAAGTTCCCCCTTGATATATAAAACCTGTGGAGCGTTTGATAATTCACTTAAATTTGACGGATAATTAGCGTCGGAATGAGTAATAATGCCAATTGCTAACTTTGCTAACTTCAGTTGATATTTATCAAAGTCAAAATTCTTCCTGTGTTCGACAAACCCGTCAATCAACTTGTCGGATAGATTAACTTCTTTAAGTTCTTTTTTACTTAATTTCCAGATATTTTCATATGTTCCGAAATAATTTTTCAGTAACGTCAACCGCACCGGTCCGAATCCAACATAGGTTGATATGCACACTAAAAAATCATTTTCCGTCATGTATTTCAAAGCTAAGCTTTGGCTCTTTGGTTATTCGGTGGCAACTGGAACACTTGCAGGTTTTGATTCGGGAAAATTGTACCAATAATTATATATACTTCTGGCAATCGGCCCCGCAATTTTTGAACCTTCTCCACCTTCTTCTACCAAAACTGTAACGACAATTTCGGGTTTTATCAACTCTGTATTTTCATCGGTTGAAAACGGAGTAAAAAAAGTAAACCAAGCATGCGGATTTTTATCAGTCGAAGTTTCCGCCGTTCCGGTTTTGCACGCAACTTTTTTATTCGCAAATTTCTCATCGTTTGACCCATTGATATCAAAAAAAGTAAAACCGGTTCCCTCCGGTGAGCATGCTTGAAACATACCTTCACGCACAATTTCCAAGTTGTCTTTGTCTATTTCCAAATCACTACATTCGACCCCACCAACAAGATGTGGTTTACAAATTTTCCCATCGGCGGCAATTGCTGCGATTGCACGGTTAATCTGAATCGGTGTAAGCGCCGTATCGCCTTGGCCAATTGAAAAATGATATGTATTACCCAAAAACCATCGTTCGGCTTTTGCCAATTTTTTCCATTCGGGATTAGGTAATAATCCGCTAACCTCACCCGGTAAATCAATCCCTGTCGGGACACCAAATCCGAACTTTTCTGCCCATAAAACCAGATTATCAATTCCGGTTAATTCTCCGATTTTATAAAACAGTGTATCCGTTGATCTAGCCAGTGCTTTTTTTATGCCAATTACACCTTCTTGTCCACCGTATTGTGTCCAATACCAATTGTTATACGTATAAACTCCATAGTCAGTATTTAACACAATCGACCCCGTGTCTTCGTATGTGTAGTCATCATCAATTGTTCGTGTTTCCAATGAAGCAAGTACGACAACCGGTTTAAATACAGAGCCCGGGTGATATGTCCCACCGGTTGCGCGGTTATACAACGGAAGTTCTGTATTAGTGAAAAGGTTTTCGATATCTTGCGACTTATCTTTTTTGACAAAAATATTTGGATCATATGAAGGCGATGAATACAGCGCAAGAATTTCTCCCTTTGTATCTGATATAACCACGGCTCCTTTGATTAGACCTTCGGGAATGTCCCCGCGCGCAAAATCTTTCTTACCGCTAAATATGTCGGCAACATGAATTTGTAATCCGTAGTCTATGGTTGTACGAATTTCCCGTCCGGAAATCGGTTGCTTTCTACCCAAAGTTCGGACTCTATTCCCCAAAACATCTACCTCTACCAATTCCTCACCATCATGCCCCATCAAAGTGCATTCATAATATTGTTCTAAACCGGTTCTGCCGGTAAGCGAATCAAACTTCCTGGGTCCATGGCTCAAACATCCCGCATTAACTTTTCCCACTTCATCCTCATTAACTAATCCCAGATAGCCACTTACGTGCGCAAACGAAGATCCTAATTTATAATCTCTGACGTATTCGTCAATTATTTCTTCATCCGGAGCGTTATTAATATCAAGCGTTTTTTCATATCCTTCAGTGGGGCTGAAAGTAACATGTTTTTTAACTTTAGTATTTCCAACCAACAATTCGCCTCCCCGTGCCAATATTTCACCTCGGGCAGCAGTAATTGGAACGCGACGAATTCTGTTTCCCTCGGCAAGTGATCGGAAGTACGCACCACGGATAATCTGCAAATCAAACAACCTCCCTACAAGGATTAAAAAACCTAAAATCAACACACCTCGGTAAAACCAAGATAACCAACTTTGCGAACGTGATTGCGACAGAGTTTCCATTAAGCTAGTTAATTTTCATTCATTTTTTCAGTCATATTAATTCGGCCAAGTAACCCTATATCATTTAATATCGCACCACACCCGCGAACAACGGCAGTTAACGGATCATCAGCAATAAACGCAGGCATTTTAGTTTGCTCGGAAATCACCTCATCAATTCCGGTTAACAACGCTCCTCCACCGGCAATTATAATCCCGCGTTTCATAATGTCCGAAACAAGCTCTGGAGGGGTTTCTTCAAGCGTGTTTGAAATGCTTTTTACAATTTCTCGAACAATTGGCGCAAGAGCTTCACGCACTTCCGTACTTGATAATTTGACCGATTTCGGCAATCCGGTCTCCAAGTCTCTTCCCCGTACAACCGAAAAAAGTTCTTTTTTAACCTGAGTTGCACTGCCGATATCAATTTTAACTTTTTCTGCCGTAGATTCTCCCAATAATAATGAATATTTCAAACGCACGTAGTTTACAATTGCATCGTTCATCTCGTCACCGGCAACACGGATCGACCCACCCACGACTACGCCGCCCAAACTTATTACGGCAATTTCACTCGTGCCACCACCAATATCAACAACAAACAAACCTTCGGGTTTTTCGATCGGCAAACCGGCACCAATCGCTGCAGCCATCGGTTCTTCGACCAAATGTGCTTCTCTTGCACCTGCTGAAACGGCAGCATCCGCAACCGCACGCCGTTCGACTTCCGTTACTCCCGATGGTATTCCAATCACGATCCGAGGACGTGGAATTTTAGGAATTACTCCACCTGATTCATGAACTTTTTTTACGTAATGATCAAGCATCGATGCGGTTGCATCAAAATCGGCAATTACCCCATCGCGAAGCGGCCTAATAATTTCGAGTGTTGAAGGAGCTCGACCCAACATTCTCTTGGCTGATGATCCGATTGCCAATACTTCTTTTGTTTTCCGATTTCTGGCAACCACCGACGGTTCCCTGATGACTATTCCTTTGTCTTTGACCCAAACAAGGGTATTTGCTGTTCCCAAGTCAATGCCCACATCATGCGAGAAAGTTCCCAGCAGTTTATTGATCGTAAAACTGGGTAAAAATCTTTTTAACGTAGTAACTCTTAATTTCATATTGTGCAGCCCAGTATAACCTTAGTTTATAATGTTTAAAAGAGTATAACAAAGACACTTCAAATAATTGTCGTGTGCGAAAGACAAGAATAGCTAATGTTTGACCAACCCGGTTAGACAACACTATTTTTCAACTTTGTTATTGCGGTATGTCTACTCGACCTTTTTTGGATTTTAGTATGCTGAAAAATATGTCAACCAATTACCAATATTTAATTAGAGAAAAAAATTTACGCGATAACTCAGGTTTCAGGGTTGGGAGTAAAAAATTAAAGTAATACGTTTTGTCGAATTTGACTATTTCACATAGAATAGATTTATGGATCAGAAAATTAGACAGCTTATTGTCGGGATCTTCTCGGCTTTATTTTTTTTTACGCCTTTAATCGTCTATCCCCAAACGGGTGAAATATTTGAGTTCTCCAAAATCGTCTTTATATATCTTGTGGCATCGAGTGTTACGACCCTTCACATTATTAGAATTATAATCAACAAAAAAATTTTATTTACAAAGTCGGCAGCAGACATTCCGCTAATTCTGTTTTTGGTTTCTGGGGTAATTTCAACATATTTGTCGCTTGATGTGCGAACTTCACTTCTTGGTTACTATGGCAGATATAATGGCGGATTGTTTTCCAGTATTTCGTACTGTCTGCTTTATTGGATCTACCTGGCAAACGTCGACAAAAAAGATACATTGAAAATACTTAAAATCTTAGTCGTCTCGGGATTAATCGTATCTATCATCGCCGTATTCGAACACTTTGGAGTAAGTCCGACATGTCTAATTGTCAGCGCAGTAGCTTTGCCTTACACTAATCCTGCAAGTTATTTTTCATCGCTCCAATCAAGTTTTGATCCCGCCTGCTGGGTACAAAATTTTAGTGAACGCGTATTTTCGACCATCGGTCAACCCAATTGGCTTGCCGCATGGATGGTCGCACTCATTCCCGTCACATGGTCGTTTGTATTTAATTGTGGTTCCGATTCTTTGTTTATTAAATTGCGCAATGCGACTTCATTAAAAGTTGTAACAACACTTACAAATCTTTGTTTAATCGCATTATCCATCACTTTTACTCTGGTTGTAATTTTTACAAAATCCAGGTCGGGCTTAATTGCTTTCCTCCTCGGGTTAATATTATTCCTTGCCGTTTTATTCATAATTAAACTGCAAGAAAAGTATTCAATAAAGCACATGCGATCAAGCATTGTTGGCGTTATGGTAATTCTTTTGATTGCGGTTTTACTTTTCTCACATTCTTTTTTGCAAAAAACAACCTTAAGTATTTCCCGGAACAAAGGCGAGACAATCACAGATACTTTCGCGATTAGAAAAATTGTATGGGAAGGTGCACTAAATATTTGGCGAGCACATCCAATTTTTGGAAGCGGTGTGGAAACTTTCGGTTATACGTATTCGGGTTATCAACCGGTTGTACACAATCTTACTTCGGAGTGGAATTTTTTGTTTAACAAAGCTCACAATGAGTATTTAAATATACTTGCAAACACTGGCTTGGTCGGATTGGTTTCTTACATAACCGTCATTGGAAGTTTTTTCTATTTGTTTATAAATAACATTCGATCTACAAATCATCCAAATGGTATACGACTACTACACCTTGGTTTATTTGTCGGTTTTATTACCTTACTCATCACTAACATTGTCGGTTTTTCGGTAACTGTTACGTCTCTTATCTTCTTTCTTTATCCGGCGATGTCCAAGTCATTGTCTAGTAATGTTGGCATTAAGGTTGCACAAAAAAATACAGTCGGTAAATTACAATTGCTATTTGTTATACCGGTTATTACACTCGGTGTTTTTGCCATTTACAATATTTGTATGTATTGGCAAGCAGACAAACTTGCAGAAAGCGCAAAATCTTACTTGTCACGAGGTAATGCACACGAAGCAAGACGTTTAATTACGAAAGCACTTAATATACAACCCAGGGAACCTTACTATCACATGCTCCTTGCAGAAACAGCAGCAGATCTTGCCATAAACACTTCATCGAATGAAACCGACTTAATAGAAAATTATGTTTCCTCGACAGTTGCCGAATCAACTAACGCTGTTAATTTATCCAAATATAACGTCAATCTGAAAATGCGCCAGGCGTATCTATTTATATCCTTGTCGGGAATTGAACCGTTGTTTATGAATGTTGCAAGCGATGTTTTACACGATGCGATCACGTATGCACCAAATGATGCAGAACTACTTTATAACTACGGACTTACTCTTGTTAGAACAAATCAAAGCGACTTGGCTCTAAAGACATTTGAAAAAACAATTGTAATTAAACCTAATTACAAAGAGCCGAGATTGGCGGCGGCAATTCTCTATATCGACCAAGGTGAGATCCTAAAAGCGCAATATCACTTACAGTATATTTACAACAACATCGACCAAACAGACGTAAACGTTAACACCAAAATTAAAGAGCTGGAGTGAATTTTCGTGGATTATCTGGCCGATTTGTTTGACCAATACAATATTTGTGGTCCAGATAAAGCATGAAAAATAAACTACTTTTCCAAGAATATTTTTTGTATAAATTGAAATAACTGTCAAAATTAACATCGTTACATAAACGGTTGCATCTACCCACCACCACAGCTTATAATTCTCAAGATGATTAGAAAAATTGTTGGCGTAAAAGACCCGTCCTTACGTAGGATTTCACTTCCTGTTAAAAAAGTCGACAAAAAAATTAAAGACTTGATCAGGGATATGGAAGAAACTTTGGTTTCACAAAAGGATCCTGAAGGTATCGGTCTTGCGGCACCTCAGATCGGTAAAAACCTGCAAATATTTTTAATGAAATTAACTACAAAAGATGCAAAAGAATTAAATGAACAAAGTCTCATCAAAGTTGTTATAAATCCGCAAATCGTCAAAGTTGACAAGGTGACAAAACAAGAACTCACCAAAAAACGGGAAATACTCGAGGGTTGTTTATCTTTACCCCATTACTACGGACCACTGGTTCGTTCAAGTAAAGTTACAATAAATTATCTTGATGAAAATGGTGAAAAAAGAATTCAAACGTTTTCTAATTTACCGGCACAAATTGTCCTACATGAAATCGATCACTTGAACGGCATACTATTCGTAGACAGATTGTTGGAACAAGGACAACCGTTATATGAATACAAAGCAGATCGTTGGAAAGAAGTTGAACTTACATGAAAATAGTTTTTTTTGGAACACCCGACAACGTAATTCCAGTACTAAATGTTTTACATAAAACGTTCAGCTCCGTTGACGGATCATGTATCAAAGCCGTTGTAACACAACCACCGCAACCGACAGGTAGACAAAAGATTAATACTTTTTCGGCAGTCGATAATTGGGCGTACAAAAAATCTATTCCCAGACTTTATACTCCGCAAGACGTCCTAAGAGAAAAAGTTCCTGCCGATATTGCTATACTTGCCGCCTACGGTGCTATTATCCCAAACGACGTTATAAATTATTTCCCCTATGGTATTTTAAACGTTCACCCATCCTTACTACCCAAATTACGCGGAGCTTCGCCGGTTCAATCGACACTTACAATAGGTGAAGATTGTGGAGTTACGATAATTAAGTTAGATGAGAAAATGGATCACGGACCCATCGTGACGCAGTTTAAGGATACACTGGAAGAAAACGATACACTCGCAACCCTTCGGGTCCGACTATTTGAAAAAAGCGCCGAGGTCATCAAAACCCTTTTACCCGCATACATCAAAGGCAAGGTAAATCTCAAACCACAAGATCATGAGTTAGCAACTTTCACCCGACTCATAAAAAGAGACGATGGTTTCGTTGATTGGAAATTTTTAAAATCCGCCATTACAGGCGAACCAACCGATTATGTGTGGGATATACCATACATAAAAAACTACCAAATTAAACCCACACCTATAAACATTGACCGTTTCGTACGGGCACTTACACCTTGGCCGGGAGCTTGGACAAAACTGGAAATTGGAAAAACCGGTAAACGGCTTAAAATTCTCGAAGTTAAAGCACATAATGACAATCTTGAAATCATTACTGTTCAGTTAGAAGGCAAAAACCCCGTTTCTTGGAAACAATTCCTGGAAGTATACAAAGTTGTGTAACTTTTTTTGCCAAGTAACATTCCCAAATTGGGCAATTTAGCTTTCTTGGGTTTAGTTCCAATAGTGTCTGAAGACGTTACAAGACGGAGATTGATTTATAGTCTTTTACTTTACCGAATTTCTTTGCGGCTTTGATACATTTCGTGCACGCACGCATTTGGATGTTTTCGCCTGACACGACAAAAGTTTTCTTCTGCAAGTTGGGTTTAAATACACGCGCAGTTTCTTGTGCACGTTTTCTCCACCGCTTACCGGCAACGCCTCGTTTATGCTGTTGGCTTCTGCCTACAGCTGATTTCTTTCCGCAAATTTCGCAAATGTATGACATTGGATTTATAAAAGGTACTACAAACTTATCCTTTGATTAATGATACCTTGTGAATTATACTATTAAAAGTTTCTTTTTTCAAAGATAATAATTTAACCAGGATTATTCTAACATAAACATAAAATATGGAAATACTCGCCTCGATTGTAGCTTTTATTATCGCGATCACCTTTCATGAAGCGGCTCACGCTTGGATGGCAGACAAACTCGGTGACCCGACAGCGAGGCTCATGGGAAGATTGTCGCTTAACCCAATCGTTCATTATGACCCAATCGGCACAAGTATTTTATTGATACTCGTAATACTACATGCGTTTCATTTTCCGGTAATCCCCTTTGGTTGGGCAAAGCCGGTTCGATTTGATCCATATAATCTAAAGTATCCTCGTCGTGATTCGGCTCTGATTGCCCTTGCAGGACCAGTGTCAAATTTACTAATCGCCGTTATTGCATCCATTTTGATTAGACTTGCTATCGCGCCGTTTTCTCCCTTTGGAATGCTAACCATTTTTTTATTACCGTTAATATATTTAAATGTTTTGCTTGCTGTGTTTAATTTATTGCCCATTCATCCTCTGGATGGAGGCAAGATTTTTATAGCGCTATTGCCGGCACGTGAGGCGGCCGATGCCGACCTTTTTCTCAATCGCTACGGTATGATAATTCTTTTCTTTCTGATTTTTGCTTCCGTCAACGGTTCGTCTCCCTTGACTGCGTTTCTTGGACCTTTGCTTAATTTGATTCTCGGAATTTTGCTCCCCGGCCCTGCATTGATTTGAAAGTAGTCGCAACAATTATACTTACCAAAGTATTTTTTTCCTCCTGTTTTGGTTATTTACATGTATTCATACAAAGTGAGACTCAAGGGTGATACTTACACCCATAGCTTCCCTTTTACTCTAACGCACTTCGCATACTTTTTGTCACTTTCGGGCAATCTTCATCTTCTGAATTTTCCCGACTTTTCGATTAGCCGGAACGATACTCGACGGACTAAAGTCCGTAGTATTTTTTTACGCTTTCGATGTGGAAACTTTTTTTATCCAAACGACAAATCGCGTGGAAGTACCATAAAGAAAATACAAGGCGTATCAGTTGTGCTGGTATAAATTGTTTAACGGTAACGAGAATTTATGTGTTTAAGTATTATTTATCAACCCAAATGTAAAGATTCCAGTCACAAGGACAGGTATTTCGTTTATGTGAATTTCGCACCTTCCAACGGCACAGAGTGCTTTTTGCTAATCAGGCAATCAAATAGCATCATCTGTCATCTTTCAAGTTACCCCCAGGTCTTAGTAATTAGCATGACTAAAATTGAAAATGACATTTGTTTTTAAACTAGCTATAATGGGTTAGACCCTGTGAGGATAGTAGGAAGTTACTTTCCTGACCAACTATTTTCTGGGAGTCCGACTCGTTCGGACCTTGTGGCAAGTCCGTCTTTACCTTGGTAATTATGGCAGCCTTCCCACCTGGATCATTCCAGGAAAGAATTCCTCGTCTTTTGCAGGGTCGATTTTTTTGGCTTACAAAGAATATTTGATATAATTTCATTTGCGCCGAAGTAGCTCAGTGGCCAGAGCAGCTGTTTTGTAACCAGCAGGTCGTGGGTTCGACTCCCACCTTCGGCTCAAATCACATACACAGTATTGAAAGTATCGTATTGTATCGCTAACAATATTTTGTAAGAATTAAATATTCACGTTTTCGGGGTCAAATGTATTTTAGTGAATCTTAAGCTGAGGTGGCGGAGCGGCCAATCGCACGAGACTGTAAATCTCGCGCCCGAACGGGCTACGGGGGTTCGAATCCCTCCCTCAGCACACAATTATTTACTACGTTACGACTTCGATAAATAACCTTAACCTTATTAGGTTGTGGTTTTTTTAAGTAATTTGATCATTCTCCGCTTTGAGCAATAGCTAATCTACGTAAAAGTAATGTGTCGTCACAAATTTAAGACAAAAACTTATAAAGATATAAAACGCAACTAAGGTTACAAAGCAAGCGCTAGTGAAGCAAATACAGCAATCAGACCAACCACCATAACGGCAAATGTTGGTGTAGCAATGCCGGCATCAGGAAGCATCGCCGATCCCGTAGCCGCTTTTGTGGCAGTAGGGATTTTTGTCGGTGTCGTTGTCAGTTTTCCCGTCGGGGTAAGAGTCGTTTTGACAGCTGAGGTTGGGGTAACCGAAAGAGCCGTAGTTGGCGAGACTGTTCCGCCTATCGTATAAACGGCGGTTGTAGTGGCGTCACTAGCCAATATATCCTCACCATTTGATTTTTGGGTAATCGTAGAAATCGGATCAACCTTCACAGAAAAAGGCAAAGCCGAAGGAGTTCTCGCAATTGTTAAATTAAAGGAAGCCAACAGCGTGTCGGTGGTTGACGAAAAACCGGCAGCGCCAAGATTTGCGCATGCGACATCGACATTTATATTACCTCCAACTTCGGCAACGTTTTTGGTAGGGCAACTCCAGTCGGCATTGGAAGTTAAAGCCGGATTAATTACAACATTACTTACTGTAACCTCGGGAGTAGTACCCGAAAAGGGATAACTAATTCTCACCGAAACTCCCGAAACAGGGACACCATCAGTGTTGAAATAAACACTGACGGGAATGTTGTCACTCACGTTATACGATCCCGAATTGGGAAGAATTTTTACCGATCCCCTTCCGCCGGGAACCGCAGCTTGATCTCTAATTTCCGTATTTCTGCGAAGTAGTAAAGCACCTGAGACAATTCCACCAAGTCCAACGACAAGAACGAGAGCGGTAACGGCAACTTTCTTCGGATCCATATACATAATTTAAACACCTTATCAAATACATTTGCAAGTGTTAGTTTGATTAAAACAAATTTGGTATAATCTCTAAGCACGTTGTGTTTACTTACATTCCTGTGATAATTGCAGGAAGTTTATTTGATCACAAAAACGGCATCAAATTATAATTTTTAATAATGCATATTACTAATTTACAGGTTCATAGCTCACAGATTATTGCAAAAATTGTCAATGAACAAATGTACTCATTCAAATTCTTCTGAAGAATTTGAAGAGAAAAAAACAAAGGAGCGGTTGTCGTGAAGTTAGCGGTTTGACATAAGCGCAAGTTATTTCGATGTGCCTGGGTAGCTCAGTGGTAGAGCGCATTCTTGGTAAGAATGAGGTCGAGGGTTCAATCCCCTCCTCAGGCTCCTGATTTTAAGCTCACTCGCGCGGCGCATTCTTGCAGCTGTCGCATGATAAATCACAAGAATTAGGTCGAGGGTTCAATCCCCTCCTCAGGCTCCTGATTTTAAGCTCACTCGCGCGGCGCTCAAGAATAGATCAAAAGAGATTCAAGAGATCCTTTTAATACTCAGGCACCTTCCCGCATCTTCTAGAGTATTTTCTTGTTTTACGTACTGCGTTTCCTGCTCAACCAGTGATCATCTTTCGGACCTCTTGGTTTTACCTGACCTGATTCAGCCAACTCGTCCCATTCATCTCTCAGTAAAGCTTTAAATGTATCAGGATTACCCGGGATTGGCAAAGAAGGATTTCTTGGTACAGCTTGTTCGACCTTACCTTTATTTCCCCTTTTATCCTTACCATTATTTCCTTGATGTTTCTTTTTAAATTCTGTTTTAACTTTATCGTTGGGAGGAGTCACTCCCGGAACGCTTGACCACTCCTCTAAAAAATCATCTATAGTCATATATTTATTATTAATTTATAAAAGGACGTATGTCAATTCACGAGTACTTTTATCCAAAACTCACATAACTTATATAAGTAATCACTGGTTGCCAAGTTAAAGCCAGTTTTAGATAAGCTAAGTCTTACCAACAACTTGTATACTTTATACCAACAAAAAGTTGTGCTACAATGCGAAGAACTTACGAAGAAACTTTTTGTTTCCCAAGAAGTCTTTAGCATTTAGAATATCTATGGCAAGAAAATCAAAATCAGAAATAGTCGCTATGATTTGTGCAATTTGTAAATCGCAAAATTACGTTACAACGCGTAACAAGTTAAATATGGAAGAAAAACTTAAATTAAGTAAGTTTTGTAAACTGTGCAAGAAACAAACTGAGCACAAAGAAACCACAAAATTGAAGTAATCTCTCGCTGTTTTTTTACACCTATTCTCCAACTTATACTCTTAGTGGTATCATATTACCATGAAAGTTTTCCGAAGAAATTTATTATTACTTGCTTCAACCGTAGCGTTTATCCTCATTAGTTTATTTGTTATAAGCACGCGAAGAATAAACCAATCTGACGAAATTTGCAGATCCACTCATACCAAGTACTGCCCTCCAAGCGTACCTTCATACGAAGATTGTTTATCTGAAAAGGGTCATACATTCAAAGGTGACCCAAATGATCCTAAAATATGCATCACATCAAATGGATGGGAATATCCAAAACCCTATCCCACCAAAACGATTCCAAAGGTTAATGAATATAGCCTAAAAGATAATCAGTTTATTTCTTCTTATAATCTCACGGATTCGTTGTCATTCACACTTGATATTCCCCCAATATGCGAATTAGTTAACAAGGAGTATTCGGTGAATAAATACCTTTCCTGTACTTTCAGTAACAATATTATTGAGATAAAGCCAACAGAGGGTGGCAGAAGTGGGGATGACACAAACCTCGATTTTTCAGTAAATAATAAGTATAACTACGGCGGATATGAATGGGATAGTACTCTGCATATATTTAAGGATGGACATGCATTCTCAATTTATCAGCTCACACACCCTGTGACAAATGATTATTTTTTAATGAACGTTTACTACTACAAGTACTCCGCAGAAGCCGAAAAATTTGTTAACACCGTATTTCAAACAATGAAATTTGACGGAAAAGTAATAGCACAATAATCTTCTCTGCGATAATTTCACACGTATTGTATAATTGCTTGTAACAACCCAACATTCCAGTATCCCGTAAGTTGTCAATATTTAACCATTGATGATTGTAGTTAATTAGAAGTTAATTTTTTTACTCGGAAGTTGGATGTCAACCTAAAGAAGTTGTTTGTTGGAAGGTTGGTTGTTGTATGTTGTTTGTTGGGGGTTGTTTGTTGTTTGCTGGAAGGTTGGGTGTTGGTTGTTGTTTGTTGTTTGTTGGGGGTTGGTTGTTGTTTGCTGGAAGGTTGGGTGTTGGTTGTTGTTTGTTGTTTGTTATATAGGGGTGTAGTTAAATGGTATAACAGCGGTCTCCAAAACCGCTATTGGGGGTTCGATTCCCTCCACCCCTGCCAAGTAATAATTCCCGGTCGTAGATCTGGAATTTTTGGTTATTAATATTGCAGGGATGAGAAGTTTACCCTGAGCAAGTAAAAGGTGTCGAAGGGATTCCCTCCACCCCTGCCAAGCCTCACTGAACTAATCTCGACTTCCATATCTTTGGGAGATTATTTTATTACTCTATAATGCATTTCAACAATTCCATCGTTGATTCTTTCAACATCGATTAAATCTAAGGTCAGCAGGAAGTCAGAGGGATTAAACACTGGTATGCCTTCTCCTAAAATAGAAGGGTTAACATCAAGGATAACTTCATCAATCAGTCCTTTTTCAGCAAATGCACTGTTCAGGGTGGAACCTCCTGTAATTATTGCTTCTGTAAAGCCATCAGCATTAAGCATTTCTAATGCGTTTTCTGGAGAGTTAACAGATACAAATCCCTCTTTAAGATCGAGATTTGATTGAGAAACAATTACTTTTTTAACTCCATCGAGATCTTTGATGTAATCTCCTTCCCATTTAATAACTGCTTCGTATGTTTTTCTTCCCCACATGAAGCAACCAACTCTCTTTGCTAACCTAACGAACTGTAACCAGTTAGTATGTGAGAGAAAATCTTCACTTCCTGATTTTGAAGCAATAATTCCATTAGCTGAAACTGCCATTGTAAGAATAATTTTCATTGCCGTATGAGAGTATCTTATCAAAAATTAGACAAAGCTTATAGCTGACTACAAAGTTGTGAACTTCTGCCATCTATGGAGATTAAACTGACTAATTTTGCACCAAATTGTTCGAAGTTTAGTGATTAAAGCGCACCACATTTAGCTTACCACCAATTATTCATCATCAAATAAATAAGGATCTTTTTCAAAGCCATAATTTCCGCTAATTATTCCCACTCTTCGCAACGATGCTAATCCGCGATATGTTTCTTGGAAATGATAAGGCTTGTCATTTAGTACGTTTGGCTTAAACGCTAACTCTACAGGAACCAATGCTAAGAACGATATTTCTTGTTTATCTACACTAGCTGGAGGTTCAAATATTATTGTTCCACCATCTAAAACCTGAGGCTCCTTAGTGTCTAGTTGACTAATGTCTATCTCTACACCATACATTAAGTGGCCGGATTTAGCATCAGGGTGCTCCCAGCTCCAAGTTAAATATCGTAGATCATCAGTCTGTACTATTATTCCTGTTTCTTCTCGCAACTCTCTAACACCCGCTTCTTGAGGTGTATTATCGCTCTTAATTACTTTTCCCGCTGGGACACCCCAGGGATTACCCGGTTTATCTGCCTGTTGCACAGTAAGAAAATAAGCCGGAACCCCCTCTTTATAAACTATTACCCATACGGCTACTGAAGACAATTCAAAGGTTACACTCTCAACACCAAAATGAAGCAACGGACATGGCGGCTCTATTTCTACCCTCATGATGGCGAATTATAGCATCCCTTGTGATGCTACATGCGAAAAATCGACAATGATTATATGAGATTAGGGTGTTCAATTTTTAATATAGGTACCCTGGGAACAAGGAAGTCTCATATTTTCTAACTTTACGCGAATTTAATTCTCACCAATTAATTAGAAGGATATGTACCAAATTTTTCTCTTGCTTTCTCGATAGACAGCGGAAAAAGTTCATTTGATGTGCGATCAACTTCTCCTAACCTTGCATTCTCATCAAACTGTACACCAAATACTATACGATCACGCCAAATTTCATCACCCAATTCCCCAAGCGCAGCTAATCTGTCTAACACAATGCACCGGTACTTCTCCAAATCACTACCTCCAATTTGCAGATGAAATAAATAATGTATATCAGACCTGGATCTTTCGACAACACTTGATATTCCACCATCCGCTTTCTTTGCATCTATTTGTTGCTGATAGTTAATGAGATTGTCCATTTCATTATTTATTCGCGCTTCAGATATCAAGCGTAATTTGATACCTTGTTTAGCTTCTGCGCTGGGCAATAACTTTGAGGCTTTATTCCTAAAGACATCCCCGATCTGTCCATTCACCTGTTCCCAATTTTGGTCTCCTCGCGTGTCTGAAAACAATGCGTCCGGTTTGTCACTTAGTCCAGCTTTATTTACATCTACAAAAACAACAGCGTCAATATCACTTATATCGGTCGCCTTACCAATTATTTGCGAACCAAAAACTGTTGCAGCAATTATTTCAGGATGCTTGGTTTGTGTTTCGGTTAATAATTTTCTGAATTTACGCAGCTTTACTTTGCTGGTTTCATTTATTTGAAATCTATGTGTTTCAAGATATGGGCTTTCTTCATCCATGCTTATATTTTACCAATAACTATAATGGTACAACAGATGAATTTCATCTTAATTTTATTGTGTATACCATGTATGACAATTAATACTTTGTTAACAAATACCCACTTACCGTTAATTTGAAAAGGGTACCTGATCAATTATTTTGACCATTTCAGATATAGAACTGTAATAATTGCTTGAAAAAGTAAGTATCGAAAAAAATAATTACAGAACGGATTTTCCCAAGGCAATCTCATCATTTGCGGCCTTAAGAGTGCCATAAGTTTCATAATATTTCGTATCTCAATCAGTTATGGCTATTTAAAAACCCATAAAGGACAAATTCTGCCAAAGAGAAATCCTTCATAGTAAAAATAAGAAATCTTTCTCTTTTAGCTTTCTGATAACCATTTACCTTCTTAAATAACCTATTATTATTTTGTTATTATTAACTAATGAAAAAAAATAATACACCACCAACACCCAAATGTGCGGGAGTTTCTCGCAATACTATAAAGAATTTTTCCAATACTTCCCTTCGTCTGCGGTTTTCGCGAAGATTAAATAAAGTTATTTTTATAGGCAGTTTGGGATTATTTATATACCTTGCCACGGGAATACTATTGGAAGTATTTGTAATTAGAACAGCTTATTATTGTCCATTTAAATACGGAGGTACCACGAATTGCGGACATTTCGGGAGTGAATACTTTATTTCCTGGCTGTTTGACAAATTTTGGTGGCCTATCGAGTTACTAATATTTGTTATGTTCTCACAACCCGGGATCGAATTACCCTTGTGGTAGGCACACAAAACCTATTCAGCACTTTTATTTGTGTCACATTTGCACAAAAAAATTTGGACGGTGACAAACTTTTTAGGTTAGCACAATAAACCTTTTCTAATCACTGATACAGTTTGAATTCTTGAAAATAGCAGGAAATAATAATATATTCTACTTATGTTAACAAAGACAGATCTTAATCAGATAGCAAAGATTGTTCAAGAACAAACGACTAAGATTGTACAAACGGAAACTCCCAAAATTGTTCAGGCGGAAACGAGAAAGATTGTGCATGACGAAACTACAAAGATTGTTCAAGTGGAAACTGGAAAAATTGTCCATAAAGAGATCATTGATTTGGAAAAGAGACTAAACCAAAGAATAGATAAGTTAGACAGAAAGCTCGATAAAGCAATTAATTTCTTAGACAGAGAGTTCATTCGACTACTCGAAAGAGTTGAAAGAATCGAAAATCATCTACAACTTGAACCCATTTCACACTAAGAATATTTTTTGCAAAGGATACCAACTTCTACAAACAAACGGTAGTAAATAATATTTAATTATTTACGTAAAAATTGACCTTCGTGATTGCATGTATTTTTATATCATTAATAGTTATTTGGCAAATCACATTAAGAATTGGCTTACTTCCATGAAGTAACCTACTGTAATGGAATGTTGGGACTAGACTACAATTTTGCTATAGATGGCATGACAAGTACCTACCTTCTTCATCCATATTTTTATTTTACCAATAGTTTGTTTATATTTATTTATATATTCTAAATTTTAACAATAACAAACGGTATGCTTTTAATAACGGTATAGTTGTACTTATTACCGACACACTTGACGAAGCCTCCAGTCCACGCGCATATCCAGGTATTAAGACGATTGATCCAAACAATGAGGCGAAATTACAACACACATATTAATTCGGCAGGTTTTGAGTGTGATAAATTTTATGTTCTTTTCTCGTCGGACTCTCAAACCACAGTAACACTAGTAAGGCACGAAATAATTGACGCAACAGGTAATACCAATCTACCAAAAAATCAAAATTTCCAATCTTTAATTCGTAATGAAATCTAACAAGAAGTTCATGAACCCCCACCCTACACTATCTCCCGATCATAAACATACCAAAAATTAGTACAGCCGATGCAATTAGTTTTCTTTGCATTCCTTTGTATTCTTTGAGGATTACAATCCCAAAAATTGGAACCAATACTGACGTTGATAGTGTCATCGGGAACATTCGCGACACTTCCCCTCCTTTTAGATAAGCGCTAAACAACGCCCAAAAAGCAAAGGAATACAATAAGCCGTTTGTCAACACTCCCTTCCAGTATGCCTTCAAAAGAAAGGTCCCCTTAACCGCTCTAATTGTCCTTTTGTGATAAAAAGTAAGCATAAATAATCCGGTCAAACCAAAGGATATGGCGACATAGCTTAGTGAATTACCGTAGCCACTTAGAAGTTTGTCCCATACTGCACCTTGGGCGTAGAAAATTGTAGAAAATAGAATTATTTTCTCGTATTTGCCGAACCGAAGAATTGACGGTCCCCAGAAAAGTATTGTGTTGGCAATTAGGATGAACAAAACTCCTACTATTTTCGACCAACCAAAGCTCTCATTTATAATCAAAACACCAAGTATTAGACTCCAGATCGCGCCTGTCGAACTTAATATTGTTTCCTCAGACAAATCAACTCTTTTCAGTCCTGTGTAATAACAAGTCACAGCCAGAGTATATGTACCAATCATCAAAACAATCATCAAGATTGATTTCGAATCGAAAGTGAAACTCCAACCAGTCACTAATGCAAGAACTAGACAAATTATTCCTGTAATAAGTTGCACGGATGAACCAAAGACAAGCTCGTCAATACCATTTATCGACAAACTTTTTTTGTTTATAAGTGCAGCTATGACCATGAAGCATAGGTAAACCAATGTAAGCCAAAACCATTCCATATTATTTATGATAACAGACTTTTGAAACTAAACCTTTTTTAATTTCCCAATACTGTCTTGTCTCATGTTTCTTGGATACTTCAAACATAAGACGCGCAACTAGTTCTGGCGCATCAGCGACTTAGCGTCTTTGGGAAAGCATTTAATATATTCCTCAGTAGCCGTATCTGACGGCGAAACACAATTCACCCTTATCTCATTATCTTTCGACTCTTCTGCTAACCCCACCGTCAAATCCTCAATCGCTCTTTTTGACACAAAATAAAGCAACCAGCCTTTTGCCCCATTTTCAAAAGTTCCCGGAGATATTTTCAGAAGTAAAAAATCAACTTCGAAGATACACTTGAAAGGTTAAGATCAGTGTTGGGGAATGATAGCTCTGAAAATCAAGCTATTCCAAGTGAAGCTCCAAATGAAAATAACTATGAATAAGAAATTCCTGAAGTCTTTGAATGTCAATAAGGTCTATTTTAATTTAGCATGTTCTTGTCTTAAACTCTGACCAATATTATCCAAAGACTGAAACTCTATAATATCAGCCTTGTTGAGAGATCGCGATAATGCACGCATTCGAGCCTCCAAAGCCTTAATCATATAATCAAGTTGCTCTTTTCGGTCTAGTCCAGCCTCAACCGCTGCCTTTTCTGCTTTCAAATGATTGTTTGCTACCCCGTTTTCAATAGTCCAAAAAAACTGCCCTTTCTATCGGAGGCATATCCTCAAACTTTTCGAATCCCCTACCTATGGCAAAGCCTGTCTGTGACTCTCTTAATTGTTCGCCAGAAATTGTTACCACCGGTTCTGGAGTTTGTACAACTTCTGCAACTCGCTCTCTTTCTCTTGTAGTGATTTCTCCTTGTCTTGCCGATTCTGGATGAAACATTCCTTCGCTCATAAACACACAATTATACTTTATAATAAGCCAAAATACCGATTTCACTATCGAATTGCATATACAGGTTGGGACCGAAAAACTGCGAGTCGCTGAAGATCAAACTGACTAATTTTTCCGTTCGAAGGTCGCTTGTTAATGCCTGCACAGGCCCTGACATAGTTCACCACTTCCGCGCTACCAATCAATCATCCAAATTCCTTAACCTCTGTTATAATTCAAATGTGAGTAATCAACAACACCATTGGGACACGTTACACAAAAAAGGTAATATTGATCACTATTCAGATAAGCCGACTGACTTTGCCCGGGAAATAATAAAATTTATTGATCCAAATTCGAAAATATTGGAATTAGGATGTGGAGCCGGCAATGACTCCGTCGCATTGGCGAATGCCGGCCACAGTGTTATTGCTACGGATTTTTCCGGTGTTGCAATTGCGAAAAACACCGAAAGATTTAGAAACGTACCCAATTTAATTTTTACGGTGGCAGACATGAATAAGCGGATTTTTTTCTCCGATATGTTTGATGTTGTTTACGCCCGCTTATCACTCCATTACTTTACTGACAAAGTTACTCGCAGGATTATTGATGATATACATAAATTATTAAAACCTAACGGCTATCTTTGCTTCATCTGTAAATCTACACGTGATCCGCTATACGGTATCGGCACTGAGATAGAAAAAGATATGTTCGAGCACCGCGGACACGTACGGCACTTTTTCAGCGAAAGTTATGCTGGGTCACTTGTGAGTAATAATTTTAGAATAGAGAAAATTGAAAGTGGAGAAGAAGTATTTTACGGTGATAAATCAGCTTTTGTAAAAGTAATAGCTAGAGCCAAAAAGTAATTGTATTGCAAATTGTAGATTAAATTATTGTTACACTTATCCAAGATCCAAAAACTTCTTAGATTAAATATTCCGAAGAATTGCTGCAAACCCGGTTAGTTTTCTTAAAGAAACTTGTTACCAACTTACTTTTATTACATTGGCGTGACAACTTCCTTTACGGGTTTTAATTTTTTAATTCCATAAATGCACGTTAATAACAAAATCCCAGTTGCAATAAAGTATGGTGATCTCATACCTATTTGGCTGTAAAAAAATGTTCCAAGCAACGGACCAAATAATCGCGCAACACCGCCGACCGATTGATTCATTCCGGCAATATTTCCCTGTTCATTGTCGGGTGTTAATTTCGATATATATCCCGCGATTACCGGCCCTGAAACTCCGTTTGCTATAGCAAGAATTGTAATTGCAATAACAAGCATAATTAGATTGGTACTTAGGGCAATCAGGGCAAGCGAGACTGCAAGTGAAGCAATCGCGATAGTGACTATTCTGTGTTCGGGTAATAATTTCAAAATTCGCTTTAGCAAAAATACCTGGACAATTATTCCGATAAAGCCAAGGTACGCAAAAATAAACCCATTCGTCTGTGCAGTCAAACTAAGGCTATGCTCGGTAAATAAGGCAAACGTACCCTGCATGAGAGAAAATGCAAACATAGTCATAAAAGAAATGCTGAGCATCAATCCCACTTCGGGATGAGTCAAGGCATCATAGAAATCTTTAACACTAAATATTGGCCGTCTTTTTCCCTTAACTTTTATAGAATTCGCATCCCGTTTGAGTGATTCCGGTAAAAAGAAATATGTAAGTAAAGTTGCCCCAAGTGCAACTATCCCTGCTACAAAAGCAGGGACTGCATATCCATATACCGATAACAAGCCGCCTAATGCAGGCCCTATTATAAAACCCAAACTAAAAGCTGCCATCATTATTCCCATTCCCTGGGTTCTATTTTCTTTGGTAGTTATGTCGGCAATGTAAGCCTGAGCCGTTGAAATATTTCCACCTGTTGCTCCATCAATTATGCGCGACAGAAATAAAAGCGGAATTGAATTTGCGATACCCAGTAAACCAAAGGATACTGCGGTTCCGAAAATCGAGAATAACAAAACCGGTCGTCTGCCAAATTTATCCGACAGCTCCCCCAAAATCGGTGCCGAAATTATCTGGAAAAAAGAATAAGAGGCAAATATTAGCCCGATAGTCAAAGGGCCGGCGCCGAAACTTTCAACATAATAAGGAAGGAGAGGCAAAATAATTCCAAAGCCAAGTAGGTTTACAAAAATAATCAAAAAAATAATCCAGATTCTTTTGTCTTTCATGATGATATCGTACTTTAATAATCACTAATGGTCGTAGAAAAAACTTGCTGCGTAGTGAGTTTAGACTAACTTAATAAGTGATGTCTAGCGGATAAATACTATTTTACTTGATTATCTGTAGCTTTGTTGTAAAAATCACATACCGGAATCGATGAATAAGTTTGGTATATCTTTATTTACATATTACACAGGTCATTCCCGAACACACCAAATCACAACTTGGTATGTTCTGATAATTTAACTCTCACCAATTCAGACATCTTTTCAGTGCTCACATACCCAAGAGCGTCGCTATCCGGATCATAAAGCTCGATCATATCCAAATCAGGTCTATCAAAGACTCTTGCCCCTTTTACTTTTTTTCCTTTCAACATTTCTGTCTTTAGTTTATTGTATTTTTCTGGCTGCAAATAAAAATCCACATCTCCCACTTGTGAACGATACGGATCAGGCCTTCTAATATAAAGATAGGTGTAAATAGTTTCCGGAACATCTCCCTTTTGAGGTATGGTAATCGGTTTATGTAATCTGAAATACTTCTGATTATAATTATCTGATTTTTCGGTAAGTCTTTCACGAATTTTGATCAAGCGTTCAAACTCATCATCGTAATGACAAAATATCCCAATGTTTCCTGCATTTGGTAAATATCTTCCAAAAGATTGCTTGCTAAGTTTATAACACTCAAAATGAGTATGCTTAATGGCGTCTAAGAGCTCTTTCTCGTTTTTTATGGGACTAAATCTATATAGTTTCATAATCTTAGTTTTGATATGCTTTTAACAAATTTACTATCGCTTCGTATTGTGGTTTAAGTTCCTTCCTGCAAATACCCAAACTTAATGCATTCCATTTTTCTTCTGCCTTTTCAATAAAAAGTTTAACTAAATCCTCCAGTGGCATATCTCTCAGATTTTTTATGCTTCCGATAACCCCTTTTACTGAAGCGAATTTGTAACAATCTGCATTACAACATATCTCTGCTTCCAGTGAGTAAAATTTTTTTACTCCGTGATGTTGTAAAACACAATGTAAGATGTTTTCTTTTTCGGTATCGGTAATTTCACTACTCACAGACAAGAATTCATCTGCCAACTTCCTACTCATTTCAATATGGTCTTTCAGCCTTCCTTCTTTGTAAGCCTGTCCCAACTTGCTATCCATCAATAATGTTCCTAATAGCACTATTTTCTTATCAGCACCTAACTTATTGGCTAACCATTGCCCTTTTTCATTTGTGTAATCTACTTGAAATTTTGAAGGAGCACCATACTTCTCTATATCTTCATATACAATTTTTTCAACTTTTTTTATTAAAGTTTTCGTAATCATAATTCTGCCTCTAAGATTAAACCGTAAAAATAATCAGCAATTTTCTTATGATCTTCGGGTTCAAGGTGGTAACCGTCTTTTTTACTTGGCGAAACCAGTTTTGCAATATCAATAAATTCACAGTTGTATTTTTTCGCAATAACTTCATAAAGCGAGCCCAAATGCTTTGATTTTTCACCTGCACCCAAATATTTTTCTTTTACTCCTTCAACTTCCTCATCAACTAATGGAGGTGAAACAACAACAATCTTTGGCATTATGGTTTCTTCCTCCTCTATAAATTCTTTTACTGACAACAAGAGGTTTTCTACTCCTTTGGTAATTCGCTCGGGAGTTCTATTAAATCTTTCCTTCATATCATTTGTCCCAAGCATAAGAATTATTAAATCAATCGGGTGGTGGGTTTCCAAACAAGGTCTGAAGTAAGTTAAGCCGTTTTTACCGATATGCTTTGGGTCATCTATATCAGTAGCTCTACTGTTAAGGCCTTCTTCAATAATTTCAAAATCATTTCCTAATTTTTCTTGAAGTAAACTTGTCCATCTGACACCAACTGGATACCTTTTCCCTGAAGCTGGAATATAACCCCAAGTGTTACTATCCCCAAAACACAAAATTCTTGTGGCATTTGGTAGTATATTCATATCAATCTGAAGTTATTTTACCAGAATTTAGATTGGTGTGGATGGAGATTCGGAAATGGAAATTCTTTAATAAATATTGTGTTTAATGATTTATCTTTATCTTTTATTTTTTTCTAACCACTTCACATAAGGGTTTGGTTCATTGAATACTATTCGTGGAATTTCGTTGTTTAAATTACTCTCCGGAATATGATATTTTCTACTTGTCAGAAAATGTGTAGAGCCAAATATCGCCTTTGACCAATCGAAGCCTAATTCTTCACTAATTCTTCTAACTTCGGCTTCCGATTTTCCTTCAATTTCAACAAACGGTTCAAGATACGGCCATTCGTCAAGTGTAATTTCCACACCATCGAGAATCCACAATTCCCGTTTATTTTCCTGATAAGATTTTTCGTCGCAACCGATGGTTGTTAGCAAAGTACGTGCGTTTTCAAAATTATCTATTTGTAATGCAATCTCTTTTTGGTCTTGAATTTTGTCACCACTAACGATTTTCAAACTCATTGTGAATTTGTCACCTTCATCACGCACCCTAACCCAAGCACCTTCCAATTCATGTCCTGTCGGTAAATTAAAGGTGACTCTTTTCTGGAGAAATTCCGGTTTAACCAATTGTGCACCACTTACTGCCAACCGACTTCGTATTTCATTTTTATTTATATCGGAAAATTTCGCTTCCCATTCGATATCCATATGGCAATATTATATTGCTTAATAGACTATCGGCAAAGACGCACTTGAACTTCTTACTTTGAAACCGACTTCGATGTAGTTACACACTAAGCGAGCAAACAATTATAATTATATTCTTCCAAGCAGTTCTAACTGCATTTTAATCAACTGCCTGTAACGAAGTGAAACTGCTCTAGTGTCTCCTACACACGATTGCGACAGTCTTTGCTAGACCCACTCCTTATCATCTGGGAGCTTACGGTCCATTCCCGGGCCAATTATTTGATAATCAAGTCCGTCACCTTTCCAATAACAACATCTTCTATTCTTTACATATCGGTCATTTCTTCTCGCGTGACACATACTTTTCGGTTTTCTTAAAGGACACCCGAGAAAGTATTCTATTGGGGTACCTTCTCGATCATAATTAGGAGCTATTGTCACGGTAACAAGCGGTCCGTTTTTACACGGCTGACAATTAAAACTGTCTCTACCTTCTAATAAATATTTCGGCAGTCGATCATTTTCCATTTTATTTAAATAATTCCTACTAATTCGTAATCCGGTCTGTAAATTTTTCCAATTCTAACATGATTAAGGAGAATTAAGTTAATAATAATAATGAATAAAGTCAACAGATACTCATTACGAAAGTACCCTCTATTACCGGACAAATCACAATAATTAACCACGATATAAAAGTCAGCGGTTTTTCTACAAACTAATAAAAGTTTGTTCAATACTTTACTTCATCCGCGGGCTTCTAGTTCACAGATTTCGCAATTGTTGAATAAAGTAATTATTCTGACGTTGAAAATATTGTTTGCACTAAACGTAGACTGGTAGGATTAATAACTATTACGCAAACTTTACAGACCGAAAAAACATAAGTAGTTGCTGGCCAATTGTTTGTCGCCAAAATATATCTTGCTCCTCACGCGTCATTTCTGAAATGTAGCGTCCGGTTTCCGGATCGATCTGAAGCGATTCAAGCGGATATCCATCGACCAAAATAGCGCTCGGTTTACCAACAAATACCCTGGGTGATCTTATCACCGTTTCTTTGTATTCACCTTTTTCGTTGGCGATACAAACTCCATACTCCCAATACCCGTTTACTTTCCCTCCCAATTTGTCGATCAGTTTAGAATAGTAATCTCGCATCTGTTCATCTGTCGGGCGTTGAGACATGCCATGTATCCTTCGCACATTAACACCCGGCTGTTTCTCTTGTGTTAAACCCGAAAGATACAACGCGTTATCCATCGAAAAAACCGTTTTACCCAAGGCTTTGGCGTAAGCAAAGGATTTTATTCTGGCGTTATCTAAAGCGGTTTCACCATTTTCAACTATTTCTGGAATTTTGCTTTTGTCCTCAATTCCGACAACTTCAATTCGATCGACCGACAACACACTTTGAAGTTGCTTTATTTTAGCTTCATTTGTCGTACCAAATATAATACTTGTCATATATTTTAATTATAATTGCCTGATGCGTGCCACAGTACCGGCTAGAGTGGTAATTAATAATAAGTGATTTCTCGTCCTTCGCCAACAGTCTTTAGTGTTAGCCATTCTACTTTCATAAAAAGATGGTTAGTTAAACTTTGCGCCAACCCGAAGCATTACTTACTTTTGTAAATGATTTATCAAATCCATCCTTTTAATATTTATTTTGGGTGATCTGGTTAACATGAAGTCAATCGCTTCAACCGCTTCCGCAATATCAAACATCCAAGGCTCGTTTACTTTGTAAACCATCCCTGCTTTCTTAAATAACTTGGTATTCATACCTCCGGGGTAAAAACCCATAACGCGAATATTTTTATTATCAAATTCTTTTTCCAAGCCTTCACTAAAGCCCTGCATGCCATATTTCGCCGCAGTATAAATCGTATGATAATAATCAAACGGTATTTCGATACCCGCGACACTTACAACATTTAATATTTGAGCAAATTTTGACTTAACAAGTTTCGGCAATAGTGTTCTTGTTACCAGTAAATGCGAGAGTAAATTTACATTAATATTTTCAATAATTTTTTCGTGTTGCATCTCAAGTGTATTTCCCTCCAACCATACACCGGCGTTATTAATTAAAATATCCAACTCACCCAATTTCACAAAAGCACTTTTTACCGTTGATGGTTTGTTGAAATCACACACAACAGTATCGTATGCATTGATTTGTTTTTTAACTAAGTGTACTTTTTCTTTGTTTTTTCCGTGGATAATTACCCTTAACCCTTTATCGGAAAAATGCTGTGCCAACAGTTTTCCCAGCCCATCTGTGGATCCCGTGATAAGTATTGTTTTTTCCTTTAGTTCCATGTGCTTAAAATTAACAACTCTCCAATTAGGCTTCACTCACCTTTCCTTTATCGCCTTTTATATTTTATTTACTTGTCATACAATCACAAGTAGTTTTAATCAGTATAAATTAATTTCTACAAACTGCAATAAAAGTCGAAGGAATTTCAAGGCCCTCGTTTAAATCTGATAAGGGGTTAACTCGTGCATATCTTCCCTGTAAAACTCTTGGTAATTTAGCCATTTTCCCCAGAACGCTATTTCGAGGCGTAAATATTTTGCCCGTTTGATAATAATAATCAATGTGTTGAAAATGTGGAGATAATAAATCCTGAAAGTCTTCAATCGTTGGTTCAAAAAAATGATATGGGTTGACAGGAGAGCCATCTATGCTTGTACCGGGATTATTAAACACTCTGTTGGGGACAGAAACTACAAATCGTCCAGAATTACCAAGAACTCTTTGTACTTCACTCAGATAGTGTGGCACCTGATCTAGCGGTATGTGTTCCATCGTTTCGAAACTTACAACAGTATCAAAAGTATCATTACCAAACGGTAGCGATGTCGCGTTTGCATTTACCGCATATTGACGACCTGAACCCATTCCCCGACCAAATACTAAGGCATCGTAACTAAGATCAACTCCGACGACATAATTTGAAGATTTAATTAACCGTTCTCCGTACCCCGTCCCACAAGCCACATCTAAAATTTGTCCCAGATCCCCCAACGAATTAACAAATCTGTATCGCTCTTGGTGAATTTCCAGGGTATGCCACATGCCCCATGGAGTATGTTTATGACCATACTTAGGTTCAGGTTGATTTAATAAATATGACAAAGAAAGCATAGAAGGATCAATTCTTTCACCATCAAATATGCCATATTCTTTTCCCATATTAGTTAAATAGGGGTACTGCTTCTATTATTCACGCATACTCATAACAAGCCCGTCGTTTATGTTTGAATTACTGGGGATTATAAACGGCGATCGTTCCTTTTTGCAAATTTCCAAAATGTTTATAAACGCTTTCTCTATTCCCCATAAATAATATTTCTGATCCAGCTGATAATTTTTTTCTCTCTCGTCGTAAGGTATGGGTGTAATTTTCTCGGAAAATTTTTCAAGTTCGTTAACGTCTGCCCTGAATGGATGAGACTTCGACAAATAATATTTTTGCATGTTAAGACCGATTTGTTTGAAAACATCAATGATGCAGGAAGAACCGTATATGACGGGTGTTTCAATTGCTTTGGGAACGGGTGCGAGTTCACGAATCACATAATCTTGCATATTTCTGATTTCTTCTCGTGTCGGAAAATCACTACCGGTATGGCGCGGTGTGAAATTGTCAAATAAGTATTGTGCTCCGGTTTTCAAGAGGTATTTATGTTTCAATTTATGTTTATTGCCAATAAGAATCTGCACACTCCCACCTCCAACATCAACCACCGTGAAATCACTATCGGTTTTAAAATCTCTCATCACAGCGTTGAAAAATAATTGCGCTTCTTCGTCTTGGCTTATTATTTCAATCTTCATACCAACTTCTTTACGTATCTTGTTTGCTATCTCATTACCAACCTCGCCCATTTCCCTTAATGCATGGGTAGATACGACTCTAACTTTCTCAACCTTCGCCTGTCTTAATAACTTCTCGCACCTTTTCAATTCCTCCAAGGTTTGGTTAAGATTTTTTTCCTGGGGACGGTTATTATTTTCGGTCATTCTGACACCCAAGCATGTTAGTGTATTTGACTGATAAAGTGTTTCGAATTTATTTGAAGAAGTTACATTCCCCATGAGCATTTTAACTTTCAGCGTTCCGATGTCGATAACTGCAATTTTCATAAATGGATTGTATATTATTTTTCTGATCTTTTTCATGACAAATGCGCTGATCGTCTACTTCAGCTTCTTGTCGTCATCTGGTATTATTGGTTTATGGAAGAAAAACAAAATTCTCCAAAAGAAAAAAAGGTGAAAATGGGTTTAAAGACGCGAGTGATCATCCTTTTAATTTTGATAATTTTATCGTTAGCGGGGGTTTTCTATCTCTACTACAAAAATACGTTAGACAAAAGAGTAATGTATGAGAAATCCAAAAATACTTATGATCTGGTTTTGGAAGAACATAAGCGCTGTACCCAATTACTAACCCAACAGTCCGGCAATTTTACCGACTACGATTACTGTCGTAAGTTTACTCAGACGTTTAGTCTAACTAAGTAAGATAATTGTCTCAACACCCCCGCAGACAGTTCGCATTGTCAGTTAGCCAGTACATTGTCGATACTTTTACCTTTAGTCTAAGTATTGTTCGATAAAATAATTTGTTATACTAAGGAAGTGATAGCCGACGTAAATAAAATATTCTTCTTCGTACTTCTTTTTTTTGGCGGTATAATTTTAGTACTCTATATTGCCAAACCCGCACCTCTGTGGAGTTGTGGTGCGAAATTTACCGTGGTCAAAAATTCAGGGCTTAATGACAGTGAAGTTTTTGAGAAAGCATGCTTTTACGAAAAAACGAGAACTGAGTGCGAAAGTGTAGATATCTACAAAAAGGCAACCGACACCTTCGGCACGGAAGATGGCATTTCTGATTGTGTATGGAAGTTTTCACCCGGAAAACAATCAGAGTGATCTTTTTTTATAACTTCTCCAGTCATTTCTGACAATATCAATATATAAATAAAATGGTGGACCGATAACACATCCTGTCATCAAAACAGAAAGTGTGTTCCCTTCTATATGCAAAACACCAGTCCAATAACTAAAACCTTTGGAAATTACAAAAAGAATAAATAAAAATGGTATTACGCTTGAAATAGCGATTAATAAACTAATTTTGTCATCTTTTTTATCTCCCATATTTTTCACACCGGAAATTTTTTTAACTAATCCAAAAAGAGCATGGTTCATTGCAAGATAAAGTATCAATATGTAAAAAACTCCCGAGAGCAATCCTAAACTAAAATTAATTAATTCCGTACCGATATCAAAGTAACCACCGCTAAATTTGAATACCTGATCAAAGAAAAAAAGTCCCAAGTAAACTACTAAAAATACAAAGGAGAATTGAACAAAGTCATCTTGCCCGAAACGTGTAATGTGCGTTTTTCTTTTGGATAATTTTTGAGTGATGAAAAACACACCGGCCGAAACGAGAATAACAGTAAGTGATAACCATATATATCGCAAGAGTGAAATGACGGTAATCATTTGAAGAATGATAGACAACACAAAGCTGATAATAATGAAAAGGGGCATTATCAGTTTATTTTTGTAGTATGTAATATTTTCCATGAATTTATTTTAGCATGTTACCCAAGCGTCATTTCATGGTCAATGTGTACCAAAGTGCAAGCCTCCCCTATCTAAATTACTCCTTACTATTTCCTATCATCAAACTATCGCCTATGTTTCTAGTCAATCCCATACGACCTGGTGAATACGCCGACGGTTTATTCACCGGAATATTTAGTAACTTGATGTTGCCATTTTCATCAACAAAAATGAGCGTGCAAGATCCTCCGCCATCAAAGTTAATCGCTTGATAGACGTTATATCTAAGAAGTATCTCTGACAATTTTGTAAGTGTTACTCCTTCACTTTTCTTCTGGCGTCCGTCAACAACGACGATCCACAAGCTTTTTCCGTCTTCACTAATTCCCATCGCGGTTCGGGGATGTTTTTCGTTATCATCATAAAAATCGGCAATTTCACCCTCGTTAATTAGAAGCACGTTACCCGCAATCACATTTTCAGTTTCCGTTGGACAAGCACTTTCGTCTACCGACAAAATATCGCCGATACACAATACAGGGTATTTTTCCTGGGGAGGCGAGAATTCAATTCCTTGTGATACTGCCTGTCCTAAAATATTAATACCATCGCCGTAGTTAGGATAGATGCCGGATTCAAACGGTTCAAAAAAATTAGCATTAACCGCTACTACCACCTTAAATCTATCAACTACTCCCCCTATCTGGTCAACCAGTGTTTGCGCCGACGTTTCCCAACCGTTAATTGTTTGAGGGGGCGTAACCAAAAACCCCACTCTGGAAATGTCGGGTATTTCAATCGTATGGATACGAAGAGTGCTTGGGCTGTCTACTATTTCCTGTTTATAATTTATTCCGTCACTTAACGTGGCACGCGTACCGACTTCATTAGAATAAACAGTATTATTAGCCGTATCTCCCGCAAGAGAAGTTAATCCGAAAAGTAGTGTAAGTGAAATATTTCTTACCTTAACTAACCCGCTGCGTTCCGGGTTCATATTCACACTATACCATTACTTTGCAAACAATACGTGACAATCTAAGGTATGATACACCTACCTGTTACTCGCCGAAATTTATTTTACACGCTGATACTTTACGCGCTACAGTGTTTTCCGCCTTCAGCGGTAAGACAAATCTTAATTAACACGTTAAATCGTGTGGAATTACTAAAAAAACGTAATCAAGAAAGTTATCACGTCAATTCATATTCGCTTAGAAGTTTCTTGTTGCCTTCCATTTGATACCTTAATAGTTCCGAATAGATTCCCTTTCTTCCTGCCAGTTCTTTAGGTTTTCCGCTATCCACAATTCTTCCTTTGTTTAGAACAACAACTCTATCGACGTTTTGAATTGTCGAAAAACGGTGAGCAATAATGATTACAAGCCTGTTTTTCATTAATTTTTCCAGTGCGTCCTGCACGTATTTTTCCGATTTACTATCTAGGCTACTTGTTGCTTCATCTAAAATTAAAATCGGTTTGTCGTGTAGTATTGCCCTGGCAATTTGAATTCTTTGCTTTTGCCCACCTGATAATTTCACTCCCCGTTCACCAATTTTTGCATCAAGTCCTTCTTTATATTTTTTTACAAAACTATACGCGTTTGCTTGAATCAAAGCTTTTATGACCTGTTTATCGGTAGCATTTTTAATTCCATATGCTACATTTTCGCGAATGGTGGATGAAAATAATTCGTTTTCCTGAAACACAAGAGCGATATTGTTTCGAATAACTGTGTGATTAATTTTTCTATAATCTTTTCTCGACATCTTTATCGATCCTTGAGTCGGATCGTAAAGCTTAAGTATTAAATTAATAAGCGTCGTTTTTCCCGATCCGGAATGACCAACCAATGCCACTTTCTGGCGTTTTTCTAATTTTAAATTTAGATCATGTAAAACATCTTTTCCTTGCTCGTCATAAGAAAAGCTGACGTTAGTAAATTCAATTTCCGGATCTCTCAAGACACGTTGTATATTACCTACGATAAATTTTTCGCTTCCTTGTAATGCAAGTACTTCAAAAAACGCTTTCGAGTCCGCTTCAGCGCGTTGAATTCGCTCCAATATATAACTCATACCATACAAAGGCCACCTTAGTTGGCCCATAAGTTGAATTATTAAAACCATCTCTCCTAAACTTAATTCTCCGTAAAATGTTTTTCGAAAAACTAGAAACAAAATTGCCACAAAAGAAATCTCCAAGCCGAATTCCCGGATGAAGTTTAATATATGGTATTGAGTAGATTGTTTGTCATATATTTTATTTATAGTTTTGTATTTATCTGAGACATATTTCCATTCACTCATTTGCGTGTTGTAAGTTTTTACGAGTTTAATATTACTTATTACTTCCTGAATTCTCCCCCTGGTTTGATCCTCGTGAACATTTTTTTCTTCCTGAAGTTTCCCCCATCTTGTAGTCGAATATGAAGAAATGGCAATATAAACGGGAAAAACGCTTAGCGCCAAAAGACCGATTGTTTTATCATAGTAAAGTAATATGCCGATACCGAAAATCGCTTGCAACAAAGATGGCATAATAAAATTCGTAGCTGCCCCAACAAACTCCCTGATCGAGTTAATTCCGCGATTAAGCTGATTGACCATTTGGCCGGAAATTTCCGAGTCAAAGTATTTCTGAGGAAGTGTAAATACTTTACGGTAATACACCTCGGTCAAATATTTTCCCAAACGTGACGAGATGTGATCCCCAATTCTTTGATTTAGCGTGCTTAATATTACGCCTGTGATATTTATAACTAAGATTAAAAGAAACAAAGAAACCAGTTTTTGGTAATCACCACTTGTATCATTAATTTGGTTTGATAACTCGTCGACAACAAAACGGAGCGTCACGGGTGTCGCCTGTTGCAAAATTGCCTGAACGGTAATAATAAGTGAGACAAAAATTATCCAACTATGCTGTGGTTTAGAAAGCTTTACTATTTTATAAATATTTTTCATAAAGAATATAACCTTTGTATTATAACGCACTGTGTATTTTTAAATTATACTAACTTTGTTGCCGTGCGCAGAGTAAAATATAACCATGGTTGACAACGAATCCGATATTTTATATATCCCCTATGAAAAAGCACTGGCATTGGCAGGTTGGGGTGTAATAAACCCCGGTAGAAGAAAATTGCTTGGTGTACTAACGAAATGTGCGATCGTCGTTTCGCTACCACCATCTTTACTTATCGCTTGCGCAGAGCCTGATAACACAGGTCAAGTACAGGCAACTTCCCAGGCGTTACAAACCACACGTACCGCAGCTATTAACGCTACCTCTGAAGCTCGCACTCCGGAAATATATCAAGCAGAAATGCGGGAAATTCCACCCAACTTAGTAAACTCTGCCGTTCGTGTAGAAATAACTACACCCTATCTCGACACGGAATCAAACAAGGTAACTGAAATGAAAGGCTCAGGAACAGTTATAGAAGTTGATACTCAAAATAAAATTGTATATGTACTTACAAACGGGCACATTGCAAACTCGTTATCTAAGGAAAATTCGACAATACAATTGACTCAAAACCACTGCGGGGAAAAAGTGGAAGAAGTTTCACACGGCTATGCATCTACTCTACCGCTTGGTCTTGAGAAGGAACCAATTGATATGAATAATCCCGATCAGGCAGTTATTGCCATTAGATACGAAGGTGAATTAAATATCCCTCCTTTTGGTATGGAAAAATTAATATCAGGTCAAATCTCAAACGTAGGCGAAAAACTACATGCTCTCACTTTCACTTCTGCAGCTTTTCATCAAGATAGCATTTTCCCGATAAATTTACATGTTTCGAGAACCGGAGAAAATAAAGCTTTTTTCGGATCTACAGTTTCGGGTGGTTGCAGCGGATCACTTGTCGTAAATGATCAAGGAAACGGTGTAGGTATTATCACAAGATCTGATACCAACGAAACGACCTTTCGATATCTAACCAACATACCGGACTTGAAACAAAAAGCGTATGACAATTTACTGGCAAATGAGTCAAAGTGAAAAGTGTGTGACCGGAAATTCTACATCTTAAATACACTCACAACTACTTTCATCAAGTTTTCATATGTAATTATTTGATATGTGCGACATCTTTATAACACTAACCACTTGCCTTGGTTAAGATATTAAATCAAAATATAGACATGACAGATATTACTGAAGAAAACATTCTTAATGTCCCCGAAGGCGAAAGAAAGAAACTTATACAACAAGGGGTATCTAAACCAGGAAGAAGGGAGATACTGAAAATCTTATTTTCTGTTGGTACAGCAACTGCTTTAACGGCGTGTGGTAGAAAAATTACACCATCACCGGGACTTGTAATAACAGCCGAAGACGTTGTTCCAACAACTCAAGCGTCAATATCGGCAACTTCGGAAGCAATGACGCCGCAAGAATTTGAAGAACAGTTGGATCAAATACCTGTCAATTTGAAACGATCTACTTTTCGACTGGAAATGCATATGGGTGAGGGAAAAAGTCCAATATTTTCTACCGCAACTTTGCTGGAAGTTGATAGTGAAAACAACATTGCATACATCCTGACCGCAGGACACGCCGCTAACAATATAACGGACCTTCCACCCCACCAAGCACAGACTAACTTGAATCAAATCCACACCGGATTAAACTTACCCGTAACACCGTTATTTATAGGCTTTAGTAGCACTTACCCGGTCGATAAAAAATACGATTCTTCAACGGAAGCTTATCAACCATCTGATCAAGCTGTTATTGCCATAAAAATGGAAGACGTTAACGCTATTTCTTTCGCTCCGTTCCCAACTAGCGACATTGCAACTAATTGGGTGCCAAATCCCAGTGAAAATCTACACACAATAGGATATACAGAAGCCGCGAGAAAAAGCAATGGTGTTTCACCCAAGACATTTACAGCCAGGCAAGAAGGTGAAGTAATAAAAACGAGCATTCCGTTCACAACGGGTTTTAGTGGTGCACTAGTAGTTAACGACTCAGGAAAAGCTGTGGCAATGATAGCAAGTACAGGAGTAAATGAGGGCTATATTAAACCACTAAGGGACATTGATGGAATGAAACAAAAGGCTTTGGAAAATTTAGCCGACAATATTAGAATTGCACATGGTGCATAATGTTAATGAGTAAACAACTTACTTTCATCAAGTTTTCAGGCAGAATTATTTGGAACATTTAAATTTCCGTAACTCATCACACTAACCACTTGCCTTGGTTAAGATATTAAATCAAAATATAGACATGGCAGATATTACTGAAGAAAACATTCTTAATGTCCCCGAAGGCGAAAGAAAGAAACTTATACAACAAGGGGTACCTTACCCAGGAAGAAGGAGGTTCTTGCAATTTTTACCTTCTGTTGGTGCAGCAGTTGTTTTAGCGGCGTGTGGTGACGAAACCGTATTTCCAACTCCAGCCCCTGTTGCAAATGCCGATAAAGGCTTGATCTTACCGACGGCTACTCCTGACACTAGATACACAACCGAATCGAAAGAATTTAATAATCTCCAGGAAACACATTTCGTCAGCCGTGAGGGGGTGGACACTTTTGTTCACACGCTTGGTTGGAAAACGCCTCTCAAACCACACGAACTAGAAATCTACATTAATAGTCGCAAGGAAACAGATTTACCTGAAAATAGTGTTAGGACTCCGGAAATATTTGTTGGTCATGAGGCTTTTAAAATGTGGCAGGATGGATTAAATGCAGATGGAGAACAACTATTACCGTTTCTTGAATATCATTTTAGAGCTTTACCAAATAAACTCCTTGCCGGAACAAGACCCGAAAACGGAATAAATGGTATAAGAATGGATAACAGTAATCATCCAATTAAAGTCATCGTCGTTGATGAGCAGTGGTTACAAAATTATCCCGGTGCTCCTTATGGATCAGTAACTTCAATTCACAATTCGAAAGATGTGTATGCAAGATACTTAATCCCCAAAACATATAATCCGACTTCCGGAGGATTTTTAGCAAAAGATCCTGATTCAGGAAAAGTCGTCGACACGGGATTAATCCACGAACAAACACATCATACACTTTACAATAATTATCATTTGTTAAATTATTACCTAAGACTCGAAAACTGGACATCCTATCCTACAATGCCCCGAACCGAAAACATTGGCTCAGGCAATATTATGCTCTGGAAGTTGTCGCAATCGCAGAAACACTTGTTATCCCACCACTTGAGTGACTGGAAATATTATTTTAGTGGTGAAAGCCCTTTATCTCCGCAAGAGGAACTTGTCGTACATAGATCTGTATTTGGGGACGAAAATATGGCAAGCCCTCTCGAATCACAGATGAGTTTTTGGGATGATCCATTTATAAAAGGAGAGCTGTCTGATAAATATACTTTTACCGGATCACCGGGTGCATCAACTGCCAGACTCTACCCGGCTACTTTAGATGAAAAAACGGGATATGATAATTTCAAATGGAATTTTGACGTCGACCCGATACCGCTAAATGTCAGTAACGGTGTTATTGAGCTAGACACTACTTATCTAGAAGGAAATATTGGTTTAAGTACATCACCTGAAACTCAGACTGTATCACCAAGAGCTTTTTTGCTTGTAGTTGGTGAAGGTGATCAAAAAAGGGTTTACGGGTTTACAAGCTGCCATCTACTCCATTGGCATTACAAAGAACAAAGAGCTCATAATGCAAAACTGGGTGCACAAGGACAAAACTTTCCAGTTAACATAAATCTAGCGGATTTCGAAAGCTAGTCCGTGTGTAAGCTGGTGTATTTGTTTATCAAATCCACGCAGTCGGGGGTAAATTTATTGTCTTTAAGGTTATCAAGCTTTTCCCATTTGAAAGCCATGTGTTCATCACTAATTATAACTTTTATCTTCCCGACCAATGTGCATTCATATCCAATTTGCACGATTCTGACATCTGTTACTTTTTTGTTTGCAAAAACAAAATTTTCAAAATACGAATCCCCAACCGCTACCAATTTTCCAATCTCAACACTAAGGCCCGTTTCTTCTTTAACTTCGCGCAGTAATCCTGAATCTAATTTTTCATCGATTTCAAGTAACCCTCCCGGTAGAGCCCAATATCCGCTATATTCACGATTGGGTTTGATGGGATACCGAAGAAGAAGTAATTTGCCTTTTTCGACGATAAACGCTTTTTGACTAACAAGAAAAGTTACTGTTTCAGGCAAATTGTAATAATCCATGTATTTAAATCAGAGTCTTATTTTTCTCCTTTAACTTCTGCTTGTCAATTGCTAAGAATAATTTTTCACCAAGCACGTTCATACAAACTTTTTGCACACAAAGCATCATTGCCGTACCAACCCGTGCTCTATTTAACACCGCAATATTTCATACCAACTTCCAATAATGAGAATTTCTTACGAAAAGACGGTATGAAGAATTTATAGCCTACGATTTATTTTAGACTACTCCTCTACCGGAGAAAGTTTCTCTTTACCTCTGGCATCTCTCATCGTGTTCATTAACAATCTTTTAACGATCTCGCCGAAGTTTATTCCATATAAATCAAGAATAAGCGATAGTGCACAATACAATTCTTTCGGCCCGAAGGCAGGATTACTATTGCTATCAATAAAATAATACCTGCCCGACTGGTCAATTCTCACATCGAACTTTCCATAATCACTCATTCTCGTCACATCAAATGCTTTTTTAACAAGATGAGATAAATTACTGTCACTGAATTTTTCATATCGGTAACTATCTTTACCCGACTCCAACCATTGATCTTCAAAAGTTGCAAACGCGTTAGGATTACCATAATCTTTAAATACTTTTTCTGCCATATAAACCTTTTTGTTCAATCCTTCCAGTAACATCGCAGTTACTTCTTTTCCGGCAATGAACTCTTCGACTACAACCGGCTGTTTGTACGTCCCAATTAAATACTTCACGCGTTCACGAAGGTGCTTTTCATCATTTGAAACCGAGTCGTTGGTAATTTCTACCCCACCATGGATTTCGTTTAATTTGGAAATTAGCGGAAACCGAAGGTCACTACTAAGCGGAGTTGCAATATCAGGTAATAATTGGAAATTTGGAACAGGAATACCGTGGCTTTTGAGAAGCTCTTTAATTAAAAACTTGTTATACGCAAGTGACTCTCCCAGAATTCCCGCCCCGGTATATGGTATATCGAGACTTTCCAACATTCCCGGAATCGTCGAGGACAAATATTCCTGCCCATTTACCGAGCCAACCAAATTAATTACCATGTCCGGTTTGTCCTTTTTCAGACTATTTATTACATCCGGAACCCCAGGGTAAAGATAGGTTTTTAAGCCAAGTTTATCAAGATATGTCGCAATCACTTGAGCATCGTGAAGGGCGTCTTTTTCAGTTAAGTATTGATCTTCTGTAGGAAAGTATTCTCTTTTAACTTCGCTATAGAGTATTCCAACCGTATTGGGAAAATCGTGAGAATTGTTATTACCGCCAGGGTCTTGTGTCATGTATTTGAATTTATTTATATACAACTATCATCCTTCTGATTGTAAGATCGTCTTTTGCTTTAATGTAATCACCCGGAAAGTCAAACCAAACGCGGTAGAATTTCGTATGTCGCATTGCTCTGACGTGTCCCATTTCCGGATCGAGTAAATAAATATTTTCATCGTCGATATCTACCACAACACTATAATGACCATCATCCTCGGAAAACCAATCTACAATAACCGGTCTGAGTTTGTCAACAACTTGATTTTTAATATCGGTTAAATCGGCAAAATCTTTAATATACCCTTCCAAACCGTATTCCAACGCTGCCTCAAGAAGTCTTCCGGCTTCGACACCCATCTGCACCGAACAATCGGTAGAATCAACTAATTCTTTTTCTGTTACTTCAATACCATAGTAATCCAATACAATCTTAAGAGACGCCGGACCACAATAACCTGTTTCTTGTTTAAATGGCTTTACTTTCAACATGGATTGATTAAATTATCATCTTTTTGTATTTTTTGTGAAGAACCAAAATCGTATACAGGTTAGTTAATCCCAGTGCCTGGTAAGTTGTGAATCGGGAGCGTTGGTAGAATCAGCTTCTAATTTCGACTCGTTGGTGGATGGTATTTGACTTTCTAGTGATATAACTTTCTCAACTGCCTTATTTTGCACACGCCTTCTCCTGGCAACAGCAAATACTAAAAGCATAAGCATGCAGAAAGTGTAAATAACAAATGGTACACCCAAAAACAAAAGTGCAAAAATAATTCCAAAACGTAAAGATAGTACGATTAAAGTTGTCGGGAAAAAGATCGTGCCAAAAACAAATAGTATTATCGGGATATACTTTTGTAACCTTGTTTTTCGCAAAACCAATTCGCTAAAAACACTTATCACCGCTCCCCAAACAAGTAGAAAGGCAACAAGGTCAGTTGCATCAAACGTATAGCTATTGCGTAATTCCCGTGCCAGCCACGGAGTAAAAGAAATCCACAAAAGGATAAGATTTTCCATTTCATTGCCCGTAAGAACCACATATGTCAGACCAACCAAAATTAAAAATAGTAACGATGTAAAAATTCCTTCTAAATATATAAATAGTATTTTGACGAAACTATATGGAACTTTCGGACTATCGGAATACATATTTTGATTATGAATCAATTCTATCTAAAAATCACTCCCATCTACCATCTACCATCTACCATCTACCATCTACCATCTACCATCTACCATCTACCATCTACCATCTACCATCTACCATCTACCATCTACCATCTACCATCTACCATCTACCATCTTATTCTAGAGTTCGTGGTATTTTTCCTCCGAAGTAAAACGCACTGCACCCAAATTTTTTAAGCGCTCTCTTAATTCTTCAAGTTCAAATTTTGTTAAATCTATCCCCGCTTTTTTACATTCGATTAACGCCAAAATATAACGTCTGGCAAGTCTTGCGTCTTGGATTTTTAAACGCGTTATCGGTTCCGGTTTGGGAACACCGAATGTGTCGATATTTAATGAAGCATACATTAAATGTCGATAAACACTGGCGCATGTTATATTCTCGATCGCAATCGGCCGTTCCTCATCAGAAAACATCGTCTGACGGGTTATCGCGATACGGTTTGTGCAAATGGTTAGTTTATCTCCACCTTTGATAAACCCCATAATAGGAACTGTTTGTACTTCAAAAATTATATGGTTGGCAACTTTTTCAAGGCGATCAAGTTTGATACTGTCTTCACCGGCAAAAGAAGATCCTTGAGCTTTTTTATGTGATTTAAGCTTAGTACCTACAAAGATAGTCCCCAATTTTGTGGACATTTGAATACTTAATTATACAACAAATCGGCAATTTACGGTAATTACGCATTGACACTATTATGTAAGAGGAATTATATATACATATGCATAAAGTTATTTGTGTTGCCGGCATGCCTGGAAGCGGCAAAAGTACCGTCTCCGATTATTTAGTGGGAAAGGGATTTAAATTTGTCCGTTTCGGTCAAGTAGTCCTTGATGAAGTCAAGAAACGCAATCTCATACCGTCGGAAAAGGTTGAAAGAGAAATCAGGGAAGGTTTACGGGAAAAACACGGGAAGGGTGTTTTGGCAAAGCGCATTATTCCCGTGATCGACAATATGTTAAAGGAAAACAATGTCGTAGCCGACGGACTTTATAGTTTCACTGAATATAAGATAATTAAGAAGTATTTTAAGGACACGGTCATCGTTGTAGCCGTATGGGCACCACCGCAAGTTAGATATACAAGAATAAGTGAGAGAAAAGCAATTAACGATCCTCAATCACGATTCAGAAGTTTTACAAAAGAAGAAGCAGCCAAGCGTGATATCGCTGAAATCGAAAATTTGGAGAAAGGTGGACCGATTGCGATGGCGGATTATACATTGATAAATTCGAAAGGAAAAAAATATTTATTTACTCAAATAGATACATTGCTTACTGCAATTGCCCAAAACAAAGTGCTATTATAAATAGATGTTTAGACTTTTTGCCTCTTCCTTTGCCGCGATCTTAATCGGAACTTTTACTTTGATATGGCATTCGGCTAAACCAAAAGTTAGAAAAAAAATTACCGTCTATACTTTTATTCTAACCTTAGTTTTATTGCTCCACAGATGGTATCAATTCTTCACACCAACAGCGGATGCTAATTACGATTTCTATATTGCTTTTCCGATGGGAAATGTAACCAGAAAGCTGTATCATGCCCTGCTGGTTATATCAACAGGATTTCTCACTGTCTTTGCGATCGGTCTTTGGAAATATAAAAAATATGCTTATTCGCTTTATGGCTATGTTCTTCTGCTTGTTTTTACATCCGTACTACTACTCTCAATAATTTTATATATTAATTTTCGCCCCTATTAACTGTTCTTGTTTTCTGTGTATCGTTTAGAAAGTAGTGTAGATCGTTAATAAAAGTAAGTATTTCACTGGTTAATTTTTCCCTGCTTTAGACAGGAAGAATTTGCAAAGGTAATTCGAATAATATTATCATTAGACAATGGACAATATATCCAATATACCGCAGGATATTCAAAAAGAAAGTTCTTCGCAGAATTTAGAAACCACAACAAAGCCCATGGCTACCAAAGTTACATTGAAAAACAAATTTTCCAAAATATTGATCATTACCCCGATTATCATCGTAATCATTCTCATCTCCTATGCGTCATTCACTTACGGAAGGTTAACTGCACCCCAAATAGGAAAAAACGCACGGATTACAGAAGATGAAAAATCTGACGCCGTGGAAGTGGTAACCCAAGGGTTAACGCCCCAACCAAAACCGACCAGGACGGAAATACCCTTAACCCAAGCTCCGGAAAAACCGACCGTTACCAAAATCGTATTAGGACAAGCAGATCTTGACGGCTACATGGCAAGCGACGGTATTGGTTATTCCGACAAAGAAATTCGTATAGGTCGAGATAGTGTGAGTGTTACCCGCGGTTTTGTCAGTTTTGATCTAACAGTTATTCCGACAGGCGTTACTGTTAAAGCGGCTTCTTTAAGGCTTTATCAAATTAAAACTACTGAAAATCCCTACGCAACAATTGGTGATTTAAGATTGGACCACCTTAACTACGGAGATAGTCTGGATGCCCAGGACTATTCCCTGCCGGCTTTTGTCAGCAATTTTGCTACTATTTCAACCAGTAAAAATATCGGCTGGAAAGAAGCAGATGTAACTAACGCCGTGCGAGATGATTTTGCAAATGGCAGGGGTCAAAGTCAATTCAGAATTCATTTTGGGAAAGAAACGTTAGGTGAAAACAAATCGGGAGATTTTGTATATTTCATATCCTCTGAACAAAAAGGTTCAGTCAACAGACCACAGTTGGTAATCGAATATTATTAAACACTACTACCACAAATTCTGATAATCATTTATAATTCTCCAATTCCCTCCGATAAAGTGTAATGACGGCAGAATCAACGGCTCCCCCCAGCGCCAAAAAAAAACTATCACCAACCGAAATTGATGTGAGACGGCTGTTAAACGAAGCTGCGAGAATGGGCAGTTCATCTAATCTTGAAAACTTGGGTCCGTTTGATTATCCCGAAGAAGCGCTTTTGCCGCCAACTGGCATAACTACCGAAGAAATAAAACAAAAAGCTTTCGTTTATATTCGTATGCAGGTGGACAATCCTGACGAGCTAATTGATAAGTTAAATCAGGCGGGTGACTTCGCACAGGATAAATTAATAAAAGCAGGAAAAGAGAAACGAAAAAGTGATGACGAAACCCAAACTCACCACTGGTGGATGGTTTATTACTTACTTCGACTTGGCATCACTGACGAAGATGCAATTTGCGCAACCGTACTACACGATATTTACGAAGATACGGATACCTCTCTTGACGAAATTACGGAGGCAACAAATAAAAATGTTAGCAATATTGTTGACGCGCTAACGAAAATCAGGAAAAAAGAAGATGTAAAAGGTAAACCGCGACAAACTCAGATATCATATTGGAACGAAGAAGAAACACAAACCGTATTTAAACTTCTTGGCTCATTAAACTCCGAGCAACAAGTCGCAGTAATTATAAAAACAGTTGGAGATGTTGTTCACAACGCACTCACCTACGAACATTTACCAAGAAATAAGAGTATAGAAAAAGCGACTCTCGCAGTAGAATTGTATTACAAATTAGCCATAAGACTGGGCGCATTTAATGCTGCCGATTTGATAGGTAACGCGTCGTTTAGGTCGCTCAACCCGCAGGAATACGCGAGATTAACGGCTATGCAACACATAGTTGACAATGCTTTAATCGGATCAATAAATGATGAGCTTGACCGATTGGTTAGTACAGCGAGGGTTGACAATATGAGGATTCCGTATTCGGCAATTGCAATTGAAACACAAACTCCCCTAGAAGTTTACTTAGCCAATCACAACCCCACAGAAGAAAACATGCTTCCAGAAGTTTATATAATTTGTGATACTACAACATCTGTCCTCCAATGGAAACATTATTTAGGTGAGCAAGAAAGTTTCAAACCCCACAAAGGTGAAACTCCAAGTCTTCCTTTTTCTCACGAGGGAAAAACACATCGCTTACGTGTTCATGTCTTTCACCAGGAGGATCTAGTAAATCCTTTAGATAATTTCAGAGGTATACATACCAACAATCCAGATTTAGCCACAGGTGCACTGAAAAAGCTAGCAGATATCGCAAGATACACCGATCAATTACAAAAAAACGGAGATCCGCACATCGAGTTACTTACCGAAGGTTTGGGAAGAGGAACTATCAACATTGAAACACCTACGGGTGAAATATTGACAGTAGCATCCGGAGCTACTGCTTTGGATGCCGCATATGCAATAGGAAGAAACTTAGGAAATGATGCAACGAAGGTAACTATAATACAAGGCAACAATAAATACGAAGGTTTACCGTTAAACACCTCGCTTAAACCAGGAGACAAAGTATGGTTTGAAGTCGCAGAAGGTTCTAAGGGCCGTAATATCGTTTTTCCAGATAGACTTGACATGGTTACAACTGGTAAAGCAATAAACAATATAACTAGGCGTTTGGAACAACTAACAGATGATGCGATATATGGTCCTGAAATTCGCACTAGGGCAATTATTCGCGGAACGCGAATGATTGAAAAAACCTATTCAGGAAAAGTAAGCGATAATCCCAATCTACCAAAGGAACCAATATTAATATTCCAAAAAATGGATGCTGGGTTTGCTGATATTGCGCATCAAGTTGGGATTCATGTGCCAATTAATACCGAAAGTGATCATTACATGGAAGAATGGCATGATTTATATGGATTTAACCCCCAGCTGGCTATGGCAGACCGATTTGTAGACGATGTAATTGATCGGACACTTGAATGCCCGCACTTCCGCATAGTTACCGAAGAAAAAGCGGGAGTTATGAAAATAATTGGAGAAAGTGCAGATAAATGCGGAATTAGCTTTGTTCCGATTGTTTCACCTGACAACTCACCTCAATCCAACCAATTTAATGGAGGCAAATACATTCTCGATATATGGGTAATAGAGGGCAATGATGTCAATGCACTCATCACAACTTTACTTATTAATAACCCAAAATTGCAAGTAACTAGAGTTGACAATAACACCGGAGAATCTTCCCCCGTCAACACGAGAAATGCACAACAGCTAAGACTAAGACAAAAGATGCCACAAAAACATAAAATTAACTAAGGTGTGCAATTATCTTTTTATGGAAAAGTTGGTGTTTTCGTTATACAATAGCTTAGGTGATCGTATATGACACAATTAATAAAATACATATTACGAAGGGAGGCGATAATCCATGGTGAAAGTCGTAAAACAACAAGGAGAATCAGACGACAAACTAATCAATCGTTTCAAAAAGGAAGTTTTGAACTCTGGTCTACTTCAGGAAGCGCGTGATAGATCGCATTACATAACAAAAGCGGAAAAAAGAAAAGAGAAAAAAGCCCGCATAAAACATTTGATCGAATTGGAAAAGAAAAGAAAGTATTAATACGATCAAAATTCATTAATTCTGCAAATACTCGTTTTTGTCTTTTGATGTTTTTATGTATGAAATATACATTTAAAAGATAAGTCGATTGCTTTTTTATATATAATTTCTCACAAATAGTTTTCTGTGGTGTTTGGTTAAGCCATGTTTTCGGATAGCATCGATATGTTCTTTGGTACCATAACCTTTGTTTTTGTGCCATGCATATTTTTCATATTTTTTGAAAGTCGATAAATCATTCATAATCTTGTCCCGATATACTTTCGCAATAATACTTGCTGCAGCGACTGAAAACGACAATGTGTCCCCCTTGATAATTGCAGTTTGTTTCTCTTTGGGGAAATTTACAAGTTGAGGAATATTGAACGCGTCAATTAATAAGTGTTCAAGTGAAATATCTGCATATTTATTTGGTAATATTAACGCAGAATTTACCGCGCGACGCATTGCTTCGATACTTGCTTTACCGATACCGTTTTCGTCAATTTCTTCTAAATTGACGATACCGACTCCAATAACTAGGCATTTATCTATAATCCATCGATACGCCATTTCTCTATTCTTTTGGGTAAGTTGTTTGCTATCATTTATTCTAATTGCGTCATTTAGCCTAACTCCCGAATCAAACCCGATACATGCTGCAACAACGGGTCCTGCAAAACTTCCCCTCCCCACCTCATCTACACCGCCAATCAACTTGACTCCTTTCGTCCATAATTTATTTTCATACGTAAAATCTGCCATTATGGTGTGAAGATATTCATGTGTAGTTACATCCTTCTAGTCCTTACTAAATTTTACAAGAACTTGTGTCATATCATCCTGTACAAATCGTTGCGGCAAAATACCCTGTAATAACACGTATTTACCAATTTCACTGCTGTCACTCTCCCGATTTCCATTTACAACATGTCTCATTTGCGTATGGCATAAAGCAGATGTTGCAACTTCACGATTTACTCCATCGGTACTCATAAACAATTCTCCTCCTTGTTCAATCGTTAACTCAACCACGCTTATCACAAGCGGCCTGGTACTTCCAACAAATTGCCTCACCGTATTTTTGCTAATCAGCGTTTCCTGCAGTCGTTCTTCGCCGGGTTTGTAAACCGAAATACCACCCAAATCCCCATTTACTCCGACAGCGCATACGGTAACTTCATATTTACCGTTACTTTCAAGTTTAATCGTAAGTACTTGCAATGTGGTCGAAAAACCATCACGGTGAAATTGACATATTCTCTCATCTTCAGTGGCTTCTTTAATTACTGTCATCATGTCGCCATCACCTTTTGCTTTATCCAAAACAAGACGTGTTAATTCTAGTGACATTTCACCTGCTTTGTTAATAGGACTAAAACAATCAATTCTTGTTTCCACTCCTTCAGCAACTTTTTTCCCATACGAGACACCATCGGCCATGACAATTACTGTTTCATTTGCAGGTCTAACGGTAAATCCAAGTGTATCTCCATAGGCTTATGGTGTGATATGGAGCAGCTGGTGCCACAACGCCGTATATTTCACCTTGTGGAATCGTTGCTCTTACAAATACTGCAGCCCCCAATAGATCTGCACCGTCTTCTTCAAAGTCGACACCTGCAATAGTTACATCTTCGGAACCCCGTTGCGCAACTTTGCTAGCTACTCTTTCGCTTATTTCCGAATCGTGCTTCGCAACAACAACCACACCACCTATTCAAAAATTTTCTATTCCTTGGGTTTTATCTCCTGTAATATCTTCGCTCACTCTTAATAATATATCAGAAATTGGATATAAGAACTATTTGCCCGTGACAATTGCCAACCATATATATTTGATACATCCACCAACATCGTCTACAGCTTTACTATCGGTATGAATAAGTATTTGCAAAATTTCATTTATTATTAGAAAATATTGTATCTTTTCTCTATCTCTGGTACAATTTCCAATGTTATGAATAATTTGGCTCATTATTTGAAAGGTGTTAGATTTGAGCTTTCAAAAGTTATATGGCCAAGTAGAAGCGAGGTTATTAGACTTACCACAGTAGTTGTTTTGATATCGGTTATAGTAGGATTATATGTAGGAGGTCTTGATTACGCTTTTACAAAATTAATTGAAACGTTACTTTCGATTTAAATATTTACATGTCTGATAACAAAAACCCATTAAGCAAAGAATCTTCCGATACCATAACCAAGGTTGAGGAAGAAGTTTCCGTTACACAAACCGCTGACACTTCAGGCAAAATTGGCACGGATATATTGGATGATAATGACAATGACTCAGGCGCACATGACCAAAGTGCTGTCGACGAACGCGGTACCGGCAAAGCAAAAATTAAAGGCCATGTTATTATAAATAAAACAGACAACGAGAACGCCAAGTGGTTTGTCGTCCATACAACCAGCGGACATGAAGCCAGAGTTGCAGAAACACTAAGACAAAGAGTTGAAACAATGCGACTAGAAGATAGTGTTTTTGAAATACTAGTCCCCACTCAAGACAGAGTTGTAATTAGAGGTGGTAAAAAAGCAACAATTAAAGAAAAAATATTTCCCGGATATATGCTTGTTAAAATTATTCTTGATGACGCTACTTGGCTTGCGATAAGGACAACTCCAGGAATTACCGGCTTTGTTGGTGCAGGTAACCAACCGACACCACTTTCCGAAAATGAAGTGGCAAATATCCAAAAGTTCGTATCAACTCCGGCAAAAAGATTCAAAACTAAATTCGTTAACGGTGAGGCAGTAAAAATAACTGATGGTCCTTTTTCCGATTTCTTGGGAACAATTCAAAGTATTGATGAAGAAAAAGGTAAAGTTAACGTCCTCGTTTCTATCTTTGGTCGCGAAACTCCCGTTGAGCTCGATTTACTTCAGGTAGCCAAAGTTTAACAACACGTTATCAAATTATCACCCAGAATAGATTCTTTTTGGCGAAATGGTAAACACACCACTTTGCAGTCTTTGTTTACCCCAATATAACTTACGGGAAATTACTAACAATATTTTATGCTGAAATATATTAAACTTCTAACTTCTATTTAATCCAACCAACTCTTGCAATTCACTAACCCACTAGCTACAATATGTGTACTTCAGCAGTATTTTAACTGTTTGAGGTAGATGAATAATCGAAAACTTCAAGTAAAGTCTTCGTGTATTCGTTACATATATGGCAAAGAAAATATTAACGGTCGTAAAAATCAATTTACAAGGTGGCATGGCAACACCTGCACCTCCTGTTGGAACCGCTTTGGGTCAACATGGTATTGCCATTATGGATTTTGTTAAATCTTACAACGACAAAACCGCGGAGATGAAAGGCCAGATGGTTCCAGCCGTAATTACCATCTTTGAAGATCGGTCGTTTACTTTCGAACTCAAAAAGGCTCCAATGTCGGAATTTATAAAAAAGGAACTTAATTTACAAAGTGGATCTGGAGAGCCAAATCGTAAAATTGTCGGTGAATTGACAAATGAGCAGGTTGAAAAAATCGCCAAAGAAAAAATGGATGATTTAAATACCGACAATCTTGAATCCGCAAAAAAAATCGTAGCAGGAACTGCACGATCAATGGGAGTAAAAATTAAAAATTAATTTATGGGAAAAACAAAAACAGCGCTCGTAGCCGATCTTGGCAACAAGAAAGTGATATCGGGAGCTGAAAAATACAAACTCAAACAACTAAAAAAGATCGAAACCGAAAAAAGCGCCGTTAAGGGTGTTGGTCTAAAAGGCGGCGAACGCGTAAAAGTCGTTGGAGGAGATGCAACCGAAACTATCGAAACTCAAAGCACAGCAGGTAAATCCCCCAAAGCCAAAAGAGGTCTAAGAGTACGAGGTAATAAATACAAAACGTCGTTGGCAAAAGTCGACAAAACCAAGCTTTACTCCCTTACGGAAGCCCTAAGAATTGCCAAAGAATCTTCTTATGCCAAGTTCGATGCAACACTTGAAATGCATGCTGTTTTGAAAAAAGAAAACGTTAGCGCACAAGTAAAATTACCTTTTAGCGCCGGGAAAACGAAAGTCATCGAAGTTGCCGATGACAATACTTTGGTGAAATTGAAAGCGGGAAAAGTAGATTTTGACGTACTCCTTGCCACAGGTGATATGATGCCCAAACTTGTACCTTTTGCAAAAATTCTTGGTCCCAGAGGATTAATGCCAAATCCCAAAAATGGAACAGTTATCAAAACCAAAGACGATGCAAAAAAGTTTTCAGCTAGTGCAATTACAGTAAAAACCGAAAAGAAAGCACCTCTAATACATACAACAATCGGCAAAGTTAGCCAAGACGACAAAGAATTGGAAGCAAATGCGCAAAGCATCATTAAGGCTATCGGTAAAAGTTTATTTGCAAAAACCTATATTTGTGCCTCAATCGGTCCCAGCGTAAAAGTCGACGTCAATAAATAACTTTTCACCTCGTATTGTTATTTTAACATTAGTTTTTTCTTGTCAGTTCTTTGCAATGTTTCCAAGAAATCGCAGAAAAAAGCTATCGGTAATGCGACCTGCTCACCGTTATTAAAATTGGTTTTAGTAAACTATTTACCAATTCAAGACATCACTTGCAGGATAACCACCTATTTCTCTTTGTTCACGGAATACTTTGACCGCTTGATAATACTTGTCCATACTAGCCTCAAAATCTAATGTTTCTCCATCAGACTTTAATACGTTTAAATCGTTCCATCCATTTGCCCTGTCATTACTTCCCGCCAAAGCACTTGCATCACCCGTTTTTTCACCTTCCCTATTTACCAATTCACCGTTTCCGATAGCCGATGAAAAGTGGGCAATTTTTTGCGTTAAGCCAAAAACCATCTCTATATACAAAACACCTTCCACTTCTTTCAATTTCCCATCTCGTCTTCTTTGAATACTTTCTGACAGTTTTTTAGCATTACGCGAAATGCTATCTTGTGACATATTAAAAATCTTTTCGAAGGTAACCGGCTCATTTCTTGCGACCAAAATAGCATAATTGATAGCCAAATACTTATCCAGACTTCCGGCGGCAGGATCACGATCAATATCCGCACCTGCTAAAATGCCTGCCGTGAGAAAGTCGCTCGTTCTAAGTACTATTCCTTCCAGACTATTGGGTTCAGGATATTCGGACTTATCTTTTGATCTGCGTAAATACCTCGGGAAAGTGTTTCTTTCGTGCGTGTCTTGCTTGGTACTATTTAACACACTTTCTACATATGGCATACCCATGTGTGCACGAATATCGCTTTTTACTTTTTTTATCGTAGCCGTCTCAAAACCCCTGTCTTTTAGTAACTGCTCGCTCCACAATGCACTGTCTTCTCCGTGCATAAGAAGTCTTGCGACTCTGGACGATTTACCTGAATGCTCACGATTATCATCATCTGGCAACTCTTGTCTTTCGGGTACCAATTTCATCGCATCATGTAAAAGCGCTTCAATGACAATTAAATCTTCCTGAGCCTGTGTCACGTCAATACGGTTATCACGAAGTACCTGAATAGACTTTTTGGCTAACACAACCACCAAATCAACGTGTTTTTTGTTTAACTCAAGCTCTTCCCTACTACTTATAGTTCCCTCGAGAAACGCCCGATCATACTCATCGAAAACATCCCGGCGAATTTCTTTAATTAACACTTGCCCATCCGGAGTCCCCAGTTTTTCCTCGGCTTTAGTATGAACTTGCTCAATTTCATCTTCCGACATACCTAATTCTACTACTTCTAAAACAAAACATATATTTGGAAAGGGTTAATCGAATATCATTAAGTTCTTGTTACCGGATAATTGTTCGATCATTAATTCATCTCATGAGTTTTTATTAATTTAAAAAGTATGTTCTTTGTTTTAACTAAACCGCAGTATTAAGTACGTAATTTTAGTAAACACCATATCACACCTCTTTGAATAAATTAGTTAAGGTTATTAGCTAACTACCTAAAAGTTACATATTTTGAATCTGTAATTACACCCGGGTACCTTTATAATCAAAACATGACCGAAGATACACATAGTACTATACCCACTGTCCAAAACCCCGAACAACCTCCAGCTAAAAAAACGGACACAATGGCGGTATTATTACTAAAAGACTCTCAACAAGATCGTATCACGAAAAGACACACGTTTTGCAAAGAGGTAAAACCAAAGCTCAAAGAAATTATGGGAGATAAATATCACACTATAAACGAAGTTGGAACTCCTATCGAAAAAGGTGGAAATGATCACGATTTAAGAATATTTACCAATTCCGATCTGACAGACGACGAAAGAACCCGCGTGCTTGAATTAATAAGTGGTTATGGCCTTAATTCGGAAGTCTTTTTTTCCGATAAAAATGAATTTGTACATGGTGGATTCAAAGAAGCAGTTACGGCCAGAAAATCAGGCGAGTTTATCGCCGAAAAAGGTTACGATCCCGAAACGGCGAGTATTATTCTTGGTGACAATAACGATTACTATACGGGGCTGGCTGTTTATCTTGCCTCATCGATGCGGGATTTCGACGACGAAGGACATACTAAACCAAGCGAAATTGGTAACGAAGCTCTTAGTAATATTAACCTCACTCAACAAGGTGGTGTCGGATTTGCTAATCTTTATATCGCTGAATTTGTACACGATTATGTTCACGCAGGTAGCGAAGATGAATTCCGCGCGTTATCGGATGCAAAATTGGCAAAATATTTAGTTCGAATAAAGCTTGGGAAACTAATTGCCGAAACCAACAAACGAAGTTTAACTAAACTTAAAAATGATTACGCCTCAGCAGTCAGGAGTGCTCTTGAACAAGGTATTAGTCCTGATGAAAAATTAGCCCAGCTTGTTATTGACAACGATAAATCATTATCCGATGAAGAAAAAAGTTTATTGGAGGAAGCAGGCAAAGTGCGAACAACAAAAAGTCCGACATCTACCGGATTTCGCTCACGGGTAGTTGGAAGTATACTTACCGATTCGGCACTATTGAACGCAGACAAAAAACACGGAAATGAAGACGCCTTCAGAGCGCTATCAAATTATTTGTTGGTTGAATCTTTATCTGCTCTTGACAGCGGAGTTAGTTACGAAACGGTAAATGAAAATACCACCTTAACAACAGCTGGAGAAAATAACGACAATCTTTACGTTGTCCCCTTTAATAAAAAGGATGGGAACAAAAATCCTCCTCTTAACGTTTCCGCTACATATCAGAATCAACAAGTAATAACAAGAAACATAGAACCTGGTAGAATTGTCGGTGCGTTTCAGGCTTTGTCGAGCGAGGAAAAAAATGCAACCGCAACCGTCACAACAACCAGTGAAACCGAATTTATGATGATTAGGGGTGAGGCAATTAGAAATATTCTTAGCTACCCCGCTTTGGCTAATGAACTATTCTCAGGAAAAATTAAATCAAAAGAAGCAAAAGCACTACATATTCTTCTTACACAACTCCCCTACACAATGGTACAAACGCTTGGTGAAATATCAAAATATACCAGTTCTCCCAATCCCGTTGAGCTACACGACAAGATTGTAGACAACAACCCTCTGTCAAATTTTTACGATCCTAATAAGTTTTCTGCAATTATTAATGATGCCATTAATCAACACGAATCAGATCCTGATTCCCCACTTACCGTAAGACAGTTTGACAGAAAACAAGTCCTCTATCACCAAGGTTCACCGGCAAACGGAAAATTGTATTTTGTCCGTACGGGCGCGGTGCAAATTACAGGAGTTGGGAAAAATGTAGATGGAGTTCCAACCGACATTATTTTAGAGAAAGGGTTTACAATCGGTGAACACGCGTTGTACGATTCCCAAGCGGTACGTAGCGCCAAAGTTGAGGTTGACGAGGGCACAACTTTAGTTGAAATCGATGCGGATTGGTTGATGTCATACGCTTTAAGTAATCAGAAAATTACTGCGGAAGGAGCAAGTGATGTTACAAGCGCTTTTATTTTGTATCATCTCGCCGCCCTAACAGCCGGACGTGTATTGCAAAGGATCAATAGTAATTAGTGTGTATCACCCCAAGGATGTCTATTGTTTTAGCTAATTATAAATTTTCCCTATGTCTTTTTTAATAGTAAGCGAATCATTTAATGGTTAATAAAAAAAATAATTAATAAACAATATGTAGATAAGAAACATAGCTTCGATTCGCCCAAAATACTTACTTCCACTTATTCACATGACCTTATAATATAGATCTATTTATAAAACATAAACAATGTCTCGCGATTTTTTATTGGCACAAATGAAATAGTGATATTTCGCTTAGCGGCAATTCAATTGTTGAAAAGTTAAGCTGTGTAGGACTACTTATCCCCGTCTCACAGCCTATTTTTCCTCATACATCTTTCTAAGCTCTGATTTACTTCTTAGGGAAATCTACACCTTCGGAATTCTCCCAAAGTTTTTGATAGTACGGGGGAAATTAGGTGCGGAAAACATGCCCTACTTACTTTCGAGTTTATTAAACTGTCTATCTTGACCTAATGCAACTATTTACATATAATACCTTAAGTCCAAAGACAGTAGGCGATTTGTAAGTCCTACCGAGGCGAATTTTATAATCATTTTTGTTTGATTAAATTGACGCTTCGAAGCGTCTTTTTTTTGTTTAATTTACATGAATAAAGTATCCAAAGAAAAATTTGTAAGCGACCTCGCCAAAGAAATAAAAGCAGCCAGCTGTGTTGTGTTGGTTGACTATATGGGTTTAACCGTCAAACTTCAGCAAGCTTTAAAATCCGAACTATCTAAAGTAAATGCTACGATGGTAGTTGTCAAAAATACTTTGTTTAAATTAGCCGCCGAAAAAGCCGATGCACCAAAAGAGACAACCGATACAGCACTAGTGGGACCGACAGCTATGGTTATTACAACGGGTGACCCGATTGCACCTTTGCAGGTACTAGGCAAATTTTCCAAGGTCAACGAACTTCCTCAGTTTAAAATTGGAATTGTTGAAAACGTATTCCAAAACAGTGAAACATTGTTGAAACTGAGCACGCTTCCTGGAAAAGATGCTCTTTTTGCCCAAGCTCTCGGTGCTATCGCCGCACCACTTTATGGAATTGTTGGTACATTAAATGCCCCCATGCAGAAATTAGTATATGTATTAAGTGAAGCGGCGAAAGGTGGTGACAATTCATGACAGACGAGAAAAAAGAAGATAAAGCGTTAAGCAAAAACGTCGAAAAACTAGTTGAGGACATCAGTAAACTTTCCGTAATGGAATTGTCAGATCTAGTAAACGCTCTGCAAGACAAACTTGGCGTATCGGCGATGCCGGTTGCACAAGCAGCGGCTCCCGTTGCAAGCCAACAAGGTGCCGAAGCAGGTGCAAGCGAAGGTTCGGGTGGAGGTGGAACCGTAATTTTAACAGCGGTGAAAGACAAGGTCCCGACCATAAAAGCCATCAGGGAAATTAACCAAAACATTACTCTTCCTGACGCTAAAGCAATGACTGAAAATCTTCCGGCAGAAATCGTAAAAGATGCTAAACCGGATGCAGCTAAAGAAGCTGCTGAAAAATTAAGAGCAGTCGGTGCAACAGTTGAGATGAAGTAATCACTTTATCTTTAACAAATACTTAAACCCGCTTGTAGTTTTGAACACAACAAAGATTACCAAGCGGGTTTTTTAGTGGCAACCTTCTTTTCCAACCCCCGGGGTTGTTTTGAGGCTATTCTAACCCCCGGGGTTGGAATTAAAAGAATAAGCATTTCTTTATTTTATTTTTCATGCAGATCCAATGACTTTTTTATCTTACTTAATTCTTTTTGATAATCACCTCGCTCTTTCATAAACTCACAATATCCATCTCCCGTCTCAAACAGGTCATAAATCAGCTTATTATTTACCAACTCGTCTTCTTTTGTTCCCAGATAACTTCTTATCGAGGAATAAGGAAAACAAAAAAGTTCATCAAAGTCCTTAATACCACCTGACGCGTATGGGTTTAGGTGTATATATCTCGTCAGATGAAGTAGTTGCTCATGCGATTTAATTAAGACAGCCCTAAATCTTTGCGACAATAAACCTCCTCGTCTATTGTGTTTTTTATTAAAATATTTTGTGTAGCTGTTTTGGAAGTCACCTACATACTTCGAGATACCTCCGTCAACCTTTTGTCTTAGCAACAAATGAAAGTGATTTGGCATTAAGCAATATGCTAAAAGATCTACTTTTCTTTCGTCTTTAATATTTAGCTCGTTTGTAATTCGTTTTCTGTCACAATCAGGCATTTTATTCAAAAGCGTAGAAAGACAAACAGGTAGATGTTGAAATTGATAATACCAGAGTGTTATTTTTGCACGCTCATACTCATCTGGCGAAGTGAACGTAACCTTTCTGTTGGGTTCACGATTAAAGACATGATAATAATAACCGCTTACCAACGGCTGTTGTCTCTTTGGCATAAATAAATAATATATCACGCAAAACAAATCACCAATATGAAGAATTTTCTCACTTCCAACCCCCGGGGTTGTTTTGAGGCTATTCCAACCCCCGGGGTTGGAATTACTTACTTTGCTACAATCTCTTCAAAATACTTAATAATTTCTTCTGCTGCATTTATGTTTGTATACTTTTCAAATCCACTAAACTGCGGACCAGGATTAATTTCAAGTACATACGGTTTTTGACTGTTTTGATGCAACATGATGTCGACACCTGCAATTTCTGTCTTGGTTACTTTACTTAACTTCTCGGCCAATAATCTTATTTCCGGGTAATTATCCAGGTTAAACTTAGTTCCAATTCCTCCCTGGCTTATATTACTTCGAAATTCCCCCGCCTTCTGTGGTGTTCGCTTCATTGCTCCAAGTGCTTTGTATCCAATTGTAAAAACACGTATATCTCCATCGTTTGGAATGAATTCCCGAACAACAAACGACATCGACACGTTTTTTAGATTGCCGATAATTTCTTTTACTTTTTCAGGAGAGTCTGCTTTAAACACACCTTTCCCCTGCCTGCCTGAAGCGGTTTTTACTATAACGGGAAATTCGAACTGTCCCGCAATCTCATCAACCGCAGATTCCGTCAATAAAATTGCTGATTTGGGAAAGGGAATAGCATTCTCTGTTTGCCTCAGATAATCCATCGCTGGTGAAAGATAGTATATATAGGAAGGATCAACCACTTTGGCGTTTATTACTTTTTTTCCCTGTTGAGATAAATAATAACAAGCCGTGTACCATTCCCAGCGACGCTTGCTTACCGCCCACAAATAGATAAGGTCATACGAAGTAATATTTTTACCGATTAAATGAACTTTGAATTCGTCGTTTTGCGCATTAAGTATTAAGTCAGTAGAATAACATCCATCAACTTGATGACCGCGTTTTTCCCCTTCTTCCTGAAGACGTGTTAGTTGTGAATTATTAACTAATCCTGCGATTAAAATTTTCATAAATTTGCAAATGACTAAGGACTAATTACTTAATACTTGAACCTACCTACCATCTACCATCTACTATCTACCATCTACCATCTACCATCTACCATCTACCATCTACTATCTACTACCATCTACTATCTACCATCTACCAACTACCAAATACTTAATATGCATTACCAATCGCATGCTCCATGTAAATTCGTGCAATGTTTTCACCCGTTGCCTTTTCCATTCCGACAAATCCGGGGGTATGGTTAACCTCCAAGACGTAACGCTTGTTGTCTTTGGTTATAAGTAAATCTACTCCGGCGACAGACATATCAACCGCAGCCAAACCTCGCTTCGCCAGTTCCTTTCCCTCGTCGTCAAGTTCGAAAGTTTCAACCGATCCACCGAGTGAAAAATTAGCACGAAATTCACCTTCGCCCGGAATTCGCTTCATCACAAATAATTTTTCGCCAATAATAAGGACTCGCAAATCGTGTTCGTAAGGAATATATTGCTGGACGATAAATCTTGAGGCTGATTTAAGCATGTCGTTTTGTGCGTTTGAAATGATTTCCGCCAACCTTTCCTTATTATCGGCCTTAAAAACACCGGCGCCCTTTCCGGCTCCAACTAATTTAACAATCGCCGGATAACCCACTATTTCGCATGCTCGGTAAAACTCATCAAAGTCGTGACAATGGAAAGTATCGGGTATAGGAACATTATTCAAAGATAATTTAATTAGATCGGTTACCTTATTTATTGTGTATTGATGCTCACAATAGTTGTTGTCGAATACTTTTATTCCTCGTTTTCTGTAGTCGTGAATTAAAGCAACAATCGGAGCTTTGTTGACTGTCACTCCTTTAACGACAACCACATCGGGATTAGGATTACCCAGATTGTCAATCGACAACTTAGTGTCTCGAATCGAAAAAGTAAATTTGCTCAAATCAACAAGGTCACATTCGTGCCCCATCGCACACGTTTCGTCTTTTAGTCTCTGCATCTCGATTGATTGCAAAGTTGTAATCAGTTTAACTTTCATAATTATTAATAAGTTTGTTTATCCTTCTTTAATTTCCTTCAAGCGTTCAATTATATCAGGATCAACAAGCATTCCTTTCAAGTTCTTTCTACCAATTATAACAGGATACTTTAAAGCCATGCGTTTTGCTACACTTGCTGGCGTTGTAATTTTTTTGCCTGCAAGAAAGAATGTTAGTTCGATTACAGGCCTCTGCTCAGCACCAAGTGAGCTTTTTACTTTTTTGTCCCACAGTATATTTGTTTCAGTCATTAGACCAAGTTCTTTGGCAAGTGACAAACTTATCGACGTTCTCCAAGCACCGGTATCAAGTTTCGCTAATACTTTTTTCCTCTGCTTTTTGAAACGCCTCCCTTTGATTTTAATTTCTTCGATAGCTTTCACTGTTTTGATGCCCTCGCTTGCTTTTACCCGATCGGCAAAAACTGAAGCAAATAGCGCTTTGGCTATTTTTACGCCATGCTCGGCGTCTCTTACTTCCAAATCTTCCACTTTCTCGAGGCGTTTTTTCAAACCTGCCGTATTGGCAAGCTGTATTTGTAATCCCGGTTGATAGTTAAGCTCCAAAACCATCGGCCCCTTTTTGGGATGCAGAACCAAATCGGCTCCCATATAGCCAAGACCCGCAACATCCTGACACATAACCGCAATTTTAAGAATCTGATCCCATTTCGGAATTTTGATTCCATGCAGTTTGCGCTTTGTTCCCGGTTTATATTTAATAAAATGACCTTTCCAGTAAGCTTTGGTTGTTATACCTGTTGCAATATCAACTCCGACCGCAATTGCTCCCTGATGTAAGTTTGCTCTTCCACCGGATTCTTTCGTTGGAAGTCTAAGCATTGCCATTACCGGAACTTTATTAAAAACAATAACACGAATGTCGGGAGTTCCCCGAAAGGCATACTTTCGAAAGGCTTTATGCCGTCCTACGAATTCCTCTATATACGCCCAATCCGGTACGTTTTGTATACTATATGCCCCCTCTAGAATATCAAGAACATGTAATTTCAAATCTTCCTGGGTAACCCTCTTTTTATCCGTTGTAATCCATCCCGTTTTGTCGCTCGTTCGCTTTTTAGCTATTATTATTCCTTCTCCCCCTAAACCTTTGTTGGGCTTTAATGCAAATGAATGTGGAAGTTTTGACCAATCATAGTTAATAATCTTATGCGGTTGTGAGAAAATCGCATATCTTTCCGGTACGGGAATCCCCGCTTTTCCCAAAATACGCTTTGTTTTTAATTTTGATGTAGCAATCGATTTTCCGCGTAACGAATTATACGGATATGAAAATAATGTTGTTCTAGCGTTTAAACCTAAAATAGAAGACCTTTTTATCATGGTAATATTAAAAATGAAATATCAAAGATCAAATAATAATTCAAAACTATATATCATATATCAAATACACTTATTTTCTTTTCAATGTTATTATACTTGAAGCAAAAATCTTTGAAATTTCTTCAAGTTCTGTCATTAACATTAAAGCTTCTTTCGACTCGCATTTATTTGTATCTCTAAGTAAGCTTATCCATATCTTGCTTTCATTTGCGCTTTTAAGAGAGTGGTTAAAGTAATTTATATAATCTTTCCTGCTACTTGCTGATTTTCCCTCAACGTAATTACTCAGAATACTTGTTCCGCTGCGTGCTAATTGATTTGATATGACTTTTGTAATCATATCACGCTCATTTAATGAACCAATAAAATTGGTTAGCTTCAACACAAAATTATACAGACGATCCTGAAAATTTTTCTTTAACTTACCTGCATTTGACGTAATCACCATGCTAAATACAAATTTTCATCAAAAATATTTATGATTTCAATTAATAATTCTGCTGTCAATTTTTTAATATTTAATATTATATTTTTGATATTTGGCATTTGGTTCATTCACTAGATTAATTAGAAATTAGAATTTAGAAATTATAAATATTTGATATTTGATTTTTAATATTATATTTTTAATCTGTATTCTATCCTGATATGAGTTTCCTAAATCTCCAAAGTTCAATAAATCTAAGTCCCACAAATCGCCCGAGGAGAATATCTATCAGGGCAACCGATATCAAAAATATCTCGGGATTAAGCAAAGCAAAAGCTCTCACACCCTCTAAGGTTAGAAAAATAAAAGAAACCAAAGCAAGGATCAAAGTTTCCGTTGTTAAGTTTATAGCCGTTCTGGCGCTTTTTCCCAATTGCACTTTCGAAAATTCTTCAGCCAAAAGAACGAGAATCAAAACCGGAAATATAGAAACGCTTGTTATATCGGGTTGCCTTAGAATTGGAGCGGCAAACAAAACAAGCAAAACGCCAATTACGACAAACCAAAGAATAAGCGCCATTCGCGGTAAGTATTGCAATTGTATTTTCGACTTATGCAAAAATATTCTCGCCCCCATCGATATCGCAACAATAATTAAAAACAAGCCGATTCCGGCAACAGGTCCGATTGCCAAAAACACAACGGAAAGCGCTGCCGGCAAAAATATTCCAAATCCGCGTATCCCGATCAAATGCCTCGCGCCGGCAATTATAGCCGCAACCGCAGGAAGCAATAAAAGTAGAACAATTGTATTCGGCGGTACACCAACAGATACCGCTGAACGGATGGCATATTTAACCGGATTAAAAGGAAACATATTGCCCAGTTTTTGATTAGCTAAAATTATATGAAACGGGCTTGCTGTTTCCTCGGTTCTTTGCGTTATGTCGGGTTTGGGAGTAGGAATAGGTACCGATGTTACCGTTAGTGTCGCCGAACTCGTTGCCTCGAACTCATTTGTTTCGATTTGGTCAGGTGCCTGGCTAATTTTTAAAGATTTAGCCTGAGGAATGGTCACATCCTGAGCTTTAACAGGTATACACAAGAAAAAAAACAAAACAACAAATATCGGGGCGGCTGTATATAATACGACTTTCCTAAACATGATTAATTATACTATGAATGAAGATTTTGTTGTAGGAAATACCTTAATCGGTTGACAAGTTGGTGTATTAATGAAACAATTATGCATATGGAAGATGAAGGTAAATCCAAAATAAGCCCATTAGAAGAACCAGCACGACCAACTGGTCCTGTTGGTGGTAATGAAAGGACTAGAAGCTGGAATCCATTTAGTAAAAAAGATAAATCCGGAGGAGCAGGAAAAAATACAGATTCAAAAGCCGATACTCGATCAGTAGAAGCGCAATATAATCGTACTTGGGGTAGGAATTCTGACGACGATAAATTTTCTGAAAATGCAACTGACGACGCTTTCAAAAGAACTAAAAGGCCTAGGTAGTACCAAACAATCAAATACTTATATAATTCAAATTGTCTTAGCAGGGGTCTTCAAGCGTTAACACAATCTTCATTTTTAATTTCTGAAATAACTGTCTTCATGCTAAAATAATCTCATGGATAATTCTTTACTTACTTTGATCGACAAATCACCACTTTCTCCCGATGACAAAGAACATTGGAAACTGATTCTTCCAAAGCTGACAGACGACCAGAAGGAACAACTTCATCATAGTCTTTCTGTAAAAATCGATATCGCCTCAGCAAAAGCTGCAATTGATAGAGCGCTAAAAATTATCGCCGACGCCGAAGCCGAAGCAGGTGAATATCCCCCGTCTGAAGACGTTACCAATAAAGCCAAGGAAGAAATCACAAAAGAAATTGAGACAAATAACCCCATGATGGTCGAACCTACAGAAATAACAAAGGAAGAGTTAACAAGCCATAGTAATGTAGCCCAAGAACAACTTGAAAAACTCCGTGCAGAATTGGCACAAATTTCTCTTGATGCGCACGGGGCTCCACCTCCGTCAGCCACTAAAGCTCCTACACAAGTATCTCCGGGATCGGCTATCCCGCAATAACACAGTCAACGCAAAAACGTTTTTGTAAGCCAAGTCAAAAAGGTAACTCGTGTTTTCGTTGGATTATACGGTAACATGTAAGCTTTCTAAAAAACCACCGCTTAAATACAAGATAATATTTGATATACCACAATAAGTTTGCATCTTACAATTTCTCACGAGTTGTTACTTGAAGATTTTAAAATTATAATCTAATCTCTCGAAGAATTTGTTTCGTCGGGAGTTGGATTATCAAACGAGTTATTTGGGTTTATCGCTTGTCTAACATGTGTATCCATAGGATCGCTTGGGTCTACCACTTGTCCACCGCCAATGCCCGACGGATTGCTTTGATTTGCTTGCCCTCCCCCAAACGAAGTACTGTCTGCAACACTCTGGGTATCATCAACTTGTGTATTTACATTAGAACTAGTATTGCCCGACAAACTATTCTCGATTTTTTCAAGAACAGATTCCTCGTCCTCGTTTGCATCATCAAGTTTTTCTTTCACCTCACCCAAATTCTCACGAATTGCGGCAACAGGATCGCTTGGCTCGCCTATTTCTTTTGGATCATCATTCATATTAATAAATTTATTAAAAGCGCCCTTATCATACTAACTTTTTAGCAAATAATCAAAGAAACTCTCTTATGGTAGCACAAACGTATTGTTACATGCTGTCATCACGGCGCCACTTCGCGCCAAGTAACTTGTTTTACTCTTAAATTCCTAGGGTAATTAATAATGACATCGGGAGCAAATTCAAATACTTCAGCCGGGGTAAAAGTATTAATCGACAACTCGCGGTTTAGAGAAAATGTGTTTGCGACAACCGTTCCGCGAACCAACAACTGCTCGTCAAGCGTCCCCAACGTCGCATCCGTATTGAAATTACCCTCTGCGTAGAAAATACCTTCCAATTCGGGTTCCGAAGCTGCTCCTGCAAACGCTGTATCGATCACAATGTTTCCGTTAACAACTGCCATGAAAAAGCCACTTCCATCATTAAAATTGATTTTCTCTCTAAGTGTTAGATTTCCGTTAACAAACAGCACGACTTTGTTGTCTCCAAGATTTTGGACTCCATCAATTGAGAGCGGTCCATCACTATATAGCCATCTGTAACCATTAATTAAAGCTCCAGAATTTAAACCATTTGCAGCAACTGTGTTCGTGACAATGGTTCGACCGCTTTTTATCTCGCCGGATAGTCTGTTCTCGAAAAATGCATAATTATATTCATCACTTGCAAGAAACGTATTCTCAACCTGCCTGTTGTGTGAACTTACATTAGGCGGATTGGGGTTGATGGTATTAGTTGAAACGGCAATTCCCGGTATTGAAGCACCATCTGTAATTAAAACCGGATTACAAGCTGGAAGCGTACATGTTGTGGGTGAAATTATGGACAATATATTCCCTTTCGCCATTATGCTTCCACCAATCGACTGCCACCAAGCAGAAGGATTAGTAACGTTCACCGTAGCCGATGCTGGATTTGGTGTACACATTATATTACCCTCGTCGAGCATTGCTCCAAAAGCAGAAATATTACTTACTCCAATCGCATTACCATACAAAGTTGCACTAAACCCATCCGCTTTATTGCTATCGGTAAATTGATCAACATATGTACCCGAATCCGAGTTGAAATCTGCAATCGAGGCATCATCTACCATATATTGAATTCTATCTATATCACCGTTGGTCTGAATCAAACTAGATGTTGTTATATTTGCCATTCCTCCAATAGATATATTAAGAGGGCTCGATAAAGTTAATTGACAACTAACTTGTTTTACGGTAAACCAAGCGTGGCTAATTGAACCACTGGCAACAGTACAATTAACCGTTCCTAACCCGGAATTTACGCAACCAGGACCCGGTGGTAATGCAACCGGTGCACCCCAACCCACTGGCAGACTATCAGTCTTGATTGAAACATTATAAATTCCATCGGGTAGTCCACTAAATTGATATAAAGGCTCCGGATTACAAAGTTCCCCGCCTGCACCATCTTCATTAACTTTCACTGTGTAGATTTGCCCCGTAATCGTGTTTACCGCTTGGACAAACAATCCGTCAAGATACTTCTTCGCACCGGTACAAGTTGAAAATGCTCTGTTGACTATGTAGCCTTCTCCAAGCGTATCATCCAATACACTGTTCCCATTATCATCGTTATACACTCTCCCTATAATCGTTCCATTGTATGGCATCTGAAAATCGTTAGGACATTCATCGGTGTCATCAGCTGGACTGAATTCGATCGTAGCACTCATGTGAATATAATCTCCCGGATTTAAGGGTTGTAGTTGTGCAGGATTAATATTGCAGTAACGGTCATATCTCGCTCCCGGTTCAGTTCCCGGTCCGCCCGGCCAGGGTTCACATGAAGTACTAAAGGGACTTGGTTGATTTGTTGAATAACTCACAATCGATACTCCTGCATCCCACATATTATTGTTTCCGGCATCTCGCACTATCATCCTTACAGGATCACTACCGTAAAAATCTTCCTCGCTATATCCTGGAGCAAACGTAATTCCACCACACCCCGTAATCGGTGTTCCACCGTCATCACAAAAACATGTGCCATTTGGTGCCCCAACGCATAACTTTGATGGCTGTGCCGGACATTGTTGATCACTTGAGCAAGACGTACCACAACCACTTCCGCCTGACGGAACGGTGGGAACAGGTGTAACTCCGGGAGGAAGTGTGGGGACAGGTCCAACACTACAACCAGCAGTAGTTATACATTGATTGAAACCTGCACACTGGTTACTCATTGTACAATAATTTGTTGTTGTACCGTCTACACATCTTGGTTCGTTTGCTTCATTCCATCCACAAACACCTGTTTGAATCCATGAACATCCTCCTGAATTGGTTACAGTACCATCATCAACACATGTCCACGCATTCGCCATATTCCTGGTACATTTATATTTTGTATAAGAAGTCGAACCACTTCCTGAACAAGCTTGTGCATTTACTCTGGATGGTGAAATATTCCATATTAAAAATGCCAAAAATATCGCAATAATTAATTTTGTAGATCGTTGCATTTTATTCATAGATAAGCATTCCTGTTATTAAAGGTGTACAAGTATACTTTTTGCTGGATTCTCCAACCTTTTGTTTAAGGTAATAAAAGAAACTTCGATTTGACGCTTCTGTTAAATAATTATTATAGAAATTATTACAATTTTCAAAATAACTCTTCCTTTCAGACAAACTTTCTCTGTTTTTCTCTGAAATTCCATTATCCAACAAAGACTCGTTAATTTCAGAAATTACTTTATTTGTGTCATTTGCTCCCCAGAAAACGATCTCAGCATATTTGTTTTTATCTGATTTTAATTTTTCCACTAAACTTGAATTGAGTACTGAAACTACAGGATTGCTATCAACTTTAGCTTCGTATAGCTTTCCATATGACCCATACCATATATAACTTTCATCCCTGTCAATCTTGCCCAAGCTAAACAGCCTTAAATCATCACCGAAATTAGCTTTAACATAAACTCTCTCATCTTGTTCAAAAACATCAACTATTTTTACGATATATGTTAGAGAGTCATCATGTCCGATTGTTTGAAGTCCACAAATCACTTGTTTGTTCGGTAAATCTGTCAAAGAAAATGAAAACTGACAATTTTTTTTATTTGAAGAAAAAACAATGTAACTATATATCAAAATAGTAGCCGCCAAAAAAACAGTTAGCAGGATAATAAAGATGGCAAATCTCTTCATGAATACATATTATCAGAAAGAAGACTTCCTTGACAATCATTCACAACACTTATTATTTTCACTGGGATCCCTCATAAACACCAAAGTTTATAACAATAGGCACTTTGGGTGGATTTCTATAAATATCCGTTGGGATTCCGCCTCGAAACACGTAAGACGGATCACCAGACGTTCCGTCGACCATATTGTCTTCATCCATTAGTTCAAGTAGCGGATTAACAAGAATTCTATCCTCCCGATCGAGGCGGAATGCAATATCAGATAACTCAGCGATAGCGGCAACACCCGCCTTATTAAGCGCGCTAATGTATGCTTCTGAACCCAGAGGATTTATATCATGAAGTTGCGTTGACATTACCAATACTCTAATTGGATTATTCTGACTTGATTCAGTTAGCAAATTATAAAATTTGTCAGCCGGTAAAGTAACTAATCCTCCTCGAGTTGTGTTGGTAATCGGTGGGTGAATATTGGTATTATCAGCAACAAATACATCTGTTTTCCCCCAGAACGGATGCTTATCTGTATCGGTAAATCCTGTAGTAACAAGATACACAAATGGATCCCCATTCTTATCTTTTGCTCCAAGTACAAGATAAAATGCTTCCTCATCTGAATAAATAACATTACCATGTGTGTTAACAGTTTCGCCTGCCGGTGCGAAAAACCCCCCCAGATATACAGGTGTTGCAGTCAACGACTGTTGTTGATAGGTTAAGTCTCCCAATCTTTCTTCATTAACACCACTAAACCATGTATCTCCTATACCAAATCGCATACCTCCTCTATCCCTATCTTCAAAATGACCAACTTGCTCATTGCCCAAATCAACATTCCATTGATCTGGATGTTCAAAGAAGCTTTCTATATTTACGTTTATCAGATTAAAATTATTCATATATTCATGCGGTAATCCTATCTGTGACTCAAAATCTACATCCAACCTGGCTTCAACTGGTGCCACCAATCCTCCAGTAAATGTACCATCCGGCAACAGAGTAACCACAAACTGTTGTCCTTCCGAATTTGTATATGTAATATTACCTCCATTGACCCCTGAGTAAATAAACCCTGCCGGTACACCTAGATCACTTTCATTTAGTGGTGTACCATTACCTGCCTGGAAGGTTCTTTCTCCAGGGTCTTCTACCCCAGTTCTCATCGTCACGGGTACAGTTGGTGTGGGCACCGGTGTCACAACACCTGGTCCATATGTCACGGGCAATTGCACCAAAGTAATCCATTTCGTAGGATCGTAAGGATCGACATAGCCAGTAATTTTTCCTTCACTATCCACTCGTGCGATCGTAAGTTCAGATTGACCCGATATAACATTACCGTCCAGGTCGGTTGCGGGAACCAAGTAGTTATCAATCAAATGCTGGCCTTCACCAGCACGATAATGAACAACAAAATCGTTTAAACCCGCTTGATCGTCCACACTGTTTTTGATTGGCGGAATACCATCTTGGACAATACTATCAAGAGATCCTCTATAAATATGTATTTCACGAATTGTTGGGTTACGGGGATCACTACCACCGTCAGTCACCATAACGCCACCCACATTTTCTGAATTGAAAGGACCCGGATTTACACTTTGATCCAATCCTGGTCGCCAAGGTTTAACATTGTCGACCCACGCCTCTGCTCCACCATACCCCGTGCCTTCATCATATTTTTGATTTATGTCTCCCAGTCCTCCATTAGCGTCATATCCAATCGCATTTTTTCCGGCAACATAAACCCCTAGATCTTGACTGTTCAATGTACCAAGCGGACCGGATGGAATATTAAACTTTTCTCTAAACTGCGCTTCACCAGCGGGTAAAGATGGCACCTCGGGCTGATCCATATTTTCTACCTGTGACGTAGGTACCGATGTAATCGTCGCCGGTGCAGGAATAGTATTATCTACCTCACCCGTACCGGTCGGACGTGGATTATCTGTCGGCTGATTAATATTTGGGGGACTGACCGTACATCCCATCACTTGAGTTGCTAAATAAAGTGCACCACCAAACAATGCTACTTTGGGTGCCATATCTGTCCTTATCGCACCAGCTTGTCCGGAATCGACAGGGGGAATAGTATGTGAGGAAGTTGTTTCACGGTTACCCGCCACAAATGGCGCAGGAGTCATATGTTTATTCACCAAGGCGACATCAGATCTTGGTTGCATAAAAGGTAACGGTTGTTGAGGTAATGTCGGAGTTCTACCGCGTACATCAATAGCTTTAGATCTCTGGTCGGGTATGTGGTAGCGAAACATTGTCGGCTGATCCATCACCGATTCAGGAAACGCAGTTTGCCGCATTGCACCATCTGGCATTGCTACATCGATACTTGAATGTCTGTCGTTATCTTTCATATTAAAACAATTACTTTTAGCTAAAACTTATCTCCATTACACCTATCACAAATTTGGAAATATTATACCACAAATTCCATGTTATAGGATATGTCTACATACATCTTGTGTAGCACAAAAAACCCCCATGTAGGGGGTTATACGATTATACAAATCATGCCGGATGAGTTTATATTTTGGTCTCATCTGATAATATAGTTACTCTTCAATAATAATAAACTATACCTCTATCTAGCACAATTGGAATATTTGCATTTCGCACATTATCACTAGACTAATATTAACATCATAATTAATCAAAGAAATTGGAACAAGAAATCTTACCCTTTCTGCTGGAGACGGGAAACCTACCTACCTGCAATACTTACGGTATAGCTTCTATGGACGGATCTACCTGCAATGCAAAACATATAGTTAATAAAGTAGAACCTGTCCATTACGCTTTAGACACAACTGATGAAGTGGAACCCACCCGCCTCGCCAAGTGTATTCAATATTCGCTATCCGACATACTATATTCCATATTCAGCCTGCATTACTTACAAACTTCATTTCTTCAGACAAATTCCCCAGATCACTTGACAAGTTCTTCGAGGTTTATGATCTTTGTCTCCATATTTAAATTTAACACCTGTGAATAATCACTTCCCCGCTCCGATGAATTCATGAGCGTAAACTCGCTATCTCCGGGAATTTTTTCCGTCACTGCCCCCGTGAGAAATCCGACATTCAGTTTATAATCGGGTCCGGCAGTCAAATAAACAACAACTACCGTTTCTTCGCCACTTACCTTATCAATCAGGACATCGTAATAGACTTTGCGGTCTGTATTAAAAAAATCAGACGCATAGTCTCTTCCCAGTGTCGCAAGTGAACCCTTGCCCGCATCGAGGAAAAATATCGCTTCAGGCGCAAGTTTGTAATCCTTGGTATATTTTCCATTATCACTTGTTGTGGTAATTTTCGATCCCGATATCTGCACGATGCCGTTTATCTCCTCATTCAGGGTATATTTATCATTGTCGAAGGTCAAAACATACAAAACTTCCATGTTCAAAAGAGAAGCCGGTTTGTACAAAATCTTTGCACCCTCACCTTTTCGAATATCGCTTTTATATAAATAGGATAAGTTGAGAAATCTGTCGCTCGCACTGGCCGCTTGTTGAGGTGTTTTCGTAAATAATGATCTTGCGAGTAATCCCGTAGTCACAATTGATCCAAAGGTGACAATTAAAGCAAGGTATAGAACCGGGCTTTGGGCAAGTCTTTTACTCGAAGTCGCGTGATAAACATGTTGGCTGGAACTAACCTCTTCGGGCTGAATAGGTTGCGGATAATTATTCTCATTATTTTGGGCATGTACTTGATCGTCAAACATGGGCATTACTTTCGTTATTTCATATTAGCACAAGTAAATTATTGTGTAGATATCCGATAGATTGTTTCCCCAGAAAGCCTGTCGGATAAGTATAAATTATTGCATCTTGTGGTTTTACTTTGCAATTCCATCTTGACACGTTTACCTCCTCTTTGATACATTGTGAATAACTTAAGTAAGTACCTAGCCTCGCAACTAGAACAAATAGCATACAAAGGATAAAAATGATGACAGATAAACTAAATAAGAAGAATTTGAAACTAGGTGAACTTCCCGATCTTCTTACCGTACGCGAGGTTGCAGAGCTTCTTCGTGTATCACCACTTACCATCAAACGATGGGGCAAACGTGGTAAATTACCCGCGATTAGAATCAACTCCCGAGGAGACAGAAGATACAAAAAAGAAGCAGTTTTGTGGCTACTTGGTATGCAAAGCGCAACCGAATAAGATTATCCCCAGCCAACTCCTGACAATAGTATTGTATTAAACAATACTCCGCGGACTAGATTGTGTGATAACCTTTGAAATCTTTGTTGTGACTATTTTACATGCATGCAGTAAATCATACGGAATTGCCGAAAAGTGAAAACAATTATGCATTTCGTATTGGGTTTATAAAGAACATTCTATATTATTTTTCCCATCTGATTTAGTCGTTCCGCACGTTTATTACTCTAGTCAACCATTTGACAAACAACCACTGTTTAGTCTGTGGTTTCTTCACATTACTAAACAAGCTTGTTCAGTGCTTTGCTCATCAGCAGGCTAATATCTAAAGGATTTTCGCGTATCTTGAATGACATTATCTAATTAATGAAATTCATTCCATATTTTACTTGCTATCGATTGCCCCAAAGCATTTGCCAACCTGTGGTCATGTGCTGTTTCGGTTCCAAATACTTTCTTTCTTACAACAGCAATTGGCTCAGCAAAACGACCACTGTGTAAAAGCAAATACGCATCTAAGTTTAGCCTTCTTCCATTCATGTAACTATTACCCGTCAATACGCTTGCTACTACTCCCCAGACGTGATATGTATCTCCTATCTGATCACCTGTGTCAGTCACATCTGCAAGCGAAAGCGCTAACTTTTGCATTTTATCCGGACCTGACTTAATACCCATTCTACTGTCCATATTTCTTCCAATCCCTCTAATTCCTGCGTGCAGTGCAATCGCACACGCCGTTGGATACGGTCCGATCTTTTCCAGTGCAAGCACGAATTGCTCATTCAAGGTAAGTGGTCTACCCATGCGATCTGCATTGTCGCAAATATTTTGCACGAGGCATTGTGCAATGTCACTAGGAAAATACTTTTCATCAACATATGTCCCAGGGTCATCTGAGAAAGCTGCAAAGGACGCCAACAAATTTCTAGGATGAATATTACCATGACTCCAGGGTACATTTTGCCAATAATGTGGTTTAGTTAAATCGAACTTCGCTAAACGCGCCCTATATCCCAAGTCGTTTAACATTTGCCGTGCTATTATGTCCAAATTTCCACCGGGAACCCAGACTTCATTTTTGGGCGGATGTGCAGCAATGTGATTTGTTTTATGATTTATACCTCCTCTTACTGCAGCCTGGAGATTACGAAACACTTGAGAATACGATACAGTTTCAACTGTCATATTAAAAAAAGTCAAACATCGCTAAGTATTACTGTAATCAGCTTAAGAAAGTTAGTTAATTAACGTGTTTATATTTTTGCATACTACAAAGTATTATTGAGCTAATTTGGCTTTGAATATGTCATACGGAAATACGACACATGCGTTAAATACTCGCTTAAACCTCCATGGTTCCGTAACCAGCCTCCACATAGCTTCCAATCCGAGATTTTCTACCAACCTGGGTGGAAGTTTGGATTTTCCGGAAATAAACTTGAATGACCCACCGACAGTCATGGCTAACCCCACCGGTAATTTGTTAAGGTTGTCCGCTATCCACTTTTCCTGCTTGGGAGCTCCAAATGCGACAAAAAGCATGTGCGGTTTATATTTTTTTATACTCTCAATTACCGCTTCGTTAAGTTTTATATCAGCAGGTGTAGCCGGTTGTGCGTTTAATGTGAGTAGTGGTCCTTCTTTATACATAAATCTTACATGCACATATTTTTTCTTCAGTTCATCTACGGCTTCTTTGGCCTCATTGCCGCAACCGCCGAGAAAATATACTTTCCACTTTCGCTCATTAGCGAGTTTGACTAAATCGACAAACATTTCTCGACCCTTGATTAAATTAATATCTTTAGTCAACCATTTTTTATTAATTAGAATTGATAGACCTATAACAATGCCTTGAACGATAAACAGAGGAAACCTCGCAATCTTACTTTTTGGACAATACATTCTTATAAATTTGACTGCTGCAATTAGTCCTATGCCGTCAGGTAAAACGATATGTGCAGACTCCAGTATGTTGGAAAAACGCTTGTCACGCATCGCTTGTAGAGCAATTTCGGCATTTGGAGTTACGATTATCAGCCGACTATTTATTGTAAGACGCTCAAGCACCGTTTTTAGCACTTTTTGTCTTGTAATGCTAACACATCCGATGTTAGTTAATATCCCAATATGTTGGTTTATTTTAGACTTTGACATCAAGGTATTTTTACTATTCATGCCTATATGATTCTTTACTATCTTACAAACTTTTCAAACAAACAATGTAAATTTATCATTTAACTACAACCTGCCTTGACCTACATACTAAAACGGTTCGTAAAAGCTGTATTATACTAGATATATAAAGTGATATTTTACATCCTATATATATTTTTCATCGTTTTATCCATCTTTTAATTAAGTGGCAGATGTAAAATTCACTTAATTAATTTATAGGTTACTAATATTTATATTAGAATAAATTATGTACACATATTGTATACAAATATTACGCAATTTTTAGCTTTGTATTGTTACCACTTATCCCCAATTGATCCTCAATGACTTTTGAATTTATTATACATACTATAAGGTATGTATACACCTTAATTGACCATCTTTCGTTTACTAGCAAAACGACGTATTTGTACAATGGTAAATACATACCGGTAATATTTCAATCCAATATAGTATTTATATTATTAACGTTTTGTCGATACACTTCGTTTCCATAATTCGATGTTTTCCAGAACAACCCCTGTTCCCCGGACTACTGAGTACAAAGCGTCTTCGGCAACATGCGACGGAACTCCCGTTTCGTCGGTTATTAATTTATCGAAATTTCTCAGTTTACTTGTCCCTCCACTCATAACAATACCCTTATCAATAATATCTGCTGCAAGCTCGGGAGGCGTATCTTCTAAAACACCTTTAACAGCACCTATAATCTGCATTAAAACCGGCTTCATCGCCTCGGTGACTTCTGTTGATCCAATGACAACACTCCGCGGTAAACCAAAAATCAAATCCCGACCTGAAATTTCAATCGACTGTTCCTTGTCAAGCGTTACTGCCGACCCGATTTTAATTTTGATTCGCTCGGCTGTTTGGTCCCCAACTATTAGATTGTGTTTTTTCTTTAGATACTCCTGAATTGCCTCATCTAGTTTATTTCCGGCTACGCGAACGCTTTTGTGAACCACAACTCCACCTAGCGAAATAACCGCAGCCTCTGCCGAACCTCCACCGACATCCAAAATCATATGTCCTGAAGGCGCGGATACCGGAATTCCCGCACCGATAGCGGCAGCCAGTGGTTCATCAATCAAATACGCATGTGCAGCGCCTGCTGCCAGTGTAGCGTCTAAGGCCGCTCTTCTCTCCACTTGAGTACACCCGGCAGGCACACATATCATGACATCGGGCTTGAAAAATTGAACGCGTGCTAAAGGTAAATACTTTAAGTAGTTTGATGTACGTGCAGTTTTAGCTTTGTTTTTATCTTTTCTTGACTTAACACGTCCTTGATTGTCAATCACCTCAGACGATTCGTAAGCTTTTTGGATAAAATACCTCAGCATTGCTTTGGTAACCTGATAGTCGGCGATTACGCCTTCTCTCATCGGCTTAGAAGCTATCAATGCCTCAGGTGTCCGTCCCAACATCTTTTTTGCCTCCCTACCAACTGCAACAACCGCACTATCGTCTGCGGAAATCGCGACGACGGTTGGTTCATTGGATATTAATCCTTCACCAACTACCCACACCAAAGTATTTGCTGTACCCAAATCAATTGCTATTTGTTTTCTAAACATCTAATTACTTATATTAATCTCTGTGATATACATAGTATTACTAAGGAAGTAATATGAAATATTTATTTCTGATTAATTATCTCATTTTACGACATTTAAGTAGGTATTATTAATAGGCAATTTACCTTAAATGTACATGAACATCAAATAGAGTTGAAAAACTCCCCCAAATAGTCTGTATAATAAGTTATGTCGACAAAAAAGAGCAAAGGGTTTTCCAAGATTAATCTGATTAGACTCGGGCTTTTTTCTATTACCGGGATAATTGTTATCAGTGTCGCTACAGTACTTGGCTTGTTTGCCAGCGGATACCGTTTTAGCAAAGATACGGGTTTATCACCACACGGACTCCTGGCAATAAAATCACAACCCACCGGCGCCCAGGTTTTCGTTAACGGTGAAGTAAAATCGGCCACAGACGATACGATTCCCCTTGTACCCGGCAATTACGATATTGAAGTTCGAAAAGATGGTTTCATGACGTGGTCAAAAAGGCTTACACTGGAGGCAGAAATTGTAACTGAGGTAAAAGCGCAGCTTTTCAAACTGGCTCCTTCTCTAACTGCCGCAACCTTAACCGGCGCTTTGAATCCGACACCCTCCCGCGATTTCACCAAAATCGCTTATGCAATACCACCTCAAACAAGCATTGTTAATCCCGCAAACGACAAAAACGGTTTATGGATTTTCGAAACGATTAACTTACCGGTTGGTTTTTCGAGAGAACCGAGAAAAATTACGGACGGTGACTTAACTAATTCAACCTGGATTTGGTCACCGGACGGACGGGAAATTTTGCTTACGACACCCAAAGGTGCATATTTAATCAATTCCCAATCCTTCACGCCCCAAAACGAACGGATAAATATTACCATCCAAAAAGAATTAATTCTGAAAGAATGGGAAACCGATTGGGCGAAAATAATTAATTCACAAAAAGAGGAGTTACCGGACGAGCTGGCAGAAATCTTAAATGACAAAGCAAGTCAGGTTTTGTTTTCTCCCGACAACGACATGGTTATGTATTTGGCGAGCGGGTCAGCAACCATAAAAGACAACTTAGTAAAACCATTTCCGGGATCATCTACCCAAAAACAAGATCGTAATATCAAAACGAATCATACATATGTATACGATATCGAAGAGGATCGGAATTACCTGATCGATGACACCTCGGAAGGATTAATAATTGAAGGTGGATATAGTGATACAAACAATACCAAAAGAGCAAGCTGGTTTCCTACCTCGAGAAACATAATTCTCGCAGACCGCGACAAAGTTGTCATTATGGATTATGACGGAACCAATCGACAAACCGTATATTCCGGTAATTATATTTTGCCCTACGCATTTCCGACGGTAAGCGACGACAGGTTAATATTGCTTACTAACTTTGGCGCTACAGATACTTACCCCAATCTCTACTCCGTGAGTTTGAGGTAGGTTTATTCCTAATCCCATACGTAAAAACACTGAATTTCATAATCTCTTACAACCTTAAACAACCATTCTCAATGTATTCTTGTTATAATACATGTTAGGCATAATGCTCTCGTGTTTAATGGATAAACGGGCTTAATCTAATTGTTTAAGCCACAGAATTTACTATCACCACTTGGCATTTCATGCCCTCGTAGTTTAATGGATAAAACAAGCCCCTCCTAAGGGCTAGCTGCAGGTTCGATTCCTGCCGAGGGCACTATTAGCAGCACAGCTGCAGGGTCCAACCCTGCAATCAATAATTCCACAACTGCAGGGTCCAACCCTGCAATCATTCCTACTCCAATTACTTAACCCCAACAGCCAAATTATAAATCCCATCCCCTACCATCATTACTATTTAATTACCATCTAATTTCCCTGAAGAAGTTGACGTATTTGCTTCGTTCATATCTAAATTAGAAGAACCTGTCGCGACGTTTTCCTTGCTGTAATTTGCCAGACAATCAATTTTATCTCCCGAGCAAATTACTCCCATTTCCCGCAAATAGCCATTTACCTCTCCTACCAATTCATCGTATTCTAGTTGATATTTCTCCGCTTCATTTTGTGCGGCAACAACATCCGTATCGTAACTAGTTAATTTTGCATCCAAAGATTCTCTCTGATTTGTCAGATTGTTGTTCTGGATAAATAGATAAACACTTGACGCACAAAAAAGTACGAATAGTAAAGTCACGATGACAAAAGGTAACTTGTAAGTCCGCTGGGTATTTACAATTGTATGTGATTCGTTTTTTTCCGAATCTTCCTCGGCGTGTATTTCCGTTTGTAATTTATCCGGTACTTGAGGCTGATCGACAAGATTTGTTCCTTTGTCCATAGTTTAAGGATATATAAAACATAACCTGATTACAATCTTAACTATTGTTTTGCATTTCTCCCTCAGGATAGTTATAATTCCACTATGACAGCTGATAGACAACACGATCTTCCCCCAAGAACGAATGAAACTAAACAACAATATGTTGAAAATCTTATGGGTGTAGAGCCAACTAATACTGGAGGGGTTGTAGCTATCGGTAATAGGAGCGATGTTATTATTGCTTCCACTACATCAATACAGGCGCCACAATCAGCATATTCAGGTAGCCCGGAAGATAGACACGCAAATAGAACAGAATCAATGAAGGAGACCCGTTAAACAAGAAGTATTAGTCATTCTCATCTGAAGGTCTTCTGCCTATTGAATTTATAAAACTACTCCATAATTCAAGCGGATCTGTATCTGTCCTTTGAGCCTCAGTCACATCAGTTCTAGCAACCCTACCACCATGTTTAGGTTCTCTATACTCATCCCCCGGAGTCATATTGGGTGCGTTCTTATATGCCTTTTTAATCACAATATACCCAGCAACTAACGCCACAGCAGACACAGCTCCTCCACATATTGCCGGTAGTATATAAGGATTAGGTGCTTTATGTTCATCCATCTGATGTTGCAAATCTCTTGCAACCCTGGCTTGCATTTCCTCCAAAGTCATATTTTCAAATACTGTTACTTCTGGCACTACTTCCGGTTTACAAACTTCACTAGAATTTCCTCCCATTGTGGATAAACCTCCATTGTCGATTATTTCCTGAATCTTCTCCTTATCCCCACCCACAGTTGTTCTCCATGCAAGATAAGTTCTTAATGCCTCAGAGTCTAAATTACTTGCCCTGCATCTATCTGGATTAGGAGTCGGCTCTACCTGCGCAGATATATTTTGTCCATCTTCATCTCCCGCATCCACTTGCACTGTATGGTGTGGATTTTGTGGTTCACTTCCATAGGGTGGTTGTTGGGAAACTTGGGCATCAGTACCAAAATAAACAGAAGACCCATATGCAATAAAGGTCGGTACATTCTTTGCAAATATTATTAACTCTCCCAATCTATCTTTCATATTATTAATAATCTCCTTCACTTTGTCGGACCTTTAGTCCTATATATATTAATCCTCCACAAGCAAATGCCATACCCAACCCAAAGAAAGGGGGGAATAACGGTTCCCGTTTTCCATCTGTTGTCACAATGGGTTTGTTTTGTTCTAACTGATTATGTAATGCAGCCATCTCACGATCATCCACACCCGCAAGAAAATCATCCACGGTCAAATCAATCGTTTCTTCTCGTGGACATTTTTCGGCAGAATCGCCTCCCATTGTCGGAAGCCCTCCATTTTGAATAATACGTTGCATACCATCTCTGCCAACAACGTCCATCCACGACAGAAATACCGACTGAGCCCCAGGATTTAAATTCCCTAACGTGCAATCTTGCAATTGTTCTACTTGTCCCACTTGGTGTGTTACTTGTGGTTCACTTCCATAGGGTGGTTGTTGGGAAACTTGGGTATCAGTACCAAAAAAAACACCAACACCGTATGTTGCCAACGCAGTTACATTTCCGAAAAAATTAATCAAAGGCGATCTATCTTTCATATATTATTCCCAAGCCATGCCGTGCATTTTTCTCAAGAACCATTTAAAGGCAACACTACCAGCACTAATCGCACCCACAGTCAACCAAATATCTTTGTGTTTTTCGTAACTACCCATACCCTTTTGTACAAGTCTGACTAATCCATTTACGCCAAGTTTCCCCACCACTTGTGCAAATTCCCACATTGTCATGGGTTCTTGATCCTGTAAAACAGGACTTGCGTGTGAGTCCATATTTACAAAACCTGCTGTTGGAGCCTTCACGGACAGACTCGAAAAGTCATGCATCTCCATGGAAACAGTGGCATGGGGTTGTGCATTTGATAGATAGGATATCGGTCCACGCATATCAGGTGTAGGTTCACATAAGCGTTCATATCTGACTAAGTCACCACCTGTTACTCCTACTTCGACTACAATAGGTTCAAAAGGGGGTGTCTGATTATAATTTGGCAAATCCTGTACCGGTCTTTCAATCATATTACTATAGGAGCATATTATATATCAGAATTATTGGAAGTACAATTTAGCGCTAATAGGCTTTAAATTCCATCAACCTCAACGTTGTCGGTTCTCTGGCGGTTTGGGACCCAAGCGTGATGTGGTTGGAGTTTTTTTACCTTTACCTTGATTATTACAATTTCCAATTTGAAGCCTAGTGCAAATAATCGAGATTGATCTATTGCTTTTGTCCAGGTAATTTCACCTCGGGGGCTGGTACTTTTTCACTCCTTTTCCCGGCTTTACCGGTTCCAATATGCGGTTTAATTTCCAATGTATCTTTAATGGCTTCACCTATTTGTTGCGCTGTCTTCACAACAGGTGTCCAAACATCTGGTTCTATAGTTTCTTGTGCCATATATCTATTGTACTACAAATAATCAATATCTCTCTTCACCACTTATTCTAGGTTGAAAATCACTATTAGGACCTCTATCTTCCATGTTAAATTCAGTTGAGATTGTAAAATTTTTTATTACTTCAGGTGTCCATCTCAACTGCGGGACACCTTTGACTTTTGGTAATCGCCCATCTTTATAAACCAAAATGGCTTGTCTACCATTTTCTGAAATAGTCATAAAGCGAATTATACAAAACACGAAACTCGAAAATCAAGTCCCGTTTGTGGCTAGTAACTACACAAGATTTATTACTGCTTTAATATCTATCACTAGCGACATCACTTGGCCTAAGTAATCTAGACCTTCTAGTCGATAATAAACAAATTGAGAACCCTCGATTTTCTTCGAAAAGTTTGTTTCCTGCTTCCCTTCATCCGTGGTCTAATCATCCACGGTTTTCGGGAAGTTTAAATAAACAAATATTAAATCTCTAGCGTTTTTCAAGATTACAGGTATAGCAGAATTACAGGGTCCAGCCCTGGTAAGATTGCAAATTCAATTAATGAATAATTATTGTCGTAAATTATTAACAAGAATTACTTGGGGCTTCTAAAAATTATAACATTAGGTTCTACTTTCTCTATCGTAGTTAAACCGGTTTTCCTGCGTGCGTCTCGATCAGATAATCTAAGGAAATCTTTTCCAGGAACAGGGTCACCAGGTCCTTTGCGGGTTGTTACTCTTTGCGCATATTCATCAGCTTTTTGCCCTTGTTTGGCCAATAATTCTATATTTACCATTTAATTTTGTCACAAGATTGTATTCTAATTTCTCAGAAACATTATTGCAAGAAGGAAGAAATTAAGTACTTTGTCTGACCCCAGAACTTCTTTGAATCCGCTATAAATTCAGTACTCCAAATTATTTATCTAAAGGGTACCACCTTTGTGATTAATAGTATCTAATTACTCTAATTGCACTATTTTACTCTCAATTTCTAATTCCCAAACTCTAAATTCTAATTGCTAAACTCTACATTTTCCTCCCTTTATCCAAAACAACCACAATTTCTCCCTTTTGTACAGATTTTTCAATCTGCAATTTAACTTCCATCAGACTTCCCCGATACGTCTCTTCGTACATTTTGGTCAGTTCCCTGCCCACAAAGACGTTTCTTTCTTCTCCAAACTCTGCCATCATTCTGTCAAGTGTTTTGATTATTCTCCCTGACGTCTCATAAAAACAAAGTGCATAACCACTTAATTTCACCGTGTCGTAAATTTGTTTCTGATGCTTTTTGGGCATAAAACCTACGAAAACAACGTGCGTGGTATCAAACCCACAAATCGACAATGCCGCAGTCAAAGAAGATGCTCCAGGTATTGCAGTTATCTGTATCAAAGACTCCTTCTCTATTAAATAAGATATCAATTCATTGCCCGGATCACTAACTCCGGGAGTACCAGCATCGGTAACAAAGGCAATGTTTTTGCCGTCAATTAAATCTTTGAGTACTGATAGATATTTCTGTTCTGGTGTATGTTGGTGAAAACTAACTAATCTTTGGTCAATATCAAAGCGGTTAAGAAGTTTTGCCGTCACTCTCGTGTCCTCAGCCAAAATGTAATTAACGTTTTTGAGTACATCAATTGCCCGGTTTGAAATATCTGCCAAATTCCCTATCGGCGTAGCGACTATGTAAAGTTTGCCAAAGTTAACGGGAATATCTTTCATAACGAAGATTATATCAAACATTACTAATCAAAATATTATCGAAGGTGTTTTTATTGCGCCTCGGGCTTGGGATATGTAACTGATCCAGATTGACTACAGTATTCCGAGTTAGCACATCTAAAGTTAACAGTTACTGGTTCGTCTGGTTTTCCGGATCGGTCAAATAGATACTTCGCTTGTATACGCGCCCGTTCACGCTGAGACCCGTAATAAGTACAAGTGTCTTTATTTTCACAAGCAACGCTCATATGAGAATTGTAACAAATAAAATCAAATAGTAAAGATTATAAGTAATCCAATTTCTAATTACTGTATAATTAGTTGTTGTACGGGGACTGGCTTAATGGTAGAGCGCTCGGTTCGGGATCGAGAGACTCCGGGTTCGATTCCCGGGTCCCCGACACAAAATTTCCAACCCCCGGGGTTGTTTTGAGGCTGTTCCAACCCCCGGGGTTGGAAATACGCACTGCTTAATCGTCGTGGATTTTTTAAATTAAAGACTTACATCGTAAATTAAGCCATAATGCTATTAATTTGCGAGAAGTAAAATAAGGTCAATATTAAAACGTCATCTCTACCTTACAAACTCTGTTTATTTGTCCGGGTCATTCGGTGTAACATATATTAATAATTTAATTAGCAACTATGTCGAAAAATACACACAAAACAATTGCAATAATCGGTTCAGGAATTGGAGGTCTAGCCTCAGCTGCACTGCTAGCTAAAGATGGCTACAAAGTTGACGTCTACGAAAAAAATGAACAATTAGGCGGCAGAGCAAGTTTGTACAAAGAAAAGGGCTTTACTTTTGACATGGGTCCGTCTTGGTTTATGATGCCCGATGTCTTTGAGAAATATTACGCTGAGTTTGGCTTGAAACTGTCCGATGTACTCAAACTCACTCCGCTTGATCCGCAGTACCGCGTCTACTTTGAAAACAAAGAATTTTACGACATGTCCGAGAATATCGGAAAAACCAAACAGATATTTGAGAATTTAGAAAAAGGGGCAGCAAAAAAGTTTGACGAATATTTAGCCGATTCAAAAATTAAGTATGAAATTGCATTAAATTCGATACTTTATAAAAACGCTGATAATCCGCTTGATCTTTTCAGTAAAGATTTGATAAACAAGTCATTTGGTGTACAAAACTTTCTCCCTATCAAAAACCATATCGCAAAATATTTTAAGAATCCAAAAATACAGCAAATACTAACTTACAACATCGTGTTTTTAGGATGCTCCCCCGACAACGCACCTGCGCTTTTTTCCATGATGGCACATGCCGACTTTGGTCTTGGGGTTTTTTATCCGAAAGGTGGAATTTACGAAATTGTCAGAAGTCTAGTGAAATTAGGCAAAAAATACAATGTAACTTACCATTACAACTCCCCTGTCACAGAAATCATTACTCATGAAGGGTTAGTTACACACATTAAAACAAACGGTAAAAAAGTCGCTTATGACATTGTCATCTCAAATGCCGATTACAAGTTTACGGAAAGTCTAATCGACAATGAAAATTATCGCACCTACTCTGACAAATATTGGGATAAAAAAATACTTACTCCCTCAGCTTTTTTACTCTATCTTGGCGTTAAGGGAAAACTTCCACAGCTAATTCATCACACTTTGTATTTCGGATCAGACTGGAAGGCACATTTTAGAGAAATATTTGATACTCCCACCTGGCCAACTAACCCAAGTTTTTATATAAATAAAACTTCGGCGACCGATGACAAGGTAGCTCCCAAAGGACACGAAAATCTGATGGTCTTAGTTCCAATTGCCGCGGGGTTAGAAGAAAATAAGATGTGGAAAGAAAGTTACTCAAATTACATTGTTAATTTTATAGACGACAAAATAGGCACAAACATTGCGAAAAACATTGTTTACAAAAAAATCTTTTCTGTAAGTGATTTTACTTCAAGGTACAATAGCACTGGCGGAAATGCCCTTGGTGGATTGGCACACACTCTTTTCCAGTCTTCCATATTTCGACCAACAAACAAAAGCAAGAAGCTAAATAATCTATTCTTTGCCGGAGCCAACACTGTCCCCGGAATCGGAGTTCCACCGGCGATTGTATCATCTCACTTGGTTCGCGACAGAATTAAAAAATATGATACACAAAAGGATTAAGGGTATTTTCAAAAAAGGAAGCGTAACTTATTATTGGTCAAGTTTATTTTTTCCCAAATCGGTTCGTGAAGATGTATTTAATTTATATGCTTTTGTAAGAATTGCCGACAATTTTGTTGATAGTAAAAATCAAAACAGAGACGGTTTTACTTCCTTTAGAAAGAAATTTGAAAAAGCTTACAAATCACAGAAGATCTGTAATGACTTAGTGATAGACAATTTCATTAAACTCACGCGACGAAGAAACTTCAACAAGAGGTGGGTTGATGCTTTTCTTGATTCGATGAGAGCGGATTTTAATGGAAACGTGTGTAGTGACTTTCCTCAAATCAAAAAGTATATGTACGGCTCAGCCGAAGTAATCGGTCTAATGATGGCACAAATAATGTCACTACCCCAATCTAGCCATGAATCGGCCAAAATGCTTGGACGAGCTTATCAATATTTAAATATTATCCGTGATGTATCGACTGATAACTCACTCAAGCGAATTTACATTCCCCTTTCTGAAATAAAAAAATACGGTCTTAGTAATTTAACTAGGCCTACAAATACTACCGACGAGCAAAAATTCGTCACCCTAATCCGTGCGCAGATTGATATCTACAAGACATGGATGGTCAAAGCAAAGGAAGGTTACCGTTATATTCCACCACGGCTTCTTATTCCCATCATGACATCATCAGATATGTATGATTGGACCGCACAAGTAATTTACAAAAATCCTTTAATCGTTTTTGAGAAAGTAGTAAAACCGTCACCCTCTAAAGTAATATTATGTTTAATTAGAAACACTATTTGCCAGTTACCCGCAATCGGCTATTGGTGCGCCGGAATTAAACACGTATCCATCAAACATGGCAAAATCTAAATTCGGCAAGTTAGTCTACATTTCTCGTCCGCGTTTTTATCCATATCTTCTGGGAACTTACCTTGTGGGGTTTACATCTGTCGCAAACAAAGCTGATTTTCTAAGTTTGACTTTTCTTTTAACATTTATTTTTTTTACGTTACCCGCAAATTTATTCCTCTATGGCATAAATGATTTATACGACTCGGATACCGATAAATATTCGGTAAAAAAGAAAGGCAAAGAATTTGTCGCCAGCCAAAAAGACAAATTACTTTCTCGAGCTACCTTGTACTGTTTTTTGATTGGAATTGTTACACTAATTATCCAAACATCATTCCTTTCGATGATGTCATTGTCGCTTTTTCTAGCTCTTTCTTATCTTTATTCCGCTTCCCCATTTAGACTAAAGGCAAGACCGTTTCTGGATTTTGGTGCAAATTTTTTATATATCACTCCGGGGCTTGTCGGATACTTCCAAAATACAAATACATATCCACCACTTCTAATAATTTTGGCAGCCTCTTTCTGGGCATTTGCTATGCATATATTCTCGGCAATTCCTGACATCAAGGCAGACAAAAATGCACAATTAAAAACAACGGCTGTATTTCTAGGTAGAAAAAACGCGATCATTTTGTGTGTTTTATTCTGGTCACTTACTAGTTTCATTTTGTTTTATATAAATATGCCAGTCACACTTAGCTTAGTTAGCCTAACGTATCCTTCTATTGCTTTCCTTGCATTTAAGATAAGTGAAAAAGACTATATAAAACTATATTGGTACTTCCCCGCCATAAATTTAATTGTCGGATTCTTATTGTTTAGTGTAAGCGCTCTGCATTTGTTATGAAACACAAAATTTCAGTCATAATACCCACTTTGAATGAAGAAAAATATATTGGCAACTTGCTTGATGATTTATCTAACCAGACACTATTGCCCCATGAAGTTATTGTCGTCGATGCCAAGTCGGTAGACAAAACCAAGAAAGTCGTAACCACCCACAAACTAAAACCAATATTCCACATTCACAAAAAGGGCGTCGTACACCAAAGGAATTTTGGAATTGCACAATCAACAGGTGAAATTATTATTCTTATGGATGCAGATGTCAGAATTAATGAAAAATTCATTGAAAATTCATTACATCAATTTTATAAACACGATTTGCATATCGCTTGCCCTAATTACAGGGCGGACTCAAAACACCCCGATATCAAACTGTGCTTTGCTTTTATAAATTCAATTTTTGTTGTGACGCAAAAATTTGCACCCTCAGGCGCCGGAATGTGTATCATCACGACGAAAAGCCATGTAATTAAACACGGTGGATTTGATGAGACATACAATGCATACGAAGACTGGGAGTTTATACGACGGTTGGGTAGAAAAGGCAAATTTAAGATACTTAAAACTTACGTCAAGGGTTCGGATAGAAGATTTGTGAAAGAAGGAGTAATTAAGGTAATGAGTCAATACACGATCCTCACTCTGCTTCATTGTTTAAAAATGAAACGGGTCGCTAACAAAATCCCGTATAAGTTTGGGGGGTATTGAAACTAGATCACACAGTTTAAGATAATATTTAATTGCTTATAAATCACATAGAATACTCTTACTCACCATTTTCAATTACACTACATTAGTAATTAACCTAATTATTAATTCGCCGTGATATCTATTATTTTGCAAGTTCTCTATCTTCACAAGCGTATAATAATTCAATTCACCAGTAATTTAGACAGGGTTACCATCCTTATCTTTATTTCTATTTACGTGAATAGTACCACCACTATCAGTCTCTATGGTAACCACTACTTTTGTTCCCTTTTCTGCTAGTCTATCTACTGCCGCCAAATCTTTTTGAGCGGGAGTCAATTCTCTTCCTTTTTTATCTTTTTCCATATAATCACCTCCTCACACTTATAAACAGTATTTTACAAACAAACGACGAATTAGGCAAATTACGCATAGTGTACAAAATATACAAGCTGGGGGTGCGGGTGCAGGGTCCAACCCTGGCAGGGTTGGACCCTGCATGCAAACCAATGCTCCGTTTCACTCACTAATATTAAATATATTATAAGCTACCAAAAATTGATTTTATTACACCTTTACAAGCCAATCAAGAATTGATTATTTCCCATAAATTGATATTATGGGTTATATGACACCAGATTTAGATTTAGCAAGACAACCATTGTATTGTGATAAACGTGGCAAAAATCCTATTAAACGACAAGATGGCGGACACGAAGGAAGTCGGATTATTCCAATAGAAAGATATAAACAGGTAAATCACAATTCCCATCCACCTAAGGAAGAACAAGTAAACCCACAGGTAAAACGAAGGTAAGCAATGTTTTTGCAATTAATGGAAGTTATGTAATTAAGTTTCTCCATTTGTGGCCGAAATGACAAAAGGAAACCTCAGAATAACAAAATGAAGCTGGTCGAAATGACAAAAGGAACGGTCAATATAACAACCTATATCATCTCGAGTGTTTTTGGTTTTTCGTCTCAAACATTACTAGATTGTCATCTCAAGCGACAGTCGAGGGATCTTGTGTTTTGTTTGCTTGTTGCTAGCCGTGTTTTATTGGCTAAAGGAATTGGCTCAATAAGTGTCATTAGGAATTATATATGATATTAAATTATTTTATATTTTAAACGCTTTCAATCACTTACTCTGTGTAAATTGGAGGTTCGGGTTCCGGGACTTTCCTTCTTAATCCATATTGTCGTTCTTTCTCCAATGAATACTGCCTAGTAGTCGGGACCGCATACCCAACTACAATTTCGCCACCAACCACAGCAGTTTGCCAACTATCACACGCAGCTTTGGTGGCTTTATCTCTTAAGGACACTAACTCCTCTTCCGTCAATCTTTCAGGCATATTGTTTTTAGTTAAGCACTTTATTCTAAGGAGGGAATCATATTCTAACACATTTAACATATTTTACAAAAGTCTATAGTACTAACAGTATTTATACCTCATGCGGAAAAGTTTCGAGGGGTTTGATAAATACTGCATCACGAGACATCGTATCTGGTCTGGTATCTTGTCAAACTAGTTTTAGTCCATTCATTGCAGCAAGTGCTTCGTGTGTAGTTTCTGTTCCGATACGGTTCAGGATAAGAAGTCCTCCCGGCTCAAGTACTCTTGCCGCCTCACAGTATGTATTTTGTCTGCAGTCTGCAGGGTCCAACCCTGCCAGGGTTGGACCCTGCACCCCATCGTAATATGTTGCACTACTTAACATATTGATTTAACATGAAAGTACCAAAGAGATGCCGCGAAGAAATGTAGTCAAAGTTTATGCTGACCACAGCTATTACCATGTATACAACCGTGGTGTAGAAAAAAGAAGTATATTTTTAGACCCGAGTGATTACAAAAAGTTCACTTGTCTCCTTGTCGAAGCATTAACTCCCCCATATCATCAACATATTGATGGTTTTGATGTGCCCAAACGACTTCCTCAAAACTTTGAAAAAGAGATTGATTTAATCTCATATTGTTTGATGCCCAATCACTTTCATTTATTAATTAGACAAGAATTAAGAAATTCGATGGAAAAATTCATGCATTCTATAACCACAAGATACTCAATGTATTTTAATAAAAAATATAGTCGTGTTGGTACTTTATTTCAAAGTAATTATCGAGCTTCACTTGTCGAAAATGACATATACTTGCTCCACCTAACCAAATATATTCATTTAAATCCTCGTGGAATTGTTACCGACATTTCGAATTGGCACTCTTCATGTTCTGATTATCTGGGAATGAGCAAAAGAAGTTGGATTAAACCAGAGATTGTGTTATCTATATTCTCGAAATCCAAACTCACTGAAATTAAATCAAACAATACGTATCAAAACTTCATGAACGATCTTGAACCACCTGCTTTGTCGAAAGAGTTGTCAATCGATTAATAACGTGTCTGCAGGGTTGGACCCTGCACCCCTGCATCCCGCCCCGCCGCTAATCTTTTAAATTGAAGTATCTATAGCCTCCAGCTTGTACCCCACTTTCGGAATTGCCGTAAGTTGGTGATATTTTAGTTTCTTGTTAAGCCGTTGAATGCTTTTGTTTATCGCTTGATCGGAAAAATCATCATAACTATTCTCCCCCCATTTAATTTCCGCTATTTTTTCGCGCGTTATTACGCCTTCCTTCATCAAATGTTCCAAAACATCTTTTTCAAGTTTAATTAACGTTTCATCAGACCTATGGCCATTCTCAAAAAAGGTCAGATCGGTTTCAATCGTAATCGCATTTCCCGTTTCGTGCGGTCTAAGTTTCAGAAACGCTTTTAATATCTCACCCTTGTATCCTTCGTCTGTTTTTATACCGATTTCACGCAAAGTACTCTCGGGCGTATCTGTAACAATTTCTGCAATCGGATCAATCAAATGCGTCAGCGTCTGATTAACTAATAATTCATCCACACTATTACCAAGTCTGTCTGTGCTCACCATGAAGTATTTTATTAATCTGGCTATCCCCCCTGAATAGGCATATGCTTTTAAAAACTGCTCTTCCTGAAGGTTTGGTAAAATCTCCCAGGCAAATGTACGGGCACTGTCGTTATCAAATACTTTAAAAGTATACGTATTAAACACCCGTTCCGAGGTGTAACTAGTTCGAAAATCTTCACTATGTAAATCATTCGGTGTATTTACGACCAAGAAAACCAATTTCTCGTCACGGCTCAACCTGAAAATATGGTCTGCGTCTTTGAGGGCATAGCGATTCTTATTAAAATCCATATCAAGAATGTTTACGTTCCCCAAATCTTCATCGATAGACGTAATACGTCTGGCATCTAAATCACGATGAGCTTGGATGAAGTTGTTAATAAAGTACGATACCCCAAGACCGGGTAGCGTTTTGATCAAACCGTTTGACCGAAGGTTAATATTTTCCATTAGAAAACCCTCGAATTCCTTAAATTGAGCAGTGTCTACGATAGACATATTTTTAGTATACATTAATTTGTTTTTGTGTGAAGAAACATATTCAATTTTTACCTTGAAAGTCCAATATATGCGTTTATATCTGCAACATAGACCAAGTGATATTTCAGCTTTCATTAACGATACGGTTTTTCAGCACTTGTAAAAAAAATAATTATCCAGGTTTAGCTATTTCGCTACGGAAATTACTAATTACGGAATGAATCACTTATTCCTATGCTAGATTTTGCCATGATGTTTTACATACGTCGTACGAAAGTATATAATTCCGCTTAGTATTTAGAAGTCTCAGACAGAGGATCAAAATTAACATAAACTTAGATTTTTCTTACACTAACTTATGAGCGCAGGTAAAGTCTTTAAATTTTAATGCCATATCAAGAATTGCATGATTCCAACAATTATTAATTATTAAACACACGAATGCCAAGAGAAATTAAAATAGGCTTATTAAAAGTAACAACAAGAGATGGAAAAACACACGAGGGAGTTATACGTGTTCCTGTGCCTGATGTAAATACATCAACAGGCATACCAACAGATTTCGACAGGGCATACAATGATAAATTAAATGACTTGTGTAAAGGAGATTGGGGAAATCTTCGTGAGACTAACCTTACTTGCCACACTTTGCAAAACAGGGCAGAAGAACCTCTTACGAAAAAAAGGAAAAGTCCCAAGACTAATGATGATGAGTGGATTTATTAACGCTACCAAATAAACTGAGGTCCTTTCCCCCCCCTCTTCTTTTTTGCGGGTATATATTGTCTTTCTCCAGGTGGTTTATTGGCATAGTCTGCTGCTGCCTGGACATCATGATTGTGAGGTTCGAGATGATGAGATGGACCCGTTCCGCGAACAGTTACCATTGTGTAGTCATAACAACGATCACAAGTTTCTGTATGACCCGTCCACCATTCATCTAATTCTTCACGAGTGCTAAACCCCCTTTTTTCTCCACAGGCAGTTGTTCCTACATGATCTTTCCTTTCACTCATGGCTAATTATAAATCAATTAACCGGAATTTACAAAGTTTAGTCATAGATTGCTCATTAAAAGACATAATTAAAATTAATACTGAACCAAAGTTAATATGCCAATACGGATACAAATACCCGCATTCCGATATTTACTGCATTTCAATTTCTTAAAAATATAAGTAAAGATATATACCTGGAGCTACCAATAGCACAAAATAATTTTTCTCTCTCCCCTTGACACACCATCCAATTGTTGACAATATGAATTATGCGAAAGTTCTTGTCTTTAGTTTTGGCATCGTTTTTCTTGGTTACTTATGTTTCCTTGGCTCACGCAGCCAGTCTTACCGTAACCTCAATCGGATCACTTGATACATCGGGGACATTTTATCCATCATGGTGGTATACGAAGGAAAATCCAACTCTCTCGGGAACTGCCGTAGCAGGTTCAACTGTTACTGTTGACATTGACACAAAAGCCACAAATACAACTGCTAACGCATCAGGTGTTTGGTCATTGACACCGACAACTCTGACTGCTGGTGAACATTTGGTAACTGTTATGTCAGGATCTGAAACTGTTTCGTTTAAATTAGCTATTGGAAACGATGTTCCCGCTTCATCTGCAACACAATCTGCAACTCCCTCGGCAACTTTACCGCAAACGCTTCCCGATGCGGGGTTTGGAGGCTACACAATCGCGCTATTGGTATTTGGACTAGTTGCAGTTGGGTTTGGAGGTTATACATTCATCTTCACTAAAGGATAATTCTTCCTAATAAATCGTTGTTTAAGGATTGACCGTTTGCTTTTTTGCGACACATTCTTGCCTTTAACAGTAGTTTCTCAAGAAGCTCCAAGTCTTTTGTTAATTCCGTCTTACCAAGCAATGCGGCAATTGGAGTTAATAACCCTACTGGGAATTATATAAATCGGTAACCGCAAAAAACCGTATGATATTTTCTGTGTATTATTGAATATTAAATTTCCAATACGAAGTTAAAAATCGAAAAAACCCATGTGTACCATGACTAATTATTAATCTCCTTTTACTAAATCCTTACGCTCATCTTCCCATTCTTTTGAATAAAGTATCTTTTCAATCGCAAGGTCGTAATCGACAATTTCATTGTCTTTAAACCAAACTGACATCTCTCGTGCTGCCTCACTGGGATTACCCGATGCGTGAATTAGATTTCTAGCCGCCCGATCCACATCATCCGCCACAACATACGAATCAATAGTAAAATCAGCTCTGATTGATCCTACGTCTGCTGATAAAGGATTGCCGTGGCCGACAACTTTCCTCACATGCTCAATTGCATGCGCACCTTCAATTACCATAGCGACAATCGGTCCTGTCTGAAGATAGCTGTAGAGTCTTCTTTGTACGTCTTCCGCATACTCTTTGGCCGACTTGGTGATTTTATAACCTTGCGCTTTGTATGCTTCGATAGTTCTTCCACCAGATGCTTCTTTTTCTTCGTCAGACCAAAAATAATGATCCATTGCCTTTTTTTTGTCAGGCCAAATCATTTTCATGGCAACAACTTTCAAGCCTTTTCGTTCAAACCTGGTAATAACCTCACCGATAAGCCCTCTTTGTACACCATCTGGTTTAATAAGTACCAGACTTTTCTCATGATGATTGGTTTTTATCGACATAGCAAAATTATATATTCGTTTGAAACTAGATACAAGGCAGTAATTGGCATCGGCAAGTCACCACTTTAAAGGTCTGTCCTTTAAAGGATGCCTATCACTTGCCTGTAATTATCTTCTTAAATTTACTATCGTCCTTATATGGTCCAATTATTGCCAGATTCAGTTTTTCGGGATTAAATATACTTTGTGCTACTGCAAGAATCTCGTCATAAGATACCTTATCAATTCCTTCATAAACATCTTGCGGTGTTTCTAATTTACCAAGTTTGAGTTCTCGAATTCCAAAAAAATGATTAATAACTTTTGTATCCTCCAAAGATAACGCAATATGCCCTTTCAAATACTCTTTTGCTTTGTTAATCTCAGTTGATGTAATTTTGTACTCACCACTACTTAGCCCGTAAGTTTGGTCTAAAATTACTTTCAGTGCTTCGTCGATTCTCTTTGGATCTACACCCGCATAAGTTTCCACATAGCCCGTATCGTCATAATGATCGGAACTGGTACGTATGCTATATGCCAATCCCCTTTTTTCTCGGACCTCCGAAAACAGACGAGAACTCATTCCTCCGCCAAGAATTGTTGTTAAAACAGCTTCTGCAAATCTGTCTTTCTCTCCACGTTTTCTACCCAAAAAGCCCAACATGAAATGCGCTTGTTCTGCTTTTTTGTCTTCTAAAAGTACTCTTGGTTTTTTCTGCGTTGGCACAAACTTTTTGTATACTGACGGATGTAGTTTGGGCAAAGAACTTAAATGCTTCTGAGCTAATTTATTAACCGTCTTGGCGTCAACTCCACCCGACACCGTCACCAAAATATTATCGCTACAATAATATGCTTTTCTATATCGCAAGAAATCATTCCTTGTCATATCCTTAACGCTTTTCCTTGTTCCGATAATGTCACATCCCAAATTATGACCCTTAAATATCAAGCGCTCGAAAACATCATCAATGTGCATCATGGGTGTATCCTCGTACATCCCAATTTCCTCAACTATCACACCTTTTTCCCGCTCGATATCTTCGTCTTTCAAAAGCGGATCCAATACCATGTCGGAAATTAAATCAAACGCCAGAGACAACTTGGCTTTTCTTGTTTTAATATAGAAATTTGTCCAATCTTTGGTGGTTCCAGCATTAAACTCACCACCAAACGCATCAATTGTTTCCGCAATTATTTTTGCCGTTGGACGTTTTGTCGTACCCTTGGCAACCATATGCTCCAGAAAATGGCTGATGCCGGCTACTTTGGGCGATTCATATCTTGAACCCGTATTTACCCAAATTGTGACTGTCGCACTTTCCATATTTGGCAAAGGCGTGGTAATTACCCGAAGTCCGTTCTCGAGATGTGCTTTTTCAAAAATCATAATCTGAGGTATTTTAGCATTGCCTGGGGTTCATTGAAAGCATTCTCAATGAGGTTTGAACTGACGTCGTATGCCTTGCTCTTACTGAACATGGCCGCCTCTGGGATAACCATCTCTTCTTTTCCCGCTCCTTTGCGTAGCTAGAACATCATTGCGGCTTCTGCGATTACCACGTGTTCTTACACCTTTGTGTCCCCTTGGGCGTTTCTCGTTATTAAAATCCTCAGGCTTGGTTCTTGGTGCGATTGTTATCCCCGCTTTTTCTGCAGCATTAACCCTATCTTCACCATAATCTTCAATTAACTGGTCACGTAATTCTGGTCCACTCATATTAGTTACTAAATCGGAAAAAAGCTTTGATACGTGCAATTTTAAAGCTAAAACTTCTTTTTGTAAACAAGTTTATTATTTTTCACAAAACAGGTATACTAGCGATGAGAACAATCATGGCAGTTGAACCTGAAAAAATATTTGAAGTTGTAGGGAAAAATTACCCCAATGAACCGGGCTTAGAAACACCGGCTCAAGTTAAGGGGCCTGGTTTTTGTCCAACAGGTGACATACACCCCACCGATAACTTAATACGGGATATGCACAATCAAGGGGCTAAAACAGTTACCTGTGATCCACTAGATGATATTTAAATACTTCTACATCCTCTCAGGAGCCTGTATACCCAGAATATCAAGCCCCGACTTTATTACTGTCGCAGTAGCTTTTGTTAATGCAAGTCGTAGTTCCTCATTATCAGATCCGACAATTTTGTTGGAGTTGTAAAATTTATTAAAAGTACTTGCCAAATTATAAAGATAGGTGCAAATTACACTGGGTGAGTAATTTTTCACCCCAATTAGTATCGTACCAGAATATTGGGATAATTTGGTCGTTATCTCTCGTTCATCGGCGTTAAGTTGATAAGTGCCATCGCTACTTAAACCGACACTTTTACTCCCCGATTTTTCTAAAACACTCATGCACCTTGCATATGTGTACTGCATGTAAGGACCGGAATTTCCTTGCATGTTTAGTATTTCATCCCAATCAAATACGACATCAGCTTTTGGATCGTGTTTAAGATCGTTCCATTTAATAGCTCCAATACCAATTATTTTTGCAGTTTCGCTGACCTTTGATCCCATCTCTCTTGCTCGAGAAATAGCTTGCTCTAAAACTTCTTCGAGCCAAATAACATTTCCTTTTCTTGTCGACATTTTTCTATCTTTAAATCTGAACATTCCATGAAACAAATGAACTCTTTGTGAAAGATCAAACCATCCCAACATCTTCTCCATTTCAAAAAGTTGTTTAAAATAAAGTTGTTGCTCAGCTCCAACTTCATTCACAATTAAATCCGGATCAAAATTATCTTTCCTATACTTGTCGGTAGCCAAATCTCTCGTATGATACAATGTTGATCCGTCTTTTTTGAGTATCATCGCAGGTGGATATTTGTCATTGTCAAAGAAAACAAGCTTGGCCCCCCCTTCACCTACTTTAAGAAAACTTTTATTGTCTAATTCTTCAATAACGGCATGCATTTTGTCCTCAAAAAAGCTCTCCCCCAGGCCTCTTCCGCCATTAAATTTCTCACTAAATTTAACTCCAAGCTCGTTGTATATTTTACTAAACTCCCTAAACGACCAATCGATGCATTTTAACCATAGTCTTCTCACTTCCTCATCGCCACTTTCCAATTTTTTAAACCACTCTCTCGCTTTGTCTTCGAGCTCAGGATTTGTTTCAGCCTCTTTGTGAAATCTAACATACAAGGCAACCAAATCTTTAACCGGATTTTCGGATTTTTCGATTTCCGTTTCGCTTCCCCAAGCTTTAATTGCATATATTTGTTTACCAAACTGTGTACCCCAATCACCCAAATGATTATCCCGAAGAACTTCCCACCCAACCATTTCCAACATATTAGCATAAGCATCTCCAATTACAGTTGAACGCAAATGTCCTATCGTAAACGGCTTGGCTATATTGGGAGATGAATATTCGACAATCGCCCTTTTCCCATTATTTGAAGCTTTCTTACCGTAGTTACTACCTTTGGCTAGTACTTCTTTAATTACATTAATCAAATATGCATTGTTTAAATAAAAATTTACAAATCCACTTCCCGCAACTTCAATTTTTGATATATAAGTAGATAGTTCCTCGTCTTTTGATAGCTTATCTCTTATTAATTCAGCAATACTCCGGGGACTTACGACTTCGAATTTCTCGCCCATTATTTCCAGATCCTGTTGCTTGTTTTTCAGATTGGCAAACAATTTCATGGCAACATTTGTTGAGTAATCACCATTTTCGCTTCTAGCTGGAATTTCAAGATCAAACTCAACTTCGCCGACAATTTTTTGGAGCGCAATGTATATTATTTTTTCAACCATATTCCAATTGTACTATATCCTTCTTTCAAGAACATATTCGATATATAACTACAATCACTATATAATCACTTCTGATATGACAACAGAATTTGAACCCGGACCTAAATGTCCATTCCCTGATACCTGTATAGGTTATGGAGGATGTCAAAAAGCACTTATTATTGATCAAGAGATTCATAATCTTACTACCGGTCTAGCTAAGGGTGAATCTTCGGTTCTCCAAACACAAGTTGATCAAGCTAGCTGTAACTCTCCCGAATTTGCTATCGCAAAACGCCGAGGGAAAAAATGTCTAAAGGATTTTACCAATACACACCATTCAACTAGTTAGCGAGCCTGTTTGTCATATTAGAAGATAAACACCACGGGTTTCATGTAAAGTAACGGCAAGAGTCGGGTTATAAGTCAAATTTCTATAATTCCATATATTGTACAAAGAATAGTACTATGATATATTGCCAATTAATAAGTCATGGTTTGTATATATTATTATGATCAACTTCAAATCACCTTCCAGAGGAACACTACTGAGATTTTCAATTCTACTTATAACTCTGGCCACAGCCTTGATTATTGATCATCAAAGTCCAATCAGGCTGTATGCGCAAACAAATGCCGCTGATTTCATTTCGTCCCGGAATGTAAGCACCAACACAAGCGAAACCCAAATATCTACTCATTCTAAGACAACTGTTACAACCCCAACAATTATCATCACCAAAACACCTGAAATCAACAACGATAGTAATGTAAACATGGACACAACTGATGATAAATTACCTAATGATGGTACGCCAATCACACAACCAACTTCCTCTCCTCACACAACGACCAAATCACAAGTTGAATAATATATTCCCGTGGTGGAAATCAAGGTCTTTGTTTTGATATCCTAAAGATTATCATATGTTATCCAAGTAGCTTAAATTGCTAGAATCATCTGCAACACTACACAAATATCTTGCCCACAACCCATAACAACGTATCTCCAAAGCTAGTTATTTGATAAATGTCAGAATACCATTTCACAACTGGTAAATACTTTCCACCAACCAATCAGTTTCTCACAATATGTGATTATTTTACATTCCTCCATGTAAATGCTAGAATCCTTTGTTTCTTAATTTGATAATTATTTTAGTTAGGAAATTATATTAAATAACATGGCAAAAGAAATAATACAGTGTGATGTAACCGGTAAAAAATGTGATCAACCCACGAATGCACGATGTAATACATGCCCCCACGCAAGATTAAAGATTGGTCAAATACTCGATGCTTTTGTGAGTGACCATCATTCTAGCAAAGGAAGACGTGACATTGCACCGACACGCGGTTTTGCACTCCAGGGATATCAAACAATACATACAAATAACAAACCAGCGAGACAAATGCAAGTGTTTATAAAAAACGGTAGAATCTCTGAGACCATTACCGAGGGTTAATCATAAGTTTTACAACACTTACATAGTTCCAAATAATTTATTACTTACCTCTATCGCATAAATCGTGTATACAAATAATCTAGTGATTACTGCTTTTTAATCCAATAACCGATTCCGTCTGTTACTACTTCGATATTACCTTCCAAATCGGTTCTTAGAATCTGAACATTAAATTCATGAAGCAAATCTAGAATTTCCTTATGTGGATGACCATAGCTATTATTTTTCCCAACACTAATTACTGCAACTTCAGGAAGTGTTTCTTCAAGCAAAGTTTTGCTTAATCCATTCTTGCTACCATGATGAGGTATTTTGATGTAGTTTACATGTCCTATGTCAAAACGCGTCAAAATCTCATCGGTAACCTTTGGACCCATGTCGCCGGTAAACAAGGCAGTAAATTCTTCCAGCCTTAATCTAACCACAACAGAATAATCATTAGGATCACTGTCACACTTCATTGTATGTATTAATCCATCATCGTCGGGTTTTAATAAATTGCAATTTTGGCGAATAAAATTCTCGTTTGGATGTAGTATGTCTAAATACATCACACCTATACCGATACTTGCGGTATCTTGCGCTATTATCAGTCGAACCTCTGACCCCCCTAGGACATTTATTAGCGCTTGATATTCTGGAGTGCTATTTCCGAGCCCGGATGAAACGAAATTGTCCACTTTATACATCTTGGCTATTTCAATCAGTCCTCCAAAGTGATCAATCTGTGGATGCGTCAAAATTACAAGCTCAATTTCTCTATCCCAAAACGGCATGTGTTTGTTTAAACACTCAACGGCTCCCCCACCAACCGGTCCTGCATCCACAACAATTTGTTTATCTTTATATACCACAAGTGTCGCATCTCCCTGCCCTACATCACACGAAATAATATGCAAATTCGAATCGGGCAATAAAATTAAAGTACTACAAAGAGTTGTAGTAACTAAGACGCCGACAAATATTAGCAATCTATGCATGTATTAAGAAAATATATCGACAACAAAAAGAAACCATGTCGCAAGCGGGTAATTTAAATAAAGTATCGCTTGTCCTCCTTGCTCAAATACAAGCCCGACCAAAGCTCCCAGTATTCCAATGATCGTAATAGGCACAACCGTCCACAAGATAAATACGTTAATCAAAGGAGACAACACGTTTAACTGTCCAAATTCGAAGAATAAAATTGGGGCAACTCCAATCTGAGCCGCCAATGATGTCGATAGATCCTGACGCACAATTCCGGGGATAAATTTAAGTTTACTTGCAAGGGGACGTTCAAAAAACATTATTGACAAGGTGGCCATAAAAGACAATATAAATCCCAGATCCCCAATCCAATACGGCCAAATAATTAACATCACAACTGCACTCAAAATTAAACTTCGCCAGGCTAGATTTAACCTACCGGCTATAACCGCGGCTAATCCAATCGACCCCATGATTCCGGCACGCACGATTGGTGCGTCAAAACCCGCCATTACAGCGTAAATCCATATTCCTACAAGTGCTATCAGGACAGCTTTTTTTCTACTGACAAATATCACCATCAACCTCACCAAAAAGCCTGCAACGAGAGTTACGTTCATGCCCGAAGCGACAACAACATGTGCGGTTCCGGTTGCCTTTAATTTCTCCCAAAAACTTTCACTGATTAGCGTTTTTGTTCCGATTACCATTCCTGAAGTTAACGCCGCAACGTCTTTCGGAAGCGACCTGATAAATATACCTATAATTGTATTTCGGACTGTGTAAATTACATTGGTGGACTTTGTCAATTTGTGTAATTTGGGATTCTGCAATTTACCCTCTTTGTAAATCCCCTCAACCACAATCTCGTCACCGTAATTAATTTCTGGAAAGGCAGGAAGATAAATATACACTTCATGGAAATTAAGTCCTTGCGAACTCGAATAGCGTACGGGTTCCGATTTAACTTTACCCGACAACAACACTCGATCTCCATCGGAAAACGGAGTTTTGTAGGAGACTACACGGATAATTGCAATCGGAACAAGCACTAGCCAAATAACTAAATACCTTAATAATGGGATGCTCCATTTTAGTCTGTGAGTTGTAATTTTTCCAAGTGTTAACATCAGTAAACTGTCAGTAAATCTTTGTTGCGTTCATACACATTTGACTTGATTATTTTTCTGGTTAGTAAATCTTCGACATTTGAGTAAGGCCGTTGTTCAATGATATTTTGGGCTGTTACTTGGCCTATTCCCCACAGTGCTTCCAGTTCTTTAGCGCTTGAAGTATTAATATTCACCAGTTGTTCGTTTACCGCATTATTAACGCTTGATATACTTTGATAGTCTTCACTTTTGTTAGCACTCCCATTTGATGTTTGCTTACCAGCATATGGTATATAGATTTTTTGCCCATCTTCCACAAAGCTAGCTCTATTTAACACCTTGTCTATCCACTCATTATCGGCGGATTCCTTTAGTCCCCCCGCTATTTCAATCGTATCGGCAATCCGTAGTCCACTGTCTACTTTATAGACACCGGGTGTATTGACCGCTCCGGACACTTCAACCACCAGTGTTTTTCCAACTTCTTGTTTTGCTCCCAATACAATTATTTCTTCAGATTTAGACGTATCTTTAAATAACCAAAATACTCCAATAAGAAGTATCAATACTCCGCAAATAAAAACAATAATTACCATCCTATATTTCAATACTAATTCGGAGACATTTGAAGAAATCTTGTTGTCATCGATGTCAAAGTCATCAGACAATTTCCCCACGTAAAGGGAGCTCTCTTTGGTCATATTTTATAATACGTCCAAGAAATATTAATTTGCAAATAGCTATTTTTGGTATTGAAGCTAAATTAGTTAATTTAAAAGTTGGATATTAAAATCCATTTACTACGTCAAAAACTTCGCATACTTAAGCTAAAGTTAATTGCATTTATCTTGTGTTAATAAAAACCCTCGTCTATCTTAAAACTAAAATAAGAGATTACACAACGAAGTTTACCAATTTGTTAGGCACATAAATTATCTTTTTACAACTAACACCCGTGAGATATGGGGAAATCTTGTCGTTTGCCTGTGCAAGTTTAATCAACTTTTCTTTGTCGTTTGCTACATTTTTATCTACCGTCATCATTGCTCTCAACTTTCCGTTTACCTGCAATACGATATCAAGCGTATCCTCAACTAGATATTTCTCATCAAACATTGGCCATTTGCTCGTATGAATCGAAAAATCCTGACCGAGTACATTAACCCACAATTCTTCACTCATATACGGCGCGTAGGGCGCTATAAGCTTAGTCAAAACGCAAAGTGCACTATTCCATTCGTTTGTCGACAAAGACGCTTTAGTTTCGTTTGCATTGTCTGCCGTGTCTCGTAAGAGATTTACAAATTCCATTATCGCCGACAAAGCTGTATTGAATTTAAAACTATCCATATCACCGGTCACTCTTTTTATAGTTTTGTTCATCATAACCAACACTTTCTCACCATCACTCGTATTTAAAATAACATCCCTGTGGTTGGAAAAAAGATCCCAAACCCGCATCAGAAATCTTTGCATCCCCTCCATGCCCGTATCACGAAAATCACCTCCAGAATCAAATGGACCCAAAAACATCAAATAACATCGCAACGTATCAGCACCGAACTTGGCAATATAGTCATCCGGATTAATTACATTTCCTTTTGACTTACTCATTTTGGCTCCGTCTTTTATTATCAAACCATGACCAAAAAGAAACGGAAATGGTTCTTCAAAATTTAAGTACTTCATGTCTTTTAGTGCCATCGCAATAAAGCGTGAATACAGTAAATGCAAAACAGCGTGTTCTGCTCCTCCGATATATGCATCAACAGGTAACCACTTCTCGGTGATTTTATTGTCCCAAGGCAAATCGTTTGCTTCAGATTTCAACGATGGATAGCGCAGGAAATACCACGAACTATCTAAAAATGTATCAGACACATCTAATTCACGCACGGCAATATTGTTACACTTCGGACAACGAACCTCTTTCCACGACTTTGGAGCGTTAAATAAAGGGGACGTTCCATCGCCTTTGGGTTTGAAATCTTTAATGTCCGGTAATACAACAGGTAAATCTGTTTCGTTGACACAATACCACCCCGGTAAGTCTTGCCTTTCTCCCACTCCCTTTGCGGCACACTTTGCACAATAAATCATCGGAATCGGAGGCCCCCAGTATCGCTGTCTACTTATCAACCAATCGCGAAGGTGGTAGTTATATTCTCTTTCTCCCATCTTGTTTTTTTCAAGATAATCCATCATTTTCTCCTTGGCTTCATGAATTTCTAAACCATTCAAAAAATCTGAATTAATCATGACACCTTCGTTTTCCTGGACTTGGTCAATTTTTCTAATATCAGAATTATCTCCTGAATTAGAAACAACCCTGATTATCGGGATTTGGAAAGCTTGAGCAAATTCGAAATCTCTTTTGTCGTGACCGGGAACTCCGACAACGGCTCCTGTTCCGACGCCCGACAGGACGAAATCGGCCACCCAAATCGGCATCTTGTAACCATTCAATCCGTTAATCGCATACAAACCGGTAAAAACTCCCGTCTTTTCTCTCCCGTCTAGTAGTCTTTGTTGTTCTGATTTGTTAAGAGATGTATTGATATATTCTGATAGTTTAATTTGGTTTTCTGCAGAAACTGCGGATAATAGATTTTTTTGTGCGTACTCAGGCGAGACGACAATAAAGGTTGCACCAAAATTTGTATCCGGCCTTGAAGTCCAACAAACCACCGTCTTGTCGGTATTCTCGATTGGGTAATTTATATTAATACCCTCTTTTTTGCCAATCCATTTTCTTTGGGCAATCTTAATTTTTTCCGGCCAATTAAGACCATTTCCCGATTTTCCTTCTTTTGACAAACTCACCTTTTCACCATTATCTTTAAGTGGAGTATCAATATTGGCCAATAATCTGTCGGCATACTCGGTAATTCTAAAATACCAGGAGCTCATTTCTCGCCTTTCGACTATAGATTTACAGCGTTCACAAGCTTCGTCCTCCACTTGCTCATCCGCAAGCACAGTTTTGCAATTTGGACACCAATTAACTTTCGCATTTCCTTTATATGCTAATCCCTTTTTAAATAGCTTTATAAATAGCCACTGAGTCCATTTGTAATACTCTTTATCATAAGTTTCTAATCGCATATCCCAAGCGTACGAATTACCTACCTTTGACAGCTGACCATAAAACTTGTCCTCAGTAATCTGAGCATTTTCCTTGGGATGCCTACCAACTTTAATCGCATAATTCTCACTATGAATTCCAAAACCGTCAAGTCCGATTGGCTCAAAGACATCAAAACCCGACATTCTTTTATAGCGACCATAAATATCCGCGCCTGTAAATGCATACATATTCCCAACATGTAAACCTTCTGCAGATGGATAAGGGAACATCATTAGGTTGTAAAAAGGTTTCTTGGCATTAAGAATATCTGGGGTATAAATGTTTTTTTCCAGCCATGTTTTCCACCACTTGGATTCACAGGCAATATGATCAAAGCTATTGCGGGTTGAACGTTTATTGCTAGACATTTTTATTGTTTTTCGGCTCAAGTATAAACTCTTATAGTATTGGGTTCAATCCCGTACTAGATGCTTTAGTTTAATCAATTTACCCGATGAAAATCTATACTCACCTCCTGCCTCTACTTTCGAATTTCTCATTTTCGTACATTTACAACTTAGGACATTTATTAACTGAAATATACTTTACCCTTATAGTACTTAAGGTATATTTAGCCTTTCGGAATATTCGTATAATTTATTTCTGCATGATAATTAACGCATAATATGCCTATTTAATCAGAATTAACCGTAATGCAGAAAATATACATATCTGTGAAAACATAGGAAATTTATTTACTGCATCAAAATATTTTCGTCTTTTTTTTTCCGCCTCGGTTTCCCATAACCACTATCACTTTGATAATACAAAGTATAGATTTCATTTTTCACTGAAAAATAATTTATATGGATTATGAATAGCTGGGAACTGGCTTATTATAATTAATTTGCTCAATACAATCCTAAACCGATTTCTTGATTTCTTAATCCCTGGATTCGGACTAAATCTTCTTCGATATCTTTTAGCACTTATTCGTATATACTGCCAATACTCTTCAATTATAAGGTGTAGAATTCCCAAACAACAACACTTAATATTTTCACAAAATTATTGGAACACCTATTTCTCTCGCAAACCATCTAAGAAAATTGAATAATTTACCGCAAACATGGCTTCGATAAAGTATATCAAAATATATATTAGTATATGCAGAAATTCATTTATTAGCTGAAGCCAACTCCTAGATAGACATCGGCTTTGTTATTCTCTACTTTTATGACTCCGTTTTTAATAGGAATTTCTTTTTCTTTGTTGTCAGGCGTAACAATAATTAATTTATTTTGAACAAGGGATATGAAGTTAGCGTGCTTTGCGAGAACATCAAACTCACCCTTCTCGTTAAAAGAAGTCAAACTTACCACTTCACCTTCATAGACAACCTCATCCCTGTCATGAATTTTCAAAATAAGCTGTTTGTTCGGTTCCATGTTTTATTTCCTTAACGCTTCCAACATACAAAAATTCCTGCTCGTCTACCCTATCATATTCACCCATAATTATACTATTCACATCTTTAACTGTTTGAGCTACAGGAATATATGAACCTTTCTCGCCTCGTTGATTTTCAGCTACAAAAAACCGTTGTGACATAAAATTTTTAAGTCTTTGAGCACGTCGATATGTTATCCTGTCTTGTTTTGAAAGCTCAGATTCTCCAACCAACGAAACGATTCGCTCTAAGCTCTGTGCTTGCTTTAGAACCGATTTTGCATTCAAAGCAACATCAAAATGAAAATCACCAACAATATCTGTGCTTAACGCTGTCGACGTTGACGACATAATATCAATTGCCGGCATAATGCCTGATTGATAAACATCGCGCGATAAAACAACAATCGAATCCAAATATGGAATTACTGATTGTACGGCATGATCCAATAAGTCGTCGGCTGGCACATATATCGCTTCAACTGTAGTAATGTTCGCATCTTTAGTCGATACAAGACGTTCATGGAACTGTGCCATTTCGCTTTCAAGCGTAGCTTGATAACCATCTTCGGATGGAATTATGTTCATTAGGGTTGACAGTTCGTTTCCCGCTTGGGCAAAACGGAAAATGTTGTCAACGAAAAATAATACATCCTTTTTTACCTCATCGCGGAAATATTCCGCCAGTGTAACACCCGAGAAAGCCGACAAAAACCTGATTGCAGGATTTTCTCCCATCTGGCCAAAAATAAGGCAGCTCATGTTCAAAGTTCCGCGCTCCATTAATGCTTGATATAATTCCAGAGCTTCTCTCGTGCGTTCTCCTACCCCCGAAAATACAGAAACGGTATTTCCCTTACTATTACCAACAATGTTGTGCAGAAGTTCAGTTAGAAGCATAGTCTTGCCTACTCCCGCCCCTCCGAACAAACCAACCTTGCCACCTTGGAGAACAGGGCAAAACATGTCTATCGCTTTTATCCCTGTTTCAAGTATTTTTGACTGAACTACAACATCTTTGTTTGCATACCTTTGATTGTGTATTGCCCAATGATCCTTTGTGACTATCTCTTCCTTGGCATCCTGTGGAAAACCAAACATATTTACGGCTCGCCCCAACATGCCTTGCGATACCGGGAATTTTAAGGAATCACCTGTGTTAACTACCAACGCACCCCGATAGATCTTCTCAATTTTTGTGAGAGCAAAACAATAAAAAGTATTCAAACCACTCGACCCATAGACCTCAAGTACCACAGACTGGTCATCTTTTAATCTCAATATATCGTGAGCTGCGGGTTTAACACCATCAAACTCTACTTCAACGACATATCCACGAACGCTTTTGATTTTTCCTTCGGATGAATTTTTCATTACCACATATTAATACTGACTAGTGAATTCAATTGTTTTCTATTGTTTTCTTTATGACCAATTCTTAGTTTTCGCAATCCAAGTTTTTTTACCCTCTCGCTTATATTTTCATCAGCACGATCCATGGCCATCACCCTCGATGCGAATTTCGATAGTTGTCCTTCCCGCGCCGTCTGCTCAAAACGTGCAGCAAAAATCTGCGTTTCAAAAAACATCAAAATTTTCTCTAAAGACGGTTCAAATATATATGATATTCCAACGTCGGGTCGTGCATCATCCAGAGAAATTTCTGCTGAAATAGTCAGCAAATCAGGTTTTTGAGAAACAACATTGATAAACTTTCCATAATATACATGTATTTCTTCATACTGAACAATATGCTTAACAATTTCGTTTAAATCATCTGATTTGACTTTCTCGTCAGGAATTTCGAAATAGGTATATGGTTTTTCGGGAAATTCGGTTTGAAATAGATTCAAACCCTGTTTACCTACAATTGTGACTTCAACGTCTTGATTTCTTGTTTCTTCGGCAAATTGCTCGAATGTGGTTTGCACAATACTTCCGTACAAACCGCTGTTTGCCGACAGCAACACAGATACGGTTTTCCCGTTATGAGCAAGAAATGTAATCGCTTTGTTGTTTTTTGAATTTCGCTTCTTAATAAGCTTTTTTACTTCACTTGCGTATGATGCCCTGACTTTTTCAAAGATATCTTCTATCTCATCAAGAAATTTTCGGTTTTTAACTACAGTATCTCTTGTCCTGACCATGCGCAAAGATGCGATTTCCTCATAAGCACGAACCAGATCTCTAAAACCTTTCAACTGATCAATTTCACCGGATATTTCTTTTTGTGAACTCATTTCAACAACTCTCCTTTCAGTCTTAACGCTTCCATAAGCGTATCAAATGTACTACTATTATTAATCAATGTATCAATATCGTTGCGGTATTTTTGATCACTAGCGTATTTTGTCCGTATAATTTCGATTGCATGTTTGAACTCAGCTGTTTCGACACTTTTCCAAGTTTCAATCCAAATACCGGCAACAATTAAAATACTAACCGGAAGAGGAATAATCGCTTCACTGGATTGGTTAAAAAATTCTTTTAACCGTGCTCCGAGCATCAACTCTTTTCTTGATTTGTCGGTAAGTTCGGTACCAAAATGCATAAATCTCTCCAAGTCACGCAAACGAATTAGAAAACTAGTCACCATTCTCGATAAATCACGTACTAACGGACTCTGCGCTTGTCTACCGACACGGGTAACACTTAGAAATGGATTAATTGCGGGGCGTCTTCCTTCATTATATAAATCTATATCAAAGTATATGTGTCCATCTGTCATTGACATGAGATTTGTCTGGATATAACCCGATAAATCTCCCATAACAAGTTCTGCAACAGGCAAGCAAGTAATTGATGAGTTTATCGTATCGAGCTTTCCCTGCGTGTTTTTTCGTACTAGTTGAAAATTTCCCGCACGCTCGAGCAGTCTTGAATGTATATAAAAAATATCACCAGGATAAGAGCTTCGTCCGGGAAATCTTCTGGCAAGTAATGTAATCTCACGGTAACATTTCGCATGCGCCGTCATATCATCTAGAATAATTAACACATTCTTGCCTTTATCCCTGAAATATTCAGCGATTGTCATGGCCGTGTAGGGAGTAAGATAAATCAGACTTGCGGGATCGGCCGAACTAGAAGCAACAAGTACGGCAGAGTCTTCGATATTCATTTTCCTAAAAAATATATCAATCTCAGCAATGTCGGATCTTTTTTTGGCAATTGCCGCGTAAATAATTATCATCCCCTTGCGTGCTGCCGACAAAGCCGAAGATAGAAGAAATGGTGTTTTTCCTGTTTTCCTATCCCCTACAATTAGCTCCCTTTGCCCCAATCCCAGACTAACAACCAAATCGACAATCGACACCCCTGTTTCAAAATTCTGATCAATGTTTTTGCGGCCACTAATACCATATGGCGTTGGATTTAGAGTTCTTGCCTCCAGTAATTTAGGATCGAGTTTTGTTTTTTTGTTCTCACTTTCAACAGAACGAATTGGGCTTCCAAGCGGATCAATCGATTTTCCAAGTAAATGTGGACTGACCAAAATATTTAGCTGCTTGCCTGTCCGTGCAACTTTAGTGCCTACATCCACGCTACTATTTGATAATAATAAAATTTCGACAAAATCAGTATCCAAAGTTAATACCTGTCCTGTTTCACCAGTTTCAAAACATACCAATTCCGACGGACTGGCACCAGGTAAACCGTTGACGTAAACTAATATTTGAAAAACTTTTTCCACATATCCCACCTCGCCAGTTTTATTTAGAAACGTATCGAAGTCAGTCATTTGTAATTTAACAGTTTAATAAGATCCGTCTTTTTGTTTTCAAATTTTGTTTTGAAGCTTTGAGCCAAAGTAAAGTCACCGTAATTACCATTATAAGAGACTGTAGCGCCTGCCACTAAATCACTATTTACTTTGATATCCATGACAATGTTAGTTCCGATATTAATGTTTATCCAGTTTTTGAGCCTAGTTAACGTTTTCTCATTGGGTTCAAGCGCTAAACCTAATTCTATTGATTCAACTTTCGTCAATCTCAATTTGATATCTTTAAGCAGTTTTTCTTTATCCTTGTTCTGGGCCAATTTTTCAACAAACCTTGCAGTACTTTCTCTAACAGAGTTTTTGAGCGCTTCTTCAAACCCCGGAGCTTTGAACAAGCTGGCAATTAATACATCTATTTCACCCTCAAGCATTAATACTTCATCTTGTGTTTTTAAATTTTGAATAAACTCGTCCATTGTAGAAAAATATGATTATTTAAGCACCCCTTCGTCCTTGGCTTGTTTGAGCGCTTTTGTAATTAGTTCTTCGTGATCTCTGGGCGACAATCCCTTTTCTAGAAATTCTCGGGAAACCAGGTAAACAGCATCCAATATTTTTTCATCAAGTTTAGTAATTTTTAATTCTTTGATTTCCTCAAAGTCCTTCTGAATCCGTTCCCTTTCCGAAGCTGCCAAGGTTTGCATGACGTTCTGAAATTCAAGCAATTTATTTTCAAGGTTTATTTTCAGTGATTCTATTTGAGAATTTACATTCTGGTCAAATTTAGACAGCGATAAGTCTGTACCTGAAGTAACATCTTTTGATATATTTTGTATACTTATCTCAGCCGAGTTTTTAACTTGCTCAAGAGCTTGACCAAATAACTTTTGATAATTTGCAAGGGCAATTTGTAATTGTTTTTCCAAAACATCAGATTGCACTTTATTAAAGACATTTGCATCACCGATCATCTGACTTGCTTTCGAATTTGCTGAATCCAATATCTTTATTGCTTTAATATTGGCTTCGTTTATTATCTTATTACGCATGTCTACCGCTTTTGAAGAATCCTCACCTGTTTTACTTGATAAATCAACGTATTTTTTTGTCAATTTAATATAAAAACTAATTAATGCGATGAGTAATAACGCAAAAGCACAGACCGTAAATGACAAAACGTAAGTTAGAGCAGTATCAGCCATATATCTACTTTAGTTGACTTAAGCTTCAGTAGCAAGAGTTTACTACCGGGAATCAGGACTGTGAGGCCAACAAGTTCTTTCCTGTCATAACCTCTGGCTTTGGAAGATTCAGTAAAGCAAGTATTGTAGGAGCAACATCCGACAAAGATCCATTAATGTTAAATTTAATGTCGCTAACAATTACTCCGTTTTCAACATTTGTTTTCAAATCATTTCCAATAATATATACAGGTACAGGATTGTTTGAATGTTCCGTATTTACTTGTCCTTGTTGGGTCGTGTAATAAAATGAAGTTTTGTCAAAGGTGAGCATTTCTTCGCAGTTACCGTGGTCAGCTGTAATTAATACATAGCCATTTCTTCGTAACGTTTCCGCAACCACTTCTCCAACCGCGTTATCCGTAAACGATAAAGCTTTTTTCGTAGCATCAATATTTCCACTATGCGCAACCATGTCAGGGTTGGCAAAATTCATACAAATAAAATGATAAATATCTTTTGTGATAGCTTTTTTGAATTCCCGTACTATTCCCGCCACGTTCATTTCGGGCATTTTGTCATATGTCGGAACTTTTGGTGACGGTACAATTACGACTTCCTCATTCTCATAAGGCGTTTCTTTCAAACCATCCATGTAGAAAGTGACCATTCTTTCTTTTTCACTTTCGGCAATATGCATTTGTCTTAAACCGGCTTTTGAAAGCACCTCGGGCATGCTATTAATAACAATCGGTGGCGGGTATGCAATCGCGGAAACCGGAAGGTTTTTTTGGTATTCCGTCATGGTTGCAAAAAACAAATTTGCTGGAACTTTTTCTCGGGTAAAAGTTGGTCCTTCACTAGTAGTTTTATCTAGTTTGATATTGTGAGGTACATGTCCGAATTCAATCTTTTTTATTGTTTCAAAATTCGAAAGCACAAACGACATTGTAAGCTGGCGAGGACGATCAATCCGGAAATTGAAAAAAATCACAGCGTCATTATCATTAATTAAATCTGCCGCACCCGCTTCCCCGATAACCGTAGGTGGTATAAATTCGTCGGTAATATTATTGGCATAATTGTTTTTCATCGCCTCGAGTGCTGTACTCGACCTGGGACCATGACCCATAACCAGCGCGTCATAAACAAGTTTTGTTCTATCCCATCTGGCATCTCTATCCATCGCATAATACCTACCCGCAAGTGTTTTTATCTGCCCAACCGGCATCTGATTGAGCCTTGATTCTATTTCGGCGATTACGTTAATTCCGTCTTTGGGTGGTGCATCTCGTCCGTCCGTAAACAAATGAAAACGTGCACTATGTATATTTTGCCTTAAACAAAATTCAATCAAGGCATAAAAGTGTTCAATATCCGAATGCACACTTCCCGAACCTACAAGCCCCATGATATGTAATTTTGAGTTATTAGTACGTACATGGTTAACCGCTTCAATAAAAGCCTTGTTTTCAAAAAACGTTTCATCCTTAATCGATTTATTTATGTGCACCAAACTCTGATCTACCGTCCTACCTGCACCTATTGTTAGATGGCCAACTTCCGAGTTACCTGCTTCATTTGCCGGCAGTCCGACAGATTCTCCAGATGCTATTAGGGATCCATACGGATAAGCGGTTTTATAAAAGTCCATATTGGGCATTTTACTTTGCGATATTGCGTTCCCCACTGAATCGGGCGCAATACCGAAACCGTCAAGAACAAGCAATACCACTGGTCTAAGGGTATTTGAATTGATCTTTTTTATAAAAGGTAATCGTATCATTGTTAGAGAATTAGAATTAAATAAGCCAATATTAATCCCGAAAGTACTATAACAATAGTAATAGTAATATGTAGTATTACACTAAACTGTATCATTTTAGCGGCGAGCGGATTTCTACCCATTGCCTCTACTCCGGATTTGGCAACCCGTCCAAAGTAGACAAACCCCAATACAAATGCAACAAGAATTATCAAAGCCGCCAATAAATATCTAAAGGCAGCAAACGGTTCAAATAACGGAATTGCCAAGCCTTGTCGAATTACCTGGATCAAATTTGTACGTGCACTGGACAATCCTGCGGCAGGATGGATGTTGACAGCTACGAGTACGTTACCTATTTCATCCGGATTATCAGAATCAAATGAACCCAAGGAGGAACCAAGTACATAACCACTTCGGTCTGCAACTTTCCCCACTCCGGGTTTTGTGCTACTTGTTATAAAGCTCCCTTCAACTACAGAGCCGTTTTCGGTAGATACTCTCACAGTTGCAATTCCACTTGAGACAACCAAAACTGTTTCAGCCTCGGTAGTTTCAAAAGCCGCTGATGGGTTATTTGTCGCCACACCATATATTTCTGGTTCATATTCAGTCTCACACAAACCATAATTCTCACCATCTTTACAGATTAATGAACCATCCGGAATTTCATCATTTACCGGAACCGTGATCGCTACACCAGAAGTTGTCACTTGCGCACTTGTACTTGATACAAAGTACATACCGCCCAAAAATAGCGTTAACAGTGCAATTAATACTAGAGCTTTAATTCTATTCACAATATTAGATCATACTAAAACAAAATGTCGTTTATTGCATTTTGTTTTTCCTTGCAATGTATTTATATATCTAACTCAAAAAGAAATAAAAACAAATCGGCCTATATATTTTGAATTTCCCATAACTTAAATCCTACTCTATTGTTAAATAGTTTTACCGATAGGTCAAATATCTAATACATGTTTGATGGGATGTATTTTCAATCAATACTATAAAATAATATTTCCGCATACTAAAATATTTATAATATTAGCCTTATAATATCCTATATTCTATTTATTATGTCGTGTATATACAAATTACCGTATGAGGCAGAGAAGTATTTCACGATATATATTATTACTGCAATATCCGCGGTATATATATCTAAATAAATAATAATGTGCCTGCAATATAATTACCGCATTACATAAAGTCTGGCAATAACTGCGTTTATTGTGCTTATATTATGCGTTTTATATAATTAATTGTTAATAAACCTCTCCTTTTATGCCTATTTTTAACATAATAATTATATATGCATTTTTAATTCACGCACTATCTTAGTGTTCTCTAATTTGATTTCTAAGATATGTCAGCACTAAATTATTGGTTAGATGTAGTATTTTTGATAAAAACCTTTAAAAACACCTCATCCAATACTTACTAAATACATCAAATGTCATCACGTATTTTCTGTATGTATTTTGCGGTTTATATTATCCTATTTTTAGTAGACACTTTAGGCTTGACAATAATTTACTTATCTGTCTTAATAAATATAGACATTTAAAGCTATATATACATATATTTGTCTAAGTTTTATTAATTATAAATAACAAAAATAAATATTATCTCATAGTATAAAAATTATCATGACACTGCCCGATTCTAAATTTTCATCTGATTTAACAATCCAAGAAGCCGCTAAGTTTCTAAAAGTTTCTCAAAAAACTTTAAGGAGGTGGGAACAACGAAACATACTTATTCCCACCCGTACTTCAGGAAAACATAGACGCTATTCAAAAGCTCAGCTTTTATCAATTAAGCCAAAGAAGAACAAAAAATTGCGAATTGTTAATTCATATATCCCAATGGCTTCAAGAACGTCAACTCTTGCATCGCCTCAAATATATTCAAGCCTACAAATTGACCAAAAAAGAGTGATTAAAAAAATGTTATATTTAGCCGGAGTATTACTTCTTACATTAAGCTCTATAAAAATAATAAGCCATATCACTCCAAATGCGGTAAAGAAAAACATAAACGAAACAATGACAAGGGTTTTCCCCGTGCGTATTGCAAGCATGGATAAACAAAGCATAAACAAAGAAAGCAAAGTACTAGCTTTGACTAGTCAATCTATCGCAGATCAGTCTTTCAATGTTTATGTAAAAACAAATTTAAAAAATGATGCCAGTGTTGATGGCAACTTAGATATCGGTGGAGTATTGAATCTATCCGGCAATACAATTACATCGGTTAGTGACATAATTATCGATCCAGGAGGTGGAGGTGTCACTATAGGTACAGGAATTCCAACAATAGACCTCGCCAACGGCGATTTTTTTGTTTCTGGGGAGTTAGAAATTGGAGCTTCACTTACGCTATCTCAAGATACAATCGCCGATTTTACAGGTACAGGCTTACAAGTAATTAATAATGTTCTGGAAACTGTTATAGGTGATACTGTCGAATCATCCGAAATATCTGATGAAGCTATAACTGTCAGACATCTGTCGGTAACCAATACCCCATCCGACAATCAGGTGCTAACATACAATTCCGCAACAGGCACATTTACATGGGCAGAGGATAAAACCGGAACCAGTTCCCTTTTTACTGACGCAGGTACAGTTACTTACCTTACAAGTCTCACAGATGACTTTGCAATAGGTGGTCTCGATTCGACCGCCGCTTTGTTTTTTGATGAGAGTGCCGGAGATTTGACGATCACCGGTAATCTTGCGGTAAATGGAGATATGATTACCGCCGACGGAGCCACGTTAACAATAAACGCCGGAGGCAATGTGGATATCCAAGACAGCCTGACTGCAGACAGCATAACCACCGATGTCGGTGGAGTTACAATTGCTTCAGGACAAGATGTAACTATTGGTTTAATCGGTTTGAACGATACCGGATCAGACGAAGACATGTCAGGCGCTTCACTTGTGGGAGTTTTTGCTGAATTCGCTAATTCTTCAGGCACAAATGTCCAAGATGTGCTTGATGACTTGGATGCCGCGATTGGCGCCGGAAGTTCAAAATGGTCACAACAAACCGGTTTCATTTATTTAAACAATACAACAGACGAAGTAATTATTGGTGGCAATTCTTCCCTATCGTCAAAATTAGCGATCGACGGCGATTCTAACGAAATTCAATTACTTGTACAAGGCAATAGTACCCAATCAAGCGATCTGGTCGTTTTTGAGGACAGTCTGGGTAATAATTTGTTTGACGTAGATAATAGTGGAAATCTAGAAATCGCAGGAGATATCACTATTAACTCGGAAACTATTTCAGATTTCACCGGTGATGGTTTGACGCTTAGTGCGAATGCGTTGACCATACAAACTATTACAGCCACAAATGGACTTTCTTCAACTGTAAGTAATGGATCTGGACTGGAAGTATTTGCCGGAGGAATTGGATTACTGCAAGGATGTGCAAATGGTGAAGTTCTAAAATGGAATGAGGCAAACGACTCATGGGAGTGTTCAACTGATTCCGGTGCAGCATTTGCAATCGTCAATATAGAAAACAATGACAGCACTGTAGGTGTAAACGTGGATACTATAGATTTTTCATCCGATTTCTCAGTCACAGCTTCCCCTGCCAACGAAGCCAACGTAACAATCGCCGATGATATCTTAAATTTCACTGAACTGTCGGATACTCTTTCTCTTGATAGTGCTACAAGTATTGATCTTGGTGCTTTGACACTATCAACGCTTGGTACAGGCGCGCTTGATTTTAATTCAACCGGTCAAGTTAGTTTTTCAGGTAACGTAGATGCCGAAAACGGCCTCGACGTTACAAACGCTTCTTTTACTGTCGGTGGAACAAATGCGACTATCACAACAGCAGGGGTTATAACAGGAACTCAGTTAAATATTGATTCTTTAACGGTTGATGGTACAAATATTGGATTAAGTTCAGATTTAGATCTTCTCTCATTTGCTGACAATCTATTCACCGTAAACGGTTCGGGAGTCTTTACTTCAACCCTTTCTGTATACGGAACCACCCTCGGCCTAAACAGTGATGCAGATACTGACAATGTCTTTGGCTTCAATGCAGCTTCAGCAGGAAGTGCATCGGGAGATCTGTACTGGGGAGATGATTTGGTCTGCGATGTTTCTGAAACCAACTGCGGATGGACAACCAGTGTAAGTGCTTTCTCTTCCTGGACGATAGCCGATGATGATACTGATACCTACTCTGTTGTGGATGCCAACATCTTAAGGTTCACCAGTAGTGATGGCAATATACTAACCAATCTAACTAACGGTGATGATGGTGATGAAAACCTTGACTTTACAGTAAGGCTACTAGGTGACGCAGTTGCAGGAAGTGGCCTTACAGGTGGAGCAGATAATGTCCTTGTCGGTGCAGATGGTGATACCACCTTTACCGTTGGAGCAGGTAATGGCATTACCGTTAATGCAGATGATGTTGCTGTTAACCAGGACTATGATTTTACCTTTACAGGTAATGTAGGGTTTACACCGGCTGGAACCGATGACCTGACAATTACTCTTGATTCGGATAGTTTACTCGCAGTAAACCAGGCTCTTAGTGGAACAGCAAATGCCAACTCCACTACCCTTACTTTAACCAATGCCAGCTCAAGTGGTACTCAAAACGGATTGGTAATTGATAATGCAGCAAGTAGTGGGGCAACCGAAGCTCTACTTGTCCTTGATAATTCAGATACGGATACGGCAGTAGCAACTGGTCTCTCCTTTGTAAGTGAAGCAGGAGGGATAACAACAGGTATTGATTTAAGTGATACTGATATTGTTACAGCACTTGACCTTGATGCAAACTTTTTACTCTTTGATGGAGTAAGGATGTTTGAAAGTACAACAGGTACTCTAACCTTTGAAGATACCTCGGGTAATGATCTAATGACCATTACAGATAATGCCAATGTGGGTGATGTTAATATCACAGGCAATTTGTCTGTTGATGGCACCACCTTAGGCCTTAATGATGATGCAGATACTGACAATGTCTTTGGCTTCAATGCAGCTTCAGCAGGAAGTGCATCGGGAGATCTGTACTGGGGAGATGATTTGGTCTGCGATGTTTCTGAAACCAACTGCGGATGGACAACCAGTGTAAGTGCTTTCTCTTCGTTTACGGTTGCCGGTGATTCTGGTGGTGGCCAGGAAATAGCAGACAGCAACACTTTAAGTATCATCGGAGGAACGAATGGAATAGATACTGTTGATAGTACTGTTGACACAGTGACGATAAACCTTGATACAACGGAGATTGGAACCACAACTTTCGGAAGCGGATCAGCTATAACCTGGACATATAATGCTTCAGGCGGTGTCGACACATCACTCGGATTTGGTGACAATACAATATTAGCTACCACAAACAATTTTAATTTTACGGGAGCGATTGATATCCAAGGTGGAAATATTACCTTGCAAAACGATGAAACAATATCAAATTCAATTAATTCAGAAGTGTCACTTGCAGATGGTACAAATACGTTGACCTTTGATTTCGACGAGGATTCAGCAACAGCCATCGATTTAACTACAAATGGAAGTGTTGATCTTACTTTTAATCCCGGTGGAAATGTAGGCATTGGAACGAGAACACCAAGTGGCGACTTACATGTAGTTGACAGTGATACAAGTAATATCATAATAAGTACAACTGCATCAACAGGAGCAAATTATTTAGGTATTGAGTTTCATGATTCCACGGGTGCTAAATTGGCGCAATTTGTCAGCGAACCCACAGACGATACATTCCATGGAAAAGGTAGTTTTCTCATAGATTACAACGGTGAGGACTTCGGAGGTATTTTTGCAATTAGAAGAGATCCTGATACTACTGATTACACTATATTTGCTGATGCTGATGGTAATGTCGGAATTAATAATTCTAATCCGGAAGCGTTGTTTGATATAAAGGGTAATGAGGCGGAAGATGCAACATTTATTCTCGATGCCGATGAAGGCGACGATATAGCTGATACATGGACACTTACATCAGTTGCTACAGATAATGATTTAACATTCACTAACGGGACAACTGAAGTACTTAGTCTTACTTCCGCAGGCAATATGCAGGTAGATGGAACTTTCGAAGCATACGGAAACACTCTCGGCCTAAACAGTGATGCAGATACTGACAATGTCTTTGGCTTTAACGCAGCTTCAGCAGGAAGTGCATCGGGAGATCTGTACTGGGGAGATGATTTGGTCTGCGATGTTTCTGAAACCAACTGCGGATGGACAACCAGTGTAAGTGCTTTCTCTTCCTGGACGATAGCCGATGATGATACTGATACCTACTCTGTTGTGGATGCCAACATCTTAAGGTTCACCAGTAGTGATGGCAATATACTAACCAATCTAACTAACGGTGATGATGGTGATGAAAACCTTGACTTTACAGTAAGGCTACTAGGTGACGCAGTTGCAGGAAGTGGCCTTACAGGTGGAGCAGATAATGTCCTTGTCGGTGCAGATGGTGATACCACCTTTACCGTTGGAGCAGGTAATGGCATTACCGTTAATGCAGATGATGTTGCTGTTAACCAGGACTATGATTTTACCTTTACAGGTAATGTAGGGTTTACACCGGCTGGAACCGACGACCTGACAATTACTCTTGATTCGGATAGTTTACTCGCAGTAAACCAGGCTCTTAGTGGAACAGCAAATGCCAACTCCACTACCCTTACTTTAACCAATGCCAGCTCAAGTGGTACTCAAAACGGATTGGTAATTGATAATGCAGCAAGTAGTGGGGCAACCGAAGCTCTACTTGTCCTTGATAATTCAGATACGGATACGGCAGTAGCAACTGGTCTCTCCTTTGTAAGTGAAGCAGGAGGGATAACAACAGGTATTGATTTAAGTGATACTGATATTGTTACAGCACTTGACCTTGATGCAAACTTTTTACTCTTTGATGGAGTAAGGATGTTTGAAAGTACAACAGGTACTCTAACCTTTGAAGATACCTCAGGTAATGATCTAATGACCATTACAGATAATGCCAATGTGGGTGATGTTAATATCACAGGCAATTTGTCTGTTGATGGCACCACCTTAGGCCTTAATGATGATGCAGATACTGACAATGTCTTTAGCTTCAATGCAGCTTCAGCAGGAAGTGCATCGGGAGATCTGTACTGGGGAGATGATTTGGTCTGCGATGTTTCTGAAACCAACTGCGGATGGACAGCTTCATCCGGTTCATCAAAATGGTCGGTGAACACCACCCCCACTCCTGACGTAACTTACTTAACAGAAACTGCTTATGATTTGGCAATCGGCGGATCAGATGGCGAAGCGCCCTTGTTTATAGACGTTTCGGCTTCAGCCCTCAATCTAAATCCCTTTGGAGCGTCTGCGGGAAATACCGGTGAAGTAAGGTTTCAAGAATTGGAAGCAAACGGAGATAACTACACGGGTTTCAAGGCACCCGATGTATTAGCTGGTAATGTAATTTATACATTACCCACAGCGGACGGTGGAAATCAACAAGTTCTTTCTACAAATAGTAACGGGGTTCTTTCGTGGATCGATGTGTCTGCCGGCTCAGGCGGTTATACCGGTTGGAACATTGATGGTGACGATAGTGATACAAGGTCGATTGGTTCTGGAGAAACCCTTATAATCCAAGGTGGTACAAACGGTATCAATACTGATGTTAGTGATACAACAGACACAATTACTCTTAATTTGGATACTACAGAAATCGCCGGCTCTACATTTGGAGCAGGCTCAGATTTTACATGGACATTTAATACCTCAGGTGCCACCGATCCCTCACTGGACTTTGGCGATAACGATCTTGATGTAAATGTTGCCCTCACCACCTTCTCGGGTAATGTTGCTATTGACGGAAACACTCTCGGCCTAAACAGTGATGCAGATACTGACAATGTCTTTAGCTTCAATGCAGCTTCAGCAGGAAGTGCATCGGGAGATCTGTACTGGGGAGATGATTTGGTCTGCGATGTTTCTGAAACCAACTGCGGATGGACAACCAGTGTAAGTGCTTTCTCTTCCTGGACGATAGCCGATGATGATACTGATACCTACTCTGTTGTGGATGCCAACATCTTAAGGTTCACCAGTAGTGATGGCAATATACTAACCAATCTAACTAACGGTGATGATGGTGATGAAAACCTTGACTTTACAGTAAGGCTACTAGGTGACGCAGTTGCAGGAAGTGGCCTTACAGGTGGAGCAGATAATGTCCTTGTCGGTGCAGATGGTGATACCACCTTTACCGTTGGAGCAGGTAATGGCATTACCGTTAATGCAGATGATGTTGCTGTTAACCAGGACTATGATTTTACCTTTACAGGTAATGTAGGGTTTACACCGGCTGGAACCGACGACCTGACAATTACTCTTGATTCGGATAGTTTACTCGCAGTAAACCAGGCTCTTAGTGGAACAGCAAATGCCAACTCCACTACCCTTACTTTAACCAATGCCAGCTCAAGTGGTACTCAAAACGGATTGGTAATTGATAATGCAGCAAGTAGTGGGGCAACCGAAGCTCTACTTGTCCTTGATAATTCAGATACGGATACGGCAGTAGCAACTGGTCTCTCCTTTGTAAGTGAAGCAGGAGGGATAACAACAGGTATTGATTTAAGTGATACTGATATTGTTACAGCACTTGACCTTGATGCAAACTTTTTACTCTTTGATGGAGTAAGGATGTTTGAAAGTACAACAGGTACTCTAACCTTTGAAGATACCTCGGGTAATGATCTAATGACCATTACAGATAATGCCAATGTGGGTGATGTTAATATCACAGGCAATTTGTCTGTTGATGGCACCACCTTAGGCCTTAATGATGATGCAGATACTGACAATGTCTTTAGCTTCAATGCAGCTTCAGCAGGAAGTGCATCGGGAGATCTGTACTGGGGAGATGATTTGGTCTGCGATGTTTCTGAAACCAACTGCGGATGGACAACCAGTGTAAGTGCTTTCTCTTCCTGGACGATAGCCGATGATGATACTGATACCTACTCTGTTGTGGATGCCAACATCTTAAGGTTCACCAGTAGTGATGGCAATATACTAACCAATCTAACTAACGGTGATGATGGTGATGAAAACCTTGACTTTACAGTAAGGCTACTAGGTGACGCAGTTGCAGGAAGTGGCCTTACAGGTGGAGCAGATAATGTCCTTGTCGGTGCAGATGGTGATACCACCTTTACCGTTGGAGCAGGTAATGGCATTACCGTTAATGCAGATGATGTTGCTGTTAACCAGGACTATGATTTTACCTTTACAGGTAATGTAGGGTTTACACCGGCTGGAACCGACGACCTGACAATTACTCTTGATTCGGATAGTTTACTCGCAGTAAACCAGGCTCTTAGTGGAACAGCAAATGCCAACTCCACTACCCTTACTTTAACCAATGCCAGCTCAAGTGGTACTCAAAACGGATTGGTAATTGATAATGCAGCAAGTAGTGGGGCAACCGAAGCTCTACTTGTCCTTGATAATTCAGATACGGATACGGCAGTAGCAACTGGTCTCTCCTTTGTAAGTGAAGCAGGAGGGATAACAACAGGTATTGATTTAAGTGATACTGATATTGTTACAGCACTTGACCTTGATGCAAACTTTTTACTCTTTGATGGAGTAAGGATGTTTGAAAGTACAACAGGTACTCTAACCTTTGAAGATACCTCGGGTAATGATCTAATGACCATTACAGATAATGCCAATGTGGGTGATGTTAATATCACAGGCAATTTGTCTGTTGATGGCACCACCTTAGGCCTTAATGATGATGCAGATACTGACAATGTCTTTAGCTTCAATGCAGCTTCAGCAGGAAGTGCATCGGGAGATCTGTACTGGGGAGATGATTTGGTCTGCGATGTTTCTGAAACCAACTGCGGATGGACAACCAGTGTAAGTGCTTTCTCTTCCTGGACGATAGCCGATGATGATACTGATACCTACTCTGTTGTGGATGCCAACATCTTAAGGTTCACCAGTAGTGATGGCAATATACTAACCAATCTAACTAACGGTGATGATGGTGATGAAAACCTTGACTTTACAGTAAGGCTACTAGGTGACGCAGTTGCAGGAAGTGGCCTTACAGGTGGAGCAGATAATGTCCTTGTCGGTGCAGATGGTGATACCACCTTTACCGTTGGAGCAGGTAATGGCATTACCGTTAATGCAGATGATGTTGCTGTTAACCAGGACTATGATTTTACCTTTACAGGTAATGTAGGGTTTACACCGGCTGGAACCGACGACCTGACAATTACTCTTGATTCGGATAGTTTACTCGCAGTAAACCAGGCTCTTAGTGGAACAGCAAATGCCAACTCCACTACCCTTACTTTAACCAATGCCAGCTCAAGTGGTACTCAAAACGGATTGGTAATTGATAATGCAGCAAGTAGTGGGGCAACCGAAGCTCTACTTGTCCTTGATAATTCAGATACGGATACGGCAGTAGCAACTGGTCTCTCCTTTGTAAGTGAAGCAGGAGGGATAACAACAGGTATTGATTTAAGTGATACTGATATTGTTACAGCACTTGACCTTGATGCAAACTTTTTACTCTTTGATGGAGTAAGGATGTTTGAAAGTACAACAGGTACTCTAACCTTTGAAGATACCTCGGGTAATGATCTAATGACCATTACAGATAATGCCAATGTAGGTGATGTTAATATCACAGGCAATTTGTCTGTTGATGGCACCACCTTAGGCCTTAATGATGATGCAGATACTGACAATGTCTTTGGCTTCAATGCAGCTTCAGCAGGAAGTGCATCGGGAGATCTGTACTGGGGAGATGATTTGGTCTGCGATGTTTCTGAAACCAACTGCGGATGGACAACCAGTGTAAGTGCTTTCTCTTCCTGGACGATAGCCGATGATGATACTGATACCTACTCTGTTGTGGATGCCAACATCTTAAGGTTCACCAGTAGTGATGGCAATATACTAACCAATCTAACTAACGGTGATGATGGTGATGAAAACCTTGACTTTACAGTAAGGCTACTAGGTGACGCAGTTGCAGGAAGTGGCCTTACAGGTGGAGCAGATAATGTCCTTGTCGGTGCAGATGGTGATACCACCTTTACCGTTGGAGCAGGTAATGGCATTACCGTTAATGCAGATGATGTTGCTGTTAACCAGGACTATGATTTTACCTTTACAGGTAATGTAGGGTTTACACCGGCTGGAACCGATGACCTGACAATTACTCTTGATTCGGATAGTTTACTCGCAGTAAACCAGGCTCTTAGTGGAACAGCAAATGCCAACTCCACTACCCTTACTTTAACCAATGCCAGCTCAAGTGGTACTCAAAACGGATTGGTAATTGATAATGCAGCAAGTAGTGGGGCAACCGAAGCTCTACTTGTCCTTGATAATTCAGATACGGATACGGCAGTAGCAACTGGTCTCTCCTTTGTAAGTGAAGCAGGAGGGATAACAACAGGTATTGATTTAAGTGATACTGATATTGTTACAGCACTTGACCTTGATGCAAACTTTTTACTCTTTGATGGAGTAAGGATGTTTGAAAGTACAACAGGTACTCTAACCTTTGAAGATACCTCGGGTAATGATCTAATGACCATTACAGATAATGCCAATGTGGGTGATGTTAATATCACAGGCAATTTGTCTGTTGATGGCACCACCTTAGGCCTTAATGATGATGCAGATACTGACAATGTCTTTGGCTTCAATGCAGCTTCAGCAGGAAGTGCATCGGGAGATCTGTACTGGGGAGATGATTTGGTCTGCGATGTTTCTGAAACCAACTGCGGATGGACAACCAGTGTAAGTGCTTTCTCTTCCTGGACGATAGCCGATGATGATACTGATACCTACTCTGTTGTGGATGCCAACATCTTAAGGTTCACCAGTAGTGATGGCAATATACTAACCAATCTAACTAACGGTGATGATGGTGATGAAAACCTTGACTTTACAGTAAGGCTACTAGGTGACGCAGTTGCAGGAAGTGGCCTTACAGGTGGAGCAGATAATGTCCTTGTCGGTGCAGATGGTGATACCACCTTTACCGTTGGAGCAGGTAATGGCATTACCGTTAATGCAGATGATGTTGCTGTTAACCAGGACTATGATTTTACCTTTACAGGTAATGTAGGGTTTACACCGGCTGGAACCGACGACCTGACAATTACTCTTGATTCGGATAGTTTACTCGCAGTAAACCAGGCTCTTAGTGGAACAGCAAATGCCAACTCCACTACCCTTACTTTAACCAATGCCAGCTCAAGTGGTACTCAAAACGGATTGGTAATTGATAATGCAGCAAGTAGTGGGGCAACCGAAGCTCTACTTGTCCTTGATAATTCAGATACGGATACGGCAGTAGCAACTGGTCTCTCCTTTGTAAGTGAAGCAGGAGGGATAACAACAGGTATTGATTTAAGTGATACTGATATTGTTACAGCACTTGACCTTGATGCAAACTTTTTACTCTTTGATGGAGTAAGGATGTTTGAAAGTACAACAGGTACTCTAACCTTTGAAGATACCTCGGGTAATGATCTAATGACCATTACAGATAATGCCAATGTGGGTGATGTTAATATCACAGGCAATTTGTCTGTTGATGGCACCACCTTAGGCCTTAATGATGATGCAGATACTGACAATGTCTTTAGCTTCAATGCAGCTTCAGCAGGAAGTGCATCGGGAGATCTGTACTGGGGAGATGATTTGGTCTGCGATGTTTCTGAAACCAACTGCGGATGGACAACCAGTGTAAGTGCTTTCTCTTCCTGGACGATAGCCGATGATGATACTGATACCTACTCTGTTGTGGATGCCAACATCTTAAGGTTCACCAGTAGTGATGGCAATATACTAACCAATCTAACTAACGGTGATGATGGTGATGAAAACCTTGACTTTACAGTAAGGCTACTAGGTGACGCAGTTGCAGGAAGTGGCCTTACAGGTGGAGCAGATAATGTCCTTGTCGGTGCAGATGGTGATACCACCTTTACCGTTGGAGCAGGTAATGGCATTACCGTTAATGCAGATGATGTTGCTGTTAACCAGGACTATGATTTTACCTTTACAGGTAATGTAGGGTTTACACCGGCTGGAACCGACGACCTGACAATTACTCTTGATTCGGATAGTTTACTCGCAGTAAACCAGGCTCTTAGTGGAACAGCAAATGCCAACTCCACTACCCTTTACTTTAACCAATGCCAGCTCAAGTGGTACTCAAAACGGATTGGTAATTGATAATGCAGCAAGTAGTGGGGCAACCGAAGCTCTACTTGTCCTTGATAATTCAGATACGGATACGGCAGTAGCAACTGGTCTCTCCTTTGTAAGTGAAGCAGGAGGGATAACAACAGGTATTGATTTAAGTGATACTGATATTGTTACAGCACTTGACCTTGATGCAAACTTTTTACTCTTTGATGGAGTAAGGATGTTTGAAAGTACAACAGGTACTCTAACCTTTGAAGATACCTCGGGTAATGATCTAATGACCATTACAGATAATGCCAATGTGGGTGATGTTAATATCACAGGCAATTTGTCTGTTGATGGCACCACCTTAGGCCTTAATGATGATGCAGATACTGACAATGTCTTTAGCTTCAATGCAGCTTCAGCAGGAAGTGCATCGGGAGATCTGTACTGGGGAGATGATTTGGTCTGCGATGTTTCTGAAACCAACTGCGGATGGACAACCAGTGTAAGTGCTTTCTCTTCCTGGACGATAGCCGATGATGATACTGATACCTACTCTGTTGTGGATGCCAACATCTTAAGGTTCACCAGTAGTGATGGCAATATACTAACCAATCTAACTAACGGTGATGATGGTGATGAAAACCTTGACTTTACAGTAAGGCTACTAGGTGACGCAGTTGCAGGAAGTGGCCTTACAGGTGGAGCAGATAATGTCCTTGTCGGTGCAGATGGTGATACCACCTTTACCGTTGGAGCAGGTAATGGCATTACCGTTAATGCAGATGATGTTGCTGTTAACCAGGACTATGATTTTACCTTTACAGGTAATGTAGGGTTTACACCGGCTGGAACCGACGACCTGACAATTACTCTTGATTCGGATAGTTTACTCGCAGTAAACCAGGCTCTTAGTGGAACAGCAAATGCCAACTCCACTACCCTTACTTTAACCAATGCCAGCTCAAGTGGTACTCAAAACGGATTGGTAATTGATAATGCAGCAAGTAGTGGGGCAACCGAAGCTCTACTTGTCCTTGATAATTCAGATACGGATACGGCAGTAGCAACTGGTCTCTCCTTTGTAAGTGAAGCAGGAGGGATAACAACAGGTATTGATTTAAGTGATACTGATATTGTTACAGCACTTGACCTTGATGCAAACTTTTTACTCTTTGATGGAGTAAGGATGTTTGAAAGTACAACAGGTACTCTAACCTTTGAAGATACCTCGGGTAATGATCTAATGACCATTACAGATAATGCCAATGTAGGTGATGTTAATATCACAGGCAATTTGTCTGTTGATGGCACCACCTTAGGCCTTAATGATGATGCAGATACTGACAATGTCTTTGGCTTCAATGCAGCTTCAGCAGGAAGTGCATCGGGAGATCTGTACTGGGGAGATGATTTGGTCTGCGATGTTTCTGAAACCAACTGCGGATGGACAACAGTAGCTGGTGCACAACCTACATTTGACAATGTATATGCTTTCTCCCTCACTGCAGTGGATGTAAATATGGAGATTGATGATGCAAGTGGACTCGCCTTTGATCTAACCACGACAGGTGATTTCACAATTGAAGATAATGGAACTGCCTTTGCAACTTTCCTTAATGATGGAACTACAAGACTTGGCCAAACTGATTACTTAAACATAGGTACAACAGGAGACCTTACTTTTGTGGATGCTGATGGAGCTGCTTCCATAACGGGACCTGCAGGTGGAGCACTTTCCGTAATTGCCGGTACTTCACAAGCAATAACTCTTACCGGAAACGCAACTAGTGTTTGGAGCACAACGGCTGGCGACCTAACTCTTGATTCCGCAGCTGGATCTTTAATTCTTTCAAGCGGTGAAAACGTAGCCGATTCAATAGTCATATCATCTGATACCGGCGGAATAGACATAACAACGGCAAGCACTGAAGATATTGATGTAACAGGTACAGGTGGAGTTAACATTATATCAAGTGAAGTTGCAGCTGACGCTTTGGCACTTACTGTTAGTGGCGGAACTAGTGCAACTCTAAGCCTAAATAGTAATGGCACAGGTACTGCCGCGATTGACATAAATGCAACAGGTACAGGCGGAGATATAGATATAGATGCAAATGATGCACTAACCTTAGATGCAGGTGGAGCCTTCTCGATAGATGGAGCATTAGCAAGCAACGTGAGTGTAACTGGTGGACAATTACAAATTTCAACAATTACCTCAGGCGAACTCGATCTCACCTCTGCAGGACTAATTGATATAAACGCCGCCGCAAATCTAGATATTGATGTCACAGGTACATTCGATATGCTATCAACAGGAACCTTCTCGATTGATGGAACAGGTGCAAGTAACGTTACTGCGGCAAGCGGAAATCTCACTCTCTCAACAACTACAACAGGTGATGTGAACATAACATCAGCAGCAGATGTTAACCTTACGGCAGCCGGTGGACAAATCGTGTTTGCTAACACAAACGTATTTAATATAGGCGGAATCACAGGAACTGCTTATAACGCGATAAGTGATAGTGGAACTGCCACAACTGCATCAAGTGATGATGATTTATATATTGAAGATATTTTAGAAGTCGACGGAACGCTCGATATTGATGGTGTTGCAACTTTTGCAAGCACAGCTACATTTGCAGACGGAGCATTGCTTGACTTGTCGGCAATAATACATAATGACGCAACCGCACAAGGACTAAAGCTTCCACAAACGACAGCCCTAACAGCCATAACAGGTGGCGGTGAGGGATATCTGGCCTGGGATACTGACGATAACAAATTGCAAGTTTTTGATGGGACTAATTGGGGTGATGTAGCCACAGGTGGCAGTACCGAATGGGTTTTGACAACCAATACTTTAAGTCCAAGTTCAGCAGCTACAGATTTGTCTATCGGTATAACCGGTGCAGACTCATTAGTTGCTCCGTTCTCGGTAGATGTAAGTACAAATACTGTAAGAATTGGTGATGGAGCAAATGATACAAATGATCCGACACTCACCTTCTATGCCTCGGATGCAACCAATTCGGGAAGCATAAGTTATCTTGACACAGACGAATTTAACTTTACGGGTGGCGGAATAAACCTTGATAACTATCTCGATCTTGACTCTACCTCAACAACTGCATTCACGCTCGGTGACGGTACAAATACCTATCTGACTTTTGACGGTTCAACCGATGCGGCAGACACCTTATTTGATTTGACAACTGCAAGTAGTGGAATTACAACCGGAAAACTATTAGGCTTAAATGCCGACACGATTACGGAAGGAAAGGGTATCGATTTATCTGCAGACGCTCTGACTTCAGGTGATGCTATCTATTTACAATCCACATCAACAACACTTACAACGGGTAGCTTGATTGACTTGGAATGGGCACCTTCAGGTTCTACAGAAATATATGCAACCGGTGATCTTTTCAGCTTAAATGTCGGACAGTATGGAAATATCGGAAATATAATGGCCCTGTCAGATAACGGAAGTGATGTATTTACAGTTAGCCAATCCTTGATCACATCCGCCTTGCCACATGCCTTTACAGCTTCGGGTGATGTATCCATAGCTTACGATATCGTGTTAACCAACCAAACAACAAGCAAGATAGAAAGTTATGGTCCACTAACAATAGAATCCGGAGAGAGTTTTGAAAATAATAATTTAACTCTGAAAACATATGGCACAGGAGATTTCGTATTTAACAATGACGGAGCAAGTGTCGGAATAATAACCGACACGGCTGACGTGGTACTTGGAGCTACCGATGCTACAAATATTGGCGGGTCGGGACTTCTGGCATACGGAGCAATTTGCGCAGATGATACTCTTAATACGGCTGACGACTGTATAGATGCGGCAAGAAGTGCAGGAACTGTATATGGAATTTCGTCTAGTTTTACTGTTGACGATATTGCAGAAAATTTCCCAACCTCAGATATAAATATAGTTGCAGGAGACGTCGTATCTCTTGATTTTAACCCTGTACCCCAAGGTATGGATTCAGATAGATTTGAAGAAGAATTTGTCAAGAAAGCTACCAATACAGATAGAAGTAAATTAATCGGAGCAATTTCAACTAAACCAGGAGTACTTCTTGGCGGATGGAAGCAAGCAAATGATCCACGGAGTGTCAAAGAAGTGGCGGTAGCACTTTCCGGACGTATTCTGGTAAATGTGTCCAGCCAAAACGGAACAATTGAACCGGGAGATATGGTTACAACAAGCTCTATCGCCGGTGTAGCCGCGAAAGCCAATCAAGCGGGAATGATTTTGGGGACCGCTCTTGCCAGATATGAAAATGCCGATCCGGATTCAATCGGCCAAATATTAGTATTTATTAATCCCGGCTATTACGATCCGCAAACCCTAATTGCGCTCGATGGATCAGGTGACATTACAATTAAAGACGGGTCGGGCAACACTCTCCTTTCCGGAAATAATACAAACTTAGATTTAACCAGTCAGAATATATCATTAAATGGCAACGTCAATGTTGATGGTGAACTAATTGTTGACACACATGCCGATAATCTAATTGCCGCTCTGTCCTCCGGTGAAAATAAATTTGTGGTGGATAATGAAGGCAATACGTATGTTGGCAGTATCGCCGAACAAACCGACAACACTCCCGAAACTTCAGGCAACCTATGTTTCCAGTCGACAAGTGTTAACGGCGATCCCGTTTATCAATTAGTCGAATGTAATCCTAATCCCGCCGATCTTGCAGAATGGTACCCTGTAATCGGAAATGAAGATATCCCGCAGGCAGGAGATATTGTGCAAATAGGTAATCCCATAAATGAAAATACCTTCGGGGTAACTAAATCCAATCAAAAATATGGTGATAAAGTTATCGGTATCGTTTCCTCGCAAGCACATCAAATTATGGGCGAAGATGTACTTGAGTGGGCTGACTATGCTTTACCGGTTGCGCTGGCAGGCAGAGTACCCGTCAAGATTGATCCTGCTTCGGATGAAATACACGAAGGAGACAGACTTGCCTCATCCGATGTTCCTGGAATGGCAATGAAAGCAAATCAAACTGGTTATTCCATCGGAAGTGCCCTTGAAAAGTGGGATCCTGCTAATCCATCAGAAACAATACTTGTATTTATCGATAATTCGGTCAATCTCTCTAGCGACCTTGCTAATAATTCACCAAGCAATCAAGAAAGTATAACTATCGACAACGATGTTGTTGACCCAAGCGATACTTCGGTTTCGATCGAATCAATCGAAAATCTACTTTTGGATATCGTGGAAGACCAAAATACGATGAAGTCTTCACTTGGTTGGGAAATGGAAAATACCGATGGTGATGTATCCATTTCCAATCTCGGTGTCGAAAATATTTATGTAACAGGGCTTGCGACAGTTGAAAGTCTATCCATTAATAAATCGTTGGTGCTGGGAAACGATATCGTAATAAGTGCAACAATAAGTGAATCAACCGGAAATGCTGTTAACGCGATAAGCACACTTGATGCTCCCCTTTCGATTCAAGCAACCGGAACACAACCGCTTTATCTGATGGCAGGAAAGGTTAATATTGATACCGAAGGCAACGTCACAATTGCAGGCAATTTAGAAGTCGAAGGACAAGTAACTGCACAGGAAGTTACCACAGACAAACTAACTATATCAAATGCTGACATCGCTCAACCAGTTGAAAACAATGATACAGTTTCTGTACCTGAAGTTGCATCAGCTGAGTCAAGTGCATCAATCGGATCTGCAATAGTGTTAGCAGGAACAAACTCTGTCGAAATAAAAACAAAACAACTAACACAAAATAGTTTAATCTATATCACCCCGACATCCTCTACTCTCAACAAAGTTCTGTATGTCAAAGGAAAACTCATATGTGAAGGTTCCGATCTTTTGCAAAAGGAGATTTCCAACCTAGACGAAAGTGGAGAAAATGAATGCACCAACACATTTGTAGTTGGAATTGATGGAGTTCTCACCCAAGATATCGAATTCAACTGGTGGATAGTTGACGCTTTAAATGAGTAGTATGAGAAACAATACGTTAATCAAAAAAGTAGTTACAACAATAGGTCGTCTGATGTCTAACACTCGAAAGAATCGACGCAAAGCACTTGCTGTTTTTCTTAGTATAGTTTTAATTTTGTTTTCCATACGTATCTGGGAATTTATTAAACCCAAAGATACTCAGGCTGCTTGGTTTGATGAAAATTGGGCTTATCGGAAAACGATAACGATTGATAACGCGATGGTGAGTGGTTCATCGGATTTAACAAATTTTCCCGTTCTTATCAGTTTGACAACCGATGCAGATATAACGGCAGCCCAAACAGATGGTGATGATATATTTTTTACATCGTCAGATGGCACTAAATTAGATCATGAAATAGAATACTTTTCGAGTGGAACTTTGGTTAGCTGGGTAAAAATTCCAACTCTTGCTTATGCTGCCGATACCGAAATATATATCTATTACGGAAATCCCGGAGCCTCCAATCAAGAAAATCCTAAAGGTGTATGGTCGAATAGTTACCAAGGTGTTTGGCATATGTCAGAAGATCCTTCTATTACAACCGACGGCGACTGCGGAGGTGGCACTAAAGAACTATGCGATTCAACTGAAAACAGTAACGACGCCGATGCCAACGGCACCATGACAACTGCCGATTTAATCGCGGGGAAAGTGGGTAATGCAATGGATATGGATGGCAGTAATGATTATTTTACTATTGCCGACTCCCCTAGTTTTGATATTGGAACAGGAAATATGACACTATCGGGATGGATTTATTCCACAGACACAAATATCGGAGTAATGCAACATTCCAATACATCGGATGCATCTGACGGTTGGTGGATTGATGTATTAGACGATGGACGTATTAATTATTCTATGAACGACTCCGATCATCCGAGTAATTATTTTACCTTCGACGGCAATGCTTGGGTTTATTTTACAATCGTAAAAAACGGTACCGCAATAAGTATTTACGATAATGGAGCATTAGACCTGACAGACGACAACGGACAAAATGTTACTAATTCAGCGGGGAGCTTTTTACTTGGAAGAAGTGATAATCCATACGAAGATACATACTTTGCCGGTCGTTTAGATGAACTTCGGTTTTCCAACACCAATCGCTCAACCGATTGGATCACAACCGAATATCGTAATCAAAACGCACCAGCCACATATCTTTCTGCGGGAACTCAAGAGAAAGGAGCTACACCCGTAGCCTTTTTGAAATTCGACGAAGGTGTATCAAACACATGTTTTGACGGCACAAGCGACGCTTGTGATTCAACGGTCAATAGAAACAGCGCGGCTTTTGGTAGCACAACCGCCGCGCCGACTTGGCAAAATGAAGACATGTGTGTAAGTGGCAAATGCATCTGGTTTGATGGAACGGATGACGTTGCAACCATCACCACTTCCGAATCACTAAATCTCGGCAATCAATTGACAAACGGGTTCACAGTTCAAGGTTGGTACAAACCAAATTCACTAGGAGAAAGTAGTAACGGTCAATTATTTTACAAAGGTAGTGCAACATATTTAAGACTTGCTGCGGGCTCAAGTTCGGGAGTCACCGATATCCAAGCATCACTTTCCCTAAGCGGTAATAGCGCGACTTTGACAATCGATGACGCAATTGCATTAAATACTTGGCACCATATTTCTATGAGTTACACCGATGACGGCGATGATGAAATATCTATTTACATCGACGGTATTCTTCGAGGTACAAGCATTAATGGATCGGGATCACCAACCGAAGAAGGTGCATCTCCCGAAACATATCCAATAGTTCAAGCAACCAACATAAGTGCAACAACATCAACTTCAGCCACAACGCATACCGTATCACTTCCTTCTGGCATCTCTTCTGGCGATTTACTTGTTATTTTCTTTCGGACGGGGGCAACCTCAACCACTCACACACTAAGCGGCTGGAACACATTGTCTACCCGTGACTCAACAGGTAGAACGACAATCTTTTGGAAAACAGCAGCCGGCTCGGAAGGAGCTACCGTCGACATAACAACCGCAGCGGGTAGAGCTTCAGCCCATAATAGCTACCGGATTACAGGTCACGATACTTCTGATCCCATCGACGGTGTCTTTGCATCAACCAATACCCTGGATCCTGCCAGTCTCGATCCCGGTTGGGGTTCGTCAAAAATATTGTGGCTCGCAATGGCAAATACAAGACGAACAGATAATACTTTGACAGCACCAACTGATTATTTAAGTATTATAACTGCCGAATCGGCGGCAAGTAACACAAGCACCAATCATGTCCGTTTGTCGTCTGCGCAGAGGGAATACGAAGCATCAAGTGAAAATCCAGGTGCTTTTGGATCAACGGGGACACTGAGCGCTCAACACTCAGCACTGGTTGCCATCAACCCCACTCCGGCTGTCGAAGGCGGTAGTGATTTGTTGCTTGGTGGTACTACCACTGCCAATTACCATGGTTTTATTGATACTTTCAAAGCCTACAACTACGAGAGGACATCGGAGCAAGTTAAATCTGATGCAATCAAAAATACGGCTGCAAGTGGTTCTATTGCAATACTTGGTCAACAAAGCAAAGACTTTCTAATCCAGGGACTTGTCGGTTACTGGCCGATGGATGAGACGACGGGAAATCCTAGTGATAAAAGTGGCAATTCGACAACTCTAACTAATAACAACTCTACAGCTTTTACTGCGGCTAAATTTGGTAATTCGGGTGAACTTAATGGAACAAGTCAGTATTTTGAAGCTGCGGACAGCGCACATTTGTCGGTAACAGGTAGTCTCACTTTGAGCGCTTGGATTAATCCCGATGACACAACCGGATCACAAAACATTGTCGGAAAATGGGATGGTACAAACACCAGTTATTTATTAGCTCTCGAAGGAAACGAGGTGCGAATGTACATTGATTCTGCCAGCAATTATCAGGCAACTACAGCGCTGGATATAACGGCAAATATTTTCACACACGTCGTCGGTACTTACAACGCAGAGAGTCAAACTCTAAAAATATATGCAAACGGCGTTGAAATACCAAGTACACAGTCAGGTACAATACCATCATCAATTAACGATAATGCCGGTGAAACCGTAATTGGAGCAGATGATTCTGCGGCAAATTATTTCGACGGACATATTGACGATGTTAGAATATATAACCGCACACTTTCCCCTGCCGACATTCAAAATCTCTACAACTGGGCACCGGGTCCTGTTGCCTATTATCCTCTGGATGAAAACACGGGCACAACCTCAGTTGGTGATAAATCCGCAAATGGTTTTACCGGAACGCTGACAAGTATCACAGAAAACTCTTGGGTGCCGGGAAATTATGGCTCCGGTCTTTACCTAGACGGCAGCGCTGATTTTATCGATATCGGAACTGGCCCAACCAAAGTAAACACTGTCGCTTTTTGGGTAAAACCGGTAACCACTACCGAATATTTCGTCAATTTAACATCCACCACCGATTTAATATCCGCATCCGGTGGAACAATAAGTGCAACTGGACTTTCGGGTCCAACCATTTACATAAACGGTGTTCAAGGGACGACACTTACTGCAGGTGTCTGGCAACACGTTGCGGTAACAACGGCAACTGCCGAAAACGCCAGTAATTTTGAAATAGGCAGAACCGCTGATACAAATTACCTGGAAGGCACAATTGACGATATCAGAATTTATAATTACGCAAGAACTGCTTCACAAATAGTGGAAGATTTAAATGGTGGACATCCGATCGGCGGTTCCCCAATAGGAAGCCAAATTGCCCGTTACCGTTTCGACGAAATGTCCGGCGATTATTCCTACGATGCTGTTGGAAGTTACAATGGTAATCTGGCAGGTTCAGGTGTCGCCTGCCCTCAAGCTGGTGTGTCCGACTGCCCAACATGGAATACAGAAGGAAAAATAAATTCATCCATGGAATTTGATGGAAGTAACGACTGGATCGATTCAACTATCCCCAGTAACGTGACTTCAAATGTAAGTATCTCTTTGTGGTTTTATTCGCACGATGCCGGAAGTATGGGTAATTCGGCAAATCTGACACAGTACATGGTCACACAAAGAAGGTCGGCAAATAATCCACGGCTAACAGTAGGCTTAGACAACAACAGACTTGGCATGCTTTGGCACGATGGCGCAAACAATGCAGTCGAAGGAACAACCGTTCTTTCACCCAATACTTGGTATCATGCGTTTTTAACTTATAACGGTACCACGATAAATCTATACCTAAATGGCCGTCTCGAAGCAACCGCCGCAGAAAGTAGCATGACTTCAGCAACAGCAGATACTTTTGTAATTGGCGATGCAAACGATATTTCATCAGGACCGTTTGACGGACTTCTCGATGATGTGCAGATATTTTCTTCCGTACTCACCCAAGACCAGATGAACTTAATTGTTAATGCAAATGCAGCGGTCAATTTCGGTACCGGATATGACGAACAAGACCAATTGGAAGACGGTGCGGATGCCACTCCTGTCGTATACTACACATTTGATGAAAACACCGGCACTACCACAACTTACAACAAGGGATCAAATCAATATCATGGAACACTCACTAATTTTACGGAAGGAAGTTGGGTGCCCGGCAAATATGGAAGCGCTCTTGATTTCGAAAGAGACAGTTCTCAATATATATCTTTAACTACAGATCCGACCAACGTCGCCGCATTTACAGCTCAAGCGTGGATAAATATCGACGCAATAAACGGAAGTGATGAAATGACAATTGTCGGATATGTCAACGGTGTAGGAGACGAATGGACATTCTCAGTAGCAACCGATGGAACACTAGAATTCGAAGACTTTGTCAGCAGTAAATCCTCCACAACAGTATTAGCACCGGGTAGATGGTATCATGTTGCTGCAACTTACAACTACACTACACTAAACATCTACATTGACGGTCGACTTGATTCGACTCACGCAATAACCAACACCTTTGGTAGCAATGGCGGTGACTTTGAAGTTGGATTTAGAAGTCGTTTTGGATTGTCGCAATACTTCGACGGGCTTATCGATGAAGTAAAGTTTTATAATTACATTCGTACTCCAGCCCAAATAGCCTACGACTACAACCGAGGCAAGCCAGTCGGTTGGTGGAGACTGGACGAATGCCAAGGATCAACCGCCAACGATGCAAGTGGAAATGGCAACAATGGAACCATAACCGAAGGAGGAAGCGGAACAAACAGTGGCGGAGTTGGAACATGTAGCAGCGGAAATGGTGATGAGATGTGGGATAACGGTACGACCGGAAAATATCATGCGAGTTTGGATTTTGACGATACGGATGACTTGGTGTCGATAACCGACGACGAAGTATTGGATCTTCCCAATAACATTAGTATTTCAGCGTGGGTAAAAACCGGCGGCAACGAAGCGGACAATGTAGTTGTATCCAAAGGCACTCAATATGAACTTGGCATAAATGCAGACGGCGACGTTTACTGGTATAACGGAAGTACAACCGAAGACGATGCTTCCGCCAAGGTACTAACAGGTTCATGGCACCATATTGCAGTGACAAATAACGATACGACAACTAAATATTACGTAGATGGGATATTAACAGGTACCGATACCGCAGGAATAGGTGCAAATAATGCAACAAATTTTCTCATCGGCTACGACGGGACAAATTATTTCGATGGGCAAATAGATGATGTGCGTATTTATAACTACGTCCTGTCAGAAGATCAAATAAGACAAATAATGAACTTTGGAAGTGCATACTTTGGTCCGGCTGAAGGAGCGCCGTAAGTGTTTTAATTTTTAATTTTAAATAAATATGAATAACACAAACCTAATTCCTCCTCACGGAGGCTATAAAAATCTCAAAAGTTACCAAAACTCAGAAATTATCGCCGATGCAACTTACTACTTTTATAATAAGTGGATTAAAGACTACAAACTTGCAAGTCAATTAAATGGAGCTGCCCGTTCATGTAAACAATGTATCGCTGAAGACAGCATTAATTCTACAAGCAAAAAACTGGAACTTAAACTAATTCAAAATGCCAGAGGTAGTCTTGAGGAATTGCTGTTGGATTATCAAGACTATCTGCGCCAAAATAAACACGAATTGTGGAACAAAAATACTTCTAAAGCTCAATTCATCCGCAAACTGGCCTATAAGTCCGATAAGACCTATGAGACATATGCAAGTTTTTTTGATAACGCAGAGAATACAGCTAATACTATCATCTGCCTCATCCACCAAACCAATTATCTTCTCGATCAACTAGTTAACAAACTTGAGAACGATTTTCTTGAAAAAGGTGGATTTACAGAAAGGATGTACCAAAGCCGGAAACTATCAAATAGAGTTAATCAAGTTTGATCATCAAACACTTAATAAAAATTGAAAATTAGAAGTGTCTATACTATCTATAGTAAGATATCTTTCTATATCATAATATACATTAATACATATTAGTATATGTTGAGTTTGATTGAGATTTACTTTGTTCTAAAACACCCTTGACTTTTTGGGGTAAAAAGGATTACATAGTATCTAGATCGCTAACAATGAAAAATATTCTAGAAAAATCATATTTATATACAGCTGTCGGATTAGTGTTTTTATTGCCTATAGCATTTTCGCCGCTTTCCCCTAACCCGTGGATTCCGACAAAACTATTAATTTTGGTTATAGGTGTCGGATTAATGATCATTCTAAAAGCTTTAGTAACCATAACAGACGGAAAACTCACCTGGTCTATCGGAAAATTTGATTTTCCCGTCCTTCTTTTTGGCTTTGTATATCTTATTGGAGCTTATTTCAAAAGTCCCAGTAAAATGGAAGCTTTTCTAATTCCGGGTACGGCAACGGCGGCAATTGGCGGGTCACTTCTTTATTTCTTGATTAACCAGTTGGATAAAAAAGGGAAGAAAATAACAACCTTATCACTTTTCGTATCTGGAATCGTATTTTCTTTGATACTTCTAATTGCACTTACAGGAGTTTTCGCAAGCGCAAAGGGATTACCTACTTATTTGCAAAGTAAATACTTTACCCCTGCTGGTGGGTATCTACCGAGTGCGATCTTTTTATTCTCTGTTTTGCCTATTGGTGTAATGCTTTTCATTACCGAAAAAAATATAGCAAAGAAAATATTACTTGGGACAAGCAGTGTTGTAGTCGCATTTGCGTTTATGGCATCAATTTATAGATTAATGCCCGGACAACAAACTCAACTTAGATTACCGAGTACAAAAACCAGTTGGACAATTGCCGTTGATTCACTTAAGGAATCACCTCTCATGGGCGTTGGACCAGGAAATTATCTGACTGCTTTCAACCGATATCGACCAATATCCTTTAACAACACTGATAATTGGACTATTAAGTTCAATACTGCATCGTCTTATTTCTTGACAACTATAGCGGAAACAGGCATGTTGGGTGTTGCGGCAACGATTCTTTTACTTTTCGTCGCTATTAAATTTGTCCGCGAGAGCATTAGTAAAAAGCATGAACACTTAGCCGACAAGGAAATGTTTGGACGCTTAATTTCGGCGCTGATACTTCTCATCTTAATGCTCGTTCTGCCATCGACCGAACTGTTAGCCGTGCTTTTATTTTTCTATCTTGCTTTGGTTACGACAACAAGTAGTACCGGTTTCTCACTCACAACGCACAGTGAAGTACATTTGATGGGTGCTGCCGGTAAAAGTATTAGTTCCCGAGCTCCGGCTATAGTACTTTCACTTCCTGTTTTTATCGGTGTCGGGTTGATATTTTTCCGTTCGTTTGGTTTGATATCCGCCGAGTATTCATTTAAAAAATCTCTTGATTTCATCGCCAACAATCAAGGAGTTGAGGCATATTCTCAGTTGCAAAAAACGATTGGCCAAAATCCTTACGATGATAGATATCACGCCAGATACTCGCAAGTAAATTTGGCAATTGCCAATTCCATGGCGGCTACGGCATCACAAAACAACGGTCAACTATCCGAAGAAGATCGACAAAGAATTACACAACTTATTCAGCAGGCAATCCGTGAAGCAAGAAATACCGTAATTATTAATCCTACAAGAGCAGGCAATTGGGAACTTTTAGCTCGGACTTATCAAACCATTATCCCGCTTGCCAAAGGTGCCGATACCTTTGCATCTCAGTCTTTTGCCCAGGCAATTGCTCTTGATCCGTATAATCCCAACCTGCGACTGGCTAGAGGAGGTATCCATTACGCCGCGGGTGATTATGCAAATGCACAGCAACTTTTTGAATTAGCAGTTCGCACGAAACCAGATTTTGCCAATGCCCGATACAACCTTGCGTTTGCATATAAACAACAAAACAAGTTAACAGAGGCAAGAACTCAACTTACACAAGTCATGTCTTTGGTTGACAAAAATTCAAATGACTACGAAGTGGCGAGAAAAGCTCTTGAAGAAATTGAAGCACAGATTGCATCAAAACCCGTAGCTGAAACACCGCCAGAAGAGTCTCAAAACCTTGTACCTCCTGCGGAAAGTCAAGAACAAATACTTGTTCCACCGGTTGATCTTAACGAAACCGATGCGCCACCTGAACCCGTAGTCGAGGAAAATCAAGGCGATGCCAGTCCAAGCATTACGCCCGTCCTCTCACCCACCATTAATCCCTAATGGGTTATAAAATTTACTCGGGTTAACTTGCAATCTATAGCTCACCAGCTCACCCACAAGGCATGTTGCCATTAACTACTGATAAGCCATACACCCGGGCATTGTATTGTAAGGGTATTATAATTACATTAATCTAGGCTTGAAGCGGGTTTATTTCACTTTCTTGGAATTTTTTTCCTCCCACACACAGTACGGACAAAGCACGCCATCATGCAAGGTTCTGTTTATCGATGGCCTAGTTAATCTTCCACACCTGTCACATCGCACTTTCTCTTCGTTTGGCAAAACTACTTTTTTGGTAACGAAATTGTCATATTCATAAATAAGTAAAACCGCACCAATTATGGTAGTCGGCAAGCCGATTATCGTACTCCATCCGGGTAAATTCAGGGAAAGTAGTGTTATGCCACCTATCAGAATAATTATTGGTATAAGACCTCGGTAGATTGAAGAAATTATATTTTGTGGAGAATTTTCCTGTGATTCGAAAGAAGTAATTATTGGCATATTAGTTTATTTTTCTTTGGGTTTATGAACCATTTGGTCTCGTCCGTAAATATACCCTTCTATGTAGGAATCGCGTTGCGCAACGCGAACTACAAGGACGACAAAAAATGAAAAGGCAAGGACGACTGCAACAACTACAATAACCATCCAGAAATTCATCGCTTTATACGTCGAATCAAACTGAAAAGCCTCATCTGCCGGATTAGACACGATTAGATAAAGGTAATTGTCGTGTTGATAGTTAATCGGGCTGTATGCAATTAGCGACCTTTCAATCACTACGCCTTCACTTTCCTCCAGAGGACGTACGATGTCTAATTTACCTTCGGTGAGTTGGTTCAAACCGCTCGTCAATTTTGATATAAATACGCTTTTCCCTGGAAAGTTAAAATTATCCAAGACAGCATAGATATTCTTGTCGATCAAATCGATATTTTGCGAGTACCAAAAATCGCCATTGGGGGCAAGCAAAGAAATCCGAGTTGCATCCGATATTCGAAGTGGATCAAGATATGCGTTAACAACGTCGTTAAGTAAAAACACCGATGTAAGAATGCCTGTGAAGTCACCATTTTCATCATATACCTGGATGCTAAACGTCAAAATAGTATCTCCGGCAACATTTCCTATTTCTGAAATAAATGGTTTACTCACAAACACCTCACCTTTTGGTTCTCTAATTGCTTGCTTGAAATAATCTCTTTCCGATATGGATTGTCCGACCAGCTTTGATCCGACGTTGCTTGAATTAACGACGATCGTTCCGTCCTCATCGGTCAAAAACACCCCGACGATAGAAAAATGCTTCCAGTTCGCAAGATATCTGTCCAAAGCACTTTGTCTTTCCGTTGGAGTAAGTAGCTCTTCTCTTTCGGACAAAAGTGTAATCGAGTCGATCGTTGCTCTAAACAAATGCTCAATCGACTCCGCTCCCGACCGCGCAATTACTTGTTGGCGGTGAAGCATTTGGTTCGTTAAAGCTTTATCGGCACTATAATGCGACCACACATAAAGACCCGAGGCGACAACTAAAAATATTCCGGAGGTAATCGCCAAGGCAAGATTTAATCTTTTGGCGCTAAATTCCGATATGGATACGAGTAATTTTTTTAACTTCTTGACCTTCATTTTACAAGTCCTTCTAATCGCATTTTATTAGGCATTTTTCAATTTTTTCAACGATTTCATCCAAACTATAATCGGTTTTGATCAAGTAAGCTTTCGCGCCCAGTTTCTTTGCAAGTGCCATATCGCGGTCATCACTTAAATTCGTCGAAATAACAACAGGTGTCTTGTAAGCTTTTTCCCGCATGATTTCCATAACCTCGAAACCGTTTTTGCCGGGCATCAGAATATCAAGAAGTAACAAATCATATTCCCGCTCTTCAAGAGCTTTCAATACATCATCCCCTGTGGTAACCAGCCTTACCTTAAAACCCGCCTGGTTGAGTTTGAGTTTTAAAGCATATGCCAGCGCGTCTTCATCTTCCGCCACCAAAATACACTTCTCACTCATACACTAACTGTCTCACTACAAGCCCACGCGGTCAATATGTAAGATAGGACTAAATTAAAGAACACGAGTTTCAATAACCATAATTGCACAATTATCATTTCCGTGCTTGCCTCACTAGCCGGGTTACATCTTTCCAGTCTGCAAAGCTGTTACTTCAGACTGACTCCACCAGATTTATTAATCCTGTCAGGAATGACAAAACTAAAACTTGGGAAAGAAATATAATTCTATATCGGAGTATTTAAGATGTGTTTGAAAAAAGGCGTTAGAGTTTTAATAATGAAAAAGCATCGTTTAACTGCGAGTCCATTTTTCAACGCTGCGCAACTCTTCTTGCATCATTTTTCCTGCATTTATCCTGTTTTTGTGGATCCCATATTCACCATCTACTGCCCTAATCCAAGTATCTTCAGTCTCGCGCGCCCTTCGGATTTCTGCAAATCTATCCTGAACAAAACGTGTACCAATAACAAACTTAGTAATTTCACTCATAGCTTTTTATACTAAACAAAAAAATAAAAACATCTGATTGTTAGCACCCTCAACCTAGAGATTTTAGATTATAATCTCGAAGTCGCTTTTTGACAACAAACAAAACATAGATAACCACATCATCTAATTTTGGAAATTGGGATTCAATTTATGTGCTCTAGTTTCCGATAATCTCTGATCTCCAACACTAGATGTTTAGTATTAAACATCTAGTGCCAAGTAAAACCATGAACGAGTACTTAAGTATCTTTTGAGCACTAAAATACTCTTCTCACTCATATAATAACTGTCTCACTACAAGCCCACGCGGTCAATATGGAAGATAGGACATAATCATTAAATATTTGCTTAATGTTATATTTCTTATTGTTTTTATCCTGCTTTCCTTTCCTCTTCAAGCCTTTTTGTTTCCTCACTATAGGCATCCCATGGGTCGACTAATTTTGGTAATTCTGTTCCATCAGAACTCCATCTTCTTGTATTACTTGGTCCGATTATTGGAGGATTATTATCCGCATAAGGACCTGGATCTATCACTTGTACACCAGTATTTTGTATTATCAAATAACCCACGGTAGCAGCCAATTTCGATGTCTGTCTTTTGTCTTCTTTACTCATAAATAATCACCTCCTTTTTATTCTTAAAATTGCACTTTAATCTAAACTGGATTTGTATTATAACAAATCACCTCTTACTTACCAACAAATGAAATATGTAAGGCATCAGATGGCAGATGGAGCTTTAAGTTTAAATTTTATTTATTATTATTCTTCATTTCTTGCTCGTCCAAGAAAAAAGTAGGATTCCCGTGGATGCTCTCTAAATTTTTAATACCAATACTCATATTATGTAAAAGAATAGCTTTTACACTTGAAGGTATTTGTATTGATATTTCAAAAGCGTCTCGCATAATGGGAAATGTATTTTCTAATGGGTTTTAATTAGTAAAAGGAAAATTAACGAGTTTATTTATCGACGAAACCCTCAATTCATTATTCGTAATACATGATACATAATTCACAATTCTGGTTCCTAATCCCTATTGTCTAGTGCCCAATCCCTTCTTTCTTGCCACAACAAAGAGATTACTCCCCTCCGTTTCCTCCTGTTCCACAAGGTAAGCAAAACGCTTAACAAGCATTTCCCTAAACCACTTGGGGCGCCATGACATACGTTTACCGGTAATTATTTTAATTATTTGAAATGGCCATGAAGTCATGATAAAAAAATCAAACATCTTTGTCGCCTCGGGAGATATTATTTCTCTTATTTCAACAATTTCAAATCCGTTTCTTTCCAATACTTTCTGCCATTTATCCTTCGTCCACAAGGTTTCGTGCTTAAAAACCTTGTGATAAATTTTAATATATTTCTTTGCCAGTTTTGGATAACCCCAAGTTGTAAATTTTTCAGGCCAAAATAAGTAGTTATTAATTTTATTGGTGTTGGTCGTAAACACAAACAAGTTTCCCTTTTTAAGTACTCTATAAATTTCTTTTATTACCGGTTCGACGTTTTTGATATGCTCCAAAACAGAAACCGACAAAACCGTCCCAAAGTGATTATCGGCAAAAGGCATTTCTCTTGCATCTACCCAAGTTAGCTTCTTATACTTATGTGATTTTTGAGCTGTCACGAGCTCCTTCCATGAAATATCCAGACCCATTTCGACTTTTCTGTCAAAAAATACTCCCGCAAACTCACCAAAGCCACATCCGACATCGAGAATTGGCTTTTCTATTTTTACACTTGATATATTTTTGGCCTCAATTGACCTAAATATCGCAAGTGCCAATGGAGCAACCTTCAGGTATCTTCGCATGTATTCTTTGGGGTTTTGTCTTTCTATAAGTGAACTTTTCATAATTATTGCTTTACTGCCGTTATGTGAATTGCAAATCCCGGAACGCGTGACAAAAGTATACTTTCAAAATTTGAAAGTATATTTAAACATGCTTTAGTTGCCCAAAACAATTTCCTAGTTAACCTACTTTCTGATTTTCCAAAATGCGTTTCTCCCATAAAGTGAGTGTTTTTATTTATTAAATACAGAAACGGATAGTAAAAGGCGTCAATTATTTGATAACTAAAGTGACAACTCCATTTCGTTTCAATTATTTCAAAACCGTTATTTTCAAGCAGTTGAATTAATGATTCTTTAGTAAATTTTTGTACATGTCCAAGGTAATTAATTCTATTATTGTCAAAGAAGGGAAACTTTCTTAACCATCCGATAATTGTCAAAATACTTCCCTCCGTTGGCGTCACCGAATAAAATATTCCGCTTGTCGTTAGTACTCTTTTTACTTCACAAATTACATCCTTAGGGTTTTTTGTGTGTTCTAAAATATGGTTTGCCGTTACATATTTAAAGCTATTTTTAGCAAAAGGCATTTTTTCAATGTTTCCTATAACGAAATGGTTATTAGGAAAATTATTCTTTGCGTATTTAATGCAATTCGTACTTATGTCAATTCCTGTTGTATCTACTTTGGGAAAATATTTTTTAATACTTGCGGTGTAGGCTCCTGCGGCACACCCGATATCAAGAAGTTTAGATTTTTTGTTTGTTAAATTAGGAAATAGATATTTTAGCGACAAATAGCTACCGCTTGTTAGGTTAATCTTCCTTTCGTTTGTTCCCCATAATTTATGTTCATAAATATTCATCATAACTTTTTTATTACCACTAAGTAATTTAATCCCCAAGCGATTTCTTGCATCATTATTTTTTTGTATTTTAAGCCTGAAAAAAGGTTATACACTTTTTCCTCGGTAAAAGTTAAACACTGCGGTTCGGTTTTTGCTATCGGGCTTGCCAGACCTCGTAATTTCCACAGAAAGTGGCACTTGGGCACAGTAACGACAAATAGGCCATCTTTTTTCAAAACCCGCCATAATTCCCGTATATAACCGGATGCATCGGGAACATGTTCGAAAAACTCAGCCGTAATTACTGCCGTAAAGTAATTTCTCGTAAACTTCATTTTCTCCATGTCCCCTACAACAACCTTTGATTTTGGCGCTCTTTTTTGTGCAATTCCCGCTTGATGTTTATCAATATCAATCCCGATACTCCCCATCGGCAAATGCATGAGAACATAACCATCACCGCACGGAGCATCAAGAATGGGAGTTCCAAGATCAAGTGTATATAGTATTCGTACCGTATCAATTAATCTTTTTTTCTGGTAAATACTCGATGGGAGCGCTCGTAGTTTCCATACAATCTCGGTTTTTTTGTCCCATTTATCATGACACCCTGCGTAATATTTTTTTACCGCGTTGTTGCTTTTCATTATTTAACTTATACCCAACCTTTATCATTTGCCAAAGTGTAAATGCAATTCACCACGACCCTCAAGACGTGTGTTTACTAATTACTTGCAAAAATATCTTCTCCTGGATCGCCGCCTGCTTTTTTATATTAAACATTTTAACTGCTCTATCTCTATTTAGCAGAGCCAATTTTCGCCTAAGTTTTTCGTCGTCAAGAATTTTTTTCATACCGTTATATGTATCAAGGATATTTTTTTGTTTAACAATAATATTTCCCATATTTCCCAACTGCTCAGGAATACCGCCAACCCCAGTTGAAACAACAGGAAGCCCCGTCGCCATCGCCTCAATTACGGCATACGGAAACCAGTCGTTTCCTCCCGCAAACAATCCGGCATATCTCCAATCTTGGCTTAAATGGCAGTAGATATCGGCATCCTGATAGACTTTATTCATTTTGTGATATTCGATTTCCGATTTAACAATTAAAGGAAGTGTTTTTTTCTTGTCATTAATTAATTGTGTTAGCGGTCCCCCGTTTGCCTTTCCAGCCAAAAATAATTCGATATCATTTCTTTCTCTCGCCAACATCTCAAAAGCTTCGATCAATTCAACCAACCCCTTTTCTTTGATTAATTGCCCAACGTACAAAAACCTAATTCTACCCTTAGGGCGTTTTACAGGTTTAAAATGATGAGTATCTATTCCCTTGTAAACTACGGTAATCTTTTGCGCACCAACTCCGATACTTTCCAAGTACTTTTTGGCTTTAATGCTTCGGGCGACAAAATGATTGCTATTAGCCAGAACACTTCTTACATTCCACGAATACGGTGGTAAGTATGTCGATAAATGCTTGGGTACAGTTTCCCAAACAATTGGAACAAGTTTTTTTCCATACTTCCTGCAGTAATTTGCACTCTGACCGCAATAAAAATAAAAAGTGTCGGAAATATTTACAATATCGGCAGTTTTAATATATTTATCCAGCTGATCAGATATTTGCCACGACCTGTGAACGTGAGATTTTCCCAAAATACTCGTAACCGGATCCCATCCCCACCGTGGTTTAAGTTTCAAATCAACAAAACTAATATTGCTTGGAATTTTACTTTTTACTATCCAACCGGTTGAGCTGTCCCCTGCAAAAATGATGTTGAAATTAGAAAACTTTGAATAATAAAAAATTTCCGACATCCGAGGACACACACCCCTAAGAACGACCAGAGTTGGTTTTTTCATCAATATTCGTCCTCCTCGCTATTATTGCCGATATGTTTTCGAATACTCGTGGCATGTTTTTTTACTTTCTCTCCACCGGGCAGCTTAAATTTATCGCCAATAAATAAATATAGACATAATATTATTAGCGATGATAAGGTTACGCTTTTTGCAAAGATTCCGTCTTTGAAATTAAGTTTTACCATCAGATCAATTTTTTGATTTAATGACGACTGTGGAACATAAACGACAACAAAACCCGGACCTCCAGTAAAGTAATCCACCTTTTCATCGTTATTTTCAATTTTCCAGTACGGACTGACACTCTCTCGAAAAATTAACCACGCCGGCTTATCCGTTTTCGGCAAATCAAATTCTATCGTGTCGGGATTATTCCTTGTATACCCAACATTCTCGTAAGTAATGTTTTCTTTGCCCGCATATATTTCCGCCAAAATACTTTTCAGCATATCGGCTTCATCTTCGTTCATTTTTTGCGTTATGTGAGAAAATATATTCATACCAGACCAGACAACGGTTCCTTTACCAACCTTTCTTTTGGCCATAAGTACTTTGTCGTCTGTCCAAATCAAAGCCTCGGAATCCTGAGCCAAATCTATTTTATCCGCTAAGGATATCCCCCAAGGATTTTTATCCCAAACCAGAGGATCAAAATCGGTCGAATTATAAGTTATGTTGCGTGCAACATGTATAGTGTTCCAATCAGTTCCCACCTCACCTAACGCCGTGTCGGTCACAGGTAGCAAATTGGGTTGGAACTTACTAATGTCGGATACCGATTCCCAATCCCGAGCCACATATTGCCAGCCTGTATCGATGAATAAAAATCCACCGCTTTCTACGTAGTCATTTAGAAGTGACCATGCTCGTGATTTATTTTTATATGAATATCCGTGCGCGATTATACCTGAAAATTTTGCCAGATCCTCCAAGGTGTAATCATCAATCCTATTACTATCACCTTTAATTATTATAGCATTCTCGTAACTCAGAGCACCCAAATTTGCAGATCTAAAAACTTGATCATAACCACCCTTTTTCTCATTAGTAATAACCAATACACTTGGACGTGAAGTTAAAGTGTAAAGTCCTTCTGCTGCGGGATTTTCCCAAATTTCACCGTTTCTGTCACTAAAAATACTAACACGCTTCCAGCCCAAAGGTTCGTACTTTTCTTGAATCGGATCAAACCCGTCGACGACGACAACATACTTGAACCCATACCAGTGGGACAAGTCCTCCAGTAAATTCTTAGCTTTATATAAAGGTTCTTGACCAAAAAAGACTCCTGCTTGATAACCCCACATGCCATGAATTAGTGACGCATAATAATGGTAAAGGTTCGCCCACCTAGTGTCACTTGTTAAGCCTGCTCCTTGAACTATGGCTCCACCCGCCGCAAAGGGAGAAACATCTAAAACAGTGCGGTCGTCAATTTCCAGTATTTTATCAATTTCGTCGTTCAAATTCGCTTTCTTTTCTAAACCTGCCGGATTTATTTCTGATTTACTTATACTTGACAGATAATTAACCGGGTTATCCAACAAATTATCAAAATCATTAGTCAAAGCCGGTCCGTATGGTTGAAATTGATATTTGCCGGGTGGTGGTGTATGCCCTAAATGCAATATTGACAAAGTAACAACGAGTATCGTCAAAAAGTACTGAGATACTTTTCCAAAAACTGCAATAAATTTCGCTAATATTTTCGTTCCCGCATTTTGGGGCAACATTCGATTGAACCTATCTATTGGTAGTGCAATTAGAATTTCAAACACCGACCAAACTCCCCAGGCGGCTACGATGGGTAAAAGTATAAAAACGGGAATCAAACCCCTGAAATAAACACCGGTAAAAAAGTACTTAAACAAACCGACAAGCCCGGGTAAGTAAAGCGGGATAGTTGTAAGACTAACAAAAAATATTGCAATAAGACTTAATACAATAAGTGTTTTCTTTTTTAGCAGTACCGCAGAAATACTGCCTACGACAAAAAATATTAAGACTGGAGAAGCAAAAAAGAAAAAGTCATACCGCAAATCTCCCTGCCCCATTGCACCCATACCAAGTAAGGTTGAAATTTTAAGTGATACTTCTTGCAACTGGGATACGCCCATCGTATTTAAACCTTCTTTGTTCGCAAGGGCGGTATATGAACTAAAGGGAATAAACCAGAAAGCTGAAACACCAACCCCCAAAACAACAACGGGCAGTGAACGACTTAGTCCACCAACAGCGTTCACAATTGCTTCTCGGAGTCGTACTTGTTGGCTACGTAACATATATCTTACCGTTCCCCAAACAAGAATCGTCAAAGATACAAGTGTTCCCGTAACGACATGGGTCAGAAAAGTTACCGCCAATAAAAGACAGGTTATTGCAAAAAACAGTCTTTTTTGATAGCTTGTTGACTTATACTGTAAGGTTTTATCCAGATATAGCCCAAAGAACGCCAGGGTAACGGGAACAAAAACCATCGAAAAACTCTGAGCAAAAATTCCATGCAGTGTTTGGAATAACCACACAGCCTGAGAAATTAAATAAAATATTGCAGCAGCAAAGGATATCACCGAATTTTTAAATCTAGTCCAAGTAAAAAAATATACACCAATCGCGGTAAGTGGAAATGCAAGAAAACTTAGCAATCTAAAGACTTGCACAGCCGATAGATCACTAAATCTATCGATAATAATTATCGAAAATGTTGTCAACATCGGATAGCTGTAGAAAAGACTCACGCCCATTCCTTGAAGCGGATACCAAATTGGAATTTCGGGATAAAAGCGGTTAAACCAATAAACCAAAGACAACGCAAAACCACTATCGTTACCAATTAATTGATTAACGTTTTCGCCCGCTTTGCCGGTCAGAATTGGCCTCGCAAAAGCATCGGCGACGATAAAGATTGCACAAACGGCAATACAAAATACACCAACCGACGAAATATTTAGTATTATTTTTTTAAGTATTCGCATATTATTCCCGTATACCATTTAAGGCGTTTTGTCAGGTCGCACTTTCTCATTTATTTAATAATCAAAATCCTCATTAACCTTATTGGTAAATACCTTTCTATTTGTAATTTTATGTCCTATGCCGGGTTTAACTTGTGTTAGTTTCGTATCGATTATGGGTTTTAACTTTTCTCCCACACATAAATAAATTAGGAGTATCAAAACTGCACAACTGCTCAGTAACATACCCACGATGGTTGTTAAACCGGTTGAAAACTTCAGAATGATCTCGTCCCCTTCTTTAATTTCCGGTAAAACCATCAACATAAATCCCGGTCCTGCTCTGTAGATATTAATTTTTTCCCTCTTTCCGTTTGCTCTAATAAGATTTGCTTGCCATTTTTCGTATTCTGTTTCTCGCCAATATAAAGTCGATTCTTTGTCCGTGGAAGCGGTAAACTTAAAATTAACCTCGTCCGGGTCCGTACGGACCAAGGTGATGTTTTTGGTTTGCGATATCTCTTCGGTGATATCTCCCTCGCCAAACCATTTTAATAAGTTGCCGAAAAATTGTCCTTCCTCATAATTTTTGTAAGTATTAATGTGTCCCAGTAAGTTTATACCTGTCCAAATTACCTTCCCTTCTCCATATTCCCCTGCCACAACTAACGGTTTGTTGTCGGCTTCCAAAACTACTTTTGCCCATCCGGGAATATCACTTGGAACAGACACTCCCCACGATTCATTTGACCACACTAAAGGTGAAAAAATTTCATCCGACAAGTCGCCGCCAATTTCTTTGTCAACGATTTTAAGTTTACTCGTCTTATCAATATGTGATTCCCACATTAGTCCGTGAACAGGAAAAAAATCGGGAAGATTTTCGCTATTCCAATCGGCATCTTCGTACTGCCATCCACCACTAATAAACACGTTTCCGCCTTCTTTTACAAATGTATCTAAAAGTGCGTGGGCTTTGTTTTTGTTTTTGTACTTATAGCCATACAAAACAACGGTGTCGAATTTCGCCAATTCTTTTTCGGAATAATCGTCTATATTTTCCTTACCAAGTATCAACCAACCGTCTTCGTAATCAAAGCCACCATCAACAGCGGTTCTGAAAACCGGTTCGTAAGCTCTTTTTTCCGCCGATCCGATTACCAAAATCCTTGGCTTTTCTACTGTCCATGAATAAAGCTCAAGTGGACGTTTATTTTTCCACACCCCTGCATCATCAACTTTTTCCCATCTGTCGGAATCATTTTCATATTTTGGTATGAAGTCTAATTTATCTTCAAGGAATAAATATTTAATACCAAACCAATCGGCGAGATTGTTTACATTGCCTGTATTACCTACATTTTCCGAGAAAAACACTTGTTGTTCATAACCCCAATACGGACCAAGTTTAGAAAGCGTTATAGCATATAGATTGATCATGCTAATCTTACTTTCAAGATTCATCGTCTGCACAACTCCGCCCAAGTAAGGAGAAACGTCGATTCGCAGATTGGTGTTATCGTTTTCTTTGATAAAGTTTGAAAAACGGCTGAGCGGGTTTGGCAAATTATTATTTATCGCAATTCGCGGCCATGTTCGAAAATCATATATCTTTGAAAATTGTTCGCTACTTGTAAGGAAATACGAATGTTCACATAACTTTGCATGTTTACCGGCTTTACATTCTTGAACGAAATTTTCAACGTCGGCTTCGTTTATTTTTCCCTCTTCTAACAATGTACAAAAATTATTCGACTCCGTATCGCTATTTTGTAAACACGCCTCAAGCATTTTGTTTACGTCCAAGTTTTGCGTTACATATTTCAAGTCACATGCTTTTTGCCTACCCGGATCACCGGGTTGTAACATTTCACAATAATCAACTGTCGTATTTTTCGCAAACGGATCGCGGGCATCAATTATGTTAGGACCGTACCGCACGTGCGAATTTTTCCACAAACTCACCGGTTTGTTGGCAAGAGCGATTATTAAGTAAACAGCAAGAACCAAAGACAGTACTCCAGACATTCCTGCAACAACTTGCGAAATAAGCAATCTTTTCTTTTTACCTTGTATCCAAAATGTTGATTTATCAAAGACCAGATAAAAAATTCCCCATAGTCCAAACCCTGCAACTACAGGTGTCAACATGCGAATATAAATTAAAATGGCCCGATGGTGAAAAACGAAACCGGAAAATGGAACATACTTGATTACATACCACGCAAGTAAAGGAAACCGGAAAAATACTACCGGTAAAAAAGCCAATATACCTAGTACAACTATAGCGTTTGAGTAAAATAGTGCAATAAATATTCCAACAAGAGCAGGTCCCCAAACAACAGGTGGAACTACGATATTTCTATGCCCTATTCGAAAGTCGGTCACAGGAATTTGGCCCAATCCCAAAAGTGAATCAACAGGTGTCGGATATGTTGCCAGAAATTCTTCTTGTCGATAATTAGAAAGCCCTCCAAAAGGCGTGTTGCTTGAGTAGGAATAAAAATCGATGAGTATAAACCCTAAAAGCATAAGGGTTGGCAGAACGATAAATAACGTAGTTTTAATTGATACAAATAGTTTAAGGTAAATTTTTGTGATTGGAGCTTTGTGTTTGACAAACGCCAAAGAAGCCATGACCGAGACAAGTACAAAAAAACTGGTTGGATGAGTCAGAAATGTTAACGCAAGAAATTTAACCGTACCGACTAAAGCCAACCTGTGTAACCATTTTCTGTTACCACCATAGCTTGATATATAGTAATCAAAAAATAGTAACGTCGGGAAGAAAAACATAAATGAAATTGCCTCGGTGTAAAAGCCCCAATCAACAAGAAATACCCACGAAATGGGAGCTAAAACATAAAGAACGGATGAGATAAGGGCGGCTGGTTGGCTTTTGATTCTCAGCCAAACAAATAGATACAAACCAATTGCACTAATGGGAATAGACAAAAATCCCAACAGTTCGTACGCACCGACATAGGAAAGTGAGGATATTCGTTCAATAAGTATCACGATTGCATATGGTAAATAGGGATATCCCCAAACGGGAACAACTCCCCCGTTTTGAAGTGGATACCACTTGGGTATATGAGGAAAATATTCACCAAACCAATAAATATTGGATAAATGATAAAAAGAATCACTACCCATTACATTGGTTAAATAAGAATTACCCAAAAAATATGCCGTCAATGCCACAATCACAACCCCAACGACAAAAAACACCAAACCCCAAGCACCCTTTGTCAGTTTATAAATTATATGTGCAGTTTTTTTCATTTTTTACTTGCAGTGTAATGAGCAATTTGTCCGGGAAAGTTTTTAAGGATTAATGATTCCACAAAACAGACAGTTGCAAGAAGCGATCTTAATAACGACATGCCAGACTTTCCGGTACCACTGGGTAAATTTTCTATATAGCCTTCAAAGGTATTGTTGGGAAACTTTTTGAAAATAGTTAAAGTCAGAAAATACGAAAAATCCATCAGTTGATAAAAATAATGACCACTGTAATTAACTTTAATGTTTTCAAATCCAGCATCAGAAAAATGTTTAATAAGACTTGTCGTATCGTATCGCTGAACATGTCCGGCGTATTTTTCTTTGGGATTGAGTTTCAATTTAGAAGCTATTCCGTGAATAGTCAGAATATTCCCCTCAATCGGTGTTGCGCAATGAAATACTCCCTTTCGATCCAATACTCTATAAACTTCATTGATCGCCTTGTGTGGGTTGTCAATGTGTTCAAAGACATCAAAGGATACAATCGCTTGGAAGGCATTATTTTTGAAAGGAAGATTACACACATCTGCTTTGACAAAATTTATTTCGTTGCAGATTCCCTTACCTAAATCCAAAAGTGATGTCTCAATATCCGATGCAGTTACTTCCAAGTCCGGACAGTGCTTTTTGATGGACTTCGAAAAAGCTCCCGCACCCGCCCCCACTTCTAAAAGCTTTCCTTTTGTACCTTTTATTGCTTCGAGTGCATATTTTAATCTAAGGGAATTGAAGTACCACGGTGACAATTCAATCTTTTCTATTCCCCAATTTCTAACCACTTGCTTTGCCATATTTCATTAATCGATATTTTCCAATCTGACTTCATAAAAACTTAAATTTCGCGTTTCATCATACTTAACCAGATTAAATATTTCAGGTTCCGTTTTGACTAATCTTTTATAATTTTCGTTATTACCAAAGAAAAATACAAGCCTGATATCTTCTTCACTAAACCAATCAAGCACGCTGTCGCGGTTATATGTCCAGTTGGTAAAGACGTCCTTTTCCAAATAATAAAACGGGTCAAACATCTGCCCGACTATCCTGTCACCTGTAAGACCTTGTTTTTCTACAAGCATATATACTAACGGCGGATAATCCGGAGGCAGAAGTACTTTCCCATCTTTCGTATCTACTTGTGAAAATTCATCAGCAATAGCCGCAAAATTATCCCAGTATTTGTGGGTCGGATCATAATATTTATGAATAGTCATCCATGCAAACTGAGCAATAAACACAATGACAACAACAATTCCCCATCCCAGAACAGAAGTATAAATTGAAGTATGTTTAAGTATTTTTTTCGGTAGAAAATAAAAAAGGATAACTGCAATCGTTAGCCCAAGAAACATATACGGCCAAATCATAATTCTGTCCACCCAGAATCTCGGTAAATACGACAAGAGATACTTCGTCATGCCGATAACGACTCCCCACATAAACCAATTACCCAAACCAAATAATGCGAGCGGGGTAAACCGAGGTCGTTTCACAAGTATCGCAAAAAGCCCAAATAAAGAAACTATCGCAATTGCCCAGTAGATCTTTTGAACCATGAGTTGCTCAAGTGTTGGTGGAATATTTGCCTGCCAATCGCCCTTGGCATTGCCTAAGTAGTTCCACCAAACCGGATAAATCGCGTTGCCTGTCCAATTTAACAAATATTTCATATAAAAAACTATCGGGATCAGATAACCGATGAATAAAAATGTTTTGTCACCCAGATGTTTTTTGTGAGTTAGAAATATCGCCCCGACTAGAACAATCAGACTTAATATCCAATATTCCGCTCGTGTCATCGACGCCATCGCTAATAAACATCCGGAAAGAAGTGGTATTAAAGGTAAGAAATATATCCCCAAAAGCATTAGAAAAATCCCCAAGGGCTCTACCATCCCCGAGGCGTCATTAAATATACCGACAGGATTAAAGAGTGCAAAAACCGCGGCGGCGAGCCCGACTTGATAATTCCAATACCTTCTTCCGAGTAAAAAAATTAGTACGACAGAAAATGACCCCATAACAAGCGACAAGATGCGAAATACCAAAATACTTGTCGAGCCGGTTAACGTAATAAGAAGTGCTCCAATTAAAGGATGCATCAAACCCCAGAAATATTCCATCCCCTTCAGATCCCACAGCCTGAGAAAACCCCTGTCGAAACCGATTGTCTTGGATAAATAGGCAATTTGCCAATGATGATATACGTCTGAGTACCAAACTTCGGCACCTGCATTTTGAGGGTCAGTCACGAAATATAAACTTAAAAATCTAATTGCTACAGCCAGAGAAAAAATAACAAGTGCTGTGAGGACGTTTTTTCTATTGAACTTTTTAGGCTTAATAATCTCATTTTTATGATCGGGATGATGTGCATTCACCGGTTGTCCCACGATCTCTTCTTCGTTTTCATGTAATAACTTATCAAATACTTTCCCGAGCATATAAAGATAATATCAGATGAGGAGGGTTTAGTTAATTGATAGGATTAGAGTTTGCGGAATTGGCATACAAATCTAGTTTGGATAATTTTGTTACCTGAGTTTTTTAATTGTTAATTGTTTCAGAAACCATTAAATAATATCTTCAGGGGGCTCGTCCAAAACTTCTGAAAATTAAAAAATGTGTATGTTAATTTTATTTTTAGTCACCACCTGCTTCTAACACACTATTTACTACTCTTCCTATTTCCTCAGCTGTTTTACTGTTTGCACCACCTGCGTAATTAACCATTAGCCAAATCGGTTCTTTTGTCACACTTAACACAGTTTCCAAGTCACCTTTCAGTGTATCTTCATCCCAACCTTCTTTAACATAAAATCCATTGACAAATTGTGCTTTTTTCCTCCAATCTACACTTGACTTTCTTCCATATACCCGGTTTCGCACATCATTCCCGCTTACGATTGCCAACTTTCTTTGTTCATTTTCTCCTAGCCATTGAGCAATTTCGTCATCACTCATTCCAATTAGCGCATGCATTTCAGCGGTTTGTTTTTGGGTAATTCCGTCATTAATCTTTTGAATATGCTTTCGGGCGGCGTTTTGCCATGGTGTAGCATTTTTTATCCCACCTTCAATCTGCGGCCAATGTGTTACCAATTGAGCATCGGCTATTTGGCAAATCCTTTCGGCAGCAACTATACCCAAGAACGGAACTGAAGTAGAAAGTGTTAAAGGATATCTTCCCAAATATGCTTTCGCTGTATCATTTGCAGCTGGACCAGGATGAGTTAATCTATCATGTGTCCATGGACTGTGCACTGCAACGACATGACTTTGAATTTCATGCTTTCTATAAAACCGATCGTATTCATCTAGAACCGGTAACAGAAAAACGGTTTCTAAAGTAGTCGTCCACCCAGGTATTGGTTCATAAGCTTCATAACCCATAACTTGAGCATCATGTATACGTTCGGTTAATCGTCTTCTGAAATTTCTTCTGTCAGCAGCCATTTGTGCTGCTTCTGTTAAGCCAATTGTTACACTTCTCTCTTTCATAATCGTATTCTACCACCTCGTTGCAAATTAAATTCAACTTACGTGATACGGAGCGTTAAGTAAAGTGGGATTTGAGATCCAGTATTATTCTTTTGTTATCCCCGACTACGATCGGGGATCCAGTGTATTTTTCTGGATTCCCGCGTCCGCGGGAATGACAGACAGGGAGCGGGAATGACAGAAAGGGAGCGGGAATAACAGACAGGGAGCGGGAATAACAGACAGGGAGCGGGAATGACATTAATGGAACTCGTGTATCAATTCGAATTAAATAAGCTCATTAATAACACTTTCAATCGTGTCGATGTGTTTCTCCCAACTAAACTCATTTTTTGTTCTTTTCCACGCCGCCTTCCCCATCCTTGCTCGCAATCTCGGATCGTTAAATAAGGTCAGCATGTGTTTAGCATAATTTTTGATATCATACGGTTTAGCCAAAAGACCGGTAACACCATTGTCCACTGTCACTGTCGGCCCACCGTGATTCCATGCAACCGTTGGTACTCCCCATCCACCGGCTTCCAGTGGTCCAAGTCCGAAATCTTCTTCGGGAGACGGATAACAATAAACTGATGTATGGCGATATAGCTTTTTTAGATCGTCCTCTTTTATCTGTCCCAAAAATATTACTTTGTCTTCAATACCAAGTTTTTTTGCCAATATCTTTAGATTTTTAGTATGATCTGTAAATGGTCCGGGAATCACTAATTTAGCATTTTTGTAAGTTTTCAGAACTATTGCAAGCGCTTCTATTACATAATCAAATCTTTTTTGTGGATCATGTCTATTGGTAATCAAAGCATATGGTTTATTTATTTTTTGACCGGCGATATTTATACTTCCCTTATATACTTGCGGACTTGTCGTTAATAAACTAAGTGGATACGCATAAGCGCCAGCAGGTGCATCAACCGTCTTTTTGGCATAAATATTTTCAATAATATCACCTATATATTTCCCATTAACAAGTAAGTTGTCGGCGTGTTGAATGCTTGATTTATCAAGCCAAGATATAACAGGCCTGAGAGCTTTGTGAAACAATTTAAAAAGCCTATGGTAATCCTTGACCGTTGTCGCCCATCCATATTCCAGGTCAACAGGTCTGGGATATACGACTCTGTTTGGTTGATTAAGATAAACAATATATGGTTTACGAAGTATCTTGGCTATGCAAAATGCTATCCAAGCAGATGGTTGATTAGCTCCAACAAAAATATCCACATCCCGAAAATTGTAGGCAAAAAATGGTGCAAGTAAACTGGAGAGCACCAAATTAAGTGCATATCCACCCGGCAAAAACCTCGTTCGATGTGATATGAAAGTTCTTACATCAAGCTCTCTCACCATGTGTGGAAAACATTTTTTATTATCCAATGTCGGTGCGTAGACAACTACTTCATACTCTTTTTTTTTCAACCCAATTGCTTCTTCCAATACAATTCTTTCTCCACCTCCCGAGTAAATAAAGCCGCAATGAAATATTGCCACCTTTCTTGTAATCTTGTTTTCTATATTTGTCATATCGCAACTGTACACCCTAGGAATGAATACTTCCATATGACATATTTAAGCAAAATGTCGCTTACTATGTCGTTTCGACCCGTAATATTCCCCGCTACATACTTTAATAACCTAAAGCAATGCTTTTAAATAAACTATATCCTCGGATTGTTTTTAAAACCTGAGTGACCAAAAAAATTCCGAAGTTAACTAAACTATATTCTCAACTTCGGATCCAATTATTTTATAAGTTATATAGGTATAACATACACGTTGGGTCAAACTTTATAACTCTTAACTATTTTGCTTTTCTGTTCCTTTCTAGCCTCAAGCGAAACAAATCCTAGTGCCGATACGCTTGAAAACGTAATTATATAACCAAGTATAACAAACGATCCTCTCACTTCATCCCTTGCCATCCAAATTTCACTCTTTTCTACTTGGGACCAGTATCCTAGTACTTTTCTGGGCTGAGAAACATTCTCTTTTCCCAAAATCACACCAACGATAAGCATAACAAGCACAAGTACGGTTGCTGATCTGATTAGTGTTTTACCATTAATGCCTGGTTTTGCTTTATTGATTTTAAGTTCACGCATCGATATATAATCTCCAATTCGGACAAAAACAATACCAATAAAAAAAGCCAAAGAAATTCCCAATTCCGGCACATATCTACTTGGGTGCAGAGAAAATATTCCACCTCCGGCGCTTGAAAGTACCAAAAAAGAAACAAGCAGGAAAAAGGAAACAAACAATGATTGCAATTGCGGTTTTCGATCAAACAATAGATAGCCAAAGGTGGCCAATATTGGTAAAGTAAAAAAGGTCATGGGTATCAATCTCGACAAAGTACCTTTCAAGTCCGAACCCATCGGACCGGTAATTATCCAATATATAAAACCGGGATTGTACCAAAACGATGTCAAGCCAGCACCAATTATAAGCGCAAATATTAATCTCGTCAGTTTCAAGCGCCCTTTTCCCAATAAAACTTCAGAAAACGTTACCACAAGAGAAATTATCAAATAAGTAAGAAGTCCAAATGGTGAAGCCAACGCAATCAAGGCAGTGGTTAGAGAAACAAATATCAAATTTGATGTTTTCCCCTCTTTGATAAACTTATGCATTGTAATCAAAGCAAAAGGAATAATTACAAGTGACGCCATGTGCGCGGAATCTTGTGCCAATAGTGCCGCATTTATTCTCGTCTCAGCAAATGGATAATACGGAAGTGAAATAATTAATATACCCGTTACTGCCGCCAGTTTTCTTTCTGTGAAATGCCTAATAAATACGTACATGGAAATTGGGAAAAACATGAAGAAAAATATGTTAACCAACTGCAAAGCCTTTAAATACGAAACATTAAATACTTGGACAAGTTTTATTGTCAATGGTATGACAGGTCCGGAAAAGGCAGTCTCGTAAGCAAAGGTATCAAAGTATTCAATCACAAGATAAACATTAAGCACAAAAACAATTCCTACAATTAGTATTTCAACCAAAGCATTGCTCCACCAGGCTTTGCGTTGATTTAATTTTTGTCGTGCTTCAAGTATTTTTTGCGTCAGCCTTTTTGATCTTTTGGCGGCAATTGTTTCAGTTTCTTCGGGTATAGCACTTTTTTCCATATAATTTCCTGCACCAAAACGTTTACTTACATTATCACAATTGGTATATGTTTCAAATATATTTGGCAAGCTTTCATATTTGTTGATTTCGCTAATTAGAGTTTTTGTCCGATAATCTTAGTCACCAAATTTTTGGACAATTTTTTACATAGCTTTATCATCCACATTTTTATCTTTTTTCTATGCTTAGGTTTGGTAAAAAGCGGAGATAATAACATTAGAAACCAGATGTTTTCCGGCACCACAATGATATCCCACTCAACAGAGTATGGTGAACCTGATCCATCAGACCACTGAGCAAAGACATTGGTTCCACTTGAGTAGTTACTGGTTAAGTTGGTTGGTTGTGTTTCTGTATGCCAGTCTATCTCCTCTTCTACTCCTACTATCCAGTCACTGGCCAAACTGCACTGTGTTGATATGTCACAAGCTGTGTAGAAGATGTGATTTGTAGATGTGTCTATCCAGATTGCGTAAAGATCACTTGCATCCGTATCATACGAAAGGGATACGTAAGCATCGGTATCACTTGTTCCACCTGCAACTAGGGTTGCAGTTACATCCCATTCCTGGTTTATCTTGTCCCATCTTTTGTAACTTACCTGATCTGTTGATTCATCGTCTACAAAAAGAAGGTGAACATCGTAATTGGTAGTATCAACAACGGCCGATATATTTTTGCTTAATCCACTTGGTACAGTATCAATGCTGTCCTTACTACCACTAGATCCAGTTTCTTCACTTCCCCAAGATATTAGATTGTCATCCGACGAGTAGTAGTCAGCCTTAAGCCAGGCAGCAGAACGAATAATATCCGACAAACGCACCTCATCTATCAGTCCATCAAATTGTCTAGCATAACTGACTCCATCAGTACGGGCTCCAACTACAACAGGTTCGCTTGCATCACTAGTCGGTGATCCCCAAGAAGCACCATCTCCCGTAGTTACAGAAACTGACTGTCCGTCAATAAATAACAACGGACTATTGGTATCAGATGACGAGTCATATGTCGACCCGACGTAACTAAACGAGCCCGTGGGTACTGTGGCAGATGATGTATACCACTGTGCCCAATCAGATGCGGAACCATATCTAAACTCAAGTCTCCTTGAGGAGTTTCCAAGCAAAAATGTCCAGCCGGCATCATTATTTTCGCCTTTGTCAACTATGCGTCCATTATCAAATTCACCAGCATTATTTGGGTTTATCCAAGCAGTTACAGTTCCACCACCGTTCATAATATCATCAATACTACTGTTACTACCCAGATTCACTTTGTCAGCGCTTGGATTGAAATCATCAGATCCATCAATATGTCCTGTTGTTCCTTGCGTAGTAACAGTAATTGAAGTGGAATCATTATTGTTGCTTGTACTATCATAGTGTGTTCCGCTTGTTTCACTAAAATGTTGAACCATTACATAATTACTATCCCATACACTCTCTGCGGGAGTAGAATTGGGATCTCCCACATATGTTGTATTGTCTGCATGGGAGGAATCATAGTAAAGGTAAAGCGTTGTATTTGCGGAACTTGAAAGGGTAAGTGTACTGCTTGACACCCAAAGCCAAGCTTGTTCACTAGCATCATTCCATTTCTCGATCTCGACATATATTTCGCTTACACCATCAGATTTGGTTACGGCAATCTTTTTTCTATTGGCATCGCTTGCAAGTTCATCAAAAACAGTACTTACATCATCGCTTTCCGTTCCCACGGATGATCCTAAAGTTAAAAGTAATGGAAAATGTGTAAGATTGCTGTCTATGTTAGTATTGTCAACTGTAATTTCAAGTCTTTGATCCCATCCTGAAAGCCAATCACTTCTACCCACACAACTTGCCCCATCACTATCTTCCCAGGCAGCGTCACTGTGGTCCCAGACACAACCCTGAAGAAGAGTGTTACTGACAAAGGCTGCATACATGTCTTGGCCATTAAGTGGAACAATGTTGCCAAAGACATTTGCATTTGTTTGGTCAGCTGATACTTGGGATACGGGAACAGTAGAACCAAAGCCTACTCCACTCCAGGTGGCATTACCGGTGTCAGAAGCATCACTTCTTACTGTCTTATACGTATAGTTAGTTCCATTGTAATGTCTTGCTCCCACCCACATATAGTTTGCATCATCCAACGAAATATATGGGTATGAGTAGGTGTCAGATGCTCCTGTGCCATTAAGTGAAACCACATTGGCTTCACTGTCCCAGGTGACTGATGTTGATCCTAATGTCCCGCGTCTGACCAGGATATCATCTGACGTGGTAACTGCCATCCATACATATTCAGTGGTGGTTTCTCCAACCGTGATTGCTTTCCACCAGACAGAAAAGTCATTGGTGTCATATGCCAAGGCAGTAGTAGAACTCCAGGTATCACCACTATCTTTAGAATATTCTATGTCAACTTCATCACCATCATGGTAAAACCTCCAGAAGGTTTCATTTTCATCATCGTAGAATGTCTTTCTTTGGAATGAATGTCCTGTAGCAGAAGAAGATGTAGAACTGGTAACACAATCTTCAAACACCCAGTTGGAATTGTTACCACTGACGTTGGTACCAGAGTAAACTGTAATTGCAGCACTTCCTCCCTGGTCCTGGACCGAAACATCATTCATGTTGAAAGTACCTCCCAAACTAGTCCAACTCCTTTGACTTCCACCTGAAGTTGAGGTGATTGAAATTGCATCAGTTTCTCCGCAAGCGCTTGTTGTTCCCTGCATGGTTACTATGCCACTATTGGCAAAGGAGCCACCAAGGATCACGTCTCCTGTTGAAGTATTACTCCAGATACCATTTGAGGCTACTGATACTGCAGTTGCCCCCTCAACCCGGACATTATATGCTCCTTGCACCAAAGTCCCCGTAGTGAGGGTTAAGGTATTAGTTACCCGTATACCAAAGTTAGTCAAAGTAACGGTATTCCCCGAACTTGCTTTGGATAGTTCCAGGTCGTAGAAATTCTCATTGGTACAAGTACCCACATCGGAACAGTTACTATCTAGGGTAGCAGTAGTTGAAGTATCAAAGACTACCTTTCCACTTCTTTCCACAAAAGTATCATCATTGGTCCAGTTTCCTCCTACGTTAATCTGATTATCTTCTCCACTTACAACATCCACTGTCCCACCTGTTATGGTAAAGTTACCATCCACATCCAGAGGATCTTCAATCTCCCAAGTGGCACCACCTTCCCCATCATTAAAGACAACATTGTTAAATGCTCCACTTCCTGTTGTAACAATATCCTCAGTTGTAGCACCAGGAGCATCAAAGGTGACAGTGGAAGTACTTGAGGTGAAGGTACCAGACTGGGTCCAGGTACCGGAAACGGTAATACTCTCACTTGCTGCAGCTGTATATGTACCTACAATTTTTATATCATCAACTGTAACTGTACCTCCCGGAGCAAAAGAATTCCCTGTCCAAATGTAAAGTTCCTGACCGTCATCCACCGTCAACGTATCAGGTGTACCACTTACTGCACAAAACTGCACATCAGAGTCACCTGTTCCCGAGCTGCAGTCAGTTGTTCCACCGTCAAATTGATTCATATCATCAATGGTCAGACTTCCCGAATTATCATGTCTTACAATCACATGATTTTGGTAAAGATCAAGATTGTCTAAACCTACGCCTGATGATTCTGTAATTACCACAGCCTTTTCAGTTTCTCCATCCAAAAAGACAGTGACAATTGTACCAGCGGCTGCCGTAACTCCCGTAATTTCCCACTCCCCTGTATCCAAACTACAATCCGCGCTATATGTCCCACTTCCATCCACCCTTAAAGCAACATTCCTGTTTCCGCCAGACGAACAATCCAAAGGAGAACTGCCTTCGCCGGTATAAATAATGCCGGAAAAGTCTAAAGCAGCATTTCCTGAAATTTTTACATAAAAGCTTGAACCGGTTGGGGCATTAGCTGTCGATCCGCTTGCTGTTGACGATAAAGTCGGAGCACTTGTTACCGATCCACCAACAATACTATCAACCCTTGCTGTCACAATTTCAAGTGACATGTCGTTTCCCGTTCCTGAGTTAAATGCTGTAGACTGCGTTACATCTCCCCATGTGACATTTGTTGCCGCCATCGCGTGCCCCGAATAAGTATATGCATCAGTATTCATCGTTGATCCAACAATAACCAAATCGTCATCATTTAAATCAATTCCTGTTCCTGGAGCCGACCAACCAGTTCCACCACTATTATCACTTCCTCCATCTGCATCAATTGTCCATGAATCAACATCATCTTTGTGTAGACTTACCATTTGTCCAACAGAGGTTGTTCCCGATGGTATGACCACAGTCTGAGTTCCGCTTGCTCTTTCTTCTACCTCTTTATAAAAAGCAGTCGTCCTGGCATTACCAGCATCAGCTCCGAATGTACCTGATCCACCTGTATATGTTCCCAAACTTGTCCAACCTGTTGGCGTTTCTGGTGTAGTATTATCTGTGTTTCTGCTACCAACAAACATAATTAACATATCCCCGATTTCATTTTCGGGATATGGAACCGCAACAGTTGTAGTTCCCGCTATTTGTGCACCTGCTGATCTTACCCAAGTATCTGTTCGATTAGTGCCTGTACCTTGGCGTATTCGGACTGCCGCTACTGCACCTGATGCTGCAGCTGATTGTGTTAAGTTTACAGTAGGTGTAGCAGAATTTGTTCCTTCCCAAATGAGTGTCACACCCAATCCCACTTCTACGTCATTGCCTGTTGTTGAGGCATATTCGCCATGCTCTCTCACTTCCATCTTGTAGTTAACGCCTGTCGCATTAATATCCCAAGCTGATGTATTGCTAAGATTTCCATTTTGCGATGCAGAAACCAATACTAAATCTCCTTGAGTTAGCCCAATATCTGTGTCCAATGTCCCATTCCAATTTGTCGCATCCCCATCTATCGAATAACCCCCTGCCGACAAACTATAAGCTTTTGTTGATGACCTAACTTGAGTTATCGTTCCCATTACGACGGAAGTCGTCCCTTGTTCCTCAAACCGCTGAGTAGCAGTTCCTTCCGATCCATCGGCAACTTTATAAAACCAATAATTTCTAACAGAACCCGTATCTTCTGCTTCAGGATCTGCTCCATCTGTACCGGTCCATGAACCAAGGCTGGTCCAGCCAGTAGGTGTGTCAACTGTGCTGGTAGATGGTCTAATCACAATATTCGCCAACATTAAGTCCCCTTCTCTTGGATCGGGTTGTCTTAAATCCAAATAAGTGTCAGCAGCAGCCGTCCAAGTCGCAGTTGGTGAAAAGAATCCCATGACAGGTGTTGTAGCTAATGATTGAGCTACACCAATTACTTTAATTATCATGCTCACTCCAGCGGGGTTGTTACCAGAAGTACCATTTGCCGTCATTGTATAGACTGGTGTAACACCAGTTGCTGACCCATCTGTTACTTCTCCATGTCCAAAAGTCATCGTTTGATCATTACCAGTTGAGGAAATTATTTCAGCGTTTTCTCCAAAACCTGTAATTGTTGCTCCGGTTATTGTTAATCCATATCCCGAGTAAGTTCTTGCATCCGTGTTAGTGGTTGACGCAACCAAAACAACATCACCTCCATTTGCACTGTCTACATCAATTCCTGCTTCACCATCTACTTGCCATGCTGTTCCCGCACTACTATCGGCTCCCCCATCCACATCAAAGTTCCATGACCCAGCATCATCCATATGAATACTCACCATTCTTCCAAGTGCCATATCGCCTCCAGAAATGGCAACTACCTGCGACCCAGCCCATCTCGCTTCGGCGCGTTTATAAAAAGCAGTAATTCTCGCATTCCCCGAATCAGCAGCATATGAACCTGCTCCACCGTTATATGTTCCAAGTGAAGTCCAAGTAGCTGGGGTTGTAGGAGTAACCTCAGCATCATCTCTAGTTGAAATCATCATGACAAGCAAGTCTCCAATATCATGATCCGGATATGGCACAGATACTGAAGCAGTTCCAGCTGCAGCTAAACCATTTGACCGAACAAATGTATCCGTCCTTCTTGTGCCTGTTCCTTGGCGGATTCTAATAGCACTCACCGCACCCGAAACAGGCGTCCCCTGTGTAAAAGTAATTACAGGAGTATCTGTATTTGTACCTTCCCAAATCTGCGTTTCGGCTAAGTCAACTTCGATATTATTACCTGTCGTACTTGCAAATTCACCATGTTCCCTAACAGTGCTTTTGACATTAATACCTGTAGCTGTAATGTTTTGGGCGGATGACGCCGAAGGATTTCCATTCTGAGCTCCGGCAATAAGTACAATGTCACCACTAGTTAATCCTATATCGGTGTCCAATGTTCCTCCCCACGTTCCCGTATCGCCGTTTATTGAATAACCACCTGCCGAAATGCTGTATGCTTTTGTTCCCGACCGAAGCAGCATAATATCCCCCATCCAAACAGAAGTCGTACCGTTTTCGGTAAATTTCTGTGTTGCCTCACCCTCACTACCATCTGCTACTTTATAAAACCAATAAAGCCCTACTGATCCTGTATTGTCTGCCTCAGGATCCGCACTGTCTGTGCCCGTCCATGATCCTGCTGCTGTCCATCCAGTGGGTGTATTTACAGTACTAGCTGAAGGCCTTATTGCAATACTTGCTAGCATCAAATCCCCATCCATCGGATTGGGTTGCGATAAATCTAAGTCAGTATCCTCAGCCACAGTCCAAGCTCTTGTTGTGTTGGTGAAAAATCCAACCACAGGACTTATCGCATCAACTGCAATTTGCCATTCTCTTCCTTCCGTAAATCCACCAATACTAACGGGCCCAAGCGTATAGTACTCGGGGCTAATATCAGGTGCATCATATTTATAACCAATCGTATATTTTTCACCCTTGTCCCAGCTGACTAACCATTCAATATATTGATAATCGCCGGCCATCTTCGTTCCCAAGAATTGAGAACTGGCATTTTGTCCCATTTGATATTCACTGAAATCTTCATGTGTGAATTCGGAAACAACAAAATCAGCCGGAACCCTTTCGGAGACGATGCCCGAAAAAGACGATGTTGGGACAACTTGGATAAATACAGGATATTCAAGAGCCGGATAAATTCTAGTCGCCGTCATCCTCTCTATATCAAAGTCGACATAATCCCTTACCTCAAAGCTATCCGCAATTAAATACCTGCCGTTTTTCGTTACCGCAGTCAAAATCATTTCATACACACCCTTGCCAGATACCGTAAAACCGGCTTCATAATCAGGTGTTAGAACCATGTCCTTTTTTCCACACCCTGGCGTCACTTTGATCCTGTCATTTTGTGTCGACAGAGTTTCATCTATCCCCAATTCCAAATTTCTAATTCCTAATTCCAGTTTTGCATCACACACCATCACGCCTTTTTCATCGAGAACCGCCATGGAGATTTTCGCTTCTTCGTTTGTGTGAAAGACTGATTTGTTGGTATTAATTACCAGTACACCCCAGGAAAAATCCTGGACTATGACGTTGCCAAAATTGTCACTCACATGCAAGCTGTAAACTCCCGGCACGACTCTACCTTGAGGATTAATAGTCACATCAAATTTACTTTCGGTGTCCTTCGTTATTTCCACGTCTAATGCTTCGTTTCCGTTTTTATCCAACACTTTAGCTTGAATTGTTTTTGATAACTCTTTACCGATAACTTGATTGAAGTTAATACGCACGCGTTCGACAAGTGCGGTTTTTACATCTAAATGAAAACCCGGTACCTCGTCGACTTTGAAATCACGGCTAAGTCCCGTTATCGAAAAATTATTAGTTTCATTTTCAAAAGAAAAATCCGAAGTATGTTTCGCCTCCCCAGGTGAAACAATCGAGTTTGCATCAAACGCTAAAACACCGTTTCTTCCGATAGGGATATATGGTGCAAAACTTACAATTAACAAAGAAACCGCAACCATCGAAGTTAGGGCAAGTTTACCTACCCACCGTTGTGTTTTTCGCTTTATTGAAAAGGTGTTGAAAATGTTGTTTGCCGTAACCATTGACAAATAATTTGTATCAAGTGAACTGACATTTTCTTTGCCGGGCAAAATTCCGGATATAAAACGATAAAATCTGCCTCTGGCAATCACATCCGTAATTCTTCCTGTTTTAGGAGTTCTAAACCATCCACCCTCTTCTTTCTCGAGGAATCCCTTTAATGATGCATATGCTTGGAATGGAACAACTATATACGAAAGAAGTGTAAAACTTACCAACCCGACATAATCACGATCTTCACTTTCTTCCAAGAAAAGGCCAACTGCGTTAACCAAAGGCAAGGAAAACATGTTGGTAAGGATGAGGCTCCAACCCCAAATAACGGTCCAGAAAGGAAGACGTGCTTGAAAAACTGTTTCCGAAAGTAACCAGGCAAATGTTCCAATTAAAAACAAAAACGCCTGAAGGTAGTAAGGCATGTTGAAAAGAAATTCAATCTTTTCTGCCGCAGTAAGTGGACTTGGGACAAAACACTTGCTGTTTGAACTACCAACAGACTCTTTCTCTTCCCAACTCCCAAATAGAAGTTTCTTCCACATCAGTTTTACATTGTGACTGTGTCCTTCTGCCCATCGCATTCTTTGTCTAATCAAGCGTTTCAAGGTGGAAACGCATTCAGCCGGAGCTTGGATATATGGGGTGTAGACTACTCGATAGCCTTTTTCGTAAAGCTTAAGCGTAAGTTCATAATCTTCTGTAATTGAAGTATCCCAACCAACCTCGGTTAAGGGCGCACGTCTAATCATATATACACTTCCCGAGATATGCTTTAAACCTCCGTAAATTTCTTGACCACTTCTTTCAATTACATAGCTTCCTGCATATTCACTTCTTACTCCCCTGGTTATCCAGTTTTCTGATTTGTTAAGAACATGCCACTGATATCCTTGAACTGCAGCAACATCACTATGTGTATAATCCTCCGAGCCATTGTTTTGCAACTTAAAGTACTTTAAGAAAAGATCAAGCGAATCGGGATATGGTACAAAGTCGGCATCAAAAATGGTAATAAATTCACATCTTGGGTCGACTAAATTAAGCGCTACTTTTAGAGCACCTCCTTTAAATCCGGACCTGCTTGTCCTGTGTAAATGTTTAAGTAAGACACCCGGTCTCACCTCAACTGTTGACAATTCCCAGCCTTCTTCTTTGTTAATAAATATTTTTAGTTTTTTGTTGTCGGGTAAATATTTTTGTTGAAGACTCCTGATTATCTGTGTTGTTTCATCGGTTGAGTCGTCACAAACCAAAACCTCGTAATCGCCCTTGTAGTCAAAATTAATTGCCGCACTAATTGCACGCTCGGCTACATATTTCTCGTTGAAAAATGGTATTTGGACTGAGATGTAAGGATGATTTTTTAGATTTACATGCTCGAGGTTCGGCTCTAAACCACTCTTGCCGAAATTATGGCTTGACCCATTTTTCCCCAATAACCATGAAATAAATTTAGTGGGAGATTTCTCGTCAGCATTTTCTTTCTCATCCTGCGAGTAGGAAAGAACAACGGCTAAGGTTAAATAATATTTCAGTGAGTAGAGGAAGAAAATCCCTCCGGAGAAAAGTGCAACAGTAGCCAGTACCAGGCCTATTCCTTCCGAAAACGAGCTCGCAGATATTAAAATTGACACCCAGTATCGAGTAGTTAAGGCAACAATTAACGAAGATATTGCGGAAAATAAGAAGTGACGTGCAAGTTGTTTATATGATGGTTTAAGATTCGTTTTAATTCTGGACGAAGAAACCGGAGGCGGAGCCGGTGCCAAAGTGGGCATGAACTGCTCCAGGGTACTTCTAACCTGTGGAGAATAGTCCGTCTTCCCTATCACGCCACCTTGGTTTGCAAACCGCTGACGCTCTGTATAAGTAGACAAACCGTTTCGGCTAAGCGTCGACCAAACCGTCCATGACGACACAGGCAGTAGTTCGGCTAATTTGTGAATCGAATAGTCGGGGTGTTTTTTGACAATACTAAGTAGGTGAGCTTCGATTTTTGGATAAACAGCGAAGGGATGTTTCTCTCCCGATACATAAGCATCCGCCAAATCGTATTTTGAAACATCTGATATATTTTGTATCTTTCTGATCCATTGATAAAGCGTCTTTCGCGATATCGCGTAACTGTCAGAAAGACTGGAAACAGTTTCTCCCTGCCTAAACTTGTTAATAATCTCGAGCTTCACATCAGGCATATATCTCCCGGGGCCTGTATAATTAGTGGCAAAACTCTCTCTTAAATCTCTTCTTTCAATCGACATCGACTGTAGAAAGGTATGCACTGCAAAAAATCCAATATCACAGCCTTGCTTTTTTAGTTCATTACTTATAGAGCGCGCTCCCCACTCTGGATGTGCGCTTACAATACGAATAACCTTAGATTTAATAGAACTAACTTTGCTTTTAGGATGATCTTTTCCTTTGACATAAGCATTCACCAGGGCTTTATTTTTATTTCTATTTGCGCTGTTTTTATATCTTTTCAGCCACGAATATAAAGTTTTCCTAGACACTTTATACTTCTTGGCTAGTTTTGTTATTGATTTATTATTACCAATGCACTCCAGAACTATTGTTTCTTTTTCACTTGGAGAATATTTACTTTTACATCGGGCAGACATAAGTGTAACTTTCGTGGCTAATTTAACTATCTATATTGTTACCAACCATACTAACGCATGTCAATGGTGAATATAGGTCAAAGCTAAGGTAATTCTTGCGGTAATTAATGTGCATTTTATTGAGTAAAAAATACATCCAATTAGCCTTATTTTAGCGAGTTTTTAAAAATTTATATTATCTATAGGTTATATTTTATATTCTATTATAGGGTGTTTTCAATTGTGTGCACATTTTTAGGCACGATTTGTCGGATATTTTTCTAAATTGGATGATTATGTCGATTATTGAAGCTGGATACTACTCTTTCTACTGCCAATTCTTGAATACTTTTTAAACTCGAATCTTCTTAATTTGTATTCTAAAGGCCATCTGTGGCTACAAATGACTACTTATATCTAACTGCTACACATAAATATTACCAATTTACTTAGTATTATTTCTAAACAAACTTTCCACATTAAAGTGGATAACTATTTTTCACGATAAAAATATATATAGGTCTTTACGAAGTCAGTATTTGTAGTCATCCTAATGCTTACAGAAATATCTCAAATGTCTAATTGGGTATAAACCTTACTCATATAACAGCCTCATATATTGCCATTGCTAAATATTTACCGTTACTTATCAAGTGTGATAAACAAAAATATCTGCTGTCTACGCAACTTAATATAGGTATTTATAGCAAAGATAACATAATTTATATGTAAGATATAATGGATATAGCTATAATAATATCTGACTAAAATATTATATGAATACTAAGTATATAAATCTTAACTTATATAATATATGTATATAAAAAGTAATCAACAAATATGTATTGTATTATCATGGAATCAGTAAACAATTAGAGCGGTTTTATCAATACTCTCTTGACGCTTTTATGTAATCAAGTTAGTATGATTATATTAACCAAAAAAGTAACGGATAATATTTTGCGACATGAATAACGATCAACCAATTCTGACTATTTCCATAGCGGCAAAACTGCTTGAATTGCATATACGAACTATCATGGCTTATGAAAAAGCGGGACTTCTAACTCCCCACCGCACCAAAACCAAACGAAGAATGTTTAGTGTCGCAGACCTTAACGATTTGCAGTTTCTTAAATATTTATCATTTGAACGCAAACTTAACATCGCAGGCATAAAAACAATTCTTGAAGCAATTAGGGTAGCCAAAGGTCATGACCTAAATCTGCAAAAAACACTCTTTCCCGACTTTCGACTTCGAAGTCTATTGTAAAAATACTCTTGAAATTAATTATAAAACCCCGTCGTGCGTAATTAGTGTGATACTGACATATAATGATATATTATGACGGATTTACAAAACGCCTCATGCGCCAAGGAATCTACTAGTTAAAAGGACTGTAGCTTTTCTTGAACTTTTTATTGCGTGATTGCCACCCACAACTAACGCTTTGGTGATTGTACTAAATGCATTAAATTATTTATTAATCTCCCCATCTTTCTCTTCCAACACATAGCTATAAGAAATCCACCAATAAAGTATAAGCCAAAGTATAGCGATAAAGGTCGAAAAATAATTGTGAAATAGAATAACAAACAATCCTCTCCACCATACAACTAGTGCGGCTGTAAATACCAAACGAAAAATATTGATGATAAATGTACCCAATAAACCAAACAAGACAGCCTGAATTTTAGAACTTCCAGAGTAATTTCCCCTTAGTCCTACAAATAAAGATGCAAAAAAAAGCAAAAAGCTTTGCCAACCCAAACAATTCCAGGTGATACGCACGTCAATACCGTTAACTACCACTCCATAAGGTAATATTCCCACTTCGAGTCCGGGCAAAATATTCAATATTGCAGCCGTTAGCATACTCATGTACGGCACAAGGGTGCTTTGAATGACCATATAAAATCCAATATTTTCCACAACCTCAGTTAGAAATTCATTAAATGCCGTCGCAAAGGGTAATATTAAAAGAACAATCACCAATAAAACTAATAATAGTTTGAAAGTATCTTTAGTTAATTGATTATTTTTATTCATATAGAAACTATGCCTTAGACATTATACGACTAGCCTCCTTCTTTTTTCATGATATTTAACTACAAAAGGAATCAAGATTGCTAACGGCAGCAATAAAATAACCAACTCCGGCACTTCCTCTTCCGCTTCAAGAGAATAAAAAGTTGATGTGTCATTAAGAGTGTTGTATTCGGTTGATAGCCAATTGGTCGTTCTAACAACAGACGCAATTCGAAGCTCATCCATCTTACCATTAAAATAACCACCTGAATCGTCTGAACCGACATACAGGCCAGTATTTGCAGAATCTATGTAATTAGATAGATTGCTTGTTGTAGCATTTATATTACCATTCAAGATAGCGTTAAGAACTCCAGTAGTCCCGCCAGAATAAGAATATCTACCACCAACCTGATACCATGTTCCGGTACTCAAAGTACCTACAGTCGCAACCTGATTGGAGCCGCTAATTTTCAGTAGAGGACCGGCCGATCCAGTCCCAGCGTAATTACCCAAAAGAAAATATTGATTACTTTTTTCCATTTGCCTGCCCCACGAAGTAGAATCACTATTAACCCAAACGGTATAAGTTAAGCTATCCAATACATCTTCGTCTATTGTCGTGGCAGTCGGCATAATTGACCTCTGTGATCCCGAATAATCTGTTGCTATACCTACTTTTCCCGACGTATATTCCGTACCGGTTTGTGTTGTTGAATTACCGACATTCCCGCTGGAATCGATCAATGTTCCGCCGCCCATGTGCCAAACTCCACCATAGCCATTAGTCCAGACGTTATTTCTGCCATAGGTGTCGGTAACTTCATAGGAAGAAGCACCCGAATTACCATAATAAATATAAAAATCAGTATCAGTTGAATCTGCCAAACTGTCAGCTTTAAAATACATCTCACCCGTTTTTGCAGTCGTGTCGCAGGAAACAATTTCAATAGGAAGCTCTGTTGATCCTCCAGAATTTGTTACTCTTACATCAGCACATAGAGATTTAACATGAGCCCAAAAAGTAGCATCAGGCAAATCATCTAAATTTACATAAACCGGAAAGTTTGACAAATCTGCATCAACTTTTCCGTTTTTTACAGTCAGTTTAATCCTATACGACCAACCTTCTGTACCATACCAAGCTTCAGCTGGTTTTACTCTAAAAGCCAGAGAGTTCAATAACATAACAACAATTAAAACAAAAGCCAGCGAAGCTTTTCCTAACCAGAACACTTTCTTGGGTTTAATACTAAATGAATTGAATTGATTGTTGGCAGAATTAAGTGCAAGATAAGCTTGAGAAACACCTGCTTCAGCTACTGCAGGCTGACCCCCTCTTCTGGGCAATACTCCTTGTATAAACCTATAAAATCTGCCTCTTGTAAATACATCAGTAATTCTTCCTGTTTTAGGAGTTCTAAACCACCCACCTTCTTTGTCTTCCAGAAAGCCTTTGATAGAAGCATAAGCCTGAAATGGAACCAATATATAACTAAGCGCCACAAATGACAAAAGCCCAAGATAGTCTCTTTCCTCACTTTCTTCCAGGAAAAGGCCGACTGCGTTAACCAAAGGCAAGGAAAACATGTTGGTAAGGATGAGGCTCCAACCCCAAACAGTAGTCCAGAAAGGCAGTCTTACCTGGAATACAGCCTCTGAGAGTAACCAGGCAAAAGTCCCGATTAGAAATAGAAATGCTTGAAGGTAGTAAGGCATATTGAAAAGAAATTCAATCTTTTCTGCAATGGTAAGTGGAGATGGAACAAATATTCTACTTCTAGAATTTGACAATGTCGCTACACTACTATAAGCGGCATTGCCATCCCGCATCAATTTTGTTGTCTGTGAAGCAAGAACCTGGTGTGGAGTGTTAGATAAACCACCAGTTTCTTCCCAGCTTCCAAATAGAAGTTTCTTCCACATCAGTTTTACATTGTGACTGTGTCCTTCTGCCCATCGCATTCTTTGTCTGATTAGGCGTTTTAAGGTAGATACACATTCAGCTGGGGCTTGAATGTATGGGGTGTAGACTACTTTGTAACCGGCATCATAAAGCCTAAGTGTTAATTCATAATCCTCGGTAATAGACGTATTCCAACCCACTTTCTCTAATACATCCCTTCTAATCATATATACACTTCCCGAGATATGCTTTAGGCCTCCGTAAATTTCCTGACCGCTTCTTTCAATTACATAGCTTCCTGCATATTCACTTCTTACTCCCCTGGTTATCCAGTTTTCTGATTTGTTAAGAACATGCCACTGATAGCCTTGGACTGCGGCGACTGCGCTTTTGGCATAGTCTTCCGACATACCGTTTTGTATTTTAAAGTATTTAAGAAATAGGTTTATAGTATCTGGATATGGGACAAAGTCTGCGTCAAATACAGATATAAATTCACATCTTGGATCAACCAATTCCAAGGCAATTTTTAATGCACCGCCTTTAAATCCTCCCCTTGATATTCTATGAAGATGTTTTAGAAACACACCGGGACGAATTTCGACTGTTGCCATCTCCCATCCCTTACCACTAACGACTTCAAGTTTTTCACCAATTGGTAAATGATCTATTTGATAGTTTCTAATAATAGTAGAAGTATCATCAGTCGAGTCATCGCATAAAATAATTTCATACTCCTGATAATCAAAATTAACAGCCGTTTCGATTGATCGCCTTACTACATATTTTTCGTTATAGAAAGGAATATGTATTGAGACAAATGGTTTTTTAGAAATATTAATCCCACTTAAATCCGATGTTAACCCAACAGGAATATTTTCATCAACACTAGTATTATTGTTAAACCCGATTATCCTTGATATTAATCCTTTTTGTTTTAACGGAGTTGTACTATCTATACCGATAGTATTTTGGTCTTTCGAGTAAGAAAGTACAACCGCAAGGGTTATATAGTATTTTAAGGAATAAAGGAAAAATATCGATCCAGTAAGTAAAGCTAGTGTAGCAAAGAATAATCCAATAGCTACATGTGTTGTTTGGGTTAGTAAAAAATTCAACCACCACACACTTGAATAAGAAACGGCTAAGGCAAAGACAGATGAAGCAAGAAAAGTTTTAGTGAAGTTAATTATAATATTAAATACTGGAGGTGGCGCTGGCGCTAGTGTGGGCAAAAACTGTTCCAACGATGACTTAATGCGGTTTGTCCATTCAATTGAGGGAGTTTCAATTGTTTGCGAATGATTTGCTGCATAATTCATTCTGCCTTCAGGTAAGTTCAATCCGTTCCTCAAGAGGACATTGTATATCCCGTGAGGACTAACAGCATATCCAAGTTCTCTTAATTTTTCTGCGATTTTATATTTTGATAAATCCGGTGTTTCTATTATTACCGAAAGGATTGCTTTTTCTTTTTCTCTATCGATTCTAAATTTTCTACGATCATACTGCTGTTTTTTATCTCTTAGTGTATCAATATCTTGTCCTCCTTCTTCCCATCTTCTTTTCCATTTATAATATGTTTGTCTAGAAATTCCAAAATCACGACAAACAACAGTTACTGGGATGTTTAATTTTTCTGATCTGGTTATAACTTCAAGCCTTTGGGGTGCTGTAAGTACAATATTACTTTTCGCTTGAACAAATAACTGCCATTCCTTTCTTGCTTCAGGAGTGGTCAAGTCTGAACGTTTTAATACATTATATACTCCATGAACACCAACTGCTTTTTCTCCTAGACGATCTCTAAGCTCTTTTGCAATCTCGTATTTGCTAGAATCAGGTTTCTCTGCAGCAATACGTTTTATTTGCTCTTGTACCTCGTATGGAGTTGCATTAAGAGTAGATACTGTAGCTGGTTTTTTATCTCGAAGATTGGTTAAGTTTTCATTTCTCGATAACCCTACACTATAAAACTTAGCCCATTTGTAAAACGTAAATCTTGAAACACCAAATTTCTTACAACAAACCGTAACTGATTCATTATATTTATAAACCAATTCCATTAATGCCAATCTTTGTTTTGCGGTTAGGGCAGTCTTTTGCATATACCAATTTTTAGGTTCATATAAAGTGTAAGCACCATGTGGGACCAAGGTCAATAGCCTTTTGTTTTTCAAATGTATCACCACATTTCAAGGTTATTGACAATTAGTATCTTTAAGTAAGACAATATCTATGCAAATCTATATATATCTATGCAAATTACAGAAGACAAGCTAGGAATAGGAAAATCCGCTAAATACTTGGGGGTTTCTGTTGATACTCTAAGAAGGTGGGAGATGTCAGGAAAAATTGACACACATCGCTCTCCCGGTGGACACAGGTATTTTTCCAAACAAGATCTCGATAAATTATTTGGCAATAAATACGTGCATGCTATTTCCGATAAAACGATAAACAGTTCAGAAAATATTGTATCGTCTAATAATGAGCAAAATATTAAAAAGGAATCTAGTAAAACATCTATACTATCCGATAATGTTACAACTAACTTTAATCCTTCTGGTGTAACAAATAGCCCCATAGTAGATATGGGTCATACTACCAGCACCACAACTTCAAATATTCCACTAACACAAAATAATATATCTACAAATAAAACCATTTCCATAAATGCTGCAGAAACATTTACTGAAAATTCGCAAAATAATCATTTAGAAAATACAAACACAAATAATCGAAAAAGTATTAGTGCAACTAAAAAATATTTTGGTGTTCCACTCCCCTTTATTATTTCTTTAGTAATATTTATTGTTATAGATATTTTATTACTAATTATTGTTTACATAAGTATTGAGTGAAAACAATTAGTATTATTTGTTGTTTGAAAACTGTTAAATATATTACTAAGCTAGATATTGTTTTGAGATATTTTTGCAATTACTCAAATTACAAAATTCCATAAACAATTTCCGTTTTTTTATTTGCCCCCAAATTAAACTATAAAAACTTACTAATATTATAGGTATAATATATATATAACTAATAATATATAGTAAATATATAAGACCATTAAATATATTAACTTCAATCACTAAATTGGTTATTTTGTGATTATTAAACAAAACAAAAGAAATTATTTACTACTTCTTCGTTTGGTTTATTAATATCACACTGCTAAAAAGACACAGTAAGATATCCTTTGAAGTTTTTGGGTACACACTAATACCCTCAAATCAATCTTTAAATTATATAGATTGTTGAATAGAAAACTAACTTGGGTTATTTCACTTCGTTTAAGTTACTCTCTATTTTTTCATCAAGCACATAGCTATAGCTAAACCACCAGAAAAATAGCATCCAAGCTACGGCAATAAAGCTTGCGAAATAATCATGAATTATCATCGCTGCGAAGCTATTCCAGTAATAAGCGAGGGTAACAATAAAAGCCATTCTAAAAAGGTTTGACAGAAACGTCCCGAGTATGCCAATAATCACTGTTTCAATTTTCGACGACAATTTGTAGCGCCCACGCAAACCTGTTACAAATGTAGTAACAAGTAAAATCATGCTTTGCCAACCAAGACAGTTCCATTCCAATTGAACTGGAATTATTGTCTCACCCCTGGTTAACACCATGGAAAAATTAATATGTGATGTAATTTGAGCATCGATACCGACAACCTTCACCAATACCGCAACCATTCTGGATTCCACGGGTACAACTTCGCGTTGCAGCCACACATACCAACTTAATTTGTCGAAAAGCGTGGTTAGTATTGCACTAAAAGTTACAATAACGGGAAGTAGCGACAATACAATTGCCGTCACAATCAATATATCTTTAAATACTTTTTTCTGATTCATTGATGTCTTTTCTTTCTAAATTTACCCATAAGTGGCAAAATCGGACCGGCAACAATAATTAACCAAATCCACTCCGGCACCACAATGATATCCCACTCAACAGAGTATGGTGAACCTGATCCATCAGACCACTGAGCAAAGACATTGGTTCCACTTGAGTAGTTACTGGTTAAGTTGGTTGGTTGTGTTTCTGTATGCCAGTCTATCTCCTCTTCTACTCCTACTATCCAGTCACTGGCCAAACTGCACTGTGTTGATATGTCACAAGCTGTGTAGAAGATGTGATTTGTAGATGTGTCTATCCAGATTGCGTAAAGATCACTTGCATCCGTATCATACGAGAGGGATACGTAAGCATCGGTATCACTTGTTCCACCTGCAACTAGGGTTGCAGTTACATCCCATTCCTGGTTTATCTTGTCCCATCTTTTGTAACTTACCTGATCTGTTGATTCATCGTCTACAAAAAGAAGGTGAACATCGTAATTGGTAGTATCAACAACGGCCGATATATTTTTGCTTAATCCACTTGGTACAGTATCAATTGCATCTCTACTCCCGGGTGTACCTGCAGGTTTGAGTGCAACCAAATGTGCAGTCCAGGATGAACTGTTTGCAGATGTTGTCATGACAGCATCTCCTGTAGCCCCCGCAGAGGCTTGGGTTTTGTCAGAAAGCCTCATAGATTGAGGTGTTGCTCGAACAGTATATCCGGTTGGTCCTGAATACGTACCCGTATTCCAATGTGCTCCCAAAGCAACAATTGTCGTGTTGTCAACACTTGTCGTCACACCCGTTGCGGTCAAGGTTTGTCCTGATGAGGCGCTGTTGGCGGAATAAGTATTTACCGGATCTCCTGTTGTTATCGCACCACTATATGACATAATCGCTCCCCCGCTCCAAGTACTTCCTGTCCAACTCCAGGTGTAGTTACTACCTTCCGAACTCGCCCTTTTCCAGTAAACAATTACATCATGATCAGTCGTCGGTGTTTCTCCATCAATATAATTCCAGCCTGATGGTGCTGTTACTGCTGCGGTATTTTCCTTATAAATAATTGCAAGCATAATGTCGTTATCGACTGTCCCTGTCGGTTTATTTACCACAACGCTGGCTGCTGTTGTAAAAGTTGAAGAAGATTCTCCACGAAATACAGGTGCACTTCCACCGGTACTAACACAACTTGCCCCATCACTATCTTCCCAGGCAGCGTCACTGTGGTCCCAGACACAACCCTGAAGAAGAGTGTTACTGACAAAGGCTGCATACATGTCTTGGCCATTAAGTGGAACAATGTTGCCAAAGACATTTGCATTTGTTTGGTCAGCTGATACTTGGGATACGGGAACAGTAGAACCAAAGCCTACTCCACTCCAGGTGGCATTACCGGTGTCAGAAGCATCACTTCTTACTGTCTTATACGTATAGTTAGTTCCATTGTAATGTCTTGCTCCCACCCACATATAGTTTGCATCATCCAACGAAATATATGGGTATGAGTAGGTGTCAGATGCTCCTGTGCCATTAAGTGAAACCACATTGGCTTCACTGTCCCAGGTGACTGATGTTGATCCTAATGTCCCGCGTCTGACCAGGATATCATCTGACGTGGTAACTGCCATCCATACATATTCAGTGGTGGTTTCTCCAACCGTGATTGCTTTCCACCAGACAGAAAAGTCATTGGTGTCATATGCCAAGGCAGTAGTAGAACTCCAGGTATCACCACTATCTTTAGAATATTCTATGTCAACTTCATCACCATCATGGTAAAACCTCCAGAAGGTTTCATTTTCATCATCGTAGAATGTCTTTCTTTGGAATGAATGTCCTGTAGCAGAAGAAGATGTAGAACTGGTAACACAATCTTCAAACACCCAGTTGGAATTGTTACCACTGACGTTGGTACCAGAGTAAACTGTAATTGCAGCACTTCCTCCCTGGTCCTGGACCGAAACATCATTCATGTTGAAAGTACCTCCCAAACTAGTCCAACTCCTTTGACTTCCACCTGAAGTTGAGGTGATTGAAATTGCATCAGTTTCTCCGCAAGCGCTTGTTGTTCCCTGCATGGTTACTATGCCACTATTGGCAAAGGAGCCACCAAGGATCACGTCTCCTGTTGAAGTATTACTCCAGATACCATTTGAGGCTACTGATACTGCAGTTGCCCCCTCAACCCGGACATTATATGCTCCTTGCACCAAAGTCCCCGTAGTGAGGGTTAAGGTATTAGTTACCCGTATACCAAAGTTAGTCAAAGTAACGGTATTCCCCGAACTTGCTTTGGATAGTTCCAGGTCGTAGAAATTCTCATTGGTACAAGTACCCACATCGGAACAGTTACTATCTAGGGTAGCAGTAGTTGAAGTATCAAAGACTACCTTTCCACTTCTTTCCACAAAAGTATCATCATTGGTCCAGTTTCCTCCTACGTTAATCTGATTATCTTCTCCACTTACAACATCCACTGTCCCACCTGTTATGGTAAAGTTACCATCCACATCCAGAGGATCTTCAATCTCCCAAGTGGCACCACCTTCCCCATCATTAAAGACAACATTGTTAAATGCTCCACTTCCTGTTGTAACAATATCCTCAGTTGTAGCACCAGGAGCATCAAAGGTGACAGTGGAAGTACTTGAGGTGAAGGTACCAGACTGGGTCCAGGTACCGGAAACGAGTATCGATTCCCCGGTAGCTGCGGTATAGGTTCCTGATATATTAATATTATCTATTCCGGCTCCCGAACCGTTATTTAAATTCCCTCCCGGAGCAAACACCTCACCAGAAGGTATAAGCAATGTATAATTATCGGAAACCGTAAGCGTATCGGGGGATCCACTTGTAGCAGTATAGGGAATGTCTGCATCACCGCCACTGTCATACGCATCCATCATATCAATCGTGACACCACTGCCATCATCAGTGAGAATAGTCACGGCATCATCGTAAAAAGAATTTCCGGTTGAATCACCTGATCCATCGTATTGAATAACTGCTGCACCATCTGTCTCGGAAGCTTCGGCATCATCAATCCAAACCACCATCCCCGATCCACCCGAGGGAGGTGTAACTGAAGTGAAGGAATATGCACCTGAATCTGAAGCATCACAACTTGTGGTATAGGTTGTTGATCCAACTCTCAAACTTAATTCATGTGTTGCTCCACTTGCATCACATTCAGTAAGAGCACTCGAAGTACCAAAATTATATACATTTCCGGAAACAGTTATGGTACTTGAAACTTCATAAAATGCTGTCAGAGACTGGATACCATTAGTAAAAGTGACTGCCGAACTTGTCCAAGTGTCACCAGTCCCTGTAAGGATTCGGGTGCCGACATGCATTTGCACATTGACGGCAGCTGTACCTGTTGTCGTACTCACTCGGTCGTGTTGTTCGGTATAGTTGGCAATAGGAGTTTTAGCAGTGTCTTCACCTTCCGCTCCAAACAAGCCAAAAAATAGATATTCCCGGTTAGTAAGCCCGGATTGAACATCAGACAAAGAGGTAGCTGAATTTGAGTGATCGATAGCTGATGAAGGGATCGCGACAAAGGTATTACCCGCTCCGACAGTAGCTTCTACAATTGCAATAATCTTGTCCGATCGGGCAGTTCCTAACGTCAAAGTAATTGAATCACCTGTCCCGATTTCACTTGTAACCTTCGTCCACCACAATGAGGTGGTTGAACCATCAGCAGCAGCACCGGCAGAATCAGTTTCTTCAAATACCTTGTTCCAAGTATGCCCGTCAGTATCGCTCAATGAATGGTCTGTGGATGGCCCATCAGATGTTGCTGTATTATCAGTCACACACGAAACGATCGCAATTTTTCCGACAGTAATAGCAGCATCCGGAGATACCGCTATGGTTGTATCACTACTATTTTCAACCGCATAATTGCGGGCGGTTATACCTGAAATTGCATCCACCGCTATCTGCCAAACTCTTGCTTCACTAAAATCATCAATTTGCAAAGGACCCAAAGTGTAAAGAGCTGGGCTTTTATCCGGAGCATCATATTTATAGCCAAAATGATAAGTTTCTCCTTTTTTCCAATTTACCTGCCATTCAATTATCCCTACACCACCCTGTTTTTTGATGTCTAAGAATTTACTTGAACCAACGCTGTTTTCTTTAGTACTATAATTTTTCAGTTCTTCGTCTGTAATCCGAACAATCGCAAAGTCTGCAGGAACCGTTTCTGTGATTACTCCTTGAAAGTCCTTTTCCGGGATAACATTAAATATCACGGGGTACGTTAAAAGTGGATAAATACGTGTCGCACTAATACGCTCTATGTCAAACTCTACCGATTTTCGAACCTCAATTGAGTCAGTAATTGTATAGCTTCCATTATGTGTAGTAGCAGTCAAAGTAAGTTCATAAATACCCATACTCCCCAATTTATATTCCGCTTCATAATCGGGAGTTAATAACATTTCTTTACTATTGCACCCGGGAGTCACACGTATTGAGCCGTCATTGGTTGACAGTGTTTCATCGATTCCTAATTCCGAATTTCTAATTCCTAATTCTAATTTTGCATCACATACCATTTCCCCATCTTCATTGAGTACGGCAAACGACAACTCGGCATTCTCCCCTTTCGTGTAAATCGATTTGTTGGTGTTAATTGCCAGCACTCCCCAACTAAAATCTTGTGCAATACTATTACCCAGATTGTCTTCAACAACTAAATCATATAACCCCGGAGACAAGTTATTGGAATCAACAACTAGTTCATATCCATTCTTATCGTCTAATATTCCAACGTCATATTCATTGCCTTTATGGTTAACTACCTTAGCATTAATTATTCTCGCCTTCTTTTCATTTTTGCCTTTAAAGATGTTGCCGAAATTTATTGCCAACCTATCTTTGAAATTCGTTCTGGCTTGTAAACGAAAACTTGGTGAATCTGTAATCTTGAAGTCTTTATTGTCAGAGGTTAATGTAAAACCATCCTTATTTGTTTCCAAATTATTTGTATTGAGCGCTTTACCTGCTTTATTCACAACTGGTTGGTCGCTGTCAATTGCTTTATCTGCCAGTATTGCCCCCGTATTAGCTGCTGCAACACTCACCTTTCCGCTTGGGATATACGGTGCATAACTCACAATCAACATTGAAACTGCAACCATTGAAGTCAAGGCAAGCTTACCTACCCACCGTTGTGTTTTTCGTTTTATCGAAAAGGTGTTAAAAATATTGTTTGCCGTAACCATCGACAAATACGAGTTGGACATTTGTGAATAGGCACCAGTATTTAGACTGTCGCTTAGTGCCTCATTTCTATTACCTGAATTTTTCGGCAAAATTCCTGATATAAAACGATAAAACCTGCCTCGGGCGAAAACGTCTGTAATTCTTCCAGTTTTGGGAGTTCTAAACCAGGGCCCTTCTTCTTTTTGAATAAAACCCTTAACTGACGAATAAGCCTGAAATGGAACCAATATATAACTAAGTGCCACAAATGACAAAAGCCCAAGATAGTCTCTTTCCTCACTTTCTTCCAGGAAAAGGCCGACTGCGTTAACCAAAGGCAAGGAAAACATGTTGGTAAGGATGAGGCTCCAACCCCAAACAGTAGTCCAGAAAGGCAGTCTTACCTGGAATACAGCCTCTGAGAGTAACCAGGCAAAAGTCCCGATTAGAAATAGAAATGCTTGAAGGTAGTAAGGAATGTTAAATACAAATTCAACTTTCTCAGCCACGGTTAGAGGACTAGGAATGAATACCTTTTTGTCATCCCGCATCATTTTAGTACCATGCAAAGAATGAACTTGATGCGAGTCAGTGGATGAACTATTAGCCAACTCCCATCTTCCAATTAATAATTTCTTCCACATAAGTTTGACATTGAAACTGTGTCCTTCTGCCCACCTCATCCTTTGTCTGATTAACCTTTTCAAAGTGGAAACACACTCAGCTGGAGCCTGAATGTATGGGGTATATACTACTTTGTATCCTGCATTGTATAACCGAAGCGTAAGCTCATAATCTTCGGTGATCGAAGATCTCCATCCTACTTCTTCCAACACATCGCGCCTAATCATATATACACTTCCTGAAATGTGTTTTAATCCTCCATAAATTTCTTGACCACTTCTTTCTATTACATAACTTCCTGCATATTCACTTCTTACTCCCCTTGTTATCCAGTTTTCTGATTTATTTAATACATGCCATTGATATCCTTGGACTGCGGCAATGTTATTTGAAGTGTAATTTTCAGATCCACCGTTTTGTGATTTAAAGTATTTCAAAAATAAATCCAAACTGTCGGGATACGGCACGAAATCTGCATCGAAAATACTTACAAATTCAGTTCTTTTATCAACCAAGGTCAATGCAAGTTTTAACGAAGCACCTTTATATCCACTCCGCGTTGTTCTGTGAAGGTGTTTAAGAATTACTCCGGGTCTGACTTCAACTTCGGACATATCCCAGCCATCACCCTTACTTATTTTTAACTGGCAATTCTTTGCTAAGTACTGTTTTTGGTAATTTCTAACTATTTCAAAAGTTTCATCCGTGGAATCATCGCAAACAATAACTTCATAATCACCTTTGTAATCAAAATTTGTACTTGCCGCAATTGCGCGCTCAGCTACGTTTTTTTCGTTATAGAAAGGAATCTGAACAGAAATAAACGGGTAACGAGATAATTTGATATGGTCTAAATTTGGAGTTAAACCTACAGCTTGCTTTTGATCCAATTTAGATTTATCGGTGTTTTCATCAACTAAGCCTAATAATTTATGGAGAATGTTTCCGCGCAGGCGCGTATTGGTATCTTCTTGTTGAGAAAACGAAAGTACAATGACAAGTGTAAGATAGTATTTAAGTGAATATACAAAAAATACCGACCCCATAAATAGAGCAACTAACGCAAGAGTTAAACCGATTTGTTTTACGAGCGGAACTCCAATAAAAGTAGTCGTAACAGCTCCACCCATGCCAAAAAGGACTACGGTGAAAAAAGATGTTAAAAAAAACACTGCCGAAAAGCGCACAACCTTTTGTCGAGTTTCCAAAGGAATAGCAAAGAAATTATTGATTTTGGAAAGAGCACCAGAAATCGAACTTGTGATAACAGTCTCTTGAGATTTGGCATACGCCATACGCCTATCTAGAGTTGATAAATTGTGGCGCTGTAAAACGTTTTGTACTCCATGATGCCCAAGAATTGGTTTTTTACCAATTTGAGGAAGATTGGCAACGATTTTTCTTACACCATATTCAGGAAACTTAGTAACCAGTGACAAAACAGCATCTTCATATAATTCGGGAGCTTGCCTATAGTACCTCGAATACTTGGGGGTTTTGTTTTCGACAGCATGAATTCTTGTTTGTTGAGACTTTTTATATCTTTTGATCCATTTATATAACGTTGGTCTTGAAACTTGATACTTCTTTGCAATCACTGATGGACGCCTTCCTTCATTAACAACTTCTTCTACCATGCGCAATCTCTCATGAGCCGAGATAATATTGTTTGTTGTTTGAATATTAGTTGTCAATTTTTGTGCTCTATACTTTCTGGGGCGACCTTTTTTACGTTCTTCTAATCCTTTTTCTCCATACTTTTTGTATCTCTGAAGCAATCTATAGAACAAAACCCTAGATATACCTATATCTTTGCAGATTTCAGTGACTGATCCACCCGAAAGAGCCCTATTTATAATATCTATTTTCTGGGAGCTATTTAATTTTGTTCTCATGGGCAGTGTTAACAATTTAATATTTACCTCGTGCGTAAATTAGGCTGAGTAATTAATGTTAACACTTAGTGGGTAACGTATGTCAAGTAATTATTATGTTGGATGCAAGGCAAGGAAATATCTCGACCGACTTCAAAATACGAGAAAGATTGAATTAATATCTTATAGTTTGCATAGTTGTTGCATCGTTGAAGTTAAGTGCGGTTAATATTGCGAGGGTTTACTGGTAACGTTTATGGACAAATTCAAACGAGAAACAAATGCAAAAATGATATGTGTGTTATTTACTAATATCAGAAGAAGTATACGAAAACACTAATGTATTCATGAGTATATTGATTACTCGAAGTTGCAATAAAAGCTCATCGTAGAAGTATTGAAACCAAAGCTACCAGCTCACATAAATCAATGTTGTGTATCGTTAATAACCGCATTTAAGCTTCCCTGTATACTTTTCTTATAGTATACCTTACTTGCCATAAACCAATCTAACTTCTTCCATCTTATCGGTTGGAGAGTCAAACACTATTGCCATCTGGCCTAAACTGTCTTTTACAACTTTGCACTTAACTTTGCCATCTATCTCCCATGCTTTGTTATAACTTACCGCAAGTTGTACTGCTTTAGTGCCGGTGTGAACTTGAATCGCATATCCATTATCCAAATCGGTAACCACAAGCGGCTCAATCCTCTGCAAGAGATACTCTCTCAGAGCAATTTCGTAATTATCTCTCTCAGGCTTAATTGTTTTTTGGGGATTTATCGACCAAGCGATGTCGGCATCTTTGATAAAATACAATTTATCTCCGTTTCCTTCTCTTACCAGATTGCCAATTTTTTCCCACTTATGTAAATACTTAAAATCTTTGTAAAAATCATCAGACTCACCCGTATTTACAATCACAAAACTTACACCCAGTGCCTGAAGCCACAATCTCGACAATTCGGGATCACTACCTTCTCTTAATTGATATGCTGCATGATTCCAGTAAGGATGAGTAGCAGCTTGATCTTTGCCCCCTCTTACCTGCTCCATGTCAATTAGGGTGTTTAGGACGAAGGTGTTTGTCCCCGACACAAAGACTCTGCTTGGTATCTGTGTGTTTAATTCTTTTGAAAAGTTGTTTATATTTAACCCCTGTTTGGATGACAAACCCGACGCCAACGCACTATTAAACCTCCAGACAAGTGCATATGGTATCAAGGCAAGCAAAACTACTGTTAGTACTATTTTCCCGATACCACTTATGCGTCCTCCTTTCCTAATATCTGTAATTATCGAATTGAGAATAATTGCACAAAGACCCGCTATGCCTATTTCAATTTCATAAATCCACCCTGACCAATCTTGCCAGAAATCATAATCTGCGAAAAATCTATAGGAAAAAAGTATCGAAAACGCAGCTATCCAAATTAGAAAAAAGATAGTTAGGCGGTTTCTTACTCGTTTCGCATGATGAACCATAAATACCGCAAGTGTTGCGGGTAATATGGATTTTGTTAAACTAAATATCCCTGCAATTACTTTAACGAAAGAATTACCACCCAAAGAAGGATTTGACAATAAAGTTATCCAATACAAGGGCTTATACCACAACGTTACAATCACAAGCGAAACAATCAAGAGTTTCACTACGAAAACAATGTTGGTCTTCAAATTTACCAATTTACCCTTTTTATAAGCGCTCACTGCCGACAGAGATATTAAACCAACTAACAATCCCGGGATTATAGAAGTACTAATAAGAAGTATTGTAATCAAGGAAATAAGTGAAAACACGATATGTTGCATTCCCTTTTTTGATAATGCAAACCAAACGCTTAAAAACACCAAGGGGATAAAACTTTTTGCAACACTACTTGCCCCATCCATGAAATAAATAGTAGAAAAAATCCGCCAAGGTAATAATACAAGGAATAGAAAAACCAAAACTGGTAGCAGTTTGTTTTTTGAAATATAGTAAGTAAACATCACCCACCCTATTATTGATCCGATATATGCTAATATGATTATATATATCGTAATATCACTTATAGTAAAGTAAGATATCAGTTTTTGTATGCCAACAGTAATTATGGGCAATAATGGATCGGCAATATTTCTAAAAGGAACACCTAAATACCAATTTTTGTACCACATACCAAATGCTTCAAGTCCATGTGATTTAACAAAATTGGCAATAGTTATTGTTGCCGGAAGGAGGGATGTTTGTGGAAAGTACATTGGGCTAATTGTTAACAATTAGCCGACCTTTTGCAAGTTGCGGTTGCTTAATTTAATAAATCTAATAATCCACGATTAAACGTGAGGAGGTGGAAATTATATGTATTCAAGATAACCGTGATCAAAATCACCCATAAGCGAACGTCTTCTAGCTTACCTCGTTCTTTTGAGACTGCGTCGTAAATTTCTTCATCTCACAAGCTTGTCGCTTAAGTGGCTAAATAAAAAGTGATAAATTTGAAAGATATTTATAATGAAGCTTATCTAATTACTGTTAATCCAAAGTACTAACAGAATAGTAATCCTCTGCCCTATCTTTAGTTCTATGTGTATAAGTATTTATTCGTACAAGTTTTGCGTGCATTTTCCATGCATTGTCTGATTTATTATTACCGTGAAGCTTCAAATCAATACTTTCGGTTTTTTCTTTCCGCAGAAATAAATATAGAACAAAAAATGCTCCAATAATATAACCTGCTGTAAACATCGCCCAATACAACATAATAAATATGGGCAGAGTATATCCCGCAAGTTATTGTGCGAGGAATCTTGTCATTTCATACTTTGTTAAAGATTTCTTGACATATAACTTTTTCTCGTATCAACGCTAAGGCGGTATGATTTAAAAATGATAAACTTACACTCTTTCGAATTTCTTTGAGGCAGTAATTTGCAAAGAATATCTATTCGCAGTTTCGTATAAAACAACTGCTAAGTCAAGGTGTGGACCGTACCGGAATCGAACCGGTGATCTTACGCATGCGAAGCGTACGCTCTACCAACTGAGCTAACGGCCCTTGTATTTTGTATTATAAACTACTCACGACCTTTTAGTCGGGACTGTCAAGGCTTGTCCCTTTAACAAGATTTGAAATGTTCAATTCACCTAACAAGCTTATCGCTCTTAGGCTTTCTGGAACAATTATAAACCATCCTCGACCCAACGGTCTTAGAATTTCAAAATCTCGTTTCTATGGTTCATTTTAATTAGTTGCGATCAACTAAATCACGTGGTTTGCCTTTAAATTAATATGAATACTTAAACATCATCTAGCGAAGTACGTTCAAGGGATTTATTTGAACGCCACTTTGTATCACTTCGAAATGCAGATGTGTTCCTGTTGATCTTCCCGTACTCCCCATTCTCCCGACTGCATCACCTGTGTTTACCCTTTGTCCAACTTGCACAAAAATTTGCGACAGATGCGCATAGAGAGTTTTATATCCATTTTGATGGTCAACAACAACTCGGTTACCATATCCATATGAATCCGGCCATCCGGCTACAACTACGACTCCAGCGTCTGCAGCCAATATATTTGGAGCTGCTCTATTGGCTATATCCAAACCCTTATGATACCAAGCGAAATTCTGAGTAATCGATCCTGAAGCGGGCCACACAAATCGCCCAGACGCAACAACCGTTCCGGCATCAGGTGTGAGTTGGCGAATTCTAGGAATTGCCGGAACTCCTGAGGATTTCCTAATACCCTCAGGAACAATTATTATTTGACCGATTGCAAGCTCGAAAGTTTCGTCATTTGTAAATGTATTAAAGGGAAAATTAACAATCGGCTGAGCATCTGCATCGTATTTTTTGGCAATCGAATAGATCGTGTCACCTTTTATGACCTTATGAGAAACTCCGGAAACAGGAAGAATTTGCAATGTTTGTCCTGGTTTTATTGTACTTTTTGAAGTTAAATCGTTTTGCCATAATATCGTATTTATATCTATACCAAACTTATTCGCAACGCTACTTACAGTATCGCCATCCTGAACGCTATAATCGATTATTCCGTCGCGTACTTTATCGGATACAAGAGTTCCCGTTGCCGGGTCTTGGCTCGTTGCAGATAGAATAGTCGAAGCCGTAGGAATGCCCCAAGGATCTACACTTGTACCGGGGAACTCTTCAGCGATAACAGGTGCAATCATAATGCCAACCATAGCAAGTGATGCCATCCCCGAGTGCATAAAGGCACGTGTATGTTTGCCTCGTTTTTTATATAGCACAGCTACAAATATTCCCTTAACCGATTCAAATTTGATAAATGACAAATTTACATGCTTGATTAAAAATTGGGAAAATTCAACTGAGAACTCTCTTAGATCACGTCCAAGGATAATCAAGTTTTTCTTGCTTATATTTAATACACTAAACACAAACAAATAGCGCTTTTTTCTCATGCAATGGTATATTAACCCGTGAAGCCTTTACGGTCAATGTTGCATAGTTTAAATTACCTCGTTAACAAACATCCACAATCTAAAAGATCTTGGTTTACTAACAGATTATTTGAAAAGAGTATTTTCGCTTCTGTGCTTGAGCCACGCTTACTGGTACATGGTTTTCGCGAAGTCTGAATAGAAAACCCAGGATTGAGAACCCTCGGTTCTCTTCGAAGAGTTTGTTTACGGCTTCCCTTCATTCGTGCAATAATATAGTCCACGGCTTTCGGAAAGTTTAAATAAATCTCTCATGAGCTTGCCACTTGAAGGTCGTTACGTAAAGAAGCAATAAACACCTCACAATCTCCATACGGGCACTTAAGGATTTACGTTTTTACAAGATTAAAATTGTTCTATTCACCACACAAGCTTACGCTCACGGTTTTTAAGATTAATCTGGAATTAATGGTATTCCAATCCAACTTATTTTGTGTATATAATACTATTTAACCGATATGATAAATAATCCAGTCTTTACTCCCGAACTCGCCAGCATGAATGGCACTGATTATTTCAGCTCAATTTTCAAATCTTTTGTCGGACTAGTGATACTTGCCGGTGTAATTATTCTTGTTTTCATGATAATAACCGGCGCGATATCTTGGATATCCTCGGGTGGCAATGTAAATCAAATTGAGCAAGCTAAAAAGAAAATCGCTCAAGGCATTGCAGGAATGACCGTAATTTTAAGCATATTTTTCATTGTAAATTTGGTTGGATGTATATTGGGGATTGGTTTTACTTCATTTGAAATATCAGAATTCAATATACAATTCTCAGGGTCATCACTTTGCAAGGATTGGGGAGGATCGCCCGGTAATCCTGGGGGGCCTAGACCAACTGTTCCCCCAGGACCTGAACCTACCGATCCTGTTTGGCCCAGTGGAATTCCGACTTCACCACCAGGAGAACCGACACCAACACTTACACCAGAGGCGCCACTTATTGCTGGAACTGTGAGATACTTTCTTTCTCAGGATTACATACCTCGCTCAAATGCTCATGTAACATTACTGAATTCCAGCAATAATATTATTAGCACAACCATATCGGATGGTGTTGGTTATTACTCTTTCATTGACAATATTGAAATCGGTCAAAGCTATTGGGTATATAGCTGTTATACAGATACTGCAGGTGTAATTTATTCAGGACAAAGATCAAGTTTTACTGCTCCATATCTTTATGCACGTATAAACATGAATGAAGGATCCTGTCAATACCCACCCCCAAATAACCCATAAAAACATATGGTATCCCTATTTTAGCGATTCCGATTTATGCTTAATTTTATTCTGCAGTCTCAGTTATTGACCTTTATGGGCAGAATCCATTTTAAGCCGACTTAGTATCAGTTTTACCGCTTCTTATTTTATAAGTCTCTTAAATTTTAACTCGTAAAACATCTATTATCCGACATACTCAGACGAGATGTAATTCGAGGGAGGAGATACCATTAAGTGTACGACCATGTGAGATTGTTATTCGGACTAAATCCATTTCTCTATAATCACAAATTTATTGAAGCAGGATTAATTCGGTGTGATGCACCTTAAAATGATAGATATAATTTTAATTATTAATTCTTCCAAACAAACTCAAAAAATTCCTATTATAATCTTTAACTCTTTATCGATATTTGTTGTGGTATGAATCGATGAGCAATAATTAATCAGAACGCTATATTAAAAAGCCAATAATTAATGTTTCTTATACTGTTTTTAAGGAGTCAAGAAATTCCTGATTTGTTTTTGTATGTCTCAAACGGTCAAGTAGAGTCTCGGTTCTTTCATCGTCATGCATCATCTCTAGCATTCGACGAAGAGTGTGTACTTTTTGCAAATTATTTCCGTAAAGTAGTTCTTCCTGCCTAGTCCCCGACCTGGTTACATCAATTGCCGGAAAAACTCTCTTCTCTGCAAGCTTGCGGGTAAGATGAAGTTCCATATTCCCAGTACCTTTAAATTCCTCGTAAATAAGGTCATCCATTCTGCTTCCCGTATCAACCAGACAGGTTCCGATAATTGTCAACGACCCTGCGTTTTCAATCTTTCTTGCTGCCCCAAAAAATTTCTTTGCGGGGAAAAGTGCAACCGGATCAAATCCTCCCGTTAGCGTTCTACCCGATGTCGGTAGCGCTAAATTATAAGCTCTTGCCATTCTCGTAATACTATCAAGAACGATAACCACATCATGTCCTATCTCAACAAGTCTTTTAGCGCGCTCTAAGGCAAGCTCACCGACCCGTGTTTGATTTCTAGGTGCCTCATCGAAATTCGAAGAAGCCACTTCACCTAAGCCATTCGTAACTTTCTCGATGTGCCTGGTTAAATCTGTAACTTCTTCCGGTCTTTCGCCTATTAACACAGCCATGATATGAACACTCTTTTTGGTTTTAGTAGCCTTTCCCTCGGGATAATTAGCTGCAATTCCGGAGATAATATCTTTAATTAGCCACGTTTTTCCTGCCTTTGGTGGAGAAACAACTAAAGCTCGTTGACCAAAGCCGATCGGTGAAATCAGGTCAATCATACGTGTTGTCATTGGTTCTTCGCCTGTTGCCAACTCAAATCCGGCATCAGGATAAATAGCGGTCATATCTTCAAAATCAGGTCTATCACCTTGTTTGTCAATCTCTATTCCATTTACGGTTTCGACTTTCAAAAGACCCCAATAACGCTCATTTTCTTTCGGACGCCTGGCTTGCCCGCCAACTTTATCACCAACGCGTAAGTTAAATCTACGAATTTGACTACTTGATATATAAATGTCTTGATCGCTTGGAGCAAGTTTGGGCCGCAAAAGTCCAGATCCTTCATTGGCAATATCCAAAATACCATCAACGTGTTCTGTGGGTAAATTTGAATCAGGTATCACACGTTCATCAACAACAAGAGACGGTTTCTCGGTTACAGTAATTTCAACTTCTCCCTTAGTTAATTCACCCGTATTTTTTGGTGCTTCAATTTTTTCAACCACTTTGTCGTTTCCTTCGGGTTTTCCAATAAAATCTACCGCGCTTTTGGCGCTTGTTAAGTCCTCATCCTTTGCTTTTGTAGCCATTATATATTAATTAAGCAGCTTGGTTTGATATTCAAATAACCAACATGTATATATTAGTTTGGGAGATAAAATCTCTAAAATCACCGGAAGTAATCAGGTGCATTTGTATTGTATGAGATACTCTGGGTGTTTGTCAAATGCAAAAGCTACCACAATGTACTCAATGTAAGATTAGCTAACTCTGAGAATAACTCGTGTCATCATACCTTTCCAAACGGCAAATCTACTCCACTATCAATTGTCCCTACTAGTAAATATTTCCCATATTTTTGAAACAATATGGCATTTAGGTGTATAATTGCGTTACTTTATAGAAGTGCTGCCTTTTGTATATGGGAATAGCTCAAGAAACCAGAAAATGGGTACCACGGGTCGTTGGCGGTCTTAGCGTAGTTGGTCTTTCCGTCGGTGCCGGCTATTTGACACATCAAAACAACGTGAATAGACAATTGTTAACACAAGAAAATCCCTACCCTACTACCAACCCCGAATACAATCCTGAAGGCAGTCAGACCTTACCCAGCATTGCAACACCTGCAAGTGAACAACCTATCCCACAACAACACCAAGGAGATTATGAATGCACATATGTAAGAGATGGCGAAGGTGCTTTAGCTGCTTTAAGACGAATAACAGCAGATCCAACTCTTAAAACCGCTGTTTTATATGAGGCAGTAGATCGTTCTGGTAACTACGAAAAAGCAATACCACTTCACGCAGGTGATTTTAATTTTGGACCAAGTGGTACGGTACTTCATCCCAAAGACCGAATTTGTATCGTAAATGGCAAACCTGCAACACGAAAGTTATTACAACAAGAACCCGACAAATTCCTCGGTAAACCGACTGCGGAAGAATTAAGATGTATTACAAATGAAGAAACAGGAGTCAAAAATCGACAAATTAACCAAGCTCTCCGCAATCGTAATTTCACAAGAGGATAAAATCACGATTCTGAAGTTGAAGTGATATTAAGAAGTGATAATAAATTGATCCCATGAGCTTAATGCTGGGATCTTGCCATACAATTATAAATTTAACTTTCAACAGGCACTGCCTTCACAATCAGTCTCTTCCAAGTAGTTCCCGGCGGATCACACGTTTGTAAATACAATGTTTCCGTTTCGGTTTCTTCCGTAAGCCACTTTGTGTCAACTGCGTTAACAATAAATTTATCTTGCACTTCATAAATAAAGCGCTCATCGGAAAAATAAACAATAATTCTATCGCCTCGTTCCAGTTTTCTCAAAAGGTAAAATACCGCATTATATCTGGCCACATTATATTCGAAATCGGTAGAGTGCGAAAAAAGATAGATATTTTTTCCCTGACCCGGGAAATATGTTCCCGCGGCATGTGCAATTCCCTTTTGGAGCGCTTGGGAGTATTCCGGGGCATTAACCGCACTTACGTTTGGTATGATATTTGCCCTCGCGTCAATTTTGGGAATAACAATGGAAAAATGCGGATCTACCCCGTATGACTTAGCCTCGTTTTGCACAGCAATTGTCTGTTCAACAATTGGTAAATTTGTTAAGTGTGTTTCTTGGAGAGAATTATTCTCACTCGTATTTTTAATGTAATAAACTATTTCTTCTCTGATTATCGGTTCGATACTGACAACAAAAGACAAGACAACAAAGATAATCAAGCCAATTCCCGCTCCACGCAAAAAATTGTACATGAATCGCGCAAATTTTCCCGCATGTAAAGATACTTCGCTGTGAATTACGTGAGTGTCTGCGTCATAGATAATCTTGTGAGGATACATTGTTCCCATATATTTACAATCTGCTTAACTAAAATACGTGCCTTCGTTTTATTAAATCAATTTGAAGCGTCTTTTAATGATTGCACCAAGTGCGGTCAATCCAAGACCAGCAACAATAACGTTAGGGGCTGAGAAACCAGTACTTGGAAGCTCTGTGGCGGCACCTGCTACTTGCGGAGTCGGTTCTTCTTTCACGACTACTTCCAATTCACATTCACTATTTCCACCATGCCATACTCCACGACTATCCATCACTTGAAGCTTAGCTTTGTAAGTTCCTTTATTGTTGTAGATATGAATTGCTTCAGGATTTTTAGTATTTATTCTTTCGGGTTGATTGTTGGAGTTGTCACCAAAATCCCAATGATATTCTTTGATTTGGCCTTGATAATCTATTCCTGCTCCGGCAAATTTAACATACAGCGCCGCGGTTCCTTCTCTGGGATTTGCTTCGATGCCTGTACATCTTGCTAATTCTTTTCCGGGCGTTGGTGTTAGCGTGATCGTTGGAACTGGTGTAATTGTCGGTGTTGGCTCGGCACATAAACGACTCGAATTCTTGGCAAGATATGTATTTCCTTGGATTAGATTCCACGAGCCACCGTTTTCCAAGTACCAACCATCACTCAGGTAATTTTGAATTTCTTGATCACTAAGATCTGAATTTGTAATATTCCACCAGATTGTTTGTGTTGATTTTGAATCGTCGATTGCGCAAAGGCATTGGATAAAATTGGAATTTTCAAGCTGGTAAACGTCATCACTTCCTTCAATCGTAGCTTCCTGACCCGGAATATGATGAAAACCATGATCCGAATGCACCCAATCACCGGTATTTCCTATCGGACATGAGGGAAAACTTGGAACTTGTGTGTTTGTCGCAAATACCGTTGACATGGGAAGCGCAGTTAGAGTTAGTGCGGTTACTGCAAGAAGTATTGCATTTTTATAAAACATAGATATCATTACCAATTGACGTCCATATTATAAGATAATACTATTGGCAAGTCAAACACTCCAACTATGTACTATAAGCTTCTGGTATTTGTTGGTTCTTGGTGATACTTCCGTTTTCTTGTATCCACCAACATCAATTATGATTTACAAAATTAAATGACCAAGGTTAGAAAGTACGTTCGAAGTTAATGTTTGATACATTACCATTTCTTATGGATTAGGCATATCGGAACTACTTACATAGCACTGCAATAGTTAATATCAGATTGCTTGCCAATAACCCAACGAACTAATGAAAACGCATATGAGACAAAATCTAATATTACTTCAGACTCAAATCTAAGATTACTTTTCCGCCTTCGGCTGTAAGACTATTCTCCATCCATGCGATAAATGTGTGGAAGTACAAAAGGAGAAAATACATACTCGGCTTGGATCGCCAGTTGGGTTGAGTCACAAAAAATCGCGCATGTTTTCACCTCTAGGAACGGGTAGTACGCCTGCCCTAACATGAGGTAAACCGAAATGATATGAATCTGAAAGATTCATACATGCCACCCGTGTCAACTGCAAGTTGACCTAATCTAAACACAAAAAATCGCGCTTGTTTTCACCTCTAGGAACGGGTAGTACGCCTGCCCTACATACCACCCGTCCCCACAAGCGACAACTTGCGCGATTAATATTTCTCTTTTTTGCTCAATTTAGCCTTAATAATCAAAAATCCTCTTGACAGCGACCTAACTTATTGATTAATCTGACTATGATTTGTCTTGGAGCTAGCCTGTTCTCAAGACAAATTTATGAATAAGGGCATTACTATACGTGGAAAGGTTGCTTACAGTTTTAATTGTTAGCAATATCCCAACGATAGCGATGCTCTTTTTCATTTTCTAAGCCTCGCAATAACTTACGCTACTTCCAAAAACGCTTAAAAGAGCTATGAAAATACTCTAACACACGCTGTCAACTTTGTCAAAGCCTATAATGATAGTGCGTCTAATATTATACTATACCCATAATACAATCTATGTTATTTCGTAGCATACATTCGTATTCTTTCTGGGTCGATAAATTATTGTGGATAACTTTGGGATAAGTTTGTAAAAAATTACTTCCCGTAATCGAAACCACTAAAGATTTTACACACTATTCTCCAAAGGATAGTATGCCCAATTACCGCTTAATTATTGGCAAAGACGGGTTGAAGCTAAAATTATGGTTATATTTACATGAACGCCGTGCCCGCAAGTAATATCAATTGATATACATGTTCGCAATCGCTCTTGGTTTTGTAATCTATTCCCATCTCGTCACAATTTCCTAAATTACTTTCGATTACTATCATCGACCGACTCTATCCTTAATTTTTTTCGGTGATTCCACACGATAAGATTAATAAAACATAAGTCAGAATATAAATAGATGGCAAAAACTAAGCAAGGTACCTTAAATTTAAAATAAGAAGTTTTCGGCCTCACGGTATTGCAGAAATTGCAATTTTTTTAGCCTGAGAGTTACTTTACAATTTTTTTTACTGCGTCTTTTAGATAACCAAAATCGGTGTGTGTCACAATTTGTTTGTATCCTAATCTTTTCGTTTCTTTTATACGCCTATCCTCGGAGGTAACTTTTCTTACTTCACCGAGAAGTCCGACTTCACCGATTGATACAAGTTTTTTGGGAATCGGTTTGTCGTAATACGCTGAAGCTACAGACAAACAGATCGCAAGGTCCGCACCGGTTTCCTTGACTTTTATTCCCCCGACAACATTCACAAAAACATCAAAATCATTAACCGGAACTTGTGCTCTTCGTTGCAATACTGCAAGAAGTAGCTCTAGTCTTTTTGCATCAATTCCTTGTGCAACTCTTTTTGGAAATGCCATCTTTGTGGGAATTACTAGTGACTGTATTTCCACCAACAATGGCCGTGTTCCTTCCATTACGGAGGTCACTGCGCTTCCTGCAATCATTTTATCTAGTTCTGTGAGAAACAAATGTGAAGTGTCATCAACCGAAATTAAACCCTTGTCTTCCATGGTAAAAATTCCAACTTCATCGGTTGCTCCAAATCTATTTTTTCGAGCCCTAAGTAAACGAAATGATAAATCACGGCTTCCTTCAAACCATAATACTGTGTCAACCAAATGCATGAGTAGTGCCGGTCCGGCTACCGATCCTTGTTTGGTTACATGCCCAACGATAATTACAGGCACACTTGTAGATTTCGCCAAACGCACCAATCTATAAGTACACTCTCTAACCTGTCCTGCGGCACCTGCCATACCCGACAAATCGGATGTTTGCATTGTTTGTATGGAATCGATTATAACCGCGGATAAATTTCTCTTAGCGTCAATTATTTCCATTACATTATCTATAATTGCATCGATATCGGTGTCCTCCAGTATCAATATGTCGTTTGTATTTTTGACCCCCAATCTTTTGCCGCGCAAAGCTATTTGATGAGCAGATTCCTCTCCCGATACATACAATATATTTCCCAATGTTTCGGACAATTGCATTAGTATTGTAGACTTTCCTATCCCTGGTTCACCTGCAATTAATATTACCTGGCCGGGGACGATTCCACCCCCTAATACCCTATCAAGTTCGCTTATTTTGGTTGATATTCGTGTAGAGCTTTTGGTCTCTACATTCGACAAGTTAACAATGTTGCTTTTAGTGATTTTTGAATTTTGGTTTTTTCCTCCGGAATTGCGAGAAACAACAGTCTCTACTAAACTCCCCCAACTTCCACACTCTGTGCATTTACCCAACCATCCAAGCGATTCAAATCCACATGTCTGGCAAATATAAACTGATTTTTTAATTTTCATTAGTTGTAAGTATCACTATAGCTATTTAAATAGTCAAGCAAATAAACAACCACAGTCAAAAAAAGCTGTAATTTGTTAAAAGATTTTTCTATAAAGTATAAGCTACTTTGCATGAGCTACGCTTTCAAGCGCATACTTTTCGCGATGTTTGAATACACTATCTGACGACCTTTTAAGTTGTGATATTTTATTCTCCTTTTATAATACATATGATCTTAACGTATAAATCCGTATGTTTATGTAAGGTGGAATAATTTAAGATCGAAGAATTAATTTAAATAGTATTATTTATTCGCGCTTATTAAGCCGTTAATCAATCGTTTATCTTCTTCCGACAAACCACTTAAATCGTCTGGTAATGGAGGTGAAATCATATATCCTGTTGTTTCACGGTTTCCTATTTCATCATGACAGCTAATATCAACATACCAATCAGCACCACCCGGTGCTCTGGCTATTGCCACAAAATTAGTGTTTGGCTGAAACAAATCTTTACCATCTTTCCACCCCGAATAAATTGTTGCGGATTTGTTGGGATCATCCCTCAAACAATCTCCATTGATTCCATTTGTTTGCATATTAGTTCTAGGATCCATAATCCAACGCAATGATCTGTGAATTCTATGAGCAGTATTGCGAACAATTGCCTGAATATCTCGAGGCTTTGCAGACCGACGCAATTGTGATTCTTCCTCACCTGTTTGTTGACTTAACTCTTCAAATATTTTTTGATCAACACCGGAAACATCACTATCATCATTTACAACTGGAAATCGTAAAAACCTAATCTGATCTGGTTTATTGGATGTTTCGTCATTAAAAACTCCAAACATATATATTGCATAATAATTATCAGGAGTTCGAGGGTTATTAAACCCAGTGTCTTTGAAGTCCCATACTCTAAAACCATGGCTTATCTTGATATAATGGGGTTTCGGCAAAATCTTCACGGGTTTACGCCCTTCTTCTCCAGCTGGGATAAAAACACCTTTTTCCCAATTAATTTCTTCAGCTCTAAATGGTCTTTCTTGTTGCACGAACACTTGTACTATTTCTTCATCATCCATATACAGTTGAACTATAGTCAAGAAACTCCAATTCAGCAACTCTTCGTCACAAAATCACCTTTTTTCAAGTCTTGTTTCATACACTTCTCAAATCATCAGGTGTTCAAACTCCGACTCAACCCAGTTGTGATTGGCAGCTAGAAATTTATATTTCGGAAAAGATATTATATAAACTTTGACTGCTAGCTTTTCTTAATTCAATCAAACGTACACAATACTAAAACTTATAACACCCTAAGATTTACTACTTTGGTATGTTTATGAAATATGATAGAATCCTCACATGTCTAAAAAAGAGGCAGTGAAACCACTTACCCGTGAACAAATGGAAGAATGGTTTAAAGCTAATGGAGGTTCTCAAGGTCATGGTTCATTGATTGATTTAACACCTACAAGTGGACGCCAACAATCTACTCAACCCGGTATGCCTAATATATCCATAATACATGACGAAACCCTAGGTCTACGCGATAGCGAAGAACAAACAACTTAGTTGCTGTGAATTAGATTGCAATATTTTTTCCCCGCTTATTTTCGCAAGGAATATTTGTCCCAAATAATAAATATTTATATACCACAACAAGTTAAGACATTGCTACATATTTACGTATTAATGAGTACTTTCTTGTTAGTTTTTCAGTCCACTCGCATGGAGTAACATTTCCCATTTAACTCTAATGTAGATGTATGTATTTGGGTAATTCCTGATCTTTATATACCAAGGTTACTGGAGGAATTATCTTTAAAGAGAAGACAAGTCTGGTTTACCTATACCCTACCGGCTTTGCGGTAAGAACTAGTCCCAAAGAGATTTTTCGATTGTCCAGATCCACTTCTTCGACATACACACTAACGGGATCTCCCTTCTCGTATTTTTTGCCGGGTGGAATTTTGGTCATATGTACCAATCCTTCGACGCCTTCTTCAAGTTGAACAAACACGCCATAATCCGTAATCTTTGTAGCTGTTCCTTTAACTTTCGCATCCTTCTGGTATTTTTGTGCCACTTTTTCCCACGGATCCTTGTCGACCTGTTTTGTGGAGAAGGATAGTTTATTGTGGTCTTTGCCAATTATTTTGACTTTGACTTTATCACCTTCATCAACAATCTCACTTGCACTTGATACCTTATCCCAAGAAAGTTCGGAAATATGTACCAGACCGTCAACGCTTATGACTTCTTTTTTGGAAAGTTCTTTTTGAATAGTTACAAAACATCCGAAATTGGTTATCGCCGACACGGTACCGTCATAGATTTCACCTATTTTTATTGTCTCGATAGCTTTTCTGATTTGCTTAATTTCCTCGGCATCGGAAACCGCTTTCTCGGACAAGACAATTTTGTTCATTTCCCGATCTATGTCGATTGGTAAAACTTTAAACTGGGCATTAATAAGGCCTTGTGGATTTTTCGCCGCTTCCCTTCCCAATTGCGATATGGGGACAAAACCGGTTAGTCCCTCAATGTCGACCATTACTCCAGACTGATTAACATTTCTTCCCGTTACATTAATCGGTGTATCATTTTTCATTGCACTTTCAAGCAGATTCCAAGATGCGTTTTGGGCTGTATGACGAAAAGAAAGAATGGTGACGCCGTCGTAAGTTTCAGGAATAATTACGTTTGCAGTTACCTTATCGCCTACTTTCAACTTTCTTATAAAATCCTTGGCCTCAATATATGCTTTTTCGGCCACCATTGCTTCACTTTTTCCACCAATGTCGACCGTTACTTGTTTAGAAGATATACCTGTGACAATACCCTCAACGCGGTCTCCTCGTTTGTACCCATGAACCTTGTCGCTAAACGACTTAAGCAAATCGTCCATAGTCAAACTACCGCCACTTTTTGCTGAATTCACACTTTTAGTTTTTGAAGTTTTAGTTTGTCCTGCCAATGTATAGTCCATCGCGCCTAACGCGATTTAGCCAAGTCTTCCTTGACCACCTTTCATTTTAAATATTTTAGCGTTATTCATGTAATTAAACAATATTTGTTTTATGTTGACTTTAACTTTTTCAGGATACTGTCCTGGCAATGACGTATTTTCGCGGTGGGTTGCCCCACAACTATCGTCCGCGCTGTCGCCTTTCACTTCTGAGTTCGGAATGGATCAGGTGGTACGACGACGCACCAATTACCAGGACATTATCCTGAAAAATTACTAAGAGATGAAGTGACTTTAAGTGTACTCATGGAAATGGCTTCCAAATATCTTTCTAAAGACCCTATATTTGTTGTGTAAAGCCCAATGCTTTACACTGAGAGAAACGTTAGTTTAAGTTTTTCGACTGATTCGCTTCAGGTTAGCTTAACCCCTCACGGGGCTTCCACTGCCTGTCGTTTACCTGGTGTTCTACCAGGAGTCTAAAAGAATCCTCATCTTGGAGTGGGCTTCCCACTTAAGATGCTTTCAGCGGTTATCCAACAAGGAATGTAGCTACCCGGCTTTGCAGCTGACGCCACAACCGGCACACTAGGGATTCCCCCCACCTGGTCCTCTCGTACTGAGGTGAGCTCTCCTCAAGATTCTAACGCTCCCACCGGATACAGTCCAACCTGTCTTACGACGGTTTGAACCCAGCTCGCGTAAGGTTTTAATGGGCGAACAGACCAACCCTTGGGACCTTCTCCAGCCCCAGGATACCTTGAGCCGACATCGAGGTAGCGAACCGCACCGTCGCTAAGGACGCTCGGGTGCGACCACTCTGTTATCCCCGGGGTAGCTTTTATCCGATAAGCTCCGTCCACACCCATGGTGGATCGGAGGATCACTAAGACCTGCTTTCGCACCTGCTCCAGCCGTCACTGTCGCAGTCAAGCTAGCTTATGCCTTTATACTTACAGCACGATGTCCATCCGTGCCAAGCTAACCTTTGTACCCCTGCGTTACACTTTGGCAGGGATCCGCCCCAGACAAACTACCCACCTAACACTGTCCCTGTCGCCGTTTCCAGGCGACGTAAGTAAGATATGCCACACTTCAAAGAGAGGTGTTACATTGTTGTTCCGACACAAGGTCGGAACTCCCTCCTACACTAGACAATTAAAATGCACATATCAATGTCAAGCTATAGTAAAGCTCCACGGGGTCTTCTTGTCCTGGTGGAAGTAGGCCGCGTCTTCACAGCCATCGCAATTTCGCCGAGTAGAGGCTCGAGACAGTTGTTAACTCGTTACGCCTTTCGTGCGGGTCGTAACTTACACGACAAGGAATTTCGCTACCGTAGAACAGTTATAGTTACTGCTGCCGTTTACCGGAGCTTCGCTTTGGAGCATCCCGAGACAAGCTCGGGGCACCCCGCCGTTTAACTTACCGGCACTGGGCAGGCGTCAGCCCGTATACGTCCTCTTACGAGTTTGCACGGACCTGTGTTTTTGGTAAACAGTCGATTAACAAACTTTCGCTGCGACCCCAATAATAAAATAGAATTGGGGCAACCCATCTCCCGAAGTTACGGGTAGTTTTTTTGCCGAGTTCCTTGAGCCCCCTTCTCTCGCTCGCCTTAGTCTTCTCGACCAGTCCACCTGTGTTGGTTTGCGGTACAGCTCTCCTTGTGTCTAACTGCGAATTGTTTCTGGTAGATTGAATTATTCAAAATCGTCCGGCTCTCACCAGACTCTGCATAACTGCTCGATTAATCATTCATACGGATTTTCCAATATGAACTACCTTACAGCTTGCACCGGACTTCGCGAACCGGCTTCGGTCCTCCAATCCAGTTGATCCCCAGGTCAAACAACACAAGAAAAGTACTAGAATATTAACTAGTTGTCCATCGACTACGCCTTTATGGCCTCGCCTTAGGAGCCGACTAACCCGTCGGGGACGATCCTCGCGACGGAAACCTTGGACATTCGGCGGCTAGGATTCTCACCTAGCTTGTAAGCTACTTATGCCAGCATTCTCACTTCCAAGCGCTCCAGCATGCCTTACAGCACACCTTCAAAGCCCTTGGAACGCTCCCCTACCGCGCCGCACTCTGCACGCAGCAATCAACTTCCAATTTCCAACTTAATTGTTGACTGTTGGCTGTTTTTGTTGGTTGTTGCGTGCAAAGCACGACACCTCTAGCTTCGGTAGTATCTTTAATCCTCGATACATCTTCGGCGCTTCTTATCATCGACTAGTGAGCTGTTACGCTTTCTTTAAAGGATGGCTGCTTCTAAGCCAACCTCCTAGCTGTCTATGATAAAAAACTTCCTTAAAAACTTAAGATACATTAGAGACCTTAGCCGAGAGTCCGGGTTGTTTCCCTTTTGTCACACGAGCTTAGCCCCGTGTGGCTGTCTAGCAACGCATACTACAAGTTATTCGGAGTTTGGTTGAGATAACTCAGATTACCCTCATTATCCCATTCAGTAGCTCTACCACCCTGTAGTTTTTCGATGCCACGGTGCCTAAACACCTTTCGGGGAGAACCAGCTATCTCCAGGTACGATTAGCATATTACCCCTATCCACAAGTCATCCCAATCAATTGCATCTGATACGAGTTCGGGCTTCCACACCATATTTCTATGGGCTTCACCCTGCTCATGGATAGCTCACCTGGTTTCGGGTCTTCCGCGTTTTTTTATTCGCGCTTATCACACTTGGTTTCCCTACGCCTTCGCCGTAATTACGGCTTAAACTTAAAAAACACGAAAACTCACTGGCTCATTCTTCAATAGGCACGATATTACCCGCGCACAGCGCGGAACCATCAACAAATCAACACGCTTCTATACAAGCTCCCAACAATTAACCAAATGTCAATTGTTGTGTGTTGGAAGTTAATAGTTCAGTGCTATGCACTGGCTCTATCGGATTGTTCGCAAACAGTTTCAGGTTCTATTTCACTGGGCGTTCCGCCCTTCTTTTCACCTTTCCCTCACGGTACTTGTCCACTATCGGTTCTAGATCATATTTAGCCTTGGAGGATGGTTCCCCCAGATTCCGACGATGTAGATGCATCGTCGTACTCGGGATACCGCTAGGCGTCCTTTTGATTTCGCATACACGTCTATCACGTTCTATGGCTGACTATTCCATGTCATTCTGCTATCAAAAAAACTACCACGTTGCGGTCCCACAACCGGTGCGCATAGCACACAACTTTCAACTTACAACAATCAATTGCCAACACTTTAATTTAAAGTTGGTAGTTGAATGTTAATTGTTAACTGTTGTGTGCTACGCACACCTTTGGGCTCTTGCCGTTTCGCTCGCCGCTACTTAGGCAATCTCGTTGATTTCTCTTCCTCGCCCTACTTAGATGTTTCAGTTCGGGCGGTTCCCTCTACGCGCCTTAATAGGCACTCCAAACAAACAACAATCAACACACCAATGAGTTTTCAACTGTTAACTTATAGTTAAAAGTCAATTACTAATTCTAGTTGGTAGTTAATTGTTACCTGTTTAGAGTGCCCCTTGGAGCACGAGTTCACTGCGGTGAAGCAGTGCGGGTTTCCCCATTCGGACATCGCCGGCTGTAATGTTTCTTGACAACTCACCGACGCTTTTCGCAGTCTTGCACGTCCTTCTTCGGTAATCTAGACCAAGGCATCCACTGTCTGCGTTAAGTAAACTTAAACTTAGCGTTTCATCCCGTATCAAGTACGGGATTTTTCTCAATGCAAAGCATCATGCTTTGCAAAATTGCTTTTGTGTTGTGAATCATCAAATAAATGATGGTTCACGGCCTTTTCCATGAAGTACACTTAAAGTGACTTCATTCTCTTAGTTGTTAAAGTACAAATCTGTTGGTGTGTTCTGTAAAACTGGTTAAGTCTAACCGGTTCTCACAACTCACAACAAAATTTTTCTGCGTTGTTATTACCTACTAATAAGTATTTAGTGTCAAGTATTCCGCAATTCTTAATTGTTGGTACTTGAAACTTAAAACTAAATACTAATGTTAAAAATCCAAATTTCTATTACCAATCTACCATCTACTAACTACTAACTACTTAATTCCCAATTCCTAATGAGTGGACCGTGTGGGATTCGCCATGCACTTTCCCTACTTGGTTGCATTCCTCGAAAACCACATGGTTCATCAATGTACTCATTGGTGGACCGTGTGGGATTCGAACCCACGACCTCTACATTGCAAATGTAGCGCTCTAGCCAACTGAGCTAACGGCCCGTAAGGCGATTAGATCAAGTGGCCAAGCTTTGCTTATCCAACTGAGCTAACGGCCCGTAAGGTGGTTAGATCAAGTGGCCAAGCTTTGCTTATCCAACTGAGCTAACAACCCGTAAGGTGGTTAGATCAAGTGGCCAAGCTTTGCTTATCCAACTGAGCTAACAACCCGTAAGGTGGTTAGATCAAGTGGCCAAGCTTTGCTTATCCAACTGAGCTAACGGCCCGCGTCGGAACGAGTCCACTAAATTAAGCAGGCAGAAAGCTTGCTTTCAACGCTCCATTGTTCTTCCTCTTATAAATTCGTTTTTCGAATTTTAGATGAATGTAGGGCAAGTAAAATTTAATGTGCGAATTATATCTAGTATTTATACTAGAAACAAAAAAACCGGCTTAAAAGCCGGTAAATAACTAAATATAAGCCCTGTCTAGAAGCGCAAAATAAGCGCTCTAAATTTATTTGTTACAAATAGGCTTATCATTTATATTAGTTCAAGAATCTAGCTAGCGTAAGCTGGCTGATGATTGAACGAATTCAAACTTATTAGTTCGAAAGTCGGGACTATTCATCCCAACTGTTTATTCCGACTCAAAAGCTAGAAGCTATTATAAGGCTTATTTAAATTGAAGTCAACGAGGATAAGGTAATTAATTTCTTTCTTTTGTATTAAACACACGTGGTCTTCGACTAACAATATCCGCCGCAATTTCGGCACCACAATGCTCAGGGTGTTTCCCTGATCTTTCATGATATTCACGTATCTCCTTACCCTTTAGTATGATATCATTTGGTTCAACATCAGTCATCGTTCCGTCTGGAGTTCCATGCACAACATAAGTCTCATCATCTCCGCCAAACAGTTTTTTAATTATACCCACATATTAATTATACCAAACGGGTCAACTATTTCCCGTCAATGCGCGTGAAATTTATATTTTTGAAGTTTATATTTCTTCGCCACTAAACAATTGTTTAAATCCCATATATATGATAAATTATGTATCGATAAACTCAAAATTGATTTTCGTTTATTTGAATCTGGTTTTGGGTTTTGTATTAAAAAAAGCGTTTACATAGTAGTAAGCGGAATAATATCTTTCCCAATTTTTTTGTACAAAATTGATAAGGAGAAATTACGTAACGCTTTGCAATAAACGATATGTGGTTTGCAAAAAGTGAAGCAACACATTTTTCCACTTTTACAACTGTAAAAGTGAAGAGGAAGACAAGTGGAGCGATAAGCCAAGTTTGCTTGGCGGAAAGCGGAACTTGCTCTGACGAGGGCGCGTAGCTCAGTTGGTTAGAGCGCCAAACTGATAATTTGGAGGTCCATGGTTCGAGTCCATGCGCGCCCACTAATATATATTTAGAGTTAAGATTTCTGATTCAGAAACTTAGTGCGTAAATATTAGTTGAGATTTGTGATTATATTTATAGCTGAAATAAGAAACTCAACTTTCTCATCGTCAGTTTCCCTATCGCAATCTACTTCTAAATACAAATTACTATGCGCGGCTCCCAATAACGAGGGAGTTTAATCTTTAGGAGTAGACAAAAAATAATTGGTCAAACTACAACCATCAATAAAATTCTATTAGTCATATAAACCCTTTTAAATTTCCTTCTCCCTAAGTTCACCCAAAAGCCTTGCACTTTCAGGATCAAGTTTGTTAAGTGCTATTTCTGGAGTCATATCAGGATTTTCTAACATCAGCTCCGCGGCCTTTATTGCAATTTTTCGATCTTTTTTTCCTCCAGGTTTTCTTGAATTTGCCTGCAGCTTTCCTGTTTCAATATCCACTACTCTTTGTATTCTATCTTTCATATATATCACCTCCTTAATCTTAATCTATAAATAATTACCTCGTGCATAGTCATAAAGTTAAAGCTACTTTTAATAAATAATAATTTCTTAATACACAATAACAATCCCCTCAGTGTCTTTACTCGAGTATTTTATGAATGCATCCCCAATCCAACCCTAAACACCTATAAATACGAAATTTCGTAAATAGCTACGGTTTAGCTTTGTTGTGCTGTGTTGTCACTAGCAGGTACAGGTGTCTGTGTATTTTCTGTTTCTGGTTCATCAGAAGCAGTGCCTGAAACTTCCGGTTTGTGTGTACTTTCAAACTCGTCTTGTGTCTGTAATGGTGTTAGTGGATCTCCAGATTCTCTCATTAATATCACCTCCTTTGCGTGGCTATTATAACACAAATGGATATTACAGGGTCCAGCCCTTCCAGGGCTGGACCCTGTATAGCCCGTATAGCTTTACCTAAAATATTTGAAAACGTTTTCTATTATCTATATTTATCACACCTTTCTTCTCCTGTTATACTATAAATACCATGTCCAACTTAACCACACTTTTACTCAAAGTTCCCCGTAACACTGAAGTTACTCCAGAGGCGGCGCAAACTTTTTTGACGGCACTTACCCAAATCAATCCGGGTTCAGGGGGGTCACTTTTTGGTTTTCTGAAATCGACTACAAATACCCAACCTCTTGCGCTTGAAATTATTCACTTTGCCGGGCAAGTTCATTTTCAGCTAACTTGCGACATCAACCTTATTCCTTTTATCGAAACTCAGATCCACTCCAGCTATCCCCTTACAACCATTGATAAGGTTAACGATCCCATCTCTCATGTCGACCTTACAAATTATGTAGTGGCATATTTCAAACTTAAACAAGGTGATTATTACCCACTAACAGTATATCCGTCGTTCAAAGATGTCGATCCGATGTCGTCAATTTTGAGTGTTTTGTCGAAAGCTCCTGCCGATGATTTTATAATGTTTCAGATCGCTCTTGAAACCGTCAACAGCAATTGGCAAGCAAACGGTCAGAAATACGCTGAGTTTGGCACCAAAAACGAGGACGGTACATATAAACCCAGACCTGATGCTTCAATAATCAAAGAAAAAATATCTTATCCCGGCTTCAAAACTTCTCTGAGAATTCTTGCACCAAGTGAAGAAACACTTGGAGATCTGATTAATACTTTTGAAATTTATACCCGAGCCGACGGTAACGCCTTCGTAGTCAAGATTCCCAAAAAGGGAAAACTTGCCGAAGAAATCGAATATCTTAAAGAAAGAAGGGTTGCTGACAAACATATATTAAATATTCAGGAAATCGCAACGCTTTGGCATCTTCCCAGCTCTTTGATAAAAACTCCGACAATTGCTTGGGGAAATTCGGTTCTCACTGAACCTCCGCAAAACTTACCGATTGCAACCGACAAGTCCCCTGCCGAAAAATCAAGGATAAATTTCTTTGCAAAAACACGTTATCAAAACAAAGACACAGTTTTTGGCATCAAAGACAAAGATCGCCTCAGGCATGTCTGGGTGGTAGGAAAAACCGGAACCGGTAAATCGACAATGATAGCAAACATGGGTGTCGATGATTTGAAGAAAGATCGCGGTATCGCCGTTATCGATCCTCACGGAGATTTATGCGAGGACTTATTAAACTACATTCCAAGCTCCAGGATCAACGACACTATTTACTTTAATCCGGCAGATAAAGAATACCCGATCATTCTTAATCCATTAGAGGTAACCAACCGCGAAGAAGCCGAACTTGTTGTAGCAGGCCTTATGAGCATTTTTACTAAAGTCTGGTCAAATGTCTGGTCCGCACGGATGGAATACATTTTAAGAAACTCTTTCCTCACGCTGACAGAAATTCCCAATTCCACACTGGCTGATGTTTTGAGAATTTTAGCTAACCAGTCGTACAGAAACCGTGTCGTATCTAAACTTAAAGACGAAGCCTTGGTTCATTTCTGGCAAGACGAATTTGATGCAATGCCTGAGAAATTACAGAAAGAAGCTATAGCACCAATCCAAAACAAAGTTGGACAGTTCGTGACTTCACCAATGATACGGCGAATAATCGGCACACCCAAAAGTTCAATCTCGATTGATGACATTATGAATCAGAAAAAAATACTCTTGGTGAATTTGTCGCAAGGTAGACTTGGTGAAGACAACGCTTCGCTTCTTGGTGCAATGCTAATTACGAAATTCCAACTCGCGGCTATGCACCGAGTCGACACACCCAAAGAAGATCGAGTTCCTTTTTACCTGTATGTTGACGAGTTTCAGAATTTCGCAACAGACAGCTTTGTGAAAATTTTGTCTGAAGCGCGCAAATACGGCTTAGCCCTACTTCTTGCAAATCAGTATATGGCTCAAATTCCCGATACTGTTCAAAAGGCAATTTTGGGAAATGCGGGTACGATGATTTCTTTTTCCGTAGGAGCTGATGACGCGAGGGTATTTAATAAAGAATTTGCCGAGGTATTTAGCGAAAACGATATGGTTAATTTGGCAAATTATCAAATTGCGATAAAACTCATGATCGATGCGCACTCGACCCGTCCATTTTTGGCAACCACGCTTTCACTTCCGGAAAGTATAAACAGCAATCGAGAAAAGGTTATCAAAGTCAGCCGCGAAAGATGGTCGCGATCGGCAAAAGAACCGTCGTTGGCAGAAGTTTCAGAAAACGAAACTTATGATGTCGACTCACAAGAAATCATCCCTTCCGGCATGCCACTTGGATCAATACCAATTCAAAATGCAACTATGGGTGAAACACTCCCAATACTCAATCCGGGTCAGGCAGTAAATAACACCGCTCCCGAACCAAGCCAATTTAATGATTTGGCAAATAGAATTATTCCGGCACCTATTGCTGTTCCCCAACAAACAAGCCACGCCATTCCTTTGGTGCAAGGTGAAAAAGATATATTGAGTGAAAAAAGTCCTGAAGTGAAAGAAGGAAGGCCGAAACACACTAAATCACATCCCAACCCCAACGCCCAGGCAGCAAGTGATGTTCCCCAGTTTCCGTGGCTAAAAGAAAATAACAAACCATTTAATAAAAATCCAAACACTCAAAAACAACAGCTCTACGATTCTGGACAAAATGTTGTCCAAAGTCCAAATTCCACCCTTCCCAAACCTCAAGCAAAATCATACTCGAATCCGAAAGCCGGTCACCACGCCAGGCCAAAACAGCCTCAGTTTAGGAGTGAAAATAAAGCCGTGAAAAATACAAACAATCCTAATCCTCAGTATTACCCGCCTCAAGAACAAAATCCGTTGATGGAACCGCAGAACTATCCAAATACAAATTATCCACCAACACAGTATCCCAACGCACCCTTCTACCCAACGAATCAATATCCGCCACAGTATCCACCGGTAAGACCGGCGTTTGACCAGGAAGCAGAAAACAAAAAAATTAAGGAAAAAATGAAAAACGACGCAGATAAGCTATCCATCCTCAAAGCCGAGCTTGCAAAAATTGGAAAATAGCCATACCTCACAGAGGCAATGAATTAGTTTCCAAGTTTTCAAATTCCAACCCCGGGGGTTAGATTGAGGCTATTCCAACCCCCGGGGTTGTTTTTAGGAAATTAGAGTTTAGGAATTAGTATTTACTCAATTCCTACCCATCTACCACCTACTTGCTACTTGCTACTTGCTACTTTATTTCCCCTCTTGACAATTATCACTCTCTTTGATAGACTGCCAACACTTAGAGAAATCTAGGTAGCTTTAGAGGAAATTAATTGATCTTGTCAAACGGCAGATCTTGTGCAAACTATTTTTTTACTCCTTTATAAGCTTTTTAAGCCTTAATACTTTTTATTTATTAGAAGGAAAAAAAGCTAAAGGGAGAATACTGCTTAAACTGCGGGTAGGTACTCGGGTTTGGCTTTAATAGTTTGCATATAGTTTAACCACACTCTAAGGTGTGGTTTTTTGCGTTTGAAGGTCGAAAAATATCACTAACTACAGCCTTGGCTTTTGGGCAGGCAGATTGGTTGAAACACGACTTGTGAGTTCGACTGACCTGTCTGCCAAGAAGCCAAGAAATTGAATTTGATACTTAGCCGTAAGCTGGGTATGCAAATCAAACAAAGGCAATAAAAGCCCGATAGAGCCCGTCTGTCACCTATTTGTCGAGCAATTGGCAACCAAAAGACATTTGGGGTAATTGAAAAGCAAGTAGCATATGTCTATAGCAGGTGTTAGATATTCGATATTCGATATTCGATATCTTGTTAGGATATTAGCCGTCTGTAAGTGGCAGTTGGCCAAAGTTAAATTTAACCAACGCGAGCTGCCAATTACAGGGTGCTAAAAGTGCAAAAGTAAAAAAGTATCGGGTACACAAGTTTCATATTTTGTCATCCCCGACCTGATCGGGGATCTATGGGATCTAGGCTGGATTCCCGCTTCCGCGGGAATGACAAGGAAGCGTGCATGACAACAGTCTTGATGGGTGTATCACCGAAACTCATAAGGTTCGAAAAACTAATAATTAATGGTAACAAGTTACCAGTTATCGGTTAATGGTTACAGGTTATTTGTTACAGGTTATTTGTTACTAGTTATTTGTTACTAGTTACTTGTTACTAGTTACTTGTTACTAGTTACTTGTTACAGGTTATTTACTATTTGTTACAGGTTACTTGTTACAAGTTGACAGTTGATTGTTGTTTGTTGTTTGTTGTTTGTTGCGTCAGAAGGTCACATAACTGGCAGACAACTAACGCTCAAACGACATTTGTGCAGGTACGCAATATAGGATACTGGATCAGTTTAGGAATTAGGTAATTATCTAACTACCTAGTGCCTAATTCCTGACATTAGTAATCAGTAAGTGGCAGTTGGCCAAAGTTAAATTTAACCAACGCGAGCTGCCAATTACAGATTACTAATAGAGAAAGGTACAAGTTACCGCTAGCTCTTTAAAAACTTAGTGAATGGCAAACTCCGATAATAATCGGAGTGCAGTCCTTCCGTAGCTCATTGCGTAGGAGGACAAATCCTTTATTGGATTTATCCAAATTGCATTAGTTGTGGATGGACATACGGCAAACCCCGATTAATAAATCGAGGGTTAAGGCAAAAGGGTGTAACTTAAGAAAGTTACTACTTACCCTTATTGGGGGAAATATGCAAAATTTTAGGTGTGCGAAAATGAAGGATGGATATTGATTAGTTTCTTTATATCTTCCTCGTTTTTAGCAATCATGTCCCGATATGAAATTGTCACCGCCACTTCTTCACGAAGTGCTTTGATTTCTTTCAAGATTTCAAGTTTGAAATCAAGTATATCGGCTTTAAGTTCAAGTTTGAGAGGATTATTCGTATCTCTCATCGAATCGTCAATAACTTGTCTTATTAGATCTAAATCTTTTTTAGTAAGTGACATAGTTCATTTAAACACTTGAAAAGTTAACCGTCAAGCAAACGCTTGACTGCATATTTCCCTCAATATAGGGACAGTTGGTTTGTAAGTTTGGGTCTCAGCCCAAGCCTCTTGATGTGTCAGCGTAAAAACGCGTCTGATACTTTACTAATCAAGAGAATGATAAGTGCACCAGCTAAAGTAATTTTACTTCGAGTCCTTAAAGGGACTGGGTGAACGGAAATCACCGAGGGTTTTGATCTTCCCCTCGCCTAGCTTGTAAAGAGCTTGGAAAAGTAAGTGAAGTAGTTCTTTCTTATTTCGCAACATTTAACGGAGGTTAAACATGTCTAAACAGACAGCGAAAATCACGAAATGGATCTTCGGGATCCTATTGTTTTCAACAATGTTGTTAGGTGGCAGTGCCACAAATATCCAAGCCCAAAACTACTACTGGATAAGTGCAATACTGTGCTCAGAGCACACAACACCCAGTTATTGGTGTGAACAAGTCACGGACGATGTCACAATCGTCAATGATAGCAACACATCAACAATGGAGGTAAACGTAAATACACAGAGCGTATGGTCGGGACCAGACGAATGGGAGTTAATAACTTACTCCTGCTCGAACGGTTTTGAGGGTTTATTGGGAACAGTTGACCCATACCAAAACAGTTTTGGATTTCAAATACCTCCGGGCGGAGAAGTCCATTGTGAATTTAATCACGTGGATACATCTCCCAACCCAGGTGGAAGCGTTCAAGTAGTAGTTCAGGGAAACTGTCCCGAACCCACGCCCACATGGACACCAACGTTCACACCGACATTGACCGTGACGCCAACGTTCACACCGACATTGACCGTGACGCCAACGTTCACACCGACATTGACCGTGACGCCAACGTTCACACCGACATTGACCGTGACGCCAACGTTCACACCGACATTGACCGTGACGCCAACGTTCACACCGACATTGACCGTGACGCCAACGTTCACACCGACATTGACCGTGACGCCAACGTTCACACCGACATTGACCGTGACGCCAACGTTCACACCGACATTGACCGTGACGCCAACACCGACATCGCCCTTCACCCCCACCCCTGGCACGGTTACACCAACACCGACGACAACGGCAACGCCGTGGGTCACCAACACCCCCAGCCCCACGCCGGGAATCATTAAGGGGTACCTGAGAGGGTATCACTTCTGTGAGTGGCCTGACGGGTCATATACGCCTGGTCATGGTGAAACCATGACCGTAACCATCGGCGTTGGAAGCTATTTCGGTGGCTTTCCGCACACGGCCGACGGCAGTGGATACATGGGAACATGGGAATTGCCCCCTGAGGGTGTGATTGTAACAAATGTTACGTCAACCCTTGGTCAGGGGCAGGCGTTCCGCGGAGGTGACAGCTTCCCTCAAAATTGGTTTTTATCGCCTCTTTTTGAGAGCGAAAACAACCGATTCTCGGGAAAAGTGGGTAACCCCGCTGTAGTTTTCATCGCTCAATGCGCTGATACCAAACTCACTCCCACCCCCGCCGTCAGCATCACCCCCAGCCGGCCGCCTTTGGTTTCCACCCCTGGCACCCTAAAAAGTGCCTCGACCGGCGGCAGTGGGCCAAGTCTTATATGGTTGTGCGCACTCGCGCCCATAGCCATCCTCTTGGGGATGGCCTTTGGCGCATGGCGCGGCCGAGAAGACTAGGTATTTAAATCCTTACGGTCTCACGTCGTGAGACAGTTGGACCGTAAGGTTGTCCGTTCCCTCTGGGTGTTAATTCTTAAGGCTATTGCCTTCTGGAAAGACCAGTAAACTAAGCCTAGCTTAGTTGGACGCGAGGTTAGCTAATCGTGCTAACGCGGATATTTGTCATTCACTACCCTATTTTTTCTCAACTTATGCCGGACGGCATTGAGAAAAACACTGCTAAAAGCTTGAGATAAATCAGTCTCAGGATAGGGATCAACGGTAGTTGAAAGAAAAGTATTGGTAGTTGAGAGAAATCTCGATTACAAAAAATACCAATCTTTTAATTACCCTTCTTCGAAAGTTGCTTACTACAAGCAATTGTTTCTCACTTTAGAGAATCTAGAAGAAACCAGTGTTGTTAATTTGAACTAAGGTTCAAATCTGGGTCCATTAGGACAAAAAACAACAAAACCGGTTTTTGAAAAACCTCTCACTATTGAGGACTGTTGCCTTAGGCGACTAGAAAACCACCCGGAATTGGGAATTGAAAATCAGGATTTAGGTTCGCCTAAACTCCAAACTTTTTAATCTCAACTCCAAAAGAATTGGAACTTAAGTCACTTGTTCTTCGGAACAACTTAAGACCCGATTCGAAAGGGAAAAGATTTTTAATTTTTTTAAGTAAGGGTAACCTTATTTGAATCTTTTAAGATCCTATCCTTGGGATAGTTAATAAGTGATATTTTTCACTTCGTAATTTTAAGCAATTACGCAAGTGGGACACACTTGATTAACTATTTAAGCGCTGTCGATTGACAGTCGCTCCCGAGTAGCTAGCCACGCGGCTAGCAAAAGAAGACCGGCGAAAGCCGGACCCCCTACTTACTCGAGAACGACACAACAAATTGACAGCGCAAACCAACTTTGAGTTCTTAAGCAAATGGTTTGAGAATTGAAAATTGGTTTATAAATTAGTAGATAGTAGTTTGTAGTTAGTAGATGGGAACTAATTAGTAGATAGTAGATGGTAGTTGGTAGATGGGAACTAGGCACTAGGTAATTACCTAATTTCTAATCCCATTACGGGAGCTGTTTTTAAGATATCGCACGTTAAAAAATTAATATATTCTCTATGATATAATCCTAAGTATGCAAAAGAGCGTACTTAACTATAGAGTTATCATAGAACCAGAAAAATACCCTGACGGCAATAAGGTTTACAATGCATATTGCCCCACTTTGGGTATAGCTGATTATGGAGATAGTATTGAGGAAGTTATGCAAAGCATAAAAGATGGAATAGAGTTGGCAATTGAAACACTTGGTAAAGAAGGAAAAGAAATACCGATAGATAATGTGGAAGAGCAAATAGTTACTTCTGCCAAGGTGAAAATTCCTTCCAAATACAAAGCCGCCTTCGCATAAGTAAAACTTAATAATCTGGTCAATAAATGCCCAAACTACCTCGTAATATAAAACCAAAGAGATTAATAAAAATATTAATTAAATTGGGTTTTGTGGAGGTCGGCGGCAAAGGATCTCACATAAGATTAAAACATCCTGACGGAAGATGGACACAAGTAGCAGTACATGCGAAACCGATTCCTCAAGGCACATTAAGAGCGATTCTTAAACAAGCTGGGATATCAACCAAAGAACTCGCAAAACTCCTCTAGTATTCCTTTCTCTATATCCAGGAAACTAACCAACTTTGATCTCTTAAGTGAATTATTTGAGGAAATGAAAATTGGTCTGCAGGGTCCAACCCTGCACAAGTAAAGATACTTCCCGCTCAAGATGTGGGTGTAAGAAAATAACCTCTAAAGCGTGCCGGGTGGGGCCCGGCAAACAGGACTTGGCTCTTTTGGCAATTAGTTGCCAAAAAAGACGAGTACTGCTCTTACACTCACTTCTTGGATGGGAATAATTACTAGAAATTAGCAGATAGGTGATGGTAGTTAGCAGGTTGCAGTTAGTAATTAGGCAATCTGCTTTCTTTCAAAATCTCCATATAAATTATTTACGCTATACTAATATGAGCGAACATGAAACACGTTTTCTTAATTTATCACCATACACCCAACGCGAGGTGTTAATTCCTATGGCAGAAAAACCTGAAGAACCAAATAATAAACTTGTAATAAACAAATCTCCCTACACCAAACGTGAGGTAACAGTTGATATTTCAGAAGACGAAAAAGGTAAGCGAAATGAAAATTATCAATCCGATAGACCACTTGCGTTAACAAGGCGTGATGTTTTGAAAATTGCCGGACTTGTGGGAGCTAGTATTATTGTAAACTCAGCTGATGATAAAATAAAAAAAGGTAAAAGGGCAATCTTTGGGGATACACAAAAGCAAAATATAAATAGACCCGATAACCGCGATTCACATGTTTCAGGAAGCGGTTCGGGAGCTGGAATCGATAAATCAACACCTACTGCAACCTCCACTGATGAGCCAGAGCCAACTAGCACTCCAGCAAATGAACCAGAGCCAACTAGCACTCCAGCAAATGAACCAGAGCCAACTAGCACTCCAGAGTATGTGGAGAAGTTAACCAATCCCAACAAAAGAATTGGACAAATATCTCTGGAAGAAGATGTTACTATCGTTTTCCCCAAAGAAATATTGGAAGCTACTTATAAAACACCCGGGTGGGTAGAAAAACACTTAGATCCCCGCTATTCATCCATAAATTCAGAAACTGGTGAAGTTTCCATGCGTCTTAACTTACAATCTGGTGGAATAGCAACTGATGATCACGAACAAATCGAAAGATTTGATAGTTATAATCAACATCCCGATTTAACAGGTGTTGTAACAACCGATAGAAAGAATACGAATTTTCTACTTGCCCATTCAGGCCAGCAAACAAGTATCGCAGGTTTAGTAACTACTGATATTTTACCCTTTTATTTCTTTGAGGAAGTTTTTGTCCAAAGAGGCGGTAATATGAACACGCTTAATGACATGGAGTTTAAGGTTCAGCAAATACAAAATGGCATAGTCGTAGAAGAAAAAGTCAGATTTGTTGATGCAAAAGTCTATGAAACAAGAGATCTTGAAAGTGCAATGCGTGGGGTGGTTGGTGCGGTTGATACAAATAATATTGATCTAGATGATCTCGGTGTTGATGTACCTGAAACTGGCAACCACCTTTTCTTTGCCACTACGCACGATCTCAATAGTTCAAACAGAACAAAAAAGTTGGTTATCCAAACTGTTTTAGTCAAAGAACCCACAGTAGATACGTATGGTTTTGCAAACAAGGAAATCGATCCAGGATACGAGCTTGAGGCAGCATTCATTATAAATAATTCAGATAATTCAAGATACGGGGCAAATATCAATGGACGTTTCTCAGTTTTAAGCAGCACTACGCGTGCCGGCATGTTTTATCAATCAGATGCACAACATGGGGCATTTCTAGAAAATGCCTCAAGGATAACTGGAGGTCAGAATAAAACGCCTGATGTTATAAAAGGAGATGGTTCAGACGAGTACATGAGGAACTTACGAAAAGGAAGTGATGGCACAACAATTATGGTGGTGAAGGACGGTGGAATAGTTGCATTTGACAACATCGCTTTAAAATCCGGTTTGAATAATCCAAGTGCCGAATTAATCACAGAAGAAAGGTTTCAACGAATGCAATACCAACATGTTTTGGCTGAACTTTACAACTCTGGTTACTTGGCTGAGGTTGGCATCAATTCTCCTGAAAAGCTGATGCGCGAAATTACGTCTGGAAATTTACGCGCGTTTATGGAGCTGGTGCAACAAAAGTATAAAAAAGAAAATGGCGTTGGAGGAAACACCTACGTATTTGAGGTAAATGGTACTAAACACAACGAATTTGGTTTACGGGACAGCGCAGAAGCGATAAACAAACCATTCGACGCACTTGTGCAAGAAGTAAACTTGGTAACGGGTAAGATTTACAAAACAGAAGATTTCCTAGACCCCGCTAAGGTTAAGGTAATGAATAACACATATCGTCGAGTTCGCGGTAAAAACATCTGGGAGTCGGTGGGAATGCATAGGACTGCATATGACAATAAAGGTTTACTTAATCCTCAAAACACACTTGTAATTAATTCCAAATAATTAGTAAGTGCCCAATAGTCCGTGGACCTCTCGAATTGATAGAAATCTTACTTTGCAACTATTGGCATATAAACATCTATCGGATTACGTAATATCGTCCAATTGAAATTCTCCGGTGTGACATTCGGATCTGAAACATCCGCAAAGCCACCAATCAATCGCATTTCCGCACGGCTTGAGTGCTCCCCTTTTAAACCCGTAGCCATATTAAAATCACCAATATCCATATAACGAACACCAATGGTTCCATCCGGTCTTGTGGCTTTAAGAAGTAGCAATGATCGATAATTCGGCACAAAACCGTCACTATTGTCGACACCCTCAAACGGATCTCCTATGGTAATTTTGCCATCTTGATTAAATTGCCCGGAAAATACCGGTTCTTCCGCAAGATGTTTTTCCATTTCTGTGCCATCGGTTCTAAAAATTGTCAAGCTGGCTCCTTCCCAACCCTTTGCTTCGAGTGTAGTTTCATTTGGTACCTCATGAGGAAAGTTCCACGCGCCTTCTGGGATTGCTCGTGCCAAATCATGCTGCCAACCCTGTACAAAACGCCTTTGAAGTAACCATGTGGCGTATGGATCAAGGCGATAACTTGCTTCCCCCATATACAAACCTCCATTCATCAAATCAGGACCTCTATCGTTTCTTTTGTGAGTCATATATGTAAGCCATGGCTGTGGTACATTCGCCAGTATGTCATTTCCGGTAGGAGAAAGTACAGTATCAATGGAATAAGTATCTGGCAGGTGCAGCACTCTGTGACCCATTTCATGCACTTCACCATAGTCAATTTTATGCGCGTGATTGTAATAGGCTGACACTGTAGGGTTATATGGTGATGGGTGCCAATTTCCATCAGTACCAGCGGAATCTTTGAAACCCGAAACTAAATATCCCAAGTGGTATGATGCGGGACCTACCGATTCATTCTCGTTAACGACCATACGGGTCAATTCAACATCGACTCCTTTTATACTTTTACCGACAATTTGGGACAGTGCCTGGTAATGTGCATCAACAAATTGCAAATGCCCTCTCCACCCTAGCTCATACCCAACGATTTGCGGTACAGTATCAGTATCACCTTGCCATGCAAAATGTGTTGCTTTTAGGATGTTTGGGTGTAAAACAGGATTCTGATTTACTTGTTCCACTAAAGCATTTATTTCCGGCTGATTTAGTGGATTTTCTGATCCATGCACATCAATTCCGTTTACTCTAGTCTTTTTTTCCACCAAGTTTCTTTCTCGACACATGGTAGGTATTTTACCCCATACTATTGAGATTTCAAAAATGTATTTTGTACGAGGTGATATCAATCTGTTATCCTGAAAAATACCCGTGAATTATTTTTAAGTGATGCTATAATAGCTAAGTACAAAAACGTGTGGAGGGTTAGGTTTTCTACACAACCTCTAAAGCACTTTTACAAAGAATGCCTGGCTGTACCCTTTTCTTCTTACGAAGAATAGACACAGCAAAGCACCTCTTTGCACACCTACCCTCCATACGCTTTTGTATTTGAGAAAAGTTTAACCCGCTTCACGGCGGGTTTTTTAGTGGGATGAATTATAAATATCAATCTAATTCGAGGGATGATAATTTTCAACCTTTTGGGTAAGTTTGATTATATCTTTTTTAGATGCTTTGAGTCCAAGCTCACCATTTATACCTGCAATATCATCTTTTATAAACCTCGTATCTAGTTTAATACTTTGGATATCTTTAGTTAATTTATCCAGTTTTTTATCATGAACATCAAATCTAATATCCCGCACATCAAACATCTTTTGGATACCACTAAGAATTAATTGAGATGCATCGACAACTATATCGGTCACACTTTCAGATACAACCTTTCTCATTTCTTTAAAATCTGATTTAGTAAGTGCCATATTAATAAATTAAATAAAATCTAGTTGGGAAGTCTTACACAAGATACACTGCGGACTATTCTACTCTTTGGCATAACTCATTTAATCATTTGGTTTATATATCGTCAAGCATTTAAGCTATGCTTGATGTAATTAACTCACGAATTTACAGTAAAGGGAATAAGGTTCGAAATGACATCCTCTACCAACTAAAGTCGGTTGTATCAGTCTACGGTTAAAGATTTTACGAAAATAAATCCGAAACTGTTAGAAGTAAACTTTTAAAATTGAAGATTAATACTCTCACTCAAAAAATGACTGGAAGCGGTACTTTATCGTTGTTACATACGGACTCGGTTTTTATTCTTCCTTAAGTAAACTTAAAAAAGACAAAGAAACCGCTGACTGAAAACTTGGGTGTTATTGTACTTTTCGTACCTCAACTCCATGAAAGGAGGTGATCCATCCGCTCCTTCCAGAACGGATACCTTGTTACGACTTAATCCTAGTTGCTGATTTCACCTTCCACCGAGACTCTCGGTGTTCGGGTGCCCCCAACTCCTCTGACTTGACGGGCGGTGTGTACAAGACCCGAGAACGTATTCACCGCAACTTAGCTGATTTGCGATTACTACCAATTCCGCGTTCATGAGGGCGAATTGCAGCCCTCAATCCCAACTGAGAAGCCGTTTTTGGGATTAGCTCCAGATTGCTCTTTGGCAACCCTCTGTCGGCTCCATTGTAGCATGTGTGTAGCCCTGGACATAAGGGCCATGCTGACTTAACATCGTCCCCGCTTCCTGTCGCCAAAGGCGACCAGTCCCGTATGAACAATTTAACATACGGCAAGGGTTGCGCTCGTTACCCCACTGAAGGGAACACCCTACGGCACGAGCTGACGATAGCCATGCAGCACCTGTCACCGACGTCACATAGTGAAAATTCTATCTCTAGAACGGTCGTCGGGATGTCAAGTCCAGGTAAGGTTCTTCGGTTCGTCTCGAATTAAACCACATGCTCCACTGGTTGTGCGGGTCCCCGTCAATTCCTTTGAGTTTTAAGCTTGCGCTCGTACTCCCCAGGCGGCTCGCTTAACGCGTTAGCTTACGGAACGCAGTCTACAAAATATGTATACATTTTGTAGACAACACCCAACCCTCAACTCTCAACTACCAACTTAAATTCGTTGTTAGTTGTTTGTTAATTGTTGGCTGTTTCTTAAAGCATACATGCTTTGTAGACCACATCCCTAGCGAGCATCGTTTACGGCCAGGACTACAGGGGTCTCTAATCCCTTTCGCTACCCTGGCTTTCGTCCATCAGCGTCAAATAATGTCCAGCTACCTGCCTACGCCCTCGGTGTTCCTTAACATATCAACGGATTTCACTCCTACATGTTAAGTTCCAGTAGCCCCTACATATTTCAACAAAGGTAGTATCACATCCCTTTCCGAGGTTGAGCCCCGGTCTTTGAAATGTGACTTTCCAATGCGCCTACGGAACGCTTTACGCCCAATAAATCCGGACAATGCTTGCACCCTTCGTATTACCGCTGCTGCTGGCACGAAGTTAGCCGGTGCTTATTCCCAAAAGTGTCTCCACTTAAGTAAAAGAAGTTTACAACCCATAGGCCTTAATCCTTCACGCGGCGTCGCGGCGTCAGGCTTTCGCCCATTGCGCACGATTCCTGGTTGCGCCACCCGTAGGTGTATGGTCCGTATCTCAGTACCATTCTGGGGGTACACGCTCTCACGTCCCCTACCCGTTGTAGCCTTGGTGAGCCATTACCTCACCAACAAGCTGATAGGCCGCAGGCTCCTCTCTCGGTGGATAGTTACATCCTTTCATCCGAAGATCTTATGCGGTATTAACCATGGTTTCCCATGGCTATTCCCCGCCAAGAGGTAGATTCCTACGTGTTACTCAGCCGTTCGCGTCTAGCGTAACCCACAACACTCAACCACCAACTTTCAACTTTTTAGAAAAACCACCTAATTGATTTACAATTTCCTCTGTTAACTTTAACAAAGTGTGATAATCATGTATTTCTATTATTTTTTCGGAGTAAGCAACATCTAATGCAGAAGCTGCCTCATTTGCAGACCCCAGTGAATTTTCGATATATCTATTAAAATCTTTGTCGGAAGTCTTAGCCGAACCTTCAGCAATATTTAAGACAACTGAAAGAGAGCATCTTCTTAACTGATCTTTGAGATAATAGAAATCTTTTGGGAATTTTCTCGATATAATAACAACTTCTGAATGCAGTGTTTTTGCATCCTGGTAAACTTTAAATTTCAGAAATCTGAAACTCATTAATTTATTCTATCAAAGTTGTTTGTTGATTGTTGTTAGCTGGGTGTTGCGGGCTGCGCCCGATCCACTTGCATACCAAAGCACGCCGCCAGCATTTGTCCTGGGCCAGGATCAAACCCTCAAATTGTGACGATTTGAAACCCTGCTTGTGTAAAAACAAACAAAATTTTCGTCTTACACATTTCCAGTCATTTTTTGAATACCGAACACGTTCCTGCTCGGCCCCCATGGGCGATTCCAAAAAAATAATGGAAATCCCGTGAGGTCAAAAAATTAATTAATCTTCAATTTTTAAAGTACAGAGTACCTAGTAAGCTAAAGCCTAAAAAATGCGAAAACCGCCCAGATGGCGGTTTATCTATCTTGGTGAAAAACCAAGATCCATCTGATTGACTATTAACTCATACTAAATGCAAAATTAATTGCGCACTGCAATTATAACAAATAAAGTTAAGTAATAAAAGCCCAAGTGATTAGTTGCTTGACTTAATCAAAAAATAGTAAATATAATGAATGTATGAAAGGTTCTAAGCAATTTTTCTCGATTATTGTTCCCCTAGCAGCATTGCTTGTTACTCTTACTTTAATAATAACTCAGACAAGTATCGATACTAAGTTTGCTCAGGCTAAAGCAAATCGTAAAAGTACTTTGGTTTACAATTTAATTAAGGGATGGAACACCGTTGCTCTGCCCCTTGAAACCGGATTAACTTATTCTGATGTATGCAGCCAGTTGCAAGTCACTGCCGTTTACAAATGGCAAAATGGCAACGAAAACCCCTATCTTGCTTACAACTGCAGATTTCCCGAAATCGAAAATGCCAAAATAATTCCCAACTTGGGCTATCTTTTTTACATGTCCGAGGCTCGAGATTGGGAAATTAAAGGAGCAAAGGTTCCTGTGAACTTTGATTTGGCAGGAGCCGGGTTTTATATGTTTAATTTTGTGCAAAATGAAAAGAAGGATTTATTCGCAGACGAAGTGTGCAAAAAATTTACACCACGCAAGAAATTGGAGGCAGTTGAAATTTACCAGATGAAAAACAATGGTTGGGATACACACATCTGCAGTTTACCTAGCGTAAATAATTTTAAGCTGAATTATGGAGTCGGCTACCTCATACAATTGAAGGAAATGGATAAACCGGCTAAGACCAATCGCAAATTAAATCTACCCACCCAATAAATGACGTTAAGTAATAAATTTTTTTCTCTTATCGTGGCTTCAGCGGCACTTGTTACAACAACTACTGTAATCTCAACTAACGTTAAGGTTGCTTCAAAGGCAAGTGAAAACAAAGGGCCGGATTCGAGTCTTTTTTATCAATTTGAAAAAGGATGGAATAGTTTTGCAATTCCGCTTACGACAAGTTTCACGGCTCGCGATATTTGTACAATGGTTACCGAAAGTGAAAAAATTGCCACAATCACAGCTAACACATGGGAATACTATGATTGCAAAGAAAACACAGCAAACTTCGACATACTACCCAATCACGGATATATGCTTAAAAGTGCATCAGACACAACTTGGTCACTGGCAGGTGTTATCGCTGGTTCACCCTATCAACTAACCCCAGGTCTAAACCTCGCCGGTGTTTCGCAGACTATTGTCGATAGTGTTTATGCCAACACGCTCTGTGACTTACACACCACAAATAATCTGAAGGTAGACTCCATCTCTCAATTCGAGAATGGAAGATGGGATTATCATTTCTGCACCACCCCCAGTGACAACAACTTCCAACTCTTTCCGGGTCAGGCATACATGATTAACGTTGGTTTAAAAAATTCTGAAGCTCCAAATATTCCGACACTTAAATAATCCGCCACATACTTAAATTTTCACATTCAATTTTTGATTTGTTTCATGCAGCAATTCTCTACGATCCAAAGTCCGTAATAACTTTTCTACGCCTTCGGCGAGGAGCGTATTCTCCATCCAAACACTAAATCGCGTGGAATTGTCAAAAAGAGAAAATAAATGTTTGGGCGAAAATTACGATGCATGCAAAGTGTTGCAAACTTTACTAAGATTGACTATTTTAATATTTGGGTGGGGTTACTTACTGATATAACAAAGGAAGTATTTTAATCGGATTTTTTCTTTTTGCGCTCATTGGGGACTCCAGTCATACCAACTCCGACTCCAAGAATCAAAACAGCAGCAGCCGATAGAACAACGACTGTCATTGCCGGCGTTGTTTCACTAAGCGGACCCATCGAATTCGAAGCGGTTTTGGTAAATTTGTCTTTAGTTTCTGAAGCAATTTTTCGACCGGCAATTGCAGCAACATCATCTCCTGCTTCTTCCAGGAACTCGTTTTGCGAACATTTCCCGGTAACAATTCTCCCCTGGCCATCCAGGGACGCGAAAACAAAATACTCCCGACCTTTGACAAATTTGTAACCACATTTAGCTTCTTCATTTGAGGTATATACATTAAAACTCTCATTTAAATATCCTTTATAGCTTTTTATAAGTTTAAAACTGACGACATGCTCACTGCCCGATTCAATTATTTTTTCTACCGAACCGGAAAATATGTACTCGTACTTTTTGGCATTTTCAATTGCATCAACAACTTTTGAGCATTTACAATCTCCCACAGCTTGAGCATTTACGGATAACGGAGCAATAAGAGGAAAAAATATAAAAAGCAAGGCGAGGAAAATCTTCATATAAAAATTATATCACTTATTTGTGGGGTGCAATATATTGTTTATATTGTCTTTTTCTTTTTGGTATCCTTGGAATCTAGACGTGTGTCTCTAATGTGTGACTTAGTTAATTTTTCTTTGACGGCGTGATAAACCATCGGTAAAACCGAAAGCAAAATAATAGCCACAATTACAAGTGTAAAATTGTGTTGAACTGCCGGAATATTGCCGAAAAAGTAGCCGGCAAAAAGAAATAAAACGATCCACGTAATTCCACCGACGACATTATATGAGAGAAATCTACCGTAATGCATTTTGCCTATTCCCGCCACAAACGGCGCAAAAGTTCTGACAATCGGCACAAACCGGGCTAAGATAATAGTTTTGCCGCCATGTTTCTCAAAAAAGTTTTCCGTCTTTTCAACATGTTCGGGATTAATGGGAATTCTTGGATTTTTGAGAATCCGGTCACCAAAGATATGTCCGATCCAATAATTTGCCGTATCTCCTAAAACAGCAGCAACAATCAGCAAAAGAAGCAGTAACCAAATATTTAGGGTTCCCAGTGCGGCAAAGGCACCTGCGGCAAACAAAAGACTATCCCCCGGTAAAAAAGGTGTTACCACAAGGCCAGTTTCAATAAAGATAATTACGAATAGTATTCCATATGTCAGAGCGCCATAATTTGAAATGATTTCAGCCAAATGTTTGTCGATGTGAAGAATAAAGCTAATTACTGTTTCAAGTATTTCCATAGCGATATTGATTGTATACAAGGTAAGCTTTGTTTAGCAAGTAAGAAGTTGGGTAACCTTTAAAGGTCTGTCCTTTAAAGCTAAGCACTGGGGCAAAAAAGCGAGAGTATTAATCTGTTTTTTCCCCTACACGCATTAATTCCATAAGGCAATCTTTTCTTGGAGGATATACTGAACATGTATATATCCTTCCTGGACCGATCGGTCCTGATCCCCGTCTGTAGGAGCACGTGCTAGCTGTCTGGTGATCCACAGATCCCCCACAATCCGCCTGTCCCGCAACGATACAGGGTCTTTCCACTATGTTATCAACAGTCATACCCGTCTATTTCACTATACATAATTTCTAAAGTCAATAGATTTGTTAATAATGAACAAGGAGTTAAATACGGTACGTTTCTATTTTCAATAGAGAAAAGTGTTATTCAATAGTGAAAATATTAATCTTAATTTGTTTTTACTCTTGGGCAACCTAGGTTATTTGTTGTACATAAGCGTCTACCATGCTCGTTCACAAAAACATGTGGACACTCCGCAGCAGACTGGTTTGCAGGACCACCCAAGGAGTCAGGCTGGGAGGGTATTTTGCATTCTACTAATCTATTGGGGTCAGGTTTCTTAACCACAATAGGCGCCTTTGTACCTAATATACGCTCAATAATACCCGTCATAGCGCAATTTTGCATCTTTTCTATCTGAAAAGCAACTACCTATGTGATTTGTAAATTTTCCTGTCATTCTTCGTCCCCACCACAATCTGAAATATCTTAGTCGTGACCACTTGTCTGTTATCGAAGCAAAAACCTTTGTGGACTATTATTCCCAACGCGATTTGCCGTGCAAGATTGCAGTTGTAATCTCCTCATGAATACCCTGTAAACGCACTTTGTCTTCACCACCTGCATTGCCTATATGCTCTCTTAATTGATCAGATAATATATTAACAAACCCACCTCTTTCCTCTCCCTCTAGTGAAGCGGAAACACCTGCAAGTGCATATACAAATCCATTGCCCTTAACTTCATCTAAGGAAGCATAATTCGGTGGTGAGCTTTCTTTGCCTTGTTTTTCTCTTCTTTGAAATAATCTTTGAAGAATGCCCTTTTGTTCTCTCGTTGGAGGTTCCGAAGCTGACACCATATCTTTTGGAGATATGGCGTATGCCACATTTTCTGCACCTCCTGCTACATCTACACCTTGAGTAGCCATCGAAATTATGTATTGAGCTATTGTATGCCTCCTTTTATCTTCGGGGAATTGTTGCTCAATCGCACCCACCAATGAGTCGATTAGTCTGGTATCAACTAATTTCCCAGGGGGGAACAAATCGGTAACACGCTCCGCCTCTTCATCACCGCCAAAGGCATATGAATATTTATATTTAGGAGCAGGTTCGGGTATTGGGACATCACTATTTTCTGACATAATTCTTATTGTAATACAAAATAAAGTTTTTTGTTTGAAATATGTTCGGGGTCAGACACTGAATTAAAGCAACTAATCTAGCGGTTTAACATCTATTGTCATTTTTTGCCGCACTCTTTATTGGTTATCTGAAAGTAAACGTCGAATCACTTAGATCAACACCGGAGATATATTCACACCATTAAAAGAGAAATTCTGGCTAGTTTGCTTTTCTCTGATGCCGCCTTCTCTCAATATCCGTCAGGAATTTTTTTCGCAAACGAAGGGACAAAGGTGTAATTTCCAAAAGCTCATCGTCTTCGAGAAAATCAAGAGATTGTTCAAGCGACAATACTGTTGCAGGGGTTAACTGAATAACACCATCTGAGGATTTACTTCTCATGTTTGTTAACTTTTTTCCTTTACAGGCATTCACCATGACGTCTTCGTTTTTGCTGTTTATACCAACAATCATGCCTTCGTAAATTTTTACTCCCGATCCTACAAACAGAATTCCTCTTTGCTGAGCATTTTCCAATCCATACGACAAAGTCTCACCATCTTGGCTTGCGATTAGCGCTCCCCTTCGCAGTTTGGGTAATGGCCTACCCAAGGGTTTGAAGCCTTCTATTACAGAGCTATACACTAATGTGCCTTTTGATGCAGTTGTTAAAACGCTCCTTAAACCAATCAATACTCTAGTCGGTGCGCTGTAAAGAAAAAACATTTCACCATTTGCATTTGGCTCCATTCTGATTAATGTCGCCAAGCGTCTACCTAATTCTTCCGACACAGCTCCTACATATTCGTTTTGTACGATTATCGATACTTCCTCAACAGGTTCTTGCTTTTGCCCATCAACCTCTTTGATTATCACCTCAGGCTTGCTTACCTCCATTTCAAATCCTTCTCTACGCATGGTTTCCAGAAGAATCGATAAGTGAAGTTCACCTCTGCCGGAAACTGCAAATTTACCATTTGCGAGCTTTGTTACTCTAAGACTCAAATTACTTTCAAGTTCTTTGACAAGTCTTTCTTCAATTTGTCTACCTGTCGTGAACTTTCCTTCTCTTCCTGCAAACGGCGACGTATTTGGTCCCATGGTAATTGCAAGTGTTGGTTCACCAATCGTAACTGCAGGAAGCGACGTAATGTCAGTGGGATCCGATAAAGTGTCACCAATTGCAACTTGGCCTATCCCCGACAGAGCAACGATTTCTCCGCAAGGTGCTTCATTAACTTCTTTTCTTGTCAATCCTTCGTATACGAATACTTTGTCGACGGTCCAAATTTTATTGATATCATTTGTGACAATTACTTTATCTTTAGCTTTGATCTGCCCTTGATAGATCCTGCCAATTGAGATTTTTCCCAAATGACTTTCAAAGTCAATCGAAGAAACCGGCATTTTAAACACTCCGTCTCTCACATTTGATGGCGGTACAGTATTTAATATGGTATCAAGTAGCGGAAAGATATCTGCTTTGTCTTCGTAGTTCACGGGTACTTCCAAATAAGCCGTTCCCAATTTCCCAATTGTATAAACAACGGGAAAATCAAGAGCCTCTTCGTTTGTCGCAAGATCCAAAAACAACGATTCTATCTTTGCCAAAGTTTCTTTTGGATTTGCATGTTTTTTGTCAATTTTGTTTATGCAGACGATTATTTTCAAATTCATTTCTAAGGCGCGTTTTAATACCACTTTTGTTTGCGGCATCGGCCCCTCCTGGGCATCAACGATTAGCAATGCTCCATTTGCCATACCAAGAGTTCGCTCTACTTCACCCGAAAAATCAGCGTGTCCCGGCGTATCAATGATATTAATCTTTGTGTCTTTGTAGCTAATGGAACAGTTTTTGGCTAAGATTGTAATTCCCCGCTCTTTTTCCAAATCGTTACTATCCATTATTTGCGTATCTTGCATTTCGCTTTGATTCTCCCGAAAGACATGAGTTTGTTTCAAAAGTGCATCCACCAAAGTCGTCTTTCCATGGTCAACGTGCGCAATTACAGCTACATTTATTATTTTTGTATTCATATTTTTTTAGCCAAAAACAATTTTAGAGTGACCAAAAATTAGTTGAAAAAAATGTTTTTGGAAGTTTCAATTAACATCCCGACACTTAATCGAGGACTTATGTATTATAGCAGAAAATTGGTAAAAGTTTAATCTGCGACCCTTTTTTATTTACGGTGTTTAAATTTAAAAGCTTGTAGCAACTTTTATTTGTTCTCACTGTATTTCTTTTACTTAGTTAATCTAATTCTGAACAAATTATTGTTTATCACCAGCTAATCAAGTTTTGAAAATTCTTTCCTGTATCAGAAAAGAATGTTGAAGACTTTTATCAATTGACTAACCAAGACCACAACTCCAAGGATACGTCTAAATGTATTATCACCATAAAATATTTCAAGGTAAGACCAATACGTAAGCGATATTAAAACTCCCCAGAATGAAAACTGTCCTGCAATGCTAAAGGGCAGATATTTAATTAAGTAACTACCGATAGCAAGTATAAGGGGTGTGTTTGGCCACTGCCCGATTATTATTTCACCTTTCTTGTTTGTAAATATTCCCCTAAGATTCTTGGCAATTGTCATGTGTTAAGTGTAGCTTAATTGCTATTTCATATGCATATAAATTAGCTTTTGTATCTTCGGGGTGTTTTGCAGGAATCGACAGTGTTGCGTTATAAAATTTAGCGCCTGGTGTACCTTGTCACTACGGTTGCCGTTAGTTCACCTTCCACCGTTTTGTCGGTTCGGATAATTAATATGTCCCCTTTTGTTAATTCGGCTTTAGTAATTTCCATGGAACCGTCAATATAGATTGTGTTTATTTGCGTTAATATTTTTTCTTCTTTACCTAAATCCAAATAAATTAAATAGTCATTTTCAAATCTTACAAATGTACCCTTAACCGCATCGGGTGTAACTTTTGTAGCAATATTTGATTGATAGAGATTGTCAACCTTTAAGGGATTTACAATATCACCTCCGATAAAGTTGAAATAAACCAAAGTCACACCAAGAAGCAACGTAAAGGAAACGACAATCATTATGAATTTCTGACTCATACATTCAGTTTATCAGATTTACTAACTTCCATATGGTTAGAGCTTTTGTTTATCAATTGTATTAGAATATGCTTCATGAGTAGATTGACCAAAACAGTTAGTAATATTAATAGCAAAGAATTAAAAGCGTATTTCAATCATGCCAATCTAAAAAAAATTGGTCATAAAACCAGACTTTATTTTGACGAACATATAAATGCGCTGTCGGCGAGAAACGAACTTATCAAAAGAATTAAAGTACCAGAAAATCCCATAAAACTATGGAGGCGCAAGGGCCGCCAGGTTCAAATTCCCGTGAATTGGAAATACTTCGTTAGTGCGCCATTTATTTATAGCATGATAATTCCGGCGTTGGTCTGGCATGCATGCATTGAGATCTATCACCAGGTATGTTTCCGCTTGTATGGCATACCCCTGGTGAAAAACAAAGACTACTTTGTATACGATAGAGTACTGCTTTCGTGGTTAAACCCATGGGAAAAAATTAACTGTATTTATTGTAGTTATATCAACAATCTGATCCGTTATAGCTCGGAAATAGGTGGCAGAACAGAAAGATATTGGTGTCCGATTAAATATTACCGAAGAATTGATCATGCTCATTCCCAGTATGACAAGTTCGCCAAAACAAAAAATCCTAAAAAGATGCGTGATACATGGAAAGAGTTAAGGGACTTTAGTGATTTGAAGTGAAGTATTTGATTGCTACATACTCCCCGTTTGTCTTGTCGTAACTCATAAATAGTTAGACGCAAAGTAAGTAACGACGAAAAAAATCTTGGGAGTGGTTGGGTCTAATGTATTAATCAGCTATCGATGCGGGTTAATAAAATCTTCCCATGAACGCATTTTGAGTTTACCAAGACCTTTGGATTTGAACCGAGCCTTGCCGTGAGAATATACATACTTTAATCTTTGATAACTTATATAACTTAGAATAATTCCCGTACTAGTACCTAAATTTAAACTTTCTACAATTCCACCCATCGGGATTTGAATACACATGTCTGCCGCATTGACGGCTTCTTCGGAAACTCCTTTAGATTCATTACCAAACCACACCGAGAGACGTTTATTGGTAAATGTCTCCTCATACAAATTTATATTTGTCTTGCCCTTTTGGTGAGACGACGTGACGGCAATGGTATACAGATTCTTTTTCAGATGATTAAGACACTCTGCTGTTGTATTAAAATGTTTAACAAACACCCACTTGCTAGCTCCGGCACTGAGATTTTTCAAGCGTTCGTTCTTTCGCGCCGACTCAAAATCCCGGACTATTTTTGCACCCCCAATAACATACAGTTTTTCAACACCAAACGCAGAAATATTTCTAATAGCTGAGGCAATATTTTTGATATCTTTCGGATACTCCAAAACACAAATAAAATATTTATTTTGTAAATGTTTAATCCCCCTAACTTTTTCCCGAATAGTCATCTTAACGCCAATTATAACATTTAAAATGTTTTTCTCTTTTTGCTGTTATTGATTTAGTGATGTATTTTTCAGAATAGACGAAATTAATATCAGAAAACTGTTTTGTATGCATTTATGATAAAATGACTTTCGCAATGACTGAAGGCACATTGGTGTCACGACGGGATTTAATTAAACTTGGTAGTGCTGCGTTAGTTAGTGCAGCTGCAGGGCATTTATTACCTGAAGCTATACAGAATTTCGAAAAACGTGACGCCGATCGTCTTCAAGATATAATTCGTGAGACTGGGGGTAAAAAACTAACCGAGTTGGAAAAGTCTGAAATTGATGCTTTAGTAAATTTAAGTGCAAAATTATATACTGAATTGACCGGAATTGACGTCGATAAAGAACATCTCGTTAGTATTACAAGTGTTTATAACAACGAAGACGAATTTATCCAAGGAGTGAGAAATAGCGGATATCCTGATTATTCTCCCGACAGAAATAATTTACCTTGGGGTAAGGCACTCGGAGCAGATAATCCCGATATCCCAAATACTGCACATATTAATTTAGTTGATATGGAAAAAGACATGAAAACATCAACTAGATATACGGCAGTCGGTTTGGTTTACAATTTATTTCATGAATGGACACATTGTTTGGCAACAATAAACACCCGTGGCGAAATATTGAAATCGGGGGTTGATTATTTCATTCATCAATCTGAAACAGAATCCGAAGTAAAAGAGCCATGGCAAAAATATGTTGGCGGTAGAGTCTACTCCGTAAACAATATGGGTTACAATCTTTTCGATGAAGCATGGACGGATTTGATTGCACGTATGGCAATTAATGAAACGCTTGATGATCCAGAATTGAAAAATGCTGCAACAAATATTATGAGCACAAGCCGTTACGCCGAAAGAGTGCGCATGCTTTCTAGAGTTGCCGAGGATGTTAGATACGAAGAAGAATCAAAGACCAGTAATGGCCAAGAGCCACCACTAGATTTAAAGCAGCTTGCAATGCTACACCGAAATTCAGATTTCGAAACATTTTTACAAAGAATAGGAAGAGCTTATCCAAGGGCAGACTTGTCGCTACTTTCCGATCGTCAACTCGGAGAGCGAGAGGATGATCAGATATTAAAAGACCGTGACTTTTTAATTGGCAAACGAATAGCGGTCCAAATAGAGTTCGCAAATCCTACTACCCTTAGTCAAGTCTTGGATACTTTGGAGTAATTAACCATACACTGATAGGTCATGGTTTTCTAAGGAAAAGTTAATCACTGCAACGCTGATGCCACACCAGTAGCACTTAGATTTAGTAAAGTTTGAATAAATTAGTGATAACTTCTGCCAACCAAAGATAGAAAAATCCATCTTTCACTGAGGATTCAAACTATTTCTACTGATTGGAATCAGTAATTTAAGACTTAGTGAGAATGAAAAGCCATAATCATGACAATGTCGTGATATCGTGAGATAATAATTTATGGATAAAAACAAGAAGTTGTATGTGCTAATACTACTTACTTCTCTTGTTGCGTTTTTTACTTACTCATACGCAACAAATTTCTTAAACATTCATTACAAAGCACAACGTATTTTATACATATTCCATACTGCACGGTTTGTCATATCCGAAAATCGTACGTTTAGCCCAATCAACACATCTCAATTCATTAAACAATCAGACTATAAGAACATACAGGAAGTGCAGTATAATATCACTGTTTCGCAAGGATCTGTTGACATTACCGATACTTCCGAATCTACGTATTTTGTTTCCACTAAAAGTGTTCGATCTCCTTTTGGTGTGAGTGTCCACAACAAAGTTAATACCGACAAACTACTAATAAATTTAGGAGATGATGGAGAACCCGAATCTCTTTCTACTCCTGACTCCATAAAATATGGCATTGAGTTTGGACGTCAAACTATACCTGTTGATTTAGATTTTTATGCAGGTAAAGCATCAGTTAAAAGTTCTTTCACCAATCTGAACTTAAGAAAATTTAAATTTAATAACACATTCGGCTCTGCTGATTTTTCATTTTCTTCAAATTCAATTCCCAAAGAAACATTTGAAATCGAAACAGTAAGCGGTAAGGTTTCCATCGCCCTACCGGAAGAGATTGGAGTAAAAGTAACTTATGAAACTATTGGAAGTAATTCAAAACTTGACGAGACTGAATTTGTTAAATCTGGCGAATATTATTCCAATAATTATAAACAATCAAAAATAAAACTTAATATTTTCTTCACAACTTCTACTGGACATTTATTTGTACGAAGAACTTTGTAGTTAGGATAATAATTTTGTTTTAAGCCTTCAGATTACTAACCCTCTACAATATGCTGCGGGACCAGGATTCGAACCTAGATTGACGGTTCCAAAGGCCGCTGTCCTACCATTAGACGATCCCGCAATAAAAACATACTTACTTAATTAATCTTCAATTTTAATAACTTGTTCCGGTTTACACCGGAATGTCCTACCACTTGCGCGACTTTGTCGCTGTGTTATACAGAGACGATCCCGCAATAAAAACATACTTACTTAATTAATCTTCAATTTTAATAACTTGTTCCGGTTTACACCGGAATGTCCTACCACTTGCGCGACTTTGTCGCTGTGTTATACAGAGACGATCCCGCAATAAAAACATACTTACTTAATTAATCTTCAATTTTAATAACTTGTTCCGGTTTACACCGGAATGTCCTACCAATTGCGCGATTTCATCGCTGTGCTTCGCAGAGACGATCCCGCAATATTTTAAACATACATTATCACTTTTACCAATCATCTTTTCTATTGATGATCTTTTCTTCCAAGATTTTACCTTCATTTCAAATTTATAAGCTAAGTTGTAACTTGCAAATTCTTTTACAAAAATTAATTTAAGCGGTCTATTGTTTTTTGTATATTTTACTTGCCCATTTCTGTGATTACCCAATCTATCGTAAATGTTTCTTGTTGAACCCACATAGTAGCTCCCGTTGATACAACTTAATACATAACAATACCCCATCCCTTATTATACCGACCCAACAAGTTGGTCGCGTATTCTCGAGCTCTCGACTTTAGGTCGGAGGCTCGGAAGACGATCCCGCAATAAAAACATACTTACTTTAAATATCTTTCAATTTTAATAACTTGTTCCGGTTTACACCGGAATGTCCTACCACTTGCGCGACTAAAGTCACTGTGTTTGAACCAAATCACTATCTCAATCGAAAAGCCTTAATAACGTGCCACTTTTTAATTACAACTTCCGCTGGTGTTATTAGCAATTAGTGTTGTCAGCTTCCTTTATCTTTTTACGTTGTGAGCCCGACAGGGATCGAACCTGTGACCATCAGCTTAAAAGGCTGTTGCTCTGCCGCTGAGCTACGGGCCCATTGTCTCGATATGTATTATACAAATAATAGAACAAATTTAAAACCTTTCTTGTAGCGTCATTATTTTTTTGTTGCTTTCGCTTTTGAAATAGGATGTTTTTTCCCAATCTGTCATTCCGCTTAATACCAACAATCCGGTTATTGAACCATCATTGTTCACACCTACAAGATGGATGAAATGGCAATTGTGAACATCCGTCAACGTGTTGCAATAATTCGTTTGTGATAGTAATCTTATCTCATGGATCAAGATACTTACAAAAAACTATTTGACGATTTGGTAAGCTTGGTGGATCAGCAATTGGCAAAATACGAAAAAACGGATGTTAGTCCCGAGACAATCGCTCGTTATCTGCCAACTTTAATATCGCTGGTAAATACAATCGGGTATCTCCGTGGACAAGATGGTGTGTTTTTGGATTTCAGACCCAAAACCGACAACCAGGATCACTTTTTTGAAGTTGAAGACGCGTTTGAAAAAAGATTAACAAGTCTTATCGAGAAAGTTATGGCATCAGACATGTCGGAATATTACAAGAAAAAACTGCATAGCTATTTTTGCTTGGTAAGAACTAATCAACCTTCTGAAGTTTAACCTAACAGTCCTCAAGATCGTTCGGATCAGCCCAGTCTTTTACCCCCGCTATCACTTCACTTGTTGCGTCATCGATTAATACCATGCTGTCCACTTGATCCATTGAAATTACTTCCTTTAATTCGTCAAGGGTTATTACTCCATCCGCTTCACCCCTAACCCACAAGTCGGTTCCGTTTTCCAATACAAAATACTTTGGAAACTTCTGAGCAATATTCTCTGCATCCTCAGGTGTCGCACTTTCCCATGCATAGTAAAAAGATACGCTCTTCCCTTCATTCGTCATTATATTTTTCGAAACCCAAAATGTTCCTCCATTGCCTATTTTTCTTTGCATAATTATCTCCCAGTAAAACTATGATTATTATCATAGTCAAAATTGATATTAAAAGAGCCGTCTGGGGTTAACTTAAATTTGAACCACTTACACCGATTGCCGTTGTTGTCAATAACAATAGTGTGAATTTTGTTTAAGGCAATTTTCAGAGGACTATTTGTACCAAAATCTACACGTAAACCATGCAGTTTATTTTCATTTTCCTTTGATTGTCTTGCGATAAAACTATCCACATCACCTTGGGGTGACATTATATAATCAGCTTCAATCCAGGCTTTGTTCCAACCTTCTTCCACCTTTTCGAGCATAATTCGTGCAATGTCTTTGTAACATTTCTCCAAAACTTCAGTATTTTGCATATGTGTATTATGCCAAGTTATATAAAATAAAACAATTGGCTGTAATAAATTTTCCGACAAACCGCCGCGTCATACATGCCATAATTCTCCAAGGAAAGTTAGTTCACTGCTTCGCTAACACTTAAAAAATACGTGATTTCCATAAAGTTTGAATAAACAACCGAGGGTTGAGAACTCTCGGTTTTCTTCGAATAGTTTGTTTACCGCTTCCCTTCATCCGTGGACAAATAGTCCACGGTTTTCGGGAAGTTTAAATAAAACATGGGTAAGAATCAGTGGGTATTTTATTTATTTGTATCAAACTCGTGATGCGCATCATAAACATAGTTTTTATTAAGACTTATAACTTCGTAGAAATAATGCGAGGGTAAAGATTTTTACAAAAAGGGCACAAGAAATCCTGCTTGTTTTCTTTATAAATAACAAGTTAGTAAACCCCACCGTAGATACACAACTTTGCATGTAACTAAAACGAGGGCAACCTCCCGTTGTTTAATTTGTATCACATTCAATAGTTTTTCACCATCAGGCACGTATTTTTAGGCAAGTATCATCCAAGTCATTGAAGTAAAAATAGTAATCGCAGTAGTAATGCTGAAAATATATTAGCCAACAAAAACATATGTTATATATAAACACAGTTGGTTAATGCATGAAATGTTTTTCACGAAACGCCGCTTTCTTACCAACCCTTAACTCGACAGGTTTCCGTATCCAGATTGTCGATGTCTTTGAGAATATAACTCGACAAATTCTCATATTTGTAATTGCCCGTCTGATAAACGACTCTCTGGTGTGTAACCTTGAAACACGATGCTTCAAAAATCTGGTCTACTCCACTCCCTTCCGTCGTATATACGACTTGCCAACCTTCATTATTTTCAAAATAGTACAGCATGTGTGCAGGTGGCCCACCCGCCAACCCCTTGGATATTTCGGGAAAATCGGCAAACAACAATCCCTGTGCAATGTCTTTAGAGATCTTTTCATCCAAATTACCAACAGAATTCAGTGGTTTGGCAGAGGGGTCAATGAAAGTGCGTCCATCTTTTGTCGTACATTGCGGTGGATACATAAGATTTACCTGACCGTTGCTTGCCTTAACACATTCCTCGTAAGAATTAATCTTATTTGTATTTCTATTTTCTTGCAGTCGCCAAGTAATTATTCCCAAACACACCAAAACCAGTGCAACAAAAATAATAGTAGTTAATTTCATTGACAGCAACCTGTTTATTTTAATATTTTTCACCACAATCATTGCACCAGCTACACAATTCTCAGTCAAGTTAATTGCTCAGAAAAATCATGCTGTTTCATTTTACACTCGCTCGAAGCTATATCATATAAGTTAATTTGAACTTAAACGACTTCTTTTTAAAATATGGTTCAAATTAGTTTGAAGGAACAATATTTTTTGGGAAAATCTTAGTGACCCCACAGAGAATCGAACTCTGATTTGCACCTTGAAAGAGTGCCGTCCTAGCCGTTAGACGATAGGGCCTCATTTCTTTCGGCCGTAGCACTTTGTGTTAGGGCCTCATTTCTTTCGGCCGTAGCACTTTGTGTTAGGGCCTTAATACTTTCAGTTGTATTTCACTTTGTAAATTAGAGCCTGTACTTTAAAAATTGATAAATTACAAAGCAATTTAAGGCTCTGCTATTTTACCATCTTAGGCCAGCTAAATCCAAGCTGGATATTTTTCTTCGACGCTTCTATTTAACAGTCTAAACGAATACAAACCTCATCTTACCAGCTTTTTTACCTTGTTGCCTTACACCTTTGCAATAATCTTATAATGTTGTATGATTGTGGCCATGACGTCTGAAATCATCCTACCGCCAAAAGATTGCGATACATGTCCATTTTTCAAAAACTGCTACACTAAAAGTGAAAAACCTAGAGTGAAAAAATGCCCTTACGGTTACAGGGTAGAAAGGTATCGAGATTGTACGATAGCGCCTACACCAGGTCAGACTTTTGATTACAATCCCGATGATATGTATTAATATTCCCGCTTTCGTTCACGAATACAGCTTCACACAAGACTCCTAACACTGGTAAAATATAATTATCGTCATGTCTATTGTGAAACTAAACGCCAAACATTTGCGAAATTCCAATCCCACCAACAAAGATCTGTCAAAGGTAGCGAGAAATCCAATAGTCTTTGTACTGGACAGAATCATTGACACCTACAATACAGGCTCACTTTTTAGATTGGCGGATGCAGTTGCTGCAGAAAAGATGTATTTAGCAGGTGATATGGAATACCCGCCAAATTCGCGTATTCACAAAGCGGCAGTGGGAACCGAAAGCTGGGTTCCATGGGAGAAAACCGCATCAACCATAGAAACGGTTCAAAAACTAAAAAAGGAAGGCTACTATATTGTCGCAATTGAGCAATCTCCTCAATCTACAAGCTACCATCTACTATCTACAAAAAACATCAAATTCCCAGTTGCTATCGTTATCGGCAATGAAAGCTATGGAATTGAGAATGATGTCCTAAAACTGTGCGACATTATTGTAGAACTACCCATGCACGGAATAAACATCTCATTTAACACTTGGGGTTGTGCGGCGGTTGTTGCTTATAAAGTGTTGGAGGGAGTTTAGCCATTTCCCCGGTTTCTATCTCTAGGAATAATCGGAGTCTGATTTTCTTCTTTCTTATTTAATTTCGGACACTCTCCGTCTAACCTTGCTCCACCTTCCGTATCGTAGATTACTCTCAAACCACACCCGGTACAACTTGGAAGTTTTTGACCAACTGAGCCTCGAAAATCCCTACAACTATGTTCGCTAACTGCCATAGGGTGACATTATAGCAGAATATATTCATAAACTAAACCCCCAGCTATGTAAACAAGCGAGAATACTCAATTCTTTTATGAGGCTAATGCTTCGTCTATGGTTGTTTTAAGTTGGGCAAAAGGTAGAGCACCGGGAACCAACCATACTTCACCTTTTTCGTTTACCACTAAACTTCCCGGAGTTCCTGTAATTCCAACCGTTAGTCCCGACTGGTAGTCCTCCTCTACAGCGCTATCAAATTTTCCCGAATCAATACAGGTTTGGAATGCGACCTTACTCACACCTGCCTTTACGGCAATACTTGACATATCAGCAAGCGACCCTTTCTGGTCGGCAAAAACTGCATCTAAAAATTTCCAGTACGCATCTTGACCGCCCAAATCAGCTATGCACTCGGAAGCAACAGCAGCCGGACGTGCCTGCGGGTGAATCTGGTCAAGCGGAAAATGTCGATAAACAAGCGCTACTTTGTCGCCATATTCCTCAAGAATTTGAGTAGTTGTGGGATGAAAACTTGAACAATAAGGACATTGTAAATCGGAATACTCAACCAAAAATACTTTTGCGTTTTTGTTTCCACGGACATGATCTTTGTCGTTTACCGGTGTGAGTTTTGCCGCCTGATCTTCGGTGAGTTTTCCATTCTTTGGTTGATTGGCGACAGCATCTGCTGCAGCACCGTTAGCTGTTGGCGTAACCGTTTTTGATGTTGGTGTACCATTTTCCAAATAGGAAACTTTGTTCCACAAAACTCCTACGGCAAAAGCAAGAAAAACGGATATGACAACAAATACAGGAAGAAGCTTCTCAACACCAAGTTGGTTCGTCTTTTCAAAAGCCATATTTTGCTATTTTGGACTACCAAAGACTATCTGTCAATATAGTATTTAGTTCTGATCTGCAAGGTATTTAACCGTATCCATTCCCGCCATACACCCAAACCCCGCTGCGGTTATCGCTTGTTTGTAATGATAGTCGTGCACATCCCCCGCTACAAACACTCCTTTTTGACTGGTTAAGGTATTAAAACCGTCTGCACTTTTTTTGACAATGAAACCTTTGGTGTCAAGTTCTACTTTATCTTTGAATATTTTTGTCGAAGGTGTATGTCCAATTGCAACAAAAATTCCGTCGATATCCATATTCCAATATACAAACCCTTGTTTTTCTTCCCCTTTAACCTTTTGCGCCTGCTTGGTGCCAGCAGTTGTTTTTATTTTCAAACCCGTTACTTTTTCATCACCCAATATTTCCGCGACACTACTATCCCATAAAACTTGTATTTTTTTGTTTTCAAATACCCTTTTCTGCATTGCCGCACTTGCCCGGAAACTATCCCGTCTATGGATAAGTACTACTTCAGACGCATACTTGGTTAGAACAAGCGCTTCTTCCATCGCACTATCACCGCCACCAACAACCGCAACTTTTTTGTCTTTAAAAAACGGGGCATCACATGGCGCACACGAGGATACACCTCTTCCTCGCAGTTTGTCTTCACCCGGCACCCCAAGCCAACTCGTATCCGCTCCTGTTGCAATTATCACGCTTTTAGCCAAATACAAATCATCCGCTGTGGTGAGTTTAAAATATTTATTGTTAATAGATGGAACTTCGAAAGAGGTTACATTTTTTTCGATCATTTTTGCACCAAAAAGCAGTGCGTGATCTTTCATCTTTGTCATCAGCTCCGGTCCCATAATTCCAGGGTGCGCAGGAAAGTTATCGACTTCAGTCGTTAACATCAACTGTCCACCCCACATATCTCCGCCCAAAATTAGCGTCGAAAGAGCTCCTCGGGAAGTATAAATTGCCGCAGTAAAAGCAGAAGGTCCGGATCCGATAATGGCCACATCCCACGGTTCGCCCGCATTGGGAGTTTTGGTAAATGTTAATACATTAGTCATAGTGAATAAAAGAGTTTATTAATATCGATATTTTATTATGTAGTCTTCATCAAGAAAAACCCTAATTCTTAATCCCCTGCCCGGTTAATTAAACTAACTTAGAAATTAAACACAGCGTATTTACAGTAAATAAAACAAACCAAGCTGACCGATTGATGTAATCAGTCAACTTGGTTCAAAGTTTTCATCACATCCCCGATGCTACGGGAGGAGTGGAATCTCCACCCATATCAGAATCATCGTGTGTTACGCCCATCGGTGCAACTTGCTCAACTACGGGCATATCGGACAATGTGTCTGATTGCGTATTCGCAAGCGGTTCGGGTGCGGTCGTTGATTGAGTAGCACTTACCATATCTTCACCGCTTTCTGCCGCAACTTGCGGTTCATCGGATACTGGCGGCTCTTCACTGGTTGCCATTTCAGTAACGGTTGTCGGGCTATCTACTCTACCCAGATCGTCTGTCGCTGCGGGTGCCACACCACCCATACCCTGTGACATGGGATCACTTGGTGTGCTGTTTTGATCATTTGTGTTATCGTTCATTTTCTATCACCTCCTTAAATAGAAACAAGATTAAAATCTTATAATATAACTCTACATTATTTTCACAAAGAGTAAAACAGGTATTGCTAAATTACCACTGGGGTTTACAATGCTTTTTTGACAAGTTGCTCAAAACCATCTTTACCGGAAAATCCAACCTGTCTACCGATTTCTTGTCCACCTTTAAAAAGTACAGTCGTGGGAATCGACATGACTCCATACTTTTGCGGGTAGTCATGGTTGTCGTCGACATTCACTTTATAAAATTCAACTTTGTCTTTATATTCTTCTGACAATTCTTCCAGTATCGGCTCCGCCATTCGGCAAGGACCACACCAAGGAGCCCAAAAATCAACAAGAACTGGTTTATCGGATTTCAAAACTTTTTCTTCAAAGTTGGCGTCAACAACGTCTAAAATTGCCATAATTTATAATACATTAATAATTGTTCGTTACAATAAGTAAATCTATATCATTTAACAAGTTCCCAATTATCATCGTTTACAGCCACAAATGCACAAGTATCACACACGCCATTACAGAAATTCCCAAACTTTCAATTAGCGAAAAATAACTAAGTGGTACGGGTATATAAGTTCCAAGTCCCACGTCTACTTCGTTCTCCCCCTTCATAAGTTTTGCCAGGATTCCCGTGGTGCTAATTGAGAAAAGCAGAAATGTTGTAAAGCCTACAGAAACCAGAGCCAAATCCAGTAAAAATGCAAGAGCCAGGACAACTTGTAAAAATGGATATAAAAATCCGTATATTTCATATCTTTGCGCAATCAAGTCATATTTCGAAAAACCTTGTGCGAAACCCTTCACGTCAAACATTTTTAAACTACCAAAAACCAACATCGCACTCCCTAACAAACTGGAAAGAACTTTAGTTTCAATTAATGTACCCCGAGCATAATCACGTGCGGAAAACAAAAAGGTAGTAAGAAAAACTATGGTTAAAATCACAACCAGCGGTTGCTGTTTGGATAAAATCGAACTTTCCTTAAACTTACGTCCTTTTTTATGAATTTTCAAACCTATCACATTCCCTTTTCTATCTTGCAAAAGCATACCACACGTAGGACATTCTCCCGGATTTTCTTTTTTTACATCAGGATGATTTGGACAAACGTAATAATTCTCGACCATAGCCTAATATGAGTATAGCGTATTTTTTTGGTTAATTTGTATAGGTTGGATATTCTGGCAATAAAGCCATGTATTTGGTATAATTGCCGTTTATGAGAGATAGTGAAAAACGCTTAACACTTTTAGCTACACTTACCTTGGGTGTACTGAGTGCATGTGGTGGCGATAAAGACGGGTGTGCAGGCGGACAACATACAAATCTTGAAGTTTTAAGTAGTCAAACACTATCTACTCCTGATATATCAGGTAAAGAGGATACCGTAATATATCTTGATGGGAATCTCGCAAAAGGTGAATGGGTACAAGCAGAGACCACATTTATTCGTCCCGGCTACGATCCTTATGCAAATAACCAACTACCGCCCTATTTACCCTCTAATTCCTCGCAGGCATCATACTGTGCCGGAAACTCTGGAGTCGTCTACAAAAAGTAACCTTCCTTGTTTATGATGTTTTACCTTCCATTAGAAATAACCTTTGTTACAACTATTCATAGGAATCACCCGGAAATTAGGAAAACAATAATCACGGATTTATAAGGATTTAATGAGAGCTTTTCTACTTCTTCTTTATCGCGTCGGCTCCAATATAGGTAGCAATACTATAGACTATCGCAGCAAGTGCCACAGAAGGAGTTATTATTCCAAGCAATGCACCCCCCAAGCCGTAAGCATAACAGCAACGTCAATTTTTTTGGAAATCTCTGCAATTATGTTGATTGTCGGTTCCCGTTCTGCCATATTGCAAACTGCCCTTAATCTTACGGTTTTAGAATTATATTATCTAATCTTCAATAAGTTATTATTTAATAATCTCCGGATAGTGAGCCTTTTCTTCATAAAAATTAATATCGCAATATTTAAATCGAGTACAACGTCCGGTATTTTTCGTGAAGATAAGTCACGAAATAATTTACATCAAGCGTCTCACCGGTAACCTTTTTGCATAGTTCTTCGGGGAAATACAGTGATCCGTATGTGTGGATATGTTGTCTAAGCCAGATTAATATGGGTGTTAGCTCACCCTTGGCGCAAAGTTTTTTGACATCCAGTTTTTTACTCAACGTAGCCGTAAACTGTGCCGCATACAAATTTCCCAAAGTATAAGTCGGAAAATAACCGAAATTCCCGTAAGCCCAATGAACATCTTGCAGAACTCCGTTTGCATCGCAATCGGGAGTTACACCCAAATATTTTTCCATTTTGGAATTCCAAATTTCAGGTAAGTTCTCCGGTTTAAGCTTGCCATTTATTAGTGCATTTTCAATTTCAAATCGAAGAAAAATGTGCAAATTGTATGTCACTTCGTCTGCTTCCACTCTTATCTGACCGGGTTTAACAATATTAAATATTTTGTAAAGCTCATCGGCTGATATATTTTTTAATTGGGGAAAATGGGATTTGATAAAAGGCGTAAGGAAGCTTATAAATTCTTTGCTTCTCCCTACTTGATTTTCCCAGAATCTGCTTTGGCTTTCGTGAATTCCAAGCGACACTCCACCAGACAAAGGCGTGTATTCATACTTGGGATTTACTCCCTGCTCATAAAGGGCATGCCCGCCTTCATGCATCGCCACCATAATCGGCTCTATAAACGCATCGTTTTTATATCTGTTCGTAATTCTCACGTCTTGTGTTCCAAGCGTTTCCGTAAAAGGATGTGGCGAAACATCTTGTCTGCCGGCTTCAAAATCGTACCCCATCGTGGTTAAGACAAATTTTGCCAGTTCTTCTTGGGTTTTTATGTCATAGTCACTCTTTGGCTCAGCTAAATTGCTCCTGCCGGAATTTGCTATTTTTTCAACTAAACCTGTTAACTCAGGCTGCAATTTGTCGACAACCATTTGAAATTTTTGAACCGTAAGTTCGGGTTCATACATGTCAAGCAAAGCGTCGTATGGATTGTCTTTGTAACCTAAATGTCCGGCTATTTCCCGGCTGACAGAAATAATGTTTTTCAAGTGAGGCAAATAAAATTTAAAATTATTATCTGTCCTTGCCTTGTGCCAAGCAGAAAATGCATGTGAGGTAATTCTAGAAAATTCAACGACAGTTTTTTGCGGAACTTGAAAATAATACTTACCGGCCCAAGTTAAATTTCTCACAATTGCTTTTTCTTCCGGTGTCAACGAAGTGACATTTTTGACACTATCTAATAATGCTCGAAACTTTGGGTCAAGCCATTTTTCGGATATCAATTTCGTTATGTGAGCAGTTTGTTCCGCTCTACCTTCAACGCCTTTCGGTGGTAAACTAACATTGGTGTCATAACCTAAAAGCGCATTAATTTTACCAAGGAGTGAAATTTCTTTGTAGAAATCAAGTAGCAATCTAACTTTTTTATTTTTTGTGTCCATATGCGACTATAACAAAAACGAAAATGATTTTCTATATCTTAAGACATGGTGAGACTTTTTCCAGCAAGGAAAACGATGCGGGATACGGCGATAAACAATTAACCACCGAAATTCTTCCAGAAGCAATTCCTGCAATTATTAGAATGGCTAATTACTTAAAAGTCATTCATCCAGATCATGCAGCGGCAAGTGAAATTCTCAGAGTCCAAGAAACAGTAGCAATCGCAACACGCATAACAGGAGTAGAGTTTACAAGTGACCCGAGATTAAACGAGATGCTTGACGAAAGAAATTTGGAACCGGAATATCCATATTCCGGATACTTTGAAGACAAAAAGAATATGGTAATTGATTTTATTAATGAGATGAAAACAAAAAAGTACAAAACAGTATTTGTCGCTACTCACGGAATCGTAATTGCCGCTCTAAAACATCTTGTAACCACAAATAGTTTTACGGTGGAAGAAGTCGGCGATTATCCCGAACCGGGTGTGCTTACAATTATTAACAATACTACTATTGAAGAAGTTAACTTCAACAAACTCTGATAACTTGCCTAATTTGCCGGGCGTAACTTAACCACTGCAGTGTCAGATATTTCAATTGCCCAATCTTTGGTTAATAAGAGCTCTAAACTGCTCAATGTCTTGAGGCGGCCTTATCATTACCCCGTCTAGTATAAAGGTTGGGGTTGCGTTTACACCGGTTTTGTTGCCCAATGCAATACCGACACTCACTCTCTCTTCAGTCTGGCTACTGTCTAAATCTTCTTTAAATTTATCAACATCAAGAGCAAGTTCTTGGGCAAATTCGACAAATTTTTCTTTTGCACTACCTTCCGACCACTGACTTTGGCGCTCGTACAACATGTCGTGCATCTCCCAGAATTTACCTTGTTTGCCCGCTGCCTCTGCAGCTTTTGCCGCCGAAAACGCATTCGCATGGATTGTAGTTAACGGAAAATGCCTATAGACCACCCGTAAATCATCGGGGAATTCTTTGGCCAACTGCCTGACTATCGGGTGATACCCCGCACATGCCGGACATTGATAATCAGCATATTCAATCAATGTTACACTTGCTTCTTTGGGACCCTTCACCCACTCATCATCCTGAACCATTGTCACATCAGCTGGAATATCAATTGGTGTATTAATCCACTTAATTCCCTTGTAACCAAAGAAGCTAATTATTGAAAGTACTAAAACTGCGAGACCCAGTTTTATAATTTTGCCCATCAGTTTTGATTTTACCTTCTCCTCGTGCTTGCTTTTTTTCGCAAGTTCTCGTTTCTCTTTTTTGGTCAAATCATCCATTGTGGTAGTTTACAAATCTTGAGCCAAAGATGCAACTGTGGTTTATAAAAAGATTCCGATAATTAATGTAAGAGCTATATGCAATCCTAAATACCAACGTTTCTGCTCGAAAGTCAAGCTAACCGGAAACTTCGTAAACCATCGGTCGGTTGATTTAGTTTCAATTAAATCGCGTAGCATATCAATAATAAGGTGTAACAAAAATCCAAGCACGATACCCCGCCCAAGTATACTTGCCGTCGAAGTAATCACAAAAAAACCAAAAAGAAGAAAGATTGATTGGAAATTAGCGTTATGGAAAACCAAATTATCTAATGTCTTGTGGCTCTTCACAAGAAAATCAACTGCCTGTAAATATTTTCTCTCTGATATTAAACTCTTTGCTTGTTGTGAAGAAGGTTCGTCCGGACGTAAGAAATAAGTATAGATAAAGTGATCACTAAAAACCATCAACATGCCGATAACGCCCCCAAGCCAAAAAATCAAGTACTCAGCTGTAAACCAATTTGAATTTCCTATTTCAAGAGAGAGGCTGAAGGTTTTATAAATCGAGATTAATAGAAAAAAGGCGAGAAGGAAAACAATATGGACAATAATTTCTTTTTTCATTTATATTAATAATACTGTTTTTGAAACAAATATCAAAGCACCCGAACTAAGTGTTTTGTAAGATCAACCCGATTGCTTGCGGTAAAGGTAATTCCCTCCTTTATTAATTTATCTTTGTGTGTTCTCCACCCCGGTTTGCCAGTTAAGGATTTACCGTAGTTTTTGGCTAAACTTCCGTCTTTATAAATAACTCTATGGCAAGGAGTAGAAGGATCGCTATTTACAGAAAGCGCCCAACCGACTTTCCTGGCGTCTTTTGTGCCTATTTTCTCAGCAACTTGCCCGTAAGTTGCTACAAATCCAACTGGAATACATCTTACGATTTCATAAATATTTTGGAAAAGGCCTGAGTTAACTTGAGTTTTTTTCATTATTGCAAATTGCAATGAATTAGTAAGTAATTTTAACCAATTTATAATTTGACATTTTTCTTTCAACTGCAATACCCGCTTCCCTGAGTAAAATCGCAGGATGCGACAAAATGCCATATGAAATATATGCATGACGTGTGTATTTTTTAATTTCTTGAATCACTCCCATTAGGGCATCCGCTCTGTCCACTGTTGCCGGAATCGAAATAAGAAGTGGTGTCTTTTTGTCCCATTTTACTAAATCGTGAGGTGTTTTTATTTCAAAAATATCATTCTGTAAATTATTATTTTCGTAATTTCCATTTTTAATATTTTTAACTCCGGCTAATTGAAGTGGAAATATTTTGAATCTATCGCTTATAAGTATCTCGAGAGAATTAAAATCGCCACTTAGTATTTTTTCGAGTTTAGCAAGCTTTGGGGTAAAGGCATCTGTGATTTGTTGTGCGATTTTTTCGTTAAGGGGATTTATGTTAATATAGTTTTCTACGCCATCGACAATGCTAGCTATCTTCCGAACGTCTTTATATAAATACCAAGTAGCAAAACCGTGACTAAAAACCGCCATATCCGAGTTAAGGACATAATCAATATTCCAATCGCTCTCGGAAATTTCAAGAACAATTTCCCCCTTCGAATAAGAAATTATTCCACCGAATTTTGCCTTAAAGAAATCATGCATGACGATAACCATTCCCGCTTCCAGATTCTCTTTGTAAAAATCATACGCCTCATCAAAGGTGGCGCAAGGTTTGCGTGGTAGTTTGACATCTTTTTGAGGATGCGATGTGCGAGCAGAAATTAGTTTTTTGTCTTTGAAGCCTATTTCAGTTAGTTGTTTAATAAATATGCTTTTTTCGGGTAAAACCGAGGACACATACAAATTGTTTTCCATCAAACCAATATCTTTCAAGTAAACAAGGGAATATGCTTTGATACCGATTTCTTCAATTGAAGTGTTGTTTATCGATTTAAGGTTCATGTTGATGAAAACTACAAACAGATAATTTGCGTAGTGTAAATATAGCGTATTAAAACAAAATAATCTAATTACAAATTCCAGATAATCCCCTGGTGATTTAAAAAACCCAAGTTGCCCAAACAAGTTTGTCTAACACTTCAATACGGCACAATACTAATTGGGAAATAGCGTGTTAACACTAACCAACTGTATTTATCACAACAAATCTTAAGGCAACAAACAAAGATACGTTATTAATAAATTAACTGAACACAACATGCAAGGACAAACAACACTTAAAACCAAAAAAGGTAGAAGAAATAACGAGTGTACCCGTGGCACTTCATGAGGTATTTACCAACCTTTTAACAAGGCATTACCTTTGGTTTCCAGGTGTTTCAATTTCCACATAAAAAGTTTGTGTGTCAACTCTTCTTTAGTTTCAAGTGTTTCAATTTCCACATAAAAAGTTTGTGTGTCAACTCTTCTTTAGTTTCAAGTGTTTTAGTTTCCACATAAACAAAGTTTGTGTGTCAACTCTTCTTTAGTTTCAAGTGTTTCAATTTCCACATAAAAAGTTTGTGTGTCAACTCTTCTTTAGCGATAATTGTTGAAGTTTCCACATAAACAAAGTTTGTGTGTCAACTCTTCTTTAGTTTCAAGTGTTTCAATTTCCACATAAAAAGTTTGTGTGTCAACTCTTCTTTAGCGATAATTGTTGAAGTTTCCACATAAAAAGTTTGGGCTTACTTCTGACGTTTTGCGCGTCTTTAATAAAACTTCTCGCGCTTTCAATATGCACGCGTTTTTTCTCTTTGGCAATTTTTATGTAAAGCGACCTGTTTTTTAGATCACCCAATTCCTTGGCCAACTCATAGCCGTATTTTTGAAATTCACGACTCACATATTTATCGTCATCCGACGATTTGTAACCTTGAAGTAAATCTCCAATTGTCGAAAAATTTTTCTTATCAGCCATTTTGTTTTCCCTCCGCTAAGTATATTCCCAACAGATCCTCAACGATCTGTTTTGTCGCCTTGTCGACAATGCCAATTTCGTCCTTACCAAACCTTGATAATACGTAATCTTCCCCCGGTATAAACGCCAAATTACTTTTCGTGTCGTCGTGTACTCTTTTTCTGTTTTCTATTCCCACCCTGACTCTCCAAAAATCCCTACCCCCCAGGTGTTCTTCGACCGACAGTACGCCGTTGTGGTTGTGAGGACCTTTTGTGTTTTGAATTTTAAAGTCACCGATATTTATATCAAGATCATCATGAACAACGTAAATATCATTTCTTGCTACTCTGAAGTAACTTGCAAGTTTCGATACAGCAAGGCCGGAATTATTCATAAAAGTAGTTGGCTTGGCAAATACTAAATCATCAACTTTTGCGATTTCACTGTTTAATTTCCGGTCATGGCGAAATTTAACGTCACAAATTCGTATTCGAGAAATTTCTGAAACCAATGTATCAACTACTGCGTACCCTACATTGTGACGCGTTTTGTCGTATTCCTTTCCCGGATTACCAAGTCCGATTACTAATTTCATGAGCTAATTGTATCATTGTAAACAAAGGGTACGAAGTAAAATTCACCGAAACACTCCTTGGAATATTTACTTTCATTAATTTTTGTATATTTAGTCATTACCTTTTTTTCACCAACACCAACGGGGGCAACAAGTCTCCCACCTGCCGCCAATTGATCAAAGAGCGGTTGAGGAACCTCGCCGGTAAGTCCGGCGGTGATAAGTATCGCATCAAACGGAGAATTTTCTACCCATCCAATCTCGCCTGACCGATTGGCAAATGATATGTTTGTTAAACCTAATTTTCCGGTAATCTCTGCCGCCTTGTCCGACAAAGCTTGTATTCTCTCAACGGTATAAACCCATTTTGCCAACAAAGAAAGTAATGCAGTTTGATAACCCGAGCCGGTACCAATTTCTAAAACAATATCGGTCTTTTTTAAATCCAACAGCGAAGTCATACAAGCTACCGTATACGGCTGACTTATTGTTTGACCAAATCCAATATCCAAAGAAGTATCGTCATAGACCCTAGAGCGCAAACTCTTATTGACAAAGCATTCACGCGGAATCCGCAACATCGCCTGTTCAATCGCAGGGTTATTGAAACCATACTTATCCCGCAATAATCGAACCATGCCTTGTTGCAAGTTCATAATGTTACACTTTCTTAAGCGCTTGATGTGCCCATTTTCCTACAAATGGCACTTCCCAATCTTCTCCCAACCACGCTTTGTAAATAAGTACTAACCAAAGAACAAATACGGCAACGGTAATTAGCGAAGCAAGCTGTGCAAGTATCAATGTTGCAAACAAAACTAGTTGCAACAAAATTAATCCTCCAATCGCCAAAATTGATTGCATTGCATGAAACCTAACCTTCGGATCTTTGTCCACAATCAAGAAGAAAACGCCGCTAATTGGTCCCAAAACATAACAAAGCGCGCTTGATGTATTTTTATCTAAACCGGTTTTTAATTCAGTCACAAATATCACCCCCCTTACCAACAAAGTATACCTGACCCAATCTTTTCAAATAATTGAACTTACGTCAAATATCAAATTAAAGAAGCACTTTGTCTTTGTAGCAATAACCAATAAAAGAAACCGGTGCAAGAATTAAATACAAATACACCTTCATAAAAGTTATCAAGGACTGAGTTATCGCGTTCTTTACTGTATTCATAGTAATTAAGTTTAAGGTAAATTTTTCATCGCCATAATGGTCGTCAAAAGCCAAACATTCGTTATTTACATCGGTAACTAGTGCGGGTTTATATGTTTCCATTATTTAGGTAACTCCTTAAGATAAGCTGAAAAAAACCTATAAGCTTTTGAGATTGAGGAGAAAGTGTTTCCCCCCTTTCGGCTTTTGGCCTATTTCCCCTCAATCTTTTTGGCTTATATATGAAGTATATAATCCGATGTATATACACGCTTGATGTATATCTGAAGCAAATCTGACGAACCAGGCTCTGGTTACCTGAGTTGATTCTGATGTATCATACCTTTTTTCCCCAATTATCTCTTACGTCACCTACAATCCGAGGGTGAACCAAAGTTTTAAGCACATCGTTAGGGAGATCGTCTACTTGGTCTCTAAAATACGAACTATGTAATTCAGGCATAGGACAAACTAATACCATAGAATCAGGAAAATTTGCGAAAAGCTCTCCCAATTTTATTAAAAGCAGGTTGGGCGTCTGATTAATATCCGCTTTTTGCAAAAACCAAATATAACGTTGTTTATTTAGATAATCTGCGTCATCATCATACACACCATCCTGATGGTTTTCATATTTCATGTTGTTTGAAAGCGAATCCATACCGCACGCTCTCACAACCTTCACTCTAGGACCAAATCGCTGTTTGTGTTGTGTCAATCTTTGCGCAGTCGGTCCATATACATCGTTTTCAGGCCACATGAATATTCCATCGCCAATTCCCATCAATGATTTTTGCACCATATTCCTTCGTATACCAACACTCTTTTCATGTCTTTTACGAGGATTCCCCGAATTGACACCCAAACCCAACCATGTCGTCTCTCTTGTTTCATTCACAAATTCAGGTAAACAATGTGCAACTTCAATTATCAATTCAGTGTGTGCTGCTGTCATTGGTTCAAATTGTCCATATATAATCGCCACTACACCTTTTGTGCCCACAATTTCGTGTCCAGGTATTTTCTCTAAATCTCGCAATTTCCTCGTGTGATTATTGAACACAACCTGGCTTATTCCCAATGCTTTATATACTTCAGATGTCCATAATCTATCATCCGCCCAACCCTCAAGTCTCATTTGATATACAATTTCGGGGACAATATTTCTCCCAATCTTTTTACATATCTGTTCATTTCCATGCCTATCGCCCAACAAATCTGTTACTTTTGTTAATCCGCTACCTACATGCTTGCTGTCAATTTTCTTACCATGTAATGAAATATTCGCAAGCACACCACTGTTCGCTTTTTCTTTTTCAACAAAACCCAATGTAATTGTAAGCAAATCCACAAATTCCACACTAGATCTCCTTCTTCTAATTGCTCGGGCCATTCTATAAGCAGTCTCTTTTACATCTATCTCGGACCACGATTCCCAGGTTAAGATATCTGCCAAACCCAGAGCTAATAGCGGAATAATATGTTCTGGAGGAGCAGGCCTGATTACTCTCGCATGTTCTAAATCAAAATCTTCAGAAAGTAATTGCATCGCAGATTGGGCGGTTCGTGCCAATCCCGAATCTACCGTCATGTGTCTATCGTGAAGTTCTTTCGGAATATTTTGTATGAATCTTGCAAAGTTTATCATTTCAGGATCTTGGTCATAAGCCGCTTCATGCTCATCAATTGCAAAACCAAATCTTGTTAATCCCTCTAATTCCGTTACTTTTTTATCCTCAGCAAACATCGAACGAATAGTAAGTGGATCAATAATTGCCATTCCACCAATTGAACAGATCCAATTTCCCACATCACCTTCCTGAAAAAAACCAAGTTTTACTCCATTATCGGCAGTGCGCGCAAATATCTCAGCAGCGTTCTGTTCACCACGTTCTGACTCCAACACCAACTTTTGGAGTCCCAATTGGCTTCTCCAATAAAGTTCGAGGTCTAACAAATTGTGTCTATTAATAACTAGTGATTTTGACAGAATTCCCATAGTATCTGTCAGTTGATCACATATATCATTTGGACGCGAGATGCAAATGAATATATTCATCATAGCATCCCTGATTTCACCTGAAAGATCCGGGGGGATTATTACATCGACTCCCTTGTTGTCAATTTCACGACGAGTACGCCCCTCAACTCCAATGTTCTGATAAATCATATCTATTTCCCTTCGTGAAAATCCACTATCCCGAGGTCTTAATAATTCTTGTGACATTTTTTTAAGAAGTTTGAAAAGTTATAGGTAACTTATATATTTATATCCCCTTCCTCGAATTGTTGTTAGTTTATCTGTTGTTCCCATATCTTTTAACTTCTTCCTAAGTTTTGATATCAGTTGATCAATTGCCCAATCGGAATATTTCTCACATGACTCATCACCCCATAAAACATCGCCTATATCATCCCTGCTCTTGAGTGTATTTTTATTATTTAGGAAATAATTGATTAGGACATACTCTTGAGAAGTAAATTTTTCTTCAACATTTTTACCTCTATAACTTATCGCCCCCTTATTTTCTTCTAATATGAGATTGCCGTTTGATATCACATCGTATTCACTTTGCTTTTTTGTGTCTATTTTACCTATAGTATTTTTAATTAACCTACTAAATATTTTTAATCTGCCATCCCTCTCTATATACACCAAACCCAAAGAGATTAAGGTCTTTAGCTGATTAGATTTACTCTCCAAAATCAGGCGCTCACTTGCAATATCAAATATCGTTGCTGTTTCCTTCTCGTCCAAAACATTCAGTATTCCTCTTGATACAGATCGTAATTCGTAATGGTTCAATAGTATTTTTTCGATTTGATCTATGCTAAGTTTTTCTTCTTTATGGTTAGCAATAATACGAAGACCTACCTTTAACATATATGGGTGTCCGCCACACAAATCACTAAGCAATTCGCGTTCTTCTTTTGTAGTTTTGATATTAAGCCCACGAGAAACATTGTCAATTAAAAAATCAATGTCTTGTTGAACAAGCATGGGTATATGAATTACATTTTGCAGAACAACTTCACTAAAGTCTCCCCACTTATCAATCGAAATTGGCTTAACAACTCCTTCCCTCATCAAAAAAACAAAGTGGATACTTGGATATAGTCTATTCCACAAACTCTTTAGATTATGGAAAAATATTTTGTTCGCAAAATTTAGTTCGTCAAATTCACCTAAAAACAATACTATTTCAAATCCGTTTTGTATAACGTTTTGAAACATTCCTTTAATTTCGTTTAGTAAATTAGCATACGTAACATTTTCATCCTTAAAAGTTTTTTCATATTTATTTTCTGCACTTTCGCCAATACCACTCGTTTTAATAGCTTCAATAAAACTCAAAGCAATTAGCCTTAAATAACCACTTAAGCTTTCTTCCGTTAGATCAAGAGGTTCGATATATACTAAGCAATACTTTTTATAAAATGGCAATTCTTTTTCAAAAAGCTCAATGTTTTCTATTATAAATTTGTTCCACAATCTCCTGCCTGCCATGGGGACCCAAACAGTCGTCACGTTCTCCCCTCTTCTAATCGGCGCAAATATGCTTTCTGCATATTCATGCAGTGTCTTTGGGGTAACTGGATAATTTACAACTTTATTAGACATTCACACTTCGGCAGATTAAACTAGCACTTTCACTGTTTTCTGATTGCTCAGAATAGTCAGATTTTACTCAGAAAACATCTTCGGGTCAAGGTAAACTTCAATTTTATTACTTACAGCAAATGTCTACTCCTTAGACGTTTACAAATTGGAGAATCAAAAAGATCAAATAAATTACAAGCAAAAATACCGCTTCCCACCTCTCAAGACTAAATTTACTTTTAATAAAATACCAAAAAGTTAAAAATAATGCCACAAAAGTAATACTAACAAGAAAATAATCATGCTCGACACTTATCGCAATTGGGCTTATAAGTGCAGTTACACCAATTATCAGGGTGGAGTTGGCAATAATTGATCCTAATAAATTGCCAAAAAACATTGTCGGCTGTTTGTTGTCAATACTTCTTAGGGAAAACGCAAACTCGGGAAGTGATGTTCCCGCTGCAAGCACGATAAGACCGATTACAAAAACCGATATTCTCGCAGACTCCGCCAGGAGTTCGGAGACATTAACAATCAGATCCGATGCAAATAACATAAGTGCAACACCCAAAAACAACTGTCCAAACGCTTTAGTTTTTTCTTTGTCGATAGAAACAGGTTTTGAGAGAAATCTATGTATGTAGTTTTCTCTTTCTATTCTTTCACCTATCTGTGTAAATCTGGCTTTAAATAAACTTGTTGCGTAAGCTAAATAAATAGACAAGAGTATTAGCCCATCAATCCTACCTAAACTTCCATCGATCAATAAAATCATCGGGAGAATTCCCGCGACAAGTGCGATTGACACATCGCGGCGCAAGAAATCACGCGATACATTGATTTTTCCGGTTATTAATGCCGTGATGCCGGCAACTAATGAAATATTGGCAATGTTACTCCCCAACACGATGCCAAGTGCCAATCTCGGATTGCCTTCGATCGCGGAAGTAATACTAACAAACAGTTCGGGAAAAGAAGTTCCGACGGCAAGAATAACTGCCGAGATTGCATACTTATTTACATGAGACCTTTTGGCAATTTTAATTATCGAAGTTACTACCACATCAGCCGATTTAATAAGGACTAAAGACAAGACTAGAATTACTAAAATTAGAATTAACAACATATTTACAATTTACACTTCAGCCAAGTGATGGCGAAATATTGATTTGGAAAATTCGATTACTAAAAACATTAATAAAGAAGCGCCAACTACCAATGCCCAGCTTGCCAAACTTATCGGCTCAATTCCCAAAAATCTTCCAACGGGTGAGTATATAAAAGGAATTATTTGAAATATTATTCCCCCCAAAACAGCCAAGTTCAACCAAATGTTATTGAAGGGATTTTCAACCCAGAAAGGATCTGTCAAGGTCCGTACCGAAAACACATAAACAAGTGAATTGATGCCAAGTGTTGCAAAAGCGATCGACTGCGCATATATCAAATCGTTGGTCGTCACATAGCTATATACAAACAATGAAAAAGCCGACAACCCACCAACGGATGAAACGGTAAAAATTAACTTTTTCATCCACGGACTAACCAAATTTTCATTTTGATTTCTCGGTTTACGTCTCATAATTTTCGGGTCTTTCGGATCCACCGTTAAGGCAAGGTGCGGCAGACCGTCGGAAACAAGATTTATCCAAAGGATTTGTACTGCGGTAACCGGTAGTGGAAGTTGTAAAAGCATCACTCCCATTACGGCCACAATTTCTTCAAATGAATCACTCATTAGATAGAGAATTATTTTTCTCAAATTATCAAAAATCCCCCTTCCTTCTTTAATGGCGGAAATAATAGTTTCGAAACTCGAGTCAAGAAGTATTAAATCGGCTGATTCTTTTGCGACATCCGTTGCGTCACCTACGACAATCCCAATATCCGACCGGTGAAGTGCCGGGGCGTCGTTTACACCATCACCCATCATAGCTACAACCTCGCCGTTACTTTTAAGCGCATTAATCACTTTAAGTTTTTGTTCCGGTTTTGTTCTGGCAAAAAGTATGGGTAAATCGGATGCTTCATAATAGTCTCTCAAAATCTCGGACACTTTGCTTTCACTCATATTCTCTAATTCTTTGCCCAATACAATTCTTTTTGTGTCAACCGGAATTCCAATTTCCCGCATGACTGATATGGCTGTTTCTGCATAATCACCTGTAATTACAATCGTTTTTATACCTGCTAACTTTGCTTCTTCGAAAGGATGAATGAGGTTTTCGCGAACCGGGTCTGTAAATTCCAACAATCCGATCCACTCAAGATGTGTATCAATGTCTTTCTCCGTTATTTTGTTGACACTGTCGGGCACATTCTTTTTTGCCATTCCAATCACCCTCCTGCCCGTTTGTGTCATGCTTTTTATCTGACTTTTAATGTCTTTTTTCTCCTTTAATGTCAGAGTGGAATATTTCAATAATAATTCCGGAGCGCCGTTTATATATATTTCGCGGTTGGAATCGGTGTGTTCAATTAAGGTTGCGTAATACCGGTTTTCGGGAGTAAACGGAATCGAATCGATAGTTTCACATTCTTTACTAAATTCATTTTTTATTTTTTCATAATGTTTTGAGTGTTCTTTTATCCAATCATGCGCCACTTCCATAATCGGATCGCTTGATGATGCAAAATGCTGTAAGCAAATTTTATCAACATCTCCATGGACATTTACCACCTGTAATTTTCCATGAGTTAATGTTCCCGTTTTATCAACACATATCGTGGTCACTCCCCCTAAGGTTTCTGCTGAAACCAGATTTCTCACAAGTCCTTTATTTTTCAAAATCCGCTGCATTCCTACTGCCAACACTACTGTTAATGCAATCAATAGTCCCTCGGGTATCGACGACACTGCCAATGCGACAGACGTCGTAAATATTTCTTCCAATTTGAGTTTTGAAATTAGTCCAACGATAAAAACAATGACCGTTAGAACTATCACCAAAACGGTTAATTGATTTGAGAATTTTTTAAGTTGAAGCGTTAATGGAGTATCGTCATCTTTCACTTGAACCGATTTTGCGATCGCTCCGATTTGCGTAAACTGTCCCGTTTTGGTTACTTTAAAATACGCTTCACCCGAAGAAACAATAGTACCCATAAATACTTCATCATCCACTCCTTTGTCAACAGGCATTGATTCACCTGTTAGAATCGCTTCTTCAACTAAAAGCCGATTTGCCGACACGATCTTCCCGTCCGCCGGTACCTTGTTTCCCTGCGCTACAAAAACGATATCGCCCGGTACTATCAATTCACCGGCAATGCTTTGCTTTTTCCCGTCTCTCACTACCAGTGCCGAAGGATGAACCAAAGCTTTGAGCGCCGTTAATGCATCACTTGCTTTCTTTTCTTGCAGGAAACCTAGAGCCGTATTAATCGTCACGACAAACAAAATTACCAGTGAGTCGGAAAACTCGCGCAATAAAGTTGTCACCAGCCCTGCGGCAAGCAATACATAAACCAAAGGACTTTTAAATTGTGAAGCTAAAATTGCAAAAGAGGAAGGCGGTTTTTTCTCAGGAAGTTTGTTGGGGCCAAATTTACCTAGCAAAGTTTTTGCCTCATGTAAACTAAGACCCTTCGCTACAACTTTCATATCTTATGCTAGCATAAAATAAATATTAAGTTTAAAAATATGATTGAAAAGGAATCTGAAAGACTCAACCGGTTTTAATGCCGTTGTGGTGTGGAGAACAAATAGAGGCAATGTTGCAGAACGAGGCGGGTTCAACGAAGCATATCTCACTCCGCGAAAAAAGCTAATATAAATACTTGAACCAGAAAAACATAATGGGGTAGTTTATGGGTTTATAAATTAGCTTTAATCTCTAATCCTTCTCCCTTGTAACATCATCTGAAAATCTTTTCTCTAAAATAGCTTCGACTTTTTCTTTTACCAATAAAGAATTGTCCACTGACTTGCTTGCCTCATATATCGATTCTGTTGCGGCTCTAAGTTCATCGTTGTCCAAAGCGTAATACAACGCATTAGCTGCTCGAGCTTTTCTAAATGCAGTTAAGTACCGTTTCTCGTATGGATTATTTTCTTGCCGTTTCGCTTCCAAAGCATAGGCTTCGTTGTCCAATCGCTCGACATACACTTTGACTTTACTCTGCAAAGCCTCATTTGTATTTCCTAATTCCATATTCGCAACAGCTTCGTCAACAAAATCTCCCTTCAAGCCCGCATGTTCTATCGCTAGCTTTGCTACGTTATATGCAATACTCCTTTGTACATCTGTGGATACTTTACTAATTACTTCTAGAAGACCAGGAAAAACTAATTCAATTCGCAACTCATTAAAAAACTTATCATCTCTATATACTTTCTTGTTTTGATTAATTCCCGCTTTTCTCTCGTTAGTTTTTACTTGTTTTTTCGTTTTCATAATCAAATCAATTTCGCATATTATTTACTAAAATAAATATAGACAAATAAGGTAAGTTATTATAGCATTAAGCTATGCTCGGAGTTTACTTACAAAAAGACTTAAGAGACCCCAACAAAGACTTCATACCAACCGAAGAAGACTTCATTAGAATTAAAGAAGGCAACATTGTGGAAGTTGTCTTCGAAAACGACGAGCAACAAATAGAAAGAATGCCGGTAAAAATAACCAATGTTCAAACAAAAGAAACTCCTCGTTCATACACAGGAACAGTTTACTCGAATCCACAGGTTCTCAGATCTCCTAAATTAGGCGAAATTGTTACCTTCAGATCTAAACATATAAGCAATATTTATCCCGAAGATTGATTTTCTTCACTATTATCTCCTACAGATTCTTACATTTAACAGTATTCTGGCTTACAAATTTCTCCTCTTTTGATATTTTCAGATCACAGAAGAGAGTACATTGCCTGTAGTGAAATGTGTACTATTAATAATTTCGTCTGCAATAAAATGATAAAATACACGTTATGAATGATTTTGTTGAAATTACAGAACTCCCCCTTTTTCCAAAAGACATAACACGCGAATGGGTGAAGGAGACTTTGGAGAAAGGAGAAATTGCGCCCAAGGGTAGGAAAATGTTTGTTAGGCGTTACGATACTTCAGAAGAAGAAGACTTATGGCTATATGCCCAACATGGTCCACAGGGGGATAAAGAAATGACATATGCATATCATGCAACCCCGGCATCACTTGTCCCAAGTTATATAAAGTATGGATTAATTGCAGATTCGAATTCAATAAATTTGTCGGCAATTAGAACTCAACAGGTTAGAAATTCTGCAAGGAATCTGAAAGATCCCCCCACCGGTTTTAATGCCGTTGTGGTGTGGAGAACAAATAGAGGCAATGTTACAGAACGAGGCGGGTTCAACGAAGCATATCTCACTCCGCGAAAATCAGTTGACCCAAACTCGCTTCCTCCAAATATAAGGGAGCACTTTAGTAGGGCAAAAGACTTAAGACAGCTACCTCCAGACGATATAATCGGGATATTTTTTTTGATCAACAAACTTACAGCAAACAAAAATTAGTGCCCTTAAAAGACAGTACGTAATATATTGTGGTATTAATTTACAATACAATAAACACCGAAACAATTCTCTTTATCACAAATTACCTATTTCCTTTATCTCTTCTAGCATGGTTACTTGGTCAGCTGTTTTGTCATACCGAAATCTTACTAATCTCGGAAAACGAAGCGCGTATCCTGATGTATGTCTTGGACTAACCGTAATCTCATCAGCTGCTAACTCGACAACAAGCGATGGAGTTACCCAAAAATCAGGTTCCAAAGTTTTATCGACAACATAACCCTTTGGCTTTTTGTCAGTTACGATTGTTTTAAGTTTTTCATTTAGTGTTTTGAACTGCTCATCCGACAACCCGGTTCCTACTTTTGTGATCGTTGCAAACCTATCGGCTTTTTTAATTCCCGCCAGGAATTGCCCAACTCCAAAGTTGGCACGTTTCCCCCTTCCTCTTGAAAAACCCATGACAACACAATCAACCGTGTCTGATAATTTACCATTTGTATCCTCCACCTCTTTCATTTTTACCCACCGAAAACCTGTCCTCCCCGCGACATATTTACTCGATAATTTTTTTACAATAATGCCCTCTAGTCCCAAATCAATTAGCCTTTTGTGCTCCTTTCTAATAAAAGTGGCGTCTTGCGTTTTTGTGAATTGATCAACAACGATAAATTTGTTTTTGATAATTATCTCACCCAATATTTTCCGGCGTTTTTCATAAGGCAAGTTCATCAAACTTTCGCCATTGACCATAACGACATCAAAGACTTGAAATCTAAGAGGAATATCAAGAGCGGTTTTCCCGATATTATGCTTCCTTCTTCTTTGCATTGTCATTTGGAAATCCACCAATCTTTCGGTTTTTGGATCAACTCCAACCCCCTCCGTATCAAAAATTGCGCTTTCTGCTTTAATATACCTGCCAATTTCATTTAACTCCGGGAACATGTGTGTAACGTCGTTTAAGTTTCTCGTAAAAGCTCTTACGAACGGATTTTCGTTGTCTTTGGACTTTGCATAGTGGATAAGTACACGTACCCCGTCAAATTTTGGTTCTATTGCGATCTCTCCCATTTTCTCTATCATTTCTTTCGTAGTTTTTATTCTCTGGGCAAGCATTGGCATGACGGGAACACCAAGCTCAGGAGATATATTGTTGACGGTTTCATCAATTCCCTTTTGTTTGACATTTTTCGCCAACAATCCGACATCCGGCAAAACCCCGTAAGCTTTTTTCAGTTTGGCACTATATGATTTATCATCTGAAATTGACCAGCTGATAGCATCAATAATTGTCTTATCGGAAAAACCAAGTCGTAGTTTGCCAATTGGAATTCTCGCAATGAATTTTGCACTCGTGGCATCAAGCGAAGCAATAAGCCGAGCAAGTGAATCAATTTTTCTATCCTGACTTCCTTCGCCCTCATCTTCGGCAATCTCAATCAGATCGTTATATATTTCATTTACCTGCAATTTAGATTTTCCCGTTCTTTTGTTGGCGTAATAATAAGCCGTGTCACCAAGGTCGCCTACTTCTTTGTATTTTGCAGTCACTGTATCTTTATCAATTTCGTAGGCTTTGGCGACTACTTCAATCATCATTTTTTCTGCAACATTAAATACGACACTTCTATATGACGGAGTAAGTACGCCGAGTAAAAGATAAACAATCTTATCTATTTCATCACTACCCGCCTCACGTATTAACTCAGCTAGTGTTTTGGTTATTTCGATTCTTGAAGAAGTTTTCTCCAGTTTATCAAGGTAAAGCGACACATCTTTGAATTCCATATGGATATTATATTGAAAAACTTCAAGATATTGAAATTAAAGCGGTTTACCTAAATATGTTGAAAAGAAAATAAAAGCAAAAATTACACACCCTATAAATACAATGCCAAACATAATGCTTATAATTCCACCCTGTTCTTCGTGAATTATTTTGTTTAGTCCGTCCCCCACTAAAGTTAATCCGAACAAACTAGGTAGTACTAAAACCATGTAAAGAAATTGTGGATCACTAGGTACCATATATCTAAATCAATAATACTGCATTTATCAGCAATAACAAAAGTTACAATAATATTCTATCCAAAATTGAAGTGTTAGCCAAGCTGATTAATAAACTATTATTGCGAAATGCCTGTTTACTGATTTAATAATTTATTTTCTCTTTTTGGCTATTCCACACTTTTTATCGCGTAGACGGAGCATCGTATTACCGCCGAAGATGAAAAAGTTACCACAGACTTGTATCCGCGGAGAATCGTTAGCGGTTAAAGGCATTCGACACGATAACCAATATAGTCTTGGTTTACGAAGCACTGCTACTGGTCAAATAATAACGGGATGCTTTGGTACTTCCTTCTTTTTTGACAATATTTTTATCAAGCAAATCTTTCACGTCTCTTAGCACCGTGTCCTCCGAAACCATCGGTAAAACTGTTTTCAATTCTTTCATAATTCCTGATCCGTTTTCGGATAAGTATTCGACCAGTTGCATTTGTCGTTCCGTCAGGGCTACTTGATGACCGATTCTTCCCATAAGTTTTGAATCAATCGACAATTTCCTAATTTTGTCTTTGACTTTACCCAATGAAATCGACAATGCTTTGGTGAAATACTCCAACCAGTAAGTTAAGTCTCTTGCGGCAATGTCGCGTGATTGTTTGTCTGTCACAGAAAATGCTTCGTAATAATCACCCGGATCCATATCAAAATACTCTTCCAATGAGAAAAAGCGTTTAATGTCATACCCTTCCCTCATAAGAACAAGTGTCGAAAAAGCCCTGGTAGATCTTCCGTTTCCCTCGACAAAAGGATGGATCGATACGAGTACATAATGAACAATTCCGGATAATAAAACCGGATGAATTTCTTTCGTTGACTCCGAGTTTAACCAAATAAAGAAATCTTCAAGTAGATATGGTATTTCGATAAACGGAGGTGGTTGAAATATTATTTCTCCTGTTTCTTCTTCCTTAATCACGACTTGTGTCTTTCGAAGTACTCCCACCTTTTCATCGGGAACCAGTCTTTTGACTGTCTCTTTGTGAATATCGGTTAACGTCTGCAAATCGTAACCGCCACGTTTTGACATAAGTTCATCCAAAAGCGAAACGACATTTCTGTAATTAATTACTTCCTGAATATCTCTTTCCCGACCCAATACCTGTTCCCCCTCAAGAACTTTTTTGGTTTGATCCAAACTCAGATCGTTTCCTTCGATATGGGTAGCATGATGTACAGTTCTCACAATTGCTTCTGATTTAAATTGTTTCTCGTAATACGGAACAAGCGGGGCATTTTCAATAACTTCCTTACATGCCTCGATCGCTCCTATGTTTTGGAGAATTTTATTGGTTATTGAGAACTTTGGACTATACATATTGCAAAGGAAGCAAAAAGCAGGTATGCGGTAATAATACTGGAAATATGCGGTAATTACAAGAGAAAAAATGCTGGTTTAGGCATGGTACATACTTCTTAACCTTTTGCCCGAAGCTAGATCAATTTTTTCAAATATAAGGGTATCGAGGAAGCCAAATCGTCGGCGCTGTAGTTTACGCCCACTGTTTCAAACAATTTGTCGGCAGTGAATTTCAAAATATATGACGCACTTGTTGCGGCAAGAAAGGCATCGTTTTTGGCCAAAAGTGCAACAGTAAGCCCAGCCAGAGTATCTCCCGTACCACCTTTTGTTAGCCCTGCATTGCCGCCTTTAACGATAACTACTTCGTCAGGTGATACCACAATTGTCTCCGGCCCCTTGAGAACAATTGTACAATAATATTTTTTTGCCATCTTTGATGCAGCCTGCAACATATGGTTTGCCGTCTGCGAATTTCCCTTACTACCAACCGTCAACTGCTTGTTACCACAAAGCATTTCAAACTCTTTTTTATTTGGCGTAAGAATGGCATTTTTGGGAATCCAATTGGCTTCCATAACCTGCAAACTCCCCGCATCGATTACCCATTTTTTATCGCGATATTTTGTAAGTAAATGCGCTGTTATTTCATAAGTTTCCTTTCCCGCCTTATCCAACATGTTTAGTTTTGGATTTCTTATGTTTAATATTTTATTTTTAATGCTTGATTTAATATCTCGGCTCTCCGTTTCGTACCTCATAAAACCCGGCCCAATTAATATTGCATCTGATTTTTCAATATAATGTTCTACGTCTTCCCACGGTACCCATATGAATGAGCTTAATCGGGATTTAAGTTTCGAAGCCACCTCACCAACACTTGGATCAGGAGACGCAAAAAATACCATGTCGACAAATTTGGATGCGGCAATTAAAGAAAGAAGTGGCGCACCATGAAAAAGTTTTGATCCGCCAATTATTGTAATCTGACCATTATCCTCCCCGGTTGAGTTTTTGGGTGGTGTATATAATTTAAGAAGATCCTTTTTGTCAAATACTTTCACACTTCATTGTAGCAAATTAACCACCCCTTCTTTCTACAGCACTCTGAGCATGTGAAGCATGTGTGTTTGGAGGAATTAATCTTCCTTCACCGGTATTTACTTGTACTTCCCAGGTAGGGTATTCATCCTCGCCAACTCTTACCCACATCAGACCTGTTGGTAAGGGGTTATTTCTGGGTACGAAATTAGGACTTGAAACTTCAGATCCCAATCGAAAATTCCTTCTCATCTAATTAATTAAACTATTTTTATTCAAAATCAACAATTTCAAGAATCTGTTTTTATAATTTACCTGGGTCAAATATCACATAATCATAATCCAATTCACCCCGATTTCTTCTCTTACTTTCTTCTTCAGAAAGCGATCTAAAACTAGGGGCATCTTTCATTCTCATCGTTACCAATTCGCCGTCAGGTGTTAAAAACACATGCTCACTGTCCAAAAATGAGGAAACCCCCGTTTTTTTTGGGGGGAGGAGCAACTTGGAACCGCTTTCTGTTTTTTAGTGCGCGGGCGACCCAAAGACTCTTCAATCATTGCTTTCAAATTTCCACCCCCTCTCTCTCCCATATTACTCGAAATATTACACCAGCAGAATTTATCAAACAACAACTAAAACTAAATCTTAATTTTTTCAATTCTTTTCATTCCGACTACAAAGTGAGGATCTGCAGTTGTAATAATTACCTGACGGCCTTTTACCGCGGTCATCACCACATCTCTGTGTTCATGGTCAAGCTCGGAAAAAATATCATCAAGTAAAAGTACCGGCTTGTCCTGTGTAATTTTTTCCAAAAAGGAAAGCTCGCTAAGTTTCAAAAATAAAACTCCCATCCGCTGTTCCCCGCGGCTTCCGTATTTTGACAGATCCCTATCTTTATTAATTTTTGATTTTTGATCTTTAATCTTTATCACAATATCGTCCCGGTGCGGACCAACCAGTGTAGTTCCCGCCGCTGTTTCTTCTTTTGAATATTGCTCTAACCTCTCGCCGCTTATAGCACTATTGTCGTAAATCACCCTAAACGTCTGACTATTTAACGGCTTCATGGCATTGATAAAGTCAATGAAATTTTGCCTTGAATTTGATATAAAGTCTCCGTTTTTGATTAAGATACTGTTCCAAAACAAAAGTTGACTTCTCGATAATCCCTCTTCTCTAATTCTAATTAATAGCCTATTTCTTTGTCTAAGTCCTTTCTCGTAAGCATGCAAAGCACGTCGGTATTCTCTATCGCTTTGCGACAAAACAGTATCTAAAAACTTTCTCCGAACACTTGGCGACTCAGTAATAATATCCATGTCACTTGGAGAAAATAGTACAACGTTGAAGTTTCCCGCAAAGTCAATCAATCTTTTACCTACTCCATTAACACTAAGTTTCTTGCGTGCCACTTTTTCATACTTATCCGGGTTTTCACCAACTTTGATCTTTCCTCGGGTTAAAACAACCTCAAGTTTGATGCGTGACCGATTAGCTTTGGCAGTTAGGTTTTCTTCCCTGTCGACCATGTACGGCTTACCTTCAATTAATGCAGATATGCGTGCAATGTCGGCGTCATAACCAACCATCTCTTCCTCAACTTTTGCTTTGAAACTCTTGCCTGTTGCAAGCAAATTAATAGCTTCGAGGATGTTGGTTTTCCCGCTGGCATTATCACCAACAATAACAGAAATCATGTCAGAAAATTCAATTATTTTACTGGCAAAGTTTCTGAAATTAACGAGGACTATTTTTGAAATATTCATTTTACAAAAAGTGGCAGGATGAGTTTATCAATTCTTTCCTTTTCGAGACGGGTGAAATCATCACCTAGCAATATATCACTATCCATGTGTTTAATTTCTTTGGCAAATTGTAACAGTATTTTATTATTCACTCTAAGCGATTTGCGACAAACGTAACTATCGGTATTGATATTCCAATGTTTTTTCATGTTTGCTCGATTTTTAATATTGCCTTTAGATAGTAGTAATTTTCGTTTGTGATAAATCGAAGAAACAAGAGGAATATTGTCAATAAACGGTATGGATATGTCGGGACAAATCCGCATAGCGTCAACAACACCAAGTGCGGGCGCAAAAGGACAACCACTGGCAATTGTATAAACTTGCGGATACATTTTTTTTACATTAAGTAAAAACTTGTTTAAATAATATCCGGCTTCATGCATTCCAACACCGGGAATAAAAAAAGGTGCATATAAATAATCTAACTTTAAAAGCTCAAAACCGTCATTTATTACAAGTTTCCTAATGGAATTTACCAAATGTTTCCTAACTTCTTTCTTCCTAATATCGAGAATATATTTAGGAAAAATAAATCTGTCAAAACTTGTGACTTTCATTCCTTCAACCAACTTATTGTTGTAACGAACTAAGTACTCGGGGTGTTTCTTAGCAAGCTCGCTTCGTGGATCAACCAAAAACGGTGCTAGCCATATACCCGGTTTGAAACCTAGTTTTTTTATTTTCTTACTCACCGTTCCAACTCCGTTCGGAAACCTTTTTATATTTTCATTTTCCCAATCTCCCCAACGCGTCCAACCATCGTCAATTACTATAAACTCAACCGGAATTTCCGAGTGCTGTGAGAACCATTTGGTTTGGTCAATTATTTTCTTTTCATTTATTTTCCACCAATATGCATACCACGAAGACCAGCCAACTATTGGTTTTTTGCCAGTCTTTATGGTTTTAGTTTCAGGCAAAAACATTTTCCCACTCGGAGCAAAATTTCTTATCGGAAATTTTACAAGTCCTTTTGGTTTGGTACTCCATGATTGCCAGCCGGTGGCTGTTAGTTCGGAATAAAATTTTTTGTTTTTCAGCAACCTTTCGTATTCATCAAGAAGTTTTTGAGACATTTTCTCAGAAGTAAAATCACTAGCTATCTTACGAGCTTGTTGAGCAAAATTTTCTCGATCTCCTTTAGTTATCTTGGTAATACTCTCTGCAATAAGATTAGGTTTTGATTCGGTTTGATATCCGACCTCGGATTTCACCCATTCAAGCGAAGCGGATGACTTCACACTTACAATCGGTAGTCCGTGCGATAATGCCTCAAGAAATATAATTCCCTGCGTCTCAGTCGTCGACGAATACACAAAACAATCCGCAATCTCGTAATAAGCACCAATCAAAGAATGCTCTATCCGACCTGCAAAAATCACCCTCTCTTCCACTCCTAACTTACCGGCTAGATGCTCCAAGGAAGATCGACTTGGACCATCTCCCGCTATTATCAATACAAAATCGTCATTCAAGTGTTTCATTGCGTGAATTAATACTTCCTGATTTTTCTCTCTTGCAACCCTACCGACAGTTAATAAAACCGTTTTGCTGTTTCCAATAGACAATTTTTCTTTTAGGGACAAAGCTTTGTTGTCACTTGTTGTTAATTTTGAAACTCCCGAAGGAATTGCAACAACTTCTTGATACGGGAACTTCTTAAGTAAACTTTTCTGAATGTAGTTTGACGGCGCAATAATTAAGTCAACATTTTTGCAGAATTTGTCGATCCTGTTACCATAAAACATTTCACGTAAACTATTAGGAAGAAATTTAACATATTTTTTCGCATACAAATCGTATCTCGTATGATAAGTAAAAACCAAAGGCACCTTAAAACGCAAGGCTAACAGCCTTGCCATTCCCCCAATATGCAACGGATGGTGAACGTGAATTATATCGGGTTCATATCCACTCAACAGTTTGGCTAAACTTTTTGGTCCAGGAGCCAGTGGTATGGGATAGTCTTTCACGACCGGATTCTCCAAAGACGGATATCTAATTACTCCTTTCTCCTCTTTTGTTACATTTGGATTGTTAGGAGCAAGAATTGTAACTTCATGACCAAAACTTTCAAGCGAACTTTTCAAATTTGATATCGCAATAGCAATACCGTTTATCGAAGGAGCATATGTAGCCGTCACCATTAAGATTCGCATTCTGTAAGTTTACATTAAATCAACAACTTGGTTATTAGTATCAATTCTGTCAGTTAAAACAAGATAAGCTTCCTATCTCTTGCTATGTTACATGCGTATACAAACATGCCTGCCGACCAGGCGGCAGACCTCTCAGACTTATAAAATAATTTATCCACCATACGCCCTTTGGGGTTAACAATTTCGGGAACGGTTTTATAGCGGTTAATAATTTTTGCTATCGCATACAAATCATTAAGCGCTCCGTCGTTATCAAAAATCTTCATTCTGCTCACAGCCGAAATACTTCCCCACCAAATAAATGTATAAGTCGAATTGTAATTTGGGAAAATTAACCTATTTAAAATATTATGTCTTCCTGTAAGTCGGGGAAAATAAATTGGCACTGGAATGCGGTCAAGTTTATTTTTATCAATATAGTTAAAAATCCTTTGAGCTTCGTCGCTGGTTGTAAAATCAAAAAATATTGCCAATAAATTGCCGTCTGACGCAAAAACATTATGTTTTTTGCCATGCTTTCCGATGTTGTCAATAAAAAAACCTTTCTCATCATTCCAGAAATTTTTCTTTATCGCCAGTTCAATTTGATCGGAACGCGATAAACAATAATTAGCTTCCTTGGTGGGTAAGATATTACACAGTAAATTGAATGCTTTCCAGGCAAGTATATTTGTATAAAGCACATTTCCACGCTTAAAAGTAAAGTCAGCCCAATTGGCATTCAATCCTTCCTTCACCAATCCATTTTTATCAATTTGCAAAGTAAGCCAATACACTGCGTTTACAATTTTTTCGCGGTTTCTTTCGATCCACGTAACGTCTTTGGTAGTATTCACATATTCTGCAACAGCAATCAAATATAGCGGATTGGAATCAATTACTTTGTCAGCCCAGGGTTGACTGGGCTTGAACTTGGCTAGTAGTTTGCGATGTTTTATATTTAGTCCTAGAAATCCTAGACCATGGAATCTGTCTTCAATTCGAAGTGCAATGTGACCGGAAGGTTTTTGATAAGCAGTAAACAAGTCCAAATTTTTTTTGGCGATATCTTTATCCCCCAAAGTTAGTGCCAAATGTCGCAAAAAAAGAGTCTCTTGCCCAGTATTCATGATGGTTTTTGGGTCCTGCGTATATACCAAACTTTCCATAATTTAACCTGAGGTCTTTTTGTGCTATCTCATAAGCCTTTCTGATTACCAAACTCTTTTTTGAAGTCATTAACTAATATTACGTTTTTTTTATAGTTAAATACAAAGACGAATATTTGAGTTTTTATCTTATTGATATGTTGATGTAATTTGTATATTTGTTTCACCAATCGATCACTTACAAGTCACCTCTTCATCAATCGGCGATTTATAATTGTTTAGTTTTTGTGAACCTCTACCGGAAAAGTGTAGGTAGTACCGTTTGAATTACGAATTGTATGATACTCACATATTAGGGGTGTTTCTACCGGCGCCACGGTTGGTTTATCAGCGGCAGCTACCCCGCCTTGGGTCGTACGTACACCAGACTCAGTCGAGGATTTTAATTTCTCTCTTTCCCTAAAACACATTCTTCTCACCTCCAATCCTTATAGCTTCATTATACCCTTATACGCAAATCTGAAATCGTTTTTCTGGTACACAAGATTTATCTGTCGACAACACTAAAATTCAGCGAATTTTTATGCTTAAGATCACCGGTAACACCTATCATCGGTGTAGTATTAACCACAACTTGTTCCCCATCAATGATTACCGCTATTGTTTTATGTCTCCTGGCAGTGAGTTTACCCATGGGTTGAAGTTCCCTGCCCAGTTGTGTATCTTGATGTACATGTAACATCCAACCCCCGGGAATTTCATATAATCCTTCTTTCATAATTTTTTGGGGGGTTAATATTTTTTTTGACACTTGGGGCAGTAAACACTTCCTCTTCCACCAACCTTATCTTTGACAAAAATGCCGCCACACCTTACACATTTTTCTCCTTTTTTATCGTAAGCCAAAAAATGTTTTTGATAATTTCCATCCGCACCGTCAGGGGTAACAAACGAATTCTCGCTCGCGCCTCCATCAGCCAACCCTCTTTGCAATACTTGTTCAATTGCGTGATAAAGTTCTTTGACTTTTTCTGGAGGCAATTTGTGTGCAGGTGTAGTCGGGTGTATTCCCGATAACCAAAGTGCATCGTTTGCATAAATATTACCCACGCCAGCAACTACCTTCTGGTCCATAAGAACAGATTTTATGTTTCTTTTGGTTTTTGATAGTGTCTTGGTGAAATATTCGATCGTTAAATCCTTAAATGGTTCGGGACCGATATTTTTGATAAATTTATCCTCCTCAACTTCATCGGTTTTGACTACCTTTATCCACCCGAATTTCCTGTAATCATTAAAGAAAAGTTTTGCATCCTTATTAAGATGGAATACTACATGCGTATGCTTTCCGCCAAGCCCACCTTTTACCTTGTCAGAAATTGCAGGAGCGGGTGACAAATTTGGACCTCGATAAATTAGTTGGCCTGTCATTTTGACATGAATTAATATCGATAATTTATTGTTCAAATCAATAACGATTGCTTTTCCAAATCTACGAATTTCGCCAATTTTTGCTTGTTTTAGCTTGTTGGGGTCTCCCTGAAAACATTTTTTGTAATTTATTTCTGTTTTTTCAATTTTGTGACCGACAACGTATTTGGTTAATTGCAGACGAATTGATTCTACTTCCGGAAGTTCAGGCATATGATAAGTATATCAAAAATTAATAATCAAGTATGGATATTGACTATTATGGGATATATATTTATAATTGCAATATGTCTAAACGTGAAACACATGCTGGCGAAACACATATTGACCTTCTAGAAGGATTAGCTGTTCAACATTTTGAGAAATCTGGTCAAGAATGCGCCAAGCAGCTTGCTATCGAGGCTGCTGGGGGGGATGCGACCGAGAAAAAAACGAAAAGACGTATACAATATCAAGCTGGTCGCTTGTTTCTCAGAGCTGCGAATCATTCCAGAACTAGAACCCCATAAACGATCTAGTAATTCACCGCATTATATTGTATTTTGAGCAGTTATTTTTTATTTAGTCCTACTTCTTACGCTACTTAGCTAATTTATAAAAATTACTTCTAAACTTCTCCATTGCAAACATCTCTGCTCTTTTTTGTATAACCCTTTTATCCCACTTATTAATCCCAATGGCAACTATTCCGTATTTTTCTATTTTGTAAGTATAAACTTTGCCCCACTTTTTCTTAACCTCTTCAAATATTTCAGCAAGTTCTTCGGGGGATTTACATCCGGAGAATATTTTCTCTACCGGTTCATTTTTCGCCATTTCTTCAACCGAAGAATAAACATGAATAAAATCTACTATCCTATCTAGCACCTCACTGGAATCGAGTGGTTTTAAAACTAAAATATCTCCGGGTTTAAAATTTGCAGGATTTTTCGAAGAATCAGGACTCACTGGCTTGTTTCAATAGTCTTTTCCCCCAATTTATCGGCATCATAAACATCATTGGGAGTTTTATAACTTGCAAATTTCAAATACCAGCGTTTCATAGTTTATTTTATTAAACCATCGAAACCTTGACAACAACAACAACAATCGGTATTATAGGTGCATGGTTGAGGCAATACCAAATTCTACTGGAGACGCAACTCTTGCAGAACCAAATTCTACTTGGGACGCAACTCGTTTTCATAGAGGTGACGGACCAGAGATTGTCACTCCAGCAATGAGGAGAAACTTGGAATTGCAACATCGTATAGAAGTGGGGTTGAAAAAGGCTCAACAGACAATGGCTGACCAGGAGAGAGAAATAGATAGAAGGTTGGGCAGATGATCTTATCATAGAATATCCTCGCATTGAGGACAGTTTAATTCACTCGGTTTTTTTAACCAAATATTCCACTTCTTCTACAAATCTCTCCCTCGAAAACATCATCGCGTTTTTTTGAATCACCCTTTTGTCCCATTTTGTTTTAATCAACTTCTCAACAGCTTTTTTTATGGTTTCTTCATCTGTATCATTAATTAATATTCCTGTCTTGCCGTCTACTACCGACTCTTTAAATCCACCACCGTTAAATGCAATTACAGGAGTTCCTGCAGCCATTGCCTCAACGACAGTCATACCGAAGTCTTCGTCTCTGGCAAGTGCGATAAATCCCTTTGCTCCTGCAAGTTGTTCGTAGAGTTTTTCATCGGTAAGTCTACCAAGCAGTTTTATGTTTCCTCCAGCTAATTTCATCAATCCATCCTCGACCCTGGAATAACCGGACTTTTCACCAACAATTCTTAGTTCGGTATTTTTAATGTTCTTGAAAGCACGTGCAGCCTCTTCCAATCCCTTTGCCCCAACCAACCTTGATACGATCAAAAAATATTTCCCTTGCTTCTTGCTATCCATAGCATGCTTTTTTATGTTTTCAACATCAACCGGTGGATAAATAACCTTCGCATCACGTCTGTAAAACTTCTCAATCCTCTTTCTCACGTTTTCCGAATTGGCAATAAAGATATCCACTCCCGATTTGGGATTGAAAATTGGTAATTTGAACTTGGAAATTTCATGTGGTTTTTGGGCTGAAACGAAATCATACAGTCTAAGAAAATGTCCAACGACCGCTGCATATACTTTCACCGGCCAGTACTTCTGAAGCTCGATACTTGTGTCGTAACCATATAGCCACCGGGGAGGTGTGTGGCAGTAGCAAATTACTTTAGTATTTTTTCCAACTTTAAATCCGCGGGTTATATACCATGAGGACGAAGCAATCACTAGATCAAACTTTGATAAATCCATTGACCTCCAAATAAGTGGAGTTAAAAACCTCAAGGGACTATACAGTTTGCCTATTTTCAAAATTGGAGCCAAGAAACTTTCTTTGATTTCTTTTCCTTCAAATTCTTTACCCGCGGCCGAATCCTTGACGCAAAATGCTGTATAAATCGGAGCTTTCGGATACATCTCAGCTAAAACCTTGAGTACCCTTTCGGCTCCCCCGAATTCTTTTATGTAGTCATGTACTAAAGCAATTTTCATATTAGTAGATGGCATATGGCAATTAGTATATAGGTAAAACGACGTTCTCTGCCAACTAAAGTTGGTAATGTCTAACTTCTTAACTAAGACAAGACTTTATCAATCGTCTAAAATCAACAGACTCAGACTTAATGAGAATAATCATTTATTATTAATACTAGTAATTAACGCATTGAGCATTTTATGAACAACAACAGACTGATCCCATACATTTTCAAACTCATTATCTGACAAGTATTTCATATCCCGAGCAATGAAATACTGATTTTGAAGTTCAACAAGTGATGCCTTTGCAATATAATAAAATTGTGTTTTCTCCTTTAAGCTTCTTCGTCCAAATCCTTCTGCGACATTACTGGTTATAGATATCGCTGCCCGTAACATTTGAGGGATTAAAATAAACTTTTCCTTTTCAGGCAATCCACCAACTAATTTATATGTTAGTAAAACCAATCTATGACCTTCTTGCCATACGCGCAAATCATAAAAATGAATTATTTTCTTATTTCCATCTACCATATACCATCTCCAATCTACTAAAATAATTTCTGTTGTTTTTCCCCCACCATCTTGGCACCTACTTCTTTCACCCTTTTGGTCAGTGTTCTAAACCCATACTCGTCGAATAATTGCAGAGTCTTATTGTTGCCAACACTCCATACGTTTAAATCGTCCGGTTTGAAATCAACATCGACGTCGTTTACAATTCTTGCCAATTTGTAGGAAATATCACCACCGTCTTTGCCGTTAATTAATTTCTCTCTAACACTTTCGGGAAGTTCATCAAGGTGTTTATAGGTTTTAGGATAAGTGTCGTATTTTTTTAGTAAAGTCTGCGCGGTTTTTGGTCCTATACCAAATACTCCCGGATAATTATCGGATTGGTCCCCCATAAATGCTTTGAGGTCAACTACTTGGTCGGGTCGCACACCAAGTTTTTCGTAAACTTCCTTTTCCCCCAATACCACTCCGACACTCACGCCTTTAGCGGGCATATATACTTTTGTTTTTGTATTAACGAGCTGTAGTTGATCTTTGTCTCCGGTTACGATAATTATTTCTTCAAAGTGTTTCTGAGCTTTGTGGGCAAACGTACCGATTATGTCATCCGCCTCAAATCCTGCTTTGTCGAAAAATGCAATATCAAACACTTCCAATACTTGTCTGACTTTGGAAAACTGGCTTATTAATTCTTTGTCTGTTTCGGGACGCTGAATCTGGTAATCTTTAAAAGCTTTATGCCTAAACGTGGGTTCTTTTCTGTCCCATGCGACAGCAATATGAGTTGGTTTAATATCTGTGATGATACGTAGCAATATGTTTAAAAAACCTTGAACGGCACCGATTGCATCCCCTTTCGGAGTCGTCAAATGAGGCATCGCATGATATGCACGGTGAATTATGGCATTGCCATCAATTAGGACTAATTTTTTCTCTGAGGTATTCATTCATTGCAATTGTAACACGCAAACCTATCGTTATAACTTGATCAAGAAAACCCCAAACGTAAGCTCGTTGAATGAATCGAACAATTTCATACTCGTCGAAGACGAAGTATGAGAATACCCCAACCGTAAGGTCGTGGGTTGTTTGTCGTAAAGACAACACGTGTTGAAATAGTTAGGATATGAGTTTCGAGAATTATGTTTGCCCAGACAATAAGCGTTTCCATCCATCTTACGGTTGACATCTTTTTGTCATTCCCTTGAAAAAGGGAATCCAGAACAAACTCCTCAGCTAATCAAATTCGGTGGTATCTTTCTTCTCATTGAGGATTCAATTTAAAATCACTGGATTCCCGATCAAGTCGGGAATGACAATACAAGAAAGCTCAAGTTGGAACAGAAACATTAGGCTTAGGTGCAATACCAATCAAGAATTCTTTAAAAAGGGTGAGCTATAAAGTTTCAATTCCTCCAATTGATAAAGGCCAACCGTCAACTCCCGTTACCAGAACAATAAGTTTAAAGAGGACTTAAGAAGTGAATGAAGAATAATTCACGCTCTTTTTTATTTACCTCATTTCTCACTTAACTTACTTTCCTTCTTTCTTCTTCCCCACAATTTTCTCAAAATCATCTCTGTCTAAGGTTTCTTTTTTAAGTAGTTCCAAAGCAACCAGATCAAGGTCTTTTTTGTATTTTTTAAGCAAAGCTTGGGCGCTTTTATATCCTTCTGTCATTAACTTGTTAATTTCAGAGTCAATCTTTTCTTTCATTGCAGGAGAAAGTGTTTCCCCTTCCATCCAACTAGGCATACTCATATCACTTCTTGATGAAAAATCAATCGGCCCAAGAGCGCTCATCCCATACTCAACTACCATGGCACGAGCAAGACCTGTTGCCATTTGAATGTCATTAGATGCCCCAGAGGTCATCTCGTTGAAAATTAATTCCTCTGCGGCACGCCCTCCAAGCATGGCAACAATTTGTTCGAGCATGTGAGATCTGGTTTCATGAGAACGATCCGCTACAGGTGGAATAAGCGTATGCCCCAAACTCATACCGCGCGCAACAATCGAGATGCGATGAACCGGATCCATTTTCGCTAAATAGTGAGTAGCAATAGCATGTCCCGCTTCATGATATGCCGTAATTTTTTTATCTTCCTCAGACTGGAGCTTTCTTTTGGCTGGTCCAAGTTTTACTTTAGTTGCCGCCTCTTCAATATCTTCCATAATAATTTCATTTTTGTTCTGACCTGCCGCATGGATCGCTGCCTCGTTTAACATATTCTCAAGATCAGCCCCGGAAAAACCAACTGTGCGGTCAGCAACCCGTTTCCAATCAATATTTGTTCCAAATTTTTTACCTCTGGCGTGTATTTTTAATATTCCCTCTCTTCCTTCTCTATCGGGCATATCAAGAGTAACCCTGCGATCAAATCTACCAGGGCGCAAAAGTGCGGGATCCAAAAGATCGCCTCGGTTTGTTGCGGCAATAACAATTACATTGTCATTTGGAGTAAAGCCATCCATTTCAACTAATATTTGATTTAAAGTCTGCTCTCTTTCGTCATGCCCACCCATGATTCCGCGACCTCTTTGCCTTCCGATTGCATCAATTTCGTCGATAAAGATAATTGATGGTGCACTGGTTTTGGCTTGAACAAATAAATCTCTAACCCTACTTGCACCGACGCCAACAAGCATTTCCATAAATTCAGACCCCGCCATAGAGAAGAACGGTACTCCCGCCTCACCGGCAACCGCTCTTGCTAAAAGTGTTTTACCAACTCCGGCAGGACCAAAAAGCAAAACTCCTTTGGGAGTGCGCGCACCAATTTTGCGATACTTTGCAGGATTTTTCAAAAAGTCGACAATTTCAACTAATTCGTTTTTCGCATCATCAATTCCGGCCACATCCCCAAAATTAACATTTTGCTTACCCTTGGCGAAAAGTTTCGCCCTGCTTTTACCAAAGGAAAATACATCCTGTGCGCCCTTGGATTGGGAACGAATGATAAAAAAGAAAAATGCTGCCATTAATCCCAAAGGCAGTAAAATACTTAATATCTCACCAAATGCTTTACTAAACGACTGATCAACTACTGAATATTTAATTGAACTTGGATCTATATTTGCCTTATCTAAAAGACCTGCAAGTGTATCACCGTCTTCTTTTGTAGTGGTTTTTTTAGTATCGTCATTGTACGTAAGTACTAGGTTTGCATTTTGGACAACCGTTTCTTTGACCTTACCTTCTTTAATATCAGAAAGCGCTTGGGAGACATCGATTGTTTGGTTCAAACTTCCAATACTCAGAAGCGACAGGAAAAAAGGTAGGAAAAAAATAAATAAAAATATAATGATGACAATTTTCCAAAGAGTGAGTTTGAAACGAAGTTCAACGCGTTTTTTATCACCGGAACGTCCTGTACCATCTTTTCTTTTGATATCAACGATTGAAAGTTTTCCGACGTTGATTTTTCTTAATTTTTTTATCGCTGCCATTTTATATACGTAGGAATTATACCAGAAAATTAGCAGTTTAACCGAGCCAAATTTGACAATGGTATTGACCAAAAGACGCTTAGTTTTCGCGCTATAAGTATTTACTTGATTTTTACCCCCGGACTAACTTCCTTGATGGGTCGAATGACTACAGCCTCATCGCCACCTGCAGCAAGAAGCATACCCTGACTCTCAACACCCTTCAACATTCTTGGCTCAAGATTTGCAAGATACACAATTTGCTTACCCACCAAATCCTCCGGTTTATACCATGCTTTAATTCCTGCCGCGATAGTTCTTTCCCCAAGATCTCCTGCGTCTAGTGTGAGCTTCAGCAATTTATCCGCACCGTCAATCTCCTCAACTTGCAGTATAGTTGCTATTCTTATATCGAGTTTCTGGAAATCTTCGTAGGTTATGTCCATATTATTTAAAAACAAAAACTAACAATCTCTAGCTTGCGCTTTCTAAAGTCCCATTTTTTCTTTTACTTCTTTTATTGTTGTTTCAGCAATTGCTCGAGCGTTTTTGGCTCCTTCTCTAGTCACTTCCTCTATAAATCTTGGTTTTGATTCCAACTCTTTGCGTTTTTCTTGAACTGGGAGTATTTCTTTATAAATTGCATCAGCTAATTTATTTTTCATATCCCCATAACGAATACCGGATAATTGATATTGAGTTTCGTATTCTGCTCGGCATTTTTCGCTTTCGAAAAGTTCAACATATTTCATCAACGAGGAAACACCGATTGATTCATTTCCCGCTTCACTTATATATTTTTTAATCTCACCTTCCATCTTTATTTCTCCTTTTCCTGAATCTGTTGGAATTCCTGCCAATCTTTTCTTGATTGTAGAAAGATCATCGGTTAGTGCGATATAGCTTCCTTCAACAGATTTGCTCATCTTCCCTAACCCAATAAGACTTGGTATATATTCTCCACCTTTAATGGTAAATCTTTTCGGCTCTGGAAAGTCCATTCCGTATTGATCGTTCATTTTACGAGCAATTTCCCGAGCTACTTCCAAGTGCGGTTCTTGGTCAACTCCAACTGGAACCTCACATGCTTTATAAATTAAAATATCTGCAGCCATAAGAACTGGATAATTGAGAAGGGCCATTGTTGCACTCTCCGGATATTGTTTAACTTTTTCTTTGAAAGTCGGTAAGTGTTGCATACGAGCAATAGTTACAAAGGACGACAAATAAAAAGCAAGTTGGGTATGGAGATCGGCCAAATCACTTTGAATAAAAATTGTAGATTTTTCCGGATCAAGTCCAACAGAAAGATAATCTAAAATTACGCTTTTTGTACTTTCTTTTAACTCTCTGGATTTAAATGGGGTTGTAATTCCATGAAGATTTGCGACCATATAAAGAGTTTCGTGATTTTCGTCTTCTTGTAGTGCCACCATTCCCTTTGCTCCACCATAATAATTCCCCAAGTGGAGTTTTCCTGAAGCTCTCATTCCCGCTAATACCCGTTTTTTATTCATGGCTATACTTTATCATAATCTGAAATCAAAACCCTCACCAAATTCATATAATTTATTTTCAAAATTAATTATATTTTCAAAATCATTATTTTGAAAAAAATTAAAGTTGCCATATTTCAAATATAATTCAAACAACTTCATGTAAAAGCTGTGACTAATTAAAAGATAATTGCCCTCAGGTAATTTATTTAATTTATCAATAGTATTTATTATCCGACTTTTAATATCCGCTTGCTTCTCATTTAATCTATCCTCTATAAGCAGTTTGAAAAACCTTTCTCTTACTATGATGCTACCGTACTTTTCAAAATCGCGACGTCCAACTAGCAGTGGTAACTCGAAAAGTATTTCATTTAACTCTGATAATCTTTCGATTTCCAAATTATTACCATAATATGCGTTAGCTGATTCTATCGCTCTTTTTAGTTCCGAACAGAAAATGATGCTTATATTTTCTGGGGTTTTAAGTTCGTTCTCAAATATTATGCCCGGATCCTCCTCTCTTAAAGTTATTTTGCAATAACCTTCATATCTCGAGTACTTGCCATTCACAGTCGGGTCATATGGAAATATTTTCCTAACAAATATATTTTTCATTAATAAACCTCCCTTTCCATCTTTAAAATCGGTATGGGTAATTGTTGCCCAACAATATCACCATTTAATCTATATTTATTTCTCTGGTTATACATTGAAATATTTCTTGTTGGATGATTTATAATTACCGGATATTTAGCTTCTTCACCAATAAGTCTACCCAGCGTCAAATATTGCGCCATTGTGCGCATTGTTCTAACCGCTAAAAATTCTGCCTTCTGATCACTATCCATATCTTTTAATAAATGGCCGTACATTTTTCCGTACAATTTCCTTCTTGCAATGACATCATCATCAACCTTTGCAATAAAATCTGGTTCTGACCCATATAAGTTAGTCAAAACATCCATATACTTTCCTTGATATTCCAAGAATCTTTCTTTTCCAAATTCTTGAAAAAAACTACTTGCATTGATATTTCGAGAAACATTAGAAAGGGCGGCATCTAACTGAAGTAGTGATTTTGTTTCCTCAACCGACTGATGACACCTTTTGACAAATTCATCCTGATTTCCATTTGTGAATCTTTCGCAAAAAACTGTATCCTCTGCTTCAACATCAGCAACCATAATTGTATAAGTAAACGGGATATCATGATCACGTAATGCTTCCAGCATACTCACTTCGTATGTTAAATGCATTTTCGTCAATAGTGGAACACCTTCACCAATACCCTCATGCGTATATTTTCCACCATCGTGTGAATAATCAGGGCAACTTCCTACGTATATTTTAAGGGGTTCGTCATGTGTGACATTCATTAAATGCCTACCAAGCAACCGTTGCTGCTTCTTTCCCTCTGGCATACTTACTCCATTAATTTTTTCTAAATCTGCAAGAATTGCTTGCACATTATTCTTGTCTACGCCAAAGTAACCCCTGCCCATTTTGTGAGTCAGGGGTTCCTTCCTTTAAGTATTGCTGTCTATCTTTCATAATTTATATTTGTTAACCAATAAAAAAGCCCTTGCAAAAACAATAGTCCGATGGACTATTATTCTTACAAGGGCCATCTAATCGCTAATAGCAGACAGCTAAAAGCTATTGTGGCGGTGCCACCTTGCTTCGTCGATCCAATAAAAAACTCATCCGATAGATGAGTTATACAAATGGATAAACCTTATTGTACAAGCTCCACTTTCGCGACACTTGTTGCATGCTTTACAGTTTCGCCTCTGTACCAGACATTCTTTCAACGTAGCTCAAGATAGCCTGATCTGCTTTCGAGGAAATCCCAACCGAAATCCTCATTGCATTTGTTAATGAAAGTATTTTACAAATTAACCATCCATTAGTCAAATCATCAACACTTACTCCAGTTCTTAATTACAGAATTGGAGAGGATGAATCAAGTATTAATCAAGATGAAGCGGCAAACTTATTTCCGACATATTACAGGATAAAGCAGAGCTTGAACTTACACTGTGTTGCGGGGCTAGGAGTTGAACCTAGTCTGCGAGATTATGAGCCTCGCGTGCAGCCGTACACTACCCCGCACGTAATTGAAAGCTCATTATAACCGTTAATTGAGATTGCTACAAGGCTATTGTAGAATAGGGTTTGCCAGATTAGATAAATGCCAGCGTAGCTCAGGGGTAGAGCAACGGATTCATAAACCGTCGGTCGGAGGTTCAATTCCTCCCGCTGGCACATCGTTTCCTCAATATATAATCTACTTAATCAAAGAAAACTTGAAGCTTCGCTTGGTCGTCGGAGAATGTGACACCATGTGTAGCAATTCCTCCCGCTGGCACATCGTTTACTTTAGATAAAATCTGCTTAACCAATCAGGTCTTGAAGCTTCGCTTGGTCGTCGGAGAATGTGACAATCCCCTCCACTTATTGTGGTGTATTGCGACAAACATTTTGGAACAAGTCTCTTTCATTCTATATAAACAGTTTCAGCCACTTTTTCCATGTCGGATCTGGAAGCTCATCCTTCTCCCGATGAAGCTTTGGGGCAAGTTTACGCAACACATCGTCTTCCGGCAGTACCATTACCGCCTCGCCTTCTTTGGCTAGACCTAAATTATTTCTCAACTGTTGCTCTACGTAAAATTCGCTTTCTGCCGCAATCACCTTACGCTCCAATTCTCGTTTTTGAATTTCTAATTCATTAACCTCTTTTTGGGTCTCGATTATTTTTTCTCCGGCTTTCTTTGTTGTTAAGACACTCCGAGTCAAAGACAGAATAAACAGCAAAAATACCACAATAAATACGATTTTTACATAATCCTTTAGTTTTTTATAAATTGGGTTTAATAAGCGTGTAATATCCATAACCCTCGCACTTTCATTAACTACTTTTACAAAAATTATATTTACTATCCATCCGCAAGGTTTTACATATACATCCTTTTTTTAGCCTCATTTTGCGACCTTACCAATACCTACACAAAACCGACAATCATTAGTCCGAACCGCTCCACCAGATGTTTAAATAACGACATGTAGTCTTATAGACATATACAAACATCATATTATATATATCAAAATATGTCTTATAATATGTTGACCAATGTAAAATAGGTGTGTTATCATACCATATACGCTTATGAAATAGCTGTTAAAAGCGTTAATTATTTACTTAAGATACACAAACTAAATTACGAATTTAATCAGTCTATTATGACACAACAATCTATAAAAAGTTTACTCCCCACTTTTATACAACATCTCGAAGAAAAAGGTCGATCGCCATCAACAATCCTTGCATACCGAGCGGACCTTGAGCAGTTGTTGGTTTACCTTACTAATAAAGTAAAGGCAACCCCCGAACAAGTAAAAACCGAGGATATCGAAGGTTTTAGAGATAGTTTGTCAAACGAAAAATACACCCCAAAGTCAGTTTCCAGAAAGCTTAACGCCGTAAAAACATTTTTTAGGTGGATGATTCTTGAAAAACATGCCACTTTTGATCCTTCGGACAATGTTTCTCATCCCAAAATAGCTCCCTCGGTACCCAAGTTTTTATCGCCGCTTGAATACAGAGCCTTACGCGATGTAGTGAGAGACGATGCTAGGATTACTGCCATTGTTGAACTCATTTTACAAACCGGAATGCGCATCTCAGAAGTAGCCAACCTCAAACAAAAAAATCTTAACGGCCAAGAGCTTACAATCGAAAGTTACGCCACTCAGCCACAGAGAATTATTACTTTAAATAAACCTGCAAAAGACGCACTCGATAAATACAATCTTATTAGACCCAAAACCGAATCCCAATATTTGTTTGTCAGTAAAAACGGTAAACCACTGGCAGTTAGAAATATCAGAGCGGCAATAGACCGATACCTTCAAAAGGCTGAAATTTCCGATTATTCCGTCAATGATCTAAGAACAACATTTATCGTCGAAAATCTGAAAGCGGGAGTGGACCTCATCCTCTTATCTCAAGTTGTCGGACACAAAAGACTTTCGACTACAGAGCGCTATCTGGAACTTGCTGGTGTAAAAGAACCCGGCAAAAAACAAGTGCTAGAAGAGCTTTAGATTTTTTTACTCGCTAGTGTTACCAACTTCTTAGTTTTCCACAACAAGACCAGAACGATTGTGACACTAAAACATGTAAATCTTCCTCAAGTTCGAGTCAAGGTGAACTTAGTTTAAACTTTGTTACTACAGTATCAGTCGATAACCCATTTGCCACACGAGCGCAAAGTACCGAGCCGGACTAAATCTTCCACAAGAACAAAAGGCACAAATTAAACCAGTAATGATTGTGAAAGCTTAATAAATAAAGGCATCACCAAGCGTTGTGTCCAATACCTCACAACCAACGTTTGTGTTCACGTATAGTTTATTGAGTGAAATACTTGTACAATTATTTCATGGATGACACCAAACCAACGCTCGATAAAACTCCCGAATGGAATCCAAATAACTTACCTCAAGCCGATCCGGATATATCGCAATCCACAGATCAAACCACAGCCCCCACTGAAATGAATTTACCCAATATGGAATTAGCTCAAGATATGCCGGCAAATCCTCAAGGTAACATTATTGATAACTACCCTGTCCCCGAATCACCGATGACTGACGTGAGCCAATTTGCCACAGAACCATCTATAACTGAGCCCATGGTAACAACAACTACCCAAATGACAGAGGAACCGATAAAGAAACGTGGATCAAAAGTTAGATTATTTGCATTTATCGTGCTTGTAATTATTTTAAGCGTTTGCTTGCTTCTCGGATCAGGTGTCATGGTTGCTTATGGCAAAATTCCACTGTCTGACAAAAATATTCAAAAAACTATACAAAATATTGTATTCAAACTTCCTTTCATGCCCAAAACTCCTGAGTGGGTACTAATGTCATCGATAAAAGCACACGAATCGGTATCAAGTGCATATCTAAATGCATCTGTCGCAATTGATTCAGATGCTATGAAAAACATTCCCGACTTTCTTGGAATATCTTCATATGACATGTCGGTCACGGGACCGATCGATTTAACAGACGAGAAGAATCCAACAGCCGACCTTAACATTAAAATTATGAACCAATTTGATATGGACATTAAGTCACTTGACAAGTCGTTTTACTTCAAAGTAAACACCTTTCCGCTTGCTCTAACCGCAATGCTCGGCATGGGTGTCAACGCTCCGGATTTTTCAACCCTACTAAATACCTGGGTAAAATACGATACCTCATCTGAAACACAAGCGAGAAAAAGTTTGGATAGCCAAAACGAAAACAAAAATACCTATTTTGATTCCAAATATTCAAAAACGATTGAAAAATTACTAACCGATAAAATCCTTCCTCTTGCGAAAATGTCAAACGAACAAATTGAAGGATCAAATACACATAAAATTGTATTTGACATTCCAGGAAACATACTTGATGACATATCAAGAGAGCTTGAAAGCGAAAGTGAAAAACCGGAAGCCATATATGCATATGTTCCTCCCAAACCATCTGAGATGATTAAAAAATTATCGGTAACTTTTTGGATCGACACAAAATCATACTATATGAAAAAAGGTGAAGTACAGCTAACTTACAAATCTCCAGTCGACAGTACGGCTTCATCTACAATCTTGGATGACTTTTACAAAGACAGTGATACGGGGTCAGAAATTGAACTATTAGCAACCGTAGAAATGTCAAGATTTGGTGAAAAATTCACCATTGATACTCCCGAAAACGCAATCACAGCGGAAGAATTTATAGCAAGGATTACTAACTTACTCGGTGGTTCTTCGGGCATAAATCCATTAATGTCGGCTGAATTCTCCGAAGCTCAAGCCAGGGTTCAATCGGTTACATTGTTTGCCAGTATTTATCATGCCGATAATAATCGATATCCTTCAAACTTGCAGGAATTGTCACAAAGCCAATTCAGTAATTCAGCTTTTCTTACAGAATTGGAAGGCAGTAAAATTAAATTGGTAAGTAATGTAGTAGGTGATACGATGATCGTTTATTCGACTATTACAGATCCATCGAATACGACTAACCCGTACTACGTCATTAGCGTAACGGACGAAACCAGTGAACAAAGGCAAAACATGACAGCTGGTGAATTGAATAGTTTACTTGACGGTCTTGGTGCACAACCTGATTCGGAACTTACAACTTACAGGGATACAATAATACCTCCAAGTGACGCTCCTTCAATATGACGGAATCGTTGTTCTAATAAAATTGTATATTTATTTGTTTATTCGGAGTATTACTAATCAAGGTAGATTGTTTTTGTCTAAATACTTTTTTAATTTCATGAGCGCGATTCCCCTTGGATAAATTTTATTTTTTTCTTCAATCGTAAGTTCGGCGAGGGTTTTTCCTAAAGTTGGAATTTCAAAGATTTTGTCAAAACCAAAACCATTCTCTCCCCTTTCATCCACGACCTTTCCCTCAATGGTGTCTTCAAAATAGATTATTTCCTCTTTACTTTTTGCATAGCCGATTGTAACAAGTACTCTCACTTGCAAATTATTATTATTTTTGGCAATTTTCACCAAGCCCTCATTGCCAATCGTTTTCAAAAACCATTTGATTAATGGGCCGGGTAGACCATTTAAACACTCAAGGTAAAAAGCTACATCATCGACGATTAATTCTCCACTTGTTACGTTGTAAGCAGCTTCCAATTTGGCTTTAATTATTTCTTTGGGATCAAGACTCTGGATCTCGGGAAGGTCAATATCTTTTTGTTCCAAATCATACTTCCCCAATATAGCTTTCGCTTCTTCAAACTTACCCTTGTTGCCTGTTACAAAATACATTTGATTTAAATTGATAATTCTATAATCCCGATTGACTGTCTTCAATCGAATTGTTTTTCATTTTCTGTAAAATTAATTCTTTTAACATTTCGGCGTCCGATTTCATTAATCCGGGTATACTAATTTTGTTTCCCGAATATCCAACAGTTTCAACTTTCTCTTGCTGTCTGGAGTCTGTAAATATACCAAAAAATTTTTTTTGTTGCGGTATTTGCATCGCACCGGCACCGGAAGATGCGTTTTCAACCGATAACAATGCCAGGCCCAAAATCCGGTCAAGTAAATCCTGTTTTATAATTACATTCTGAATCACACCGTAAGGAACATGTCTTTGTTGTTTTGATAATATTCCCTGGTGCAGGGTAAAATAATTTTCGTCTAATAAATAATGGAATGTAGCTCTTTTCAGAATTGCAATAAATAATTGCGCGACTACCATACCAACAATCAACATAATATAAATTACATATTCAGTGTTTAAGCTTTGTCCGTAATAAGAAAAATACATAAATGGTCCCAAAAAAACCAAACTAATAGAAGCTCTAATTGCCGACTTGAAAATCCACTTGACACGAACCGGGTAATCTTTTTCGGTAACAATATTATTCATCGTATTTATGCAGCTTTGAGGTTTGTCGCCAGAGGTGTAGCTCTATTTTTACTTATCCTCTGCTTTACTGTCTCAAGCAAGGTAGCTCTTAGCCCTTCTGCCGATTGTTTCTCTACTCCGTCAATATGAGCTTCTACGCCTGAAGATATGGTTGCACTAGACACATGAATATCATATATGCCAAAAATCCTGTCAAGAATATCCTGATCCACATAAACATCTTGGATTCTTTCATAAGGCAATGTAATTTCGCGAGGGGTTATCGGTCCTTTTTTAATTTGAATATAATCATCTGCCAAGTCATAAAAATAAAAGTAATAATACCAACGCTGATAAAGAAAACTTATTAGGACAATTAATAGTAAAAAGGTAAAAATTACTAAACTGAAAGTCATGATCCAATTTTCAATATTACCCGATGATCCCAATATGGCCACCAAAGTACCCCATAGAATCAGAGTAAATATCACCCAACCAAGGATATTTGACAAGGTTTTTTTGTAAACCTTTTTATAACTTAAGGGGAATTTTTCTCTGGTAGCACTTGCAGACATTTGCATACTAAATGAATTATCAATCAAAAATTATCACAATGCAATTAGTTAAAACTGTGGTTTGATTATCTAGGTGGTATCAATCATTGATGCCATTTTCATCTTCAAAAACTCACCCGCAATAACTTTAATTCCAGTTTCATTTTTGTACCAATTTCCTTTTGCGAGCGGACGATCAGAAGGTATGTCCGAGTTGACACGAACAATTTTAATATCTTCTGTGTACTTCATTAAATGGCACCAGGCTCTTCTTTGTCCAAACCAGGCAACCATCGTCATTATTGACTTAAAATTCATATTCTTTTCTTTGAATAAAAGAAGACTATGCCTGACATTACTGGCAAGTGTAACCGAAGTATCCTCTGTCAGAATTAGGTCTTCCGGCACTCCAAGTTCAATTGCTTTTTCCCTGAAAATTTCACATTCAGGTTTTTGGGAAGGCGCATCCATACGACTTCGGCCTGACATACAAAAATATTGAAAGTAACCCTTTTCCCATAGCCTAAATGCCTTGTCTACCTTCCCCAAGTCTTTGCTTCCAAAAACAATAATTACGTCAGTTTTTTCAAGTTTATCTTCTTTTCCTAAATAGTTTTCAATATTTGTTAGCGTGTTAACCAAATCGCCATCACGATTTAACTGATGCAAGGTTTTGTCAACTATTTCGCTTACAAGCTCACTTCCTACTTCATACATTTTTTTCCATGAAGTTAGACTCAAAAAAGAAGTACTGACGCCAATTATTGTTAACCAATTTTCGAACAAGGTAAATTCCGGGTAAGTAATATTTTTTTTGCTTTTTGGAACAGGATATTTCTTCTCCATCATCAATATCTTGTTGATGGTCGAAAAAGAAGGTAGATTGCTAAAATGTTTCCGTTGTGTCATAAACCAGGTTCAAGAGAACCTATATCACCTATATTCTCAACTTTCTTACTTTCACTTTTTACAAGGACTGCATAATAGCCAAAAAATTTATCAGGTACTTCAAACATAAAGATTATACATGTGTAAATTCCGGGTGGTACTTTCATCTTGATTCCATCGGAAAATTCGCAGAATTTTACCACGCCAGATGTAACGGATAATAAAAACTCCTGCGAACTTCCTGAGCAATACAAATATTCTTTTTCACTAAGAGTCGGAGCACTGCCATCCACTAAGCGAATTTGTAGGCCGATATTTCCATCACCTCCTGTACCAAATGTCGCACACTTGCCTTGATGAAAATAATCGTTTGTGATTTTATTAAAGGTTGTATAATCACTTTCTTTTGTAATTTCTTCTGTTAATTCCCCTACGTATTTTTCGTCTCCCAGAAATAGCGTTCCCCCTTCGACAAATTCATCTCCTGTGACTTTATTAATTACTTTTATATCTAAACCGTCAAGACTATTTAATTCGGCAATAATTTTTACAAGAAGCATGTTGTGAGATAAGTGATATGAGTGCTTTGAAAGTAGTTTTTTATAATATAGAAGTTGATCACGGCTTCTTGCCCCTCTTTTGTAAGCCTGGGTCAAAAGATAAATACCATGCATAAGTGGAGACGGTTTTTTTCTTTTCTTTTCCTGTGGTTTATCTTTATTGCTTTCATGAAGATCTGCATAATATTTTGCAAGCAAAAATATATCGTCAGGTGTTACAGACTTTTTGTTACGATAAAACTTCCTTTCGATTTCTTTAGCTGTATTTTCATCCATAATTTTTTTGTCCAAATTTTACGTACGCATAGTTAACCATTATTAAGCCATATTCAATCTGGTGGCCCAGGATGGGATCACTACACCAATGTGTCAAACTCTCCATCGACTTCCATTTTATGGCGAGCAAAACTCGACACGTCAAAGCTTCGCTTTGTCACAAGAATGGCTCAGGGTCTAATTTGCTTACTGTGGCCCAGGATGGGATCGAACCATCGACTTCCATTTTATAAGAATGGCACTCTGACCGCTGAGTTACTGGGCCTAATTTATTTTAATCGCGAGCTGACTTGACAATTTGATACGAACCTTAGGCAATTATACTAGAAGAAATTGAAGCTTACTATATTTATTTGATTTTACTAACGGCACCTTTGATGACTTCCCAATCCCTAAATTTTCTTATTTTTAAATTCTTTTTCCACGCCGCATCTAGAACCGATAAATCAACCTTTAATTTCTTTGCAAGAGAAAGTAATGCCATTGTATCTTTGGGAAAACATTTTCCTCCGAAACCACCAAATGGGCTTACTCCAAAGAAACTTTTTGTAATCCTAGGGTCGGCGGTCACCATTTCCTTGACACTGTTATAATTAACTCCCAATTTCTCTGCCAATTCCGCCATTTCATTTGCAAATATTACTTTTGTCGCCATAAAAGTATTTGCCATGTATTTAGCGAGTTCTGCTGTGGTTGGATCGGTTATAAATATCGGGATGTCATAGCCATAAAGATCTCTATGTAGTATTGCCACTTTATTAGCGCTATCTTCATTTAACGATCCGATTACAACTCTGGAAGGGTTCAAAAAATCCCATGGCGCATTTATTTCCGTCAAGAATTCAGGGTTCATCGCAAACTCCACATCTTTATATTTTCTAGAAAATCCGGCTGTTGTACCGGGAATTACAGTTGACTTTATAATTACAATTTTATTTGTGCCCTTGGCATATTCTGCTATGTTTTTAACAACACTATTAACAACGGAAAGATCAATTCCACTCTCATCGTCATATACAGGGGTCGGAACGCAAACAAAAATAAACTCACTTTTTTCTACAACTTGACCTAATGTATATGGAGATTTTTTGTATTCATCAAACCAATAGATTCGATTTCCCTTTTTTGTTGCAAAACCATTACCGGCAGCTTGCCCAACTACACCCCAGCCAATAATGCCAATGTCTGCCATATTCAAGTAATAGTTTACTCTACTTTGTCAAATTTAACCTATGATAAAAACAACAAAAATGTTGGATGTTAACCTCATCTTTCAAAATTTAACGAATAGGGCTAACTTAATTATCAAAGTAAATATCACAAAGACTATGTATCGTTAACTAAGTGATGTTTTATTTTAACCCAGCAAATATGCAAAAAGAGGGTGTTTGATTAATTGAAGTGTTTTATAGTTTTGCCCGACGTGCAATGTTTGCTTCCACCAGTTCTTCGTCACGACCAAATTTTAGTCTACTCATCTCGGTAATAATTTCTGCTACCCTAGGATTCATCATCCGTTTTTGTTTTTCCATGTCTTTGAAAATACTCATTGAAAAAGGAGGTACGGGCTCATTGTGTACGATTGTTTTTACATAGACATGGAATCGTTCTATGTTCAATAAGTCATCTTCACTGAAAACCGGAGAAAACTCATGAGCCAAATAACTGGCATCCGTAACTCCAACCCGATACGAAATTATCGTTCCGACATTTCCGAAAATAGCATTTTTTACTTCTTCGTCAATTTGTCCGATAAACTGATTTGCAACGGTTAAATTCAATTTGTATTTTCTTGCTTCCGACAAGATCTGCGCAAAATCAGGCGTGGCAAAATTCTGAAACTCGTCAACATATAGATAAAAATCTTTGCGTTCGTCCTGCGGAATATCCGATCTGCTCATAGCGGCCATAAGTAGTCGCGGAACTAGCACTAGTCCCAAGAAACTTGAATTCTCTTCACCCAGTTCACCTTTGGAAAGATTAATAAATAGCAATTTTCCCGAATCCATTACCTCACGGAAATTAAACGAACTCTCACTTTGTCCAATAATATTCCTAATCATTCTATTCGTCACAAATCGTCCAAACTTTGAGGTTATGTAATCAAGCACTTCCGATTTATGAAAGTCCGAAGTTTGCGCTATTTGATCAGTCCAATACCGTCTGACAATTGGGTCGGTCACTTTTGGTAATATTTCTTGCACGTATTTGGCATCAGTCAAAATTCTCATAACCTCGATAAACGTACTGCCCGGCTCACTCATTGCCGTAAGCATTGCATTTCTTACTGCATGTTCAAATCTGGGTCCCACAATACCGGTTTTGTGAGGGTCAAATAATTTATACATCATATTTATAACGGCAGTTGATACGAAGTGTTTTTGATCTTCCGTTTTCGCTTCCAGTAAATTTAGCCCCATCGGCCTGGCAGTGTCAGAAGGTCTAAAATAAATAACGTCTTCCGCGCGCTCGGGAGGAATCATTTGCAACAAATCCTGAACAGCATCTCCATGTGGATCCATAAAACACAAACCTTTCCCGTCCATAATATCCTGCATTATGAGATCTTTTAAAAACTCAGACTTTCCCGTACCGGTTTTTCCAACAATATACATGTGTCGTTGCCTGTCGAAATTGGAAATATAAACCGACTTCTGTGTTCCCCGATACAAACTCACTCCCAAATACAATCCCTCTGAAGGAATCTGTGCCGGCGCGGGAGCGGTTTTTGAATACAACCAGTGGATGTGTGGAGTTGTAATTTGTTTGTTGGGAAAATGAAATAAAGTTGCCAATTCTTCGGTATTTAAAATACTCAATCTATTACCTCCGAAGTTCCATAGTGGTTGATAACGATACAAAAAGCTTTCAACAAAACCGCCCTTGTTGTGAACTTCTTTGCTGGTAAAGCTATTTAGATCGGAACTATATTGTGCAAAACAGCTATCAAGGTTGGCAAGGTGTGCTTTGGCAGTTTCTTCGTCAGTCGACACCACAACAATTCGTACTGTCACTGCAAAACCGGGTTTACTTATTTTGTTTTCTACCGCCTCAAGTTCCTTCGATGAAACCGAGTGTTTGGCCTTCTCCGGGTCTGACTCCTGTTTTCGTGTTGAGGAAATATAAGAAGACCCCGATTTTTGCCAATCAGACGATGCGGGAGATATTAATACTTGTACCGCAGCAGCTTCGGTTTTTCCCATTTTCGCCAAGGCACTTGTAAGGGAAGCAAGCGGATCGGTTGGCAATTCTTTAAATGATTTTATCGGATAGTAATTTTCTTTCTTGAGTTGAATTTCTTTATGTGCCACTTTCCCATTTTCCGTAAAAATATTGTACTCCTGCACTTCTAATATCTGTGCGTCGGAATACGCACCGTGAATATTTTTTTCAACCAGATCACGATATTTTGTATTAGTCCAAACATAAAATTTAATATCTTCTGATCGTCCGACTATCTCAAATGAGATGGTCGGAGATACTTTTGTACTGTGCCAAGATGTTTTTTCTTTGATCGAAGTAAGTGCGGCAAAGAACTGTTCCATTGCGTCAATTTTAATTTCATTGTTTTTGGGAACTGCAATCTGAAGAAGCACCGAATCAATTGACATCTCTTCGCGCTTAGTCCTTTTGATTTGATTTAGATAATAAAAAAATCCTCCGACACCACCACCAACAAAAAGTAAAAGAAACACAATGAAGAAAAACAATGTTAGTAGGACATCCATCTTTAATTTCCTCCCTTAACGACAGTATTCCATCCAAATCGTAATGCTTTTTTGATCAGTCTAATCCAGAATATTGCAAATCCCTTTTTTGATTCATCCGACGTCTGACTCGCTATTAATTCTAATTGTTCACGGGTTGCGGGTATCTCTAATGTAACTTTACTTATTGCAGGAGAACTAATCAATTGATTTCCCGAATCGTCCTGAACAGCAGTTGCAAATTGTGAAGGAACTGCTTGTACTCCCCCTGCTTCCATGCCCGCAGAAACTTCGGCATCCTGTGGAATTTCTTTAATTTCTATCGGACCCGTAAATCCAGTCGGTTTGTTATCAATTTCTGGCATTGACATGGTTTAAGTATAGCGTAAATTCGGTTGAGATAGTAAAGATGTTGTTTCATTTCAAGTCCGATTTTGACTAACTAGGTAACCTATTTTTTCAACAAGGTACGCTTCATTAATAAGTTAAAAACTTAAATATATTGCTAAGAAATTTCAATGCTAAGTGATTTGGGCATTGTCGGTAATTTTCCATTTAAGCATAAGTTGACGGTTGAATAATCGTTTTAATCTATACATAATGCTAGTAGTTGTGTTGAAGGAAGTCTGGTGACTTTGTAAGTTTACAAATAGTCCAGCACTGTGTCGCAACCGTGATCCTTATTTTGTCAAAGGAAAGTCGGAAAACTAACAACTTTCACACTAGGTGAACTTGTCCCGAAACAGGATTAAAAATGAGTAGAAAAGTTTACATATTATTCTTCATTGTAGTACTTGTCATCTTTAGTGCTTACACCGGTAAAAAAGGATTCTGGGATAACCGGTCTAACGGATATTCCAATATGACAAGAGATCCGTATGTCAGACCTCAAAAAATCAAGGTTACTTTAATAATAAGTTTCTCGGAAAAAGATGTTAAGAAATTTGAAACTGAAGCCGATAAAAGCGACAGTGTGTTTAACTTACTAAGAACTGTTGTGGCAAAAGAAAATATTGAACTTGGTGTAAAAGAATATGACTTTGGAACACTTGTCGAAAAAATCGGCGATCTCCAAAACACCCCAGATAAATCTTGGATATATTTTGTGAATGGTGCATCGGGTGATGTAGCTGCCGACCAAAAGATCTTTAATGCAGGTGACACGGTGGAATGGAAATATGTTAAACCTGAATTTTAAACTTTGATTTTTGATTTATAATCTTTGATTTTATTCACCGAAGCTCATGTAATAAATAACAATGAACAATTTAAAATTTTCAAAAAAATATTTGATTGTCAGTCTCTTGGCAATTTTTGCAGTTCTGGAACGAGTCATTTTTGATTTAGGACCAAATGTGGAATTAATAACTGCAGTTCTTATTCTTTCAAGTTTTTATCTAGGTAACAAAGCATCTCTAATTTTCACTTTTCTTGCACTTCTAATTTCCGACCTTATTATTGGAAACACCAATATCTATCTTTTTACATGGACTGGGTTTTTGATTCCTGCCGTTTTCGCATCAAGTGTATTTAGTAAAATTAAAGCGAAAGTTAAAGTTAACAAGTATTTTCTCACGACTCTAGCTGGCATTACTGCAAATCTATTTTTCTTTATCTGGACTAACTTTGGTGTCTGGTCACTAGATAGTTTTGGAATGTATTCAAATGATTTAAATGGTTTGGTAAGGTGTTACATTAATGCAATTCCCTTTTTGAAAAATCAGTTAATTAGTACACTTACTTTTGTCCCATTGAGTATTGTAGTGTTTGAATCTGTAAGTCTCGTTTTACTTAAAATGTCTCACTTGGAAAGTACATCACCTTTACGGAAAGCAGTTATCAAGATTTCATAGGTAGTATCTCTATCAACTAATCCAATTTTCATTTCTTCCAAACTTCATCCTCGACTGCGTTTTGAAAGTTAACATATCTTGCAAACATAAAGAAAAAGTCAGACAGGCGATTTATGTACATCATCACTTGTGGTGACACTTTTCCAACTTTTGAGTAAGCAACCACTTTTCTCTCGGCTCTTCTTGTAAGAGACCTACAATATTGCAAACTTGACGCTGCTTTTGTTCCTCCCGGCAAAATGAAATTTGTTAATTTAGGCATTTCACTCTCCCAAATATCCATTTGTCTTTCAAGTTTTGTTGTTTCTCTTTTCGATATTTTTAAACTGCTCCCAGCAAGACACGATCCCACCGTCAGTAAATTACTTTGTATCAGTTTAATCAATTGAACATGCTTTTTATTTTCGCAACAAGAAATTGCTACACCCAAAAAACTATTCAATTCATCGACCGTTCCGATTGCTTCGATACGCAAACTGTCTTTTGAAACCCTCATTTCTTTGGGGGAAAAAATACTTGTATTCCCCTTATCCCCCTTTTTTGTATATATTGGCATATATTTATTATTGCAAATAAACCCGCGTGCAGAGTTATGGGTAGTTAATTCTGGATTATGCTAATATGTTTAGGATATGTCAAATGCAATGTTTATTGCACAGAAAGCAATAATATTAAATAGAAGCAATAATAAAATCTTGGTGCAAAAATATGTGGACGGGAAGTTTACCCGAGAAAAAGTAAGAGGTAAATACGGACTTCCTGGTGGAAAGATGGATTTTGGTGAAACTCCGGAAGAAACATTAATTAGAGAAGTAAAAGAAGAAACCGGTGTCACAGTAAAACCAATTAAAATTTTTCAAACTTATACTTGGACTTACCAAAGAAATGAAGATAATATTCAAATAGTAGCAACAGCTTGGATTGCAAAATTTGTTAAAGGTAAACTAATTAATCCTCCAGAAGAGAAAGAAACTACTCTTGAAAAAGCAAGGTGGGTAAATATAAAAGAAATCAAAATAGAGGATTTTATCGAAGATGAAAAACAAGCAATCGGCAATTTCTTAAAGACATGTTTATAAAATAATAACAATTGTCTATTAATCCCTTCGAGAATAGAATATGTAAATATGAAATCAAAAGATTACATAAAAAAAGCAATCAGGACAGAAAGTGTTCATTATAGAAAATTAACCAAGGGAAATCAGAGACTTGAACACGCTATTCTGGGAATGATAACAGAATCTGGAGAATTGGCAGACGCTTTAAAGAAATACAAGTTTTACAATCTACCGCTTGATAAGGTCAATTTAATTGAAGAAATAGGTGATGTATTGTGGTATGTAGCGATTGCGTGCGATGAACTTGGAGTAGACTTTGAAAAGATAATGGACAAAAATATACGAAAATTAGAGGTTAGATATCCGGAAAAATTCACATCGGAAAAATCAAAAAAGCGAAACTTAAAAAAAGAAAGAAAGGAGTTAAATAAGTAATTTTACAACTCACAAGTACTAAATCCACATTGTTTGCATTTATAGCATTTTTTATCACGCACTAACTTTATCTTACAAGTAGGGCATGTTTTTATTCCCTCTTTTCTTTCCTTATCTTCTCCAAACGAAAATACCTGTTCTGATTTTGTTCTGTCGCGGTAAACGGTTAACCCTTTGCACCCTAATTTCCATGCTAATACATATGCGTCTTCAATATCTTGCGGAGTTGCACTTGATGGCATATTTATTGTTTTTGTTATCGCATTGTCTGTCCATTTCTGAAATGCTGCTTGCATCTTGACATGGTCTCTCCAGTTAATGTCATGAGCAACTTTGAATATTTTCTGCAAGTCTTTTGGCACTTCATCAATCCCCTGACAACTCCCGTGATTGTCGACGATTTTTTGGATAAGTTGATCTGAATAAAGCCCTCGTTCTTTCAACTTCTCGACGAATAAGGGAACGACAGTTGTAAGTCGCATGCCACCTAACACATTTTGTTCATAAGCGAGCGCAAAGTACGGTTCAACTCCAAAACTGGTTTCGCAAATAACTGCATTACCACTACTTGGCGGGAAAGTAAGCAGGGCAACATTTCTCGGCTTTCTTTTTTTGTTCGCCCAAATACTATCAACTACCAACGGAAACGGACCTTTCTCTTTGGCGATATCACATGAAGATTCAAAAGCGCTCTCATACATAGTCTTGGTAAGTTTCTCGGCCAAATCAAATGCTTTCTGGCTATCGTAGGGAATTTCTAAGATTGCAAGACATTCCGCCCAACCGACACCACCAATACCGATTCTCCTGTGGTTGCGAACCGCGTCCGTTACTTCCTTAACGGGAAACCACGAAGCGTCTATTACATTGTCCATAAATCTGGTTGCAACTTTTACGACTCTCTTTAATCTATTGAAGTCGAATTCCTTGACACCTTTTCGTTCGCTAATGAATTTAACAAAGTTGATATAACCCAAGTTACAGCTTTCAAATGGGAACAGCGGTTCTTCACCACATGGATTGGTTGCACTTATCGCTCCCCGTTTTGCCAAAAGAGGATTTCCGAATGCGTTTCCTTTATTGATTGCCGATAAATTAATTATCCCCGGGTCTCCGGTTTGCCAAGCCATTGTCGACATTAAATCCAAAATCGAACTTGCCTTAACAGTATTAACTACTTTGCCGGTTCGCGGATTAATTAAACCCCAATCTTTCCCGCTTAGAGCCGCTTTCATAAATTCATCTGTGATACCTACAGAGATATTGGTTTTGGATAAATATCCGTCATTTTGTTTGGCGGAAATAAAATTAAATATATCGGCATGATTTGCGTTGAGTACTGCCATATTACCGCTTTCATATTTTCCTTCTTGTCTAAATAGTGAGGTCATGAGATCAAACATTTCAATCATTTTTACCGGTCCTGCGGCAAGTTCCGGTATCCCGCCAACACTGTCGCCTTCCGGTCTTACACTTGAAAAATTATAGCCACATCCTCCGCCGTGTTTTTTCACCACGGTTGACTTGTGAAGTACTTCAAATATCTTATCAACATCATCAAACATCGGCCAAACAAAACAGTTGGCTAGTTGAGGCGTTTTTTTACCTGAATTAGTGAGTGTCCTTGTTCCCGGAAGAAAATCAAAATCCGCCATTATTGTGTGAAATTCTTGATACCATTTTTCTCTCTTTGCCTTGGTCTTTTCGGAATTTGCGACAAACCGGGCAACCCTTTCAATCATCCCAAGTGGTGTTTCGATTATTTTCCCCTTATCATTTCTTTTGAGATATCTTTCTTTTAGAATATAAAGTGTATTGTAAGATAAGCCTATGTCATCTTTTACTCCAAGACTATCCTTGTCTTTTCTTAAATGCTTTTTATTTTCCCTGTATCGTATGAATTCCTTCGCCGTGTTTGAGTGACCGCTCTCTATCAACACTTTCTCAACAATCTCTCCTATGTCTGTGGTTTTAACCGGCTCTCCATTTGGGTAGAGTTTTTGCAAATTTGCCATTACTTCTCTACTGAGTCTTTTAGCATTTACATGTTTTGAACTACCGACATTTTTTGCCGCTAAATAAATACTGGCGACAATTTTTTCTTCTTTAAATTCTTCCACTGCTCCGTGGATTTTTTCGACAATATTTTTTTTCATCGGTATTTCAAAAACTTGATGCAAGTGTATGAGAAAAAGTACAAAGTGACCTGGCTAAAGCCGTTGTGTAGTCATGTCCAATAAATTGGATTTTCCCGTTAGGGTGCTATCACAATAGCCTTCGCCATGTCACTTTGTACTTTTAAACGACACACTTACTCCATCCACAATCTCTACATGTTATACAACCATCCAAGAAGGATGCAACCCCACCACATTCGGCACACACCACACTATCTGCTATACCTTTAGCCATATCCACCTTCATGTCGTGGGATAATTTGTTTTTGCTTAATTTACCCGCAAGCGACAACTGAACAACTTTTTTGTCGTCTGCTTTGCTTGAGTGAGGTGTATCCGATTTACTTCCTACCAGATTTATTACCTGATCTTGTTTACTTTGATCCCGGTAGATTGTTATTCCCTTGCAACCCAATTTCCAAGCCAGTATATATGCTTTTTTGACATCCTCTACTGTAGCATTGTGTGAGAAATTTATTGTTTTCGAGATTGAATTATCAAACCACTTCTGCCACTCCGCTTGAATTTTAACATGCCACTCCGGTTCGATATCGTGAGTTGTTACAAAAACCCTATAAAACCATTTCGGCAAACCTACAATGTCACCCAACCCGTGTTCGGCGACACTAGACAAGATATCGTCTTTGTTCGACAAGCTTTTGCCTGTCGATTTACTCTTTAAAGTAATCGCCTTTAAGTTTAGCAAGGCTTCTTCAAAAATAGGATCAACAATCATAAATTCGCGCGTAGGCCTGTTGGCGTTGTCGTCTTCATTGAAAGCTCGTCTTAGGGCTACGAGTGAAAACACGGGTTCAATTCCACTACTGGTATTTGCCAGCAAACTAATAGTGCCCGTAGGTGCAACCATAGTCAGTGCACAGTTTCTATACCGCTCAGCAGTTTGAGTGTAAATCGAAATGTCAAAATTGGGAAACACGCCTCGAACTTTTGCCAATTGAATACTTTCAGACTCGGCAGTTTTATGGATAAATTTTGCAAGTCTTCCGGCAATTCCCACCGCCTCCTTACTTCTGTAAGGAATTTTTAATTTATAGAGAAGATGTCCAAATCCCATGACACCAAGTCCGATTCTGCGATTTCCGTATTTGACCATCTCCTCAATCTCTTTAAGCGGGTATGCGTTGACTTCTATCATATTATCTAGAAAGCGTGTAGCCAGCCTCACTGATTTTTCCAAATCATCCCAGTCAATCTGGTAGTCGCCCGCTTGATCTTTAATTATATGGTGCACGAGAGAAATGCTTGCCAGGTTGCACGATTCGTAAGGTAAAAGCGGGATTTCGCCACACGGATTAGTCGCATCAATTTTTCCCAGGGATGGTGTCGGATTGTCTTCTTCCATGCGGTCAAGGAAGGCAAGTCCAGGATCACCACTGATCCACGCATGTTTTGTTATCATGTCAAAAAGCTCTCTAGCTTTAATTACTCTAACCACTTCTCTATTTCTCGGATTAATTAATTTCCAGTCTCTGTTTTTCTCAACCGCATCCATAAATTCATTAGTAACTCCGACAGAAATATTAAAATTTTTTATTGTGCCGTCAACGTCTTTCAAATTAACAAAGTCGATAATGTCGGGATGATTGGCATTTAATATCGCAATATTTGCCCCCTGTCTTTTTGCTCCCTGTAATATCTGTGAAAGAGCAGCGGAAAATGCTTTTATGAAATCTACAGGCCCACTGGCAGCACCCGGAACGTTTTTGACTTTATCGCCATGAGGCCTGATTGAACTGAAGTTAAATCCTGTGCCTCCGTTGTTTTTGTGTACCACGGCAGCATCCCCCAAAGTTCTGAAAATCGATCCAATCGAATCCTCGATCGGCAACACAAAACATGCCGATAACTGTCCCGTACCACCAGGATTTCCCGCTTCAAACATCGCCTTGCCGGAACAAACAAATTTCCAATTTATCATTCTTTCAAAAAAATCTCTTGCAACTGTTTCCACTTCATCGTTTGTCCCCCAGATAACTTCAGCTTTTGCCAAGTGATTGGCAACGCGCCAAAACATCTGCCCTATGGTTTCGATGGTTTTACCCGAATCGTCGGTTCTCAGATATCTTTTTTTGGCAATCTCGGCACCAACTTCTGAAATTACAGGTTCCGTAATCACAAATTTCTTTTTCTTTTTTAAGTCTTTCCTTTCCTTGATCAAAATATAGTAACGTGCGGTTTTGAAATATCCTTCATCAGCCATTATCGGTTCCACTACTGTGCGGATATCCATCGTCGAAATAGTATTTTTTCTAACCAAAGCCAAAACAGCGTGAACTCTTTGCAATATTCTTTTAGCATCACTTCTGGTGTATTCATTCGTATCTCGCCCCGCCAAGATGACGCTTTTCTCAATCTTCTCCCAATCAAAGGCTTCTTTGTTACCGCCACTCTTGATGACAAATTCAATTTCAATTTTTTTTGGTTTACCTCTTCCTCTTTTGGTTTTAATTATTTCCTCAGACGTTAATATATGTTTTTGTCCGTTTTCTCCGAGAGTAAGATAAGAATATACCGGAATCTCGAAATACCGATTAGAGGAAGTTTTGTTTTTTTCCAGCTTCATAGTGATTAGCATTCAGAATATCCGCATCCATGACATGTTTTGCAGCCCATTTCATTTACAAGCGTTGCGTTGCCGCATGCGGGACAAAGATCAGCTCTTTTATCCAGGTGGATTTCTGCTTGCGTCAGAGACAATTGATTGTCGGAAACATCATTCGGGCTAGTATCCCCAATCAATTTGTCGTCACTGACATTCATATCCATTTGTATCGCTTTTGCAACCGCGTCAGGAAGCGACATTATTCTGTTTTTACCAAACCCCACCGGACGCATACCGCCGATTCCACTTAACTGATCAACGACCATCAGAGCTCTATCTTTTACCGTCATATGATTATTGCCTTTAAGTGTTTTTGATATTAACCGCCCCAACGCTTCCGCCATAGCCTGAACATCACTCCCCGCTCTTCCTATATTAATAAAAAGTTCAATTGGCATACCTTCATTGTCCCGGTTTACGGTAATAAAAGCGGTACCAACCGGAGTTTTAAGTTTGTAGGTCGCTCCGGAAATCTTGACAGGTCTCTCCCAAACGACTACTTTTACTTCTTGAGCCGAATCGACACTTTTTTCTTCATTGGATTCTTTGTTATCGCGAATAAGCGTCCCCTCGCGTGACCCATCTCTCATATAAGAAATGCCTTTACAACCTAAGTCAAAAGCCAGTGTGTATAATTTCTTAACATCCTCCACACTGTGAGTACTGGGGGCGTTTACGGTTTTACTGATCGAACTGTCTGTGTAGTGTTGTATCAATGCTTGTATTGACACGTGCTCTTCCGGAGTTAAGTCATCTGCTACGACGAAATGCTCCGGAACATCCTTTTCATCAGGATGTTCATCAAGCCATTCTTGATAAATAGGATGATACATCGTTCTTTCACCCAAGCGATCCTTTTGTTTATATGAGAACGAAAATACAGGTTCGATACCCGAAGACACACCCGACAAAAGCGATATCTTTCCGGTTGGAGCTTCTGTTACCAAAAAGGCATTTCTGATGCCGTTTTTCTTAATTTTGTTCCTAATTGAAACAGGCATGGTTTTCATAAATCCACTCTGAAGATATTTGTCTTTATCAAGTTTGGGAAAAGATCCTTTTTCCAGTGCCAAATCAATACTGGTCTCGTACGACACATCGCGCAACAATTTAAATATTTTTTCAATAATCACAAGTGATTCTTCGGATCCGTAACGCACTTTCATTTTTATAAGTGCATCGGCAAGTCCCATCGTCCCCAAACCAATTCTTCTTTCATCTTTCTGCACTTTCTCAATTTCATCATAGAAGTATTTTTCCGTATCAATTGCATTATCCAAAAATCGAACACCCACCTTAATTACTTCCGCAAAACCGTCGTAGTCAAATTTATTATTTTCGACAAATGCAGCCAAATTAATAGAAGACAAATTACACACACCCCAAGCGGGAAGACCTTGCTCACCACAGGGATTTGTTGCAATATTTTTTTCGTAGTACCAACTGTTGTTCATGTCATTATAGCGATCCATAAAAACCACTCCGGGTTCAGCTGATTCCCATGCGGATTGACAAATTAGATCCCAGAGATCACGAGCTTTTATAGTTTTGTAGACTTTAACCGGAAGATCATTCTCAACCCATTTATCAAAATCTCCATCCCACACTTCTCTATACTTTTCACTTTCGGTATCGGGAAACTTTAAATCCCAGTTCCCATCTTCTTTGACAGCTTTCATAAACGCATTGGATATGCAAACACTTAAGTTTGCTCCCAATATTTTTCCTTCTTTTTTCTTAACGGTGATAAACTCCTCGATATCAGGATGCCAATCCCACAACATCAACATCAAAGCACCTCTTCTGGTTCCGCCTTGCTGAATAATGTCATGTGCGGCCACTGAATACAGATTTGCCCATGAAACCGCACCTGAACTCGTGCCGTTTACCTTTTTCAAATACGATCCCCGCGGTCGAAGAGTTGACAAATTGAAACCCACTCCTCCCCCTCTTGCGCTTATCTCGGTCATTTGCGACAAAGTAGTAATTATCCCGGCTCTGGTATCCTCAGGAGATGGTATTACATAACAATTAATCATCGTAGCTTTTGTGCCCGTACCAGCGGAGCACCATATTCTACCTGCGGGAACAAACTTAAAATCCTGCATTGCGTTATAAAACTTCTCTTCCCATACCCTTTTGTTTTTCGCTCCTTTTTCCGTTTGTGCAATTGCCCACGACATACGCCTCCAAGATTGCTCGGGGTACTTCTCCAGTGAATTGCCATCCTTATCTTTTAGAGAATATCTATCTAAAAACAGTTTCTCTCTAATACCTTCTAATTTTGTCGCGTTCTCACCTTCTTGGAAAAATTTGCCGCCGTTTTGGAGAGCTGCCTTACTAAGGCGCGAATGGCCATTGGCGGAGCTTACTTTCTTAATGGTTTGCTGTATTAATACTTCGGTCATATTACTTTTGTATAGCTTTTGAGAAATCATCTAAGTCCTCAAATTGCAGATACACGCTTGCAAATCTGAGCCAGGCAACTTTATCAATCCTTTTTAATCTCTTTAACACCGCCTTCCCGATCATCTCCGATGTAACTTCTTCTTTTTCTTTCCTCAACATTTCTCGTTCAATCTGGTCAACCAGATTATCAACTGTTGTAAGTGAGATTGGCCTTTTTTCAATAGCCCTTAATAATCCACGTCTTACTTTTTCCTTATCAAAAGGTTCACGTCGTCCGTTTTTCTTGGTCACCCACAAGACCGAACCTCTTACCGTTTCGTATGTCGTAAAACGCTTCGAACATGCTATGCACTCTCTGCGTCTTCTGATTGCGTGTCCTTCATTAACCACCCTTGACTCAAGGACTTGGGTTTCTTCTTCTGCACAAAAAGGACATTTCATAAAATACTATTACTAATAAACTTCTCGAACCTTACAATCACGGTTTTTGACATTTCATACTTATGTTAAGTTTGTTTGGGTTGGCAAAGCTATCTCTTTAATGTCAACAAACTACGTATCAAGTTTAAAAAACCAAAAATTAATGTTTCACTTGTGAAACTATTATCGCTATCTGTAGCGTCAGAAAGATGATCTAACACTAGATCTATATTGTCAACCATTATTAAATATGTCACACCCAATCACGTCAAGCTCGTACCAAGGCTACACTTGGCCAGAAAAAAATTGCTAGCGTTATAAATGCGGAAATCGGATGAGATTATCAAGAAGAGATAATACAAGTAAGTTAACAAAAAAGTGTCAAAAGTGGTTTTTAGTGCCCTTCAAACGGGTTTTCTGGATATTTGAGACCTTTGTCTCTTAAGGCTTGCACTGAAGTGCAATTCACCGTTTTCGATATATCAACCGTTTGGACAATCGCCGGCTTAGCATCATCAGGGGCAAGAGGTAATATTTCTTCTTCTATAATCTGTCTATGTTTCAAGGAAGCTAGAGCAATATGTCCAAGAAATTCTGACGTGTTCATTCCCCTACTGCTATTTTCCCGTTCTTTGTTGCTTGCGTCCATTAAATACGCTTCAGCCTTTTGCAAAGTTACCAGACCACGTTCAGGTTCATTATTTTCAAAAAATATTTTGCTTGCACCAAGCCTTTTATCGGCGAACAAAAGAAGTAATTCTGCTTCACGACTGGTATTTGTTGTTGTGGCAAGCCATATTTTGTCACGGGCGGCTTTAACCGGCCACAATGGACTATCAGGGAGAACCTTCCCGGGATATGCCAGGTCATAATTGACTTGTGTTGTGTTGTCCCCCAGAACTTTAATATCAGTACTTCCATTAACAATTCCTGCAAATTCATACTTAACCGAAGCTGTGCGAAGAACCGAAATCATGAGAATCGCAAAAGCAATTGCAAACGAAGGTATAATGAGAACAATCCTTCTAATCATGGGCAAAGACTATGGTAATTTTTTACTCAATGAATGTCAAGTTTGTCTAATTTTTACCTAAACAGGATAATAGGCCAACTCCACATTGAGTGCAGTAGTATTGAAGAAAATATATTTCTGGTGCGAGAGAAAATAAAAGCCGCTCCCATACCAAAAACAAATGTGAGAAGGAAATATCCGACACATCCCCAAAAAGACAATTCCAGCCAAAAGATACTTATCGGTAGATGAATTAGACCCCAAATAAAACTGGTGAACAAGTTTGCAACAAAATCATTTTTTAGAACCCACGCCATGCGATTGTAGAAATAACCTCGAAACGTAATTTCTTCTGAGGTCGCTGTAAACAAAGAAATACCAAAAGCAATCAACATCGCTGTTTGTCCCACGTTGGCATTGAAGTTTATTGTGTCATATTTAATTGCGTTGATAACTACACCTTCGAGGGTAAAAATCGCCCCCAACCCAATCGCCCAAAAAAGTGATGGAAATAAATTTTTAGTAGTAATACCAAGTGATCCAACACCCAACTTCTCTTTTTTGACAAAATAAGCTACAGGACCTAACCACAAAATTGGTTTAATAATTACTTCTTCTATCTCCTCTGGGAGCCTGACCAAAAAACGGTAAAAACCCCACACAACCAAAAGATAGGCAACAAGCAAAGTAGAGTGTTTAATAACTGTTTCTTTGGGGGGCATATTTATCTTTTTCATAAAGCAAGTAAAGTTATTTCGTATAATTTATTTTACACTCCTTAAAAGCTAAATTCATAGTATTTATTATTTGCATCACCCTACTTTCCGCTTCGTCAAAATCGATTGCATTTTTCTCGCTCGGATACCAATGGAAAAGCATGTTCCTGCATTCTTTCCAGGTTGTCCACAAAACATCGGCCAGATATGGACCACCACAATACTCGATTATTTTGTCATAAACGCTAATTTTTTTTCTAAGACGCACATAGCGTGTATTTTTCTTAATTTCTTGCTGATACAAGGTCGGATTAAGCGCTTTTCCTATTCTGATACGTTTTCCCTGATATTCTTTTTTGGTAATAAACCCCATATCAAGAAACAAGGTTTTGAGAAAACCTTCATAAGCTTTTGCCGCAGGAAATACTATAAAGGCATAATCATGAAAACCTTTCTTTTTTGTAGCAAGCTTTTCCTGCCATTTCACCGCGGTTTCCCACAGCAAAACTGATTGCATAAGAAGTTCTTTAAGATCATTTTCTAAGTAATCCCACCACACGGCTTGTTCGAGTTTTTCTCTCATTACTTCCTAATATACACGATATTGGCTAGTGATCAAAAACAAATTCATCCTATGATCATCCGATTACCTCTAGTACTATCCGAATTTACCTAAATTTAACGATTTATAATTAGCAATATGTGCTAATTATTTTGCAATCATCGTAATACACACTCGCTACGATAGACCTTATGCCTCGCAATTTATCCATCATACAATTTTAGTTTGTGGACTTGATAAATTTCGTGTATTTGCGAAAAGTAATATGGTTGTATAATTAGGCTCATGGCCAATACTAAAAGCACCAAAAGAAAGAATAGAAGAATAATTAAGAAAGCTACTGCTCCAAGAAAAACCGGCAGCAAAAGTATGTCCACTCCACAAAAATCCAAGAAAAGTGGTCATATAAAAATAACTGCAAAAGAAAAAGCCAGTCACCCAAAAATCTTCTCCACCTTGTTTAGAAGATTATTTTCCTTTAAAAGAAAACCTCAGAAAAAACCAGTAACCAAAACCACAAGAGAAATTAGAGTTATTAGATTAAAAAAAGTTATTTTTTTCTCCGTCTTAATTGGAACATTCCTTTGGATCTTCTGGGGTATTCCTCTACCTACCAAGCTCACCAAAAATGAATTTCCGGTATCGACAAAACTTTATGACCGATATGGAAATTTACTTTTTGAGATATATGCGGATCGAAGAAGCACACCTATAACTTTGCAGGAAATACCCGATAACGTGATAAACGCCACACTATCTATAGAAGACAAAGATTTTTATAAGCATTACGGTGTCTCAATTACCGGCTTAGGTAGAGCTGCATACAAAACAATTTTTAAAAATAAACTAGAGGGTGGATCGACACTAACTCAGCAATTAGTTAAAAACTCACTACTTACACCTGAACGCACCTTGCGAAGAAAAATCAGAGAGCTTGCCCTAACATTCATTGTTGAAACAATCTACTCAAAGGATCAGATTCTGGAAATTTATTTAAACCAAATTCCCTACGGATCGACAGCATACGGAATCGAAGCATCGGCAGAACTGTATTTTAACAAATCCGCCAAGGATTTAACGCTTGCCGAAGCCGCATTGCTCGCAGGACTTCCCGCAGCACCAACCAGGTTTTCACCGTTCGGCGCCCATCCAGAGCTTGCCAGTCAAAGACAGGAATTGGTACTTAAAAGAATGTATGAAGACGGACATATATCGGAAAGTGACATGAACAAAGCGTTAAATGAGGATCTTCATTTTGCAGATATCCACGTTCCAACAGCTCCTCACTTCTCATTGTGGATTAAAGACCAATTAGCCGAAAAGTACGGAGACGCAGTCGTGGAACGCGGAGGTCTAAGGGTAACAACAACACTTGATCTCGAGCTGCAAGAATACGCCCAGCAGGCGGTCGCGACCGAAGTTGCAAAACTCAAAAACAACAACGTGGGAAACGGCGCGGCGATAGTAACCAAACCTTCAACCGGGGAAATTCTTGCCATGGTTGGTTCCAAAGATTATTTTGCCAGTGACGAAGACGGAAAAGTTAATATTATTTTTCGCGAGCGCCAACCGGGTTCAAGTATCAAACCACTAAACTACGCCCTTGCCATATCCGATGAACGAATCAGTGCTTCCACTCCCCTTGCCGACGTACCAACTTGTTTCTCGGTCGTCGGTCAAGCTTCGTATTGCCCCAAAAATTACGACAACACATTTCATGGAATCCCGCAGGTTAGGTATTCTCTGGCAAACTCTTACAATGTCCCCGCCGTCCGTGTACTTGCTGTCAATGGCTTGGAGAACTTTATCGAATTTGCGAGCAATATGGGTATTTCAACATGGGACGATCCCAACAAGTACGGCCTTTCTTTGACCCTTGGAGGTGGTGAAGTTCTCCCCTTTGACATGGCTAAGGCGTTTGGCGTTTTTGCCAATCGAGGTATCAAGCAGGAACTTTATGCTATCTCAAAAGTTGAAAATTATAAGGGTGAGTTACTGTATGAAGTTAATCCGGATGAGTTTGACAAAGGTCGAGTTATTGATCAGGGGGTGGCATTTATCATATCCCATATTTTACAGGACAACGGTGCCCGATCGGCAGCATTTGGATCAAGTTCACTACTAAATGTTAAAGGATTTCCCAAAGTTTCCGTCAAAACGGGGACAACAAACGACCTGAGGGACAACTGGACTGTCGGATATACAGGTGATGCAGTTGTCGTTGTTTGGGTTGGCAATAACGATAATTCCCCCATGAGCAGAGCAACATCAGGCGTGTCCGGTGCTTCGCCAATTTGGAATAGTATCATGGGCAAAGTATTGGAATTTTCGACAAAAGAAAAATATGGTCAATCTAATTATGAATCACATTTAATTCAACCCGATAGTGTAATAGGTGCCACTGTTTGCTCAGACAACGGAAATTTGGCGGGTGACAGTCCAACATGCCCAACGCGTTATGAATATTTTCTTAAAGATTTTGTGGGTAGTCATTTGGAATGGGGACAAACAGATATCGCCATAGACAAAGCAACCGGTCAACAAGCCGATCCCAAAGCTCCACCGGAATCAATTGAGACCCAAAACCACCCCTTTGTATTGGATCCGCTTGGAACTCTTTATTGTCTCAATTGCCCGATCGCAAGTTTCTCGGCAGCAATTAACTACCCTGTATTTAAAAAATCGTAACACTTAAATAGTCTTTTGATTAGCTGCTATATCTCTCACTTAGTTTTGCCGGTAATGTTCCCCCATTACACTTACAAAAACCTTAAATAATAGTAGTAATTTTACTACGTCAACAAATATCACTCGCCTTTTCATCATGTGGGCAACGGGTCTGAAGATGTTTATATTTCTTCACTTTCAATTGTCGGGGCAACTATCTCAACAGCATCATAGCTAATGTCAACTTCACCCATAGATGTAGTCGATGATGTTGCAGTAACAAGTTTCGTCTGATGACTAAATGACAATATTTGGTTTTTTTCATCTAATACAAATGAAAATGTACCTCCAGGGCTAACATTATCCACCTTTGCTTCAACGGTTTTCAATCCGTTATCTTTTTCTACCGCTTTTGTAACTGTCAGCAATGTGGGATAAGGAAGAAATTGGTTGATAGCCTCAGACGGAGATAATGCCGTAACCACCTTTGATTCACCATCTAAAACCGCATACGGCTGGTCTTCTGCCTGTCTGTTGTAGCGAACGCCATCAATCTCATACGTTTCAAAGTACATTTCCAGCTTGCTTTCGGCTACGCAAATTCTACCCGCACTCTCCGAGGCATAAACCGCTGTTAATTTGGAATAATAATTATCCAAGGATTTTGTTGCCTCCATCGTCCCATTTGTTGCGCAACCCGTATCGGTTGTTGATGACCCCGTGTAACTTATACTATACGCATCTTGGGCAATTAGCACCGTGACAGCGTTAATTAGATTGGCCGAAGAAAATGAGATTTCTTTGCCCTCGTCTTGTATTATTGTAGGCTCCGTAGTTGGTGTGAACTGGGCAGCTTCATCAAGATTTCCATTATCACCACCGGGATTTGTAAAAAAATAATAACCGGCTGTTGCCAACATTGTCACAAAAGAAATCAAAGCAATAAATATTAAAATTTTAGGAACTTTACTCCTCGGACTTACAGCAATTGGAGTTTGATTAGGCGGCACAAAAGGAGTCGAATCGACCTGGGCATTTGAAGCTTGTGGAATCGATTCGTTTTGCATCCCTTGATCACCAGAAATACTCTGCTCGGATTGCAAAGAAGATGCTTGATAGGTTTTTTCGGGCATGTTGTAGGGCGGAGTCGACTGATATAACGGATTTGTTTGTTGGGTCTTTACCGAATCAGGATAAGATTCCGATTCATACCCAACGGAATCCGACGTCGGCAAAGTACTGGTATTACCACCAGACACAGTATTTAAGGGAAGATCGTTTTGCTGTTCATTTGGATTGTTTAGTGGTAACTTTGCATCCTCCCCAACCCCGCTTGCAAAAGAGAGGGGTTGACTTGACTCATCCCCCAAAGAATTAAGATACGACGAATTCTGTTTAGGAATGTTAGCGTCACCCCCGGTCGTTGGTACTGTTTGTGCAACGTCTTGCTTGGGAGAATTTCCCGTATCATCACTCATAAAGTAATATTATCAGGAATTGGGTAAATATGTCCAACACCTTTTTAATGTTACCCGAGCAAACTGGCATGTACCTATTTAAGTCTGCGTAAACTCGTTAAGAAGCACTATATTCTAGTATCAACACCACGCACACCCAGTTACTAGTCAACAAATTTCTACAAATTTGTATATTTTAAAATATAATACGTTAGTATGACCAGCCTTACTTCGATGGTAAAAGCCGTAAACAGTAAAGTTTCTAGCACGTTAAGTACTGTCGGCAGACCTTTTTATACACTGCTTTTGTCACTTTTGCTGATCCTTCTCTATGCAAGTGCGGTGGTAATAAAAATTTTCAAATATAAGCACAGTCTTAACTATCAAATACTGAAAATTAAATTGCTGAAAGAAACCGTAAAACCACATCTGATTGAGCCAGCAAACAGACAACCCCAACCCAATAGCCTGTGGTTTTCTCGGCAAAACTTAAAAAGTTTATTCAATGCTTCACTTCACTCGCGGTCGCATTTCCCGCGGTTTTCGCAAATTCCAAATAAACCAAAACAAAAAACCTACACATACAGATTAATAAAGTACCTCATTGTTTTATTCGTTTGTTTTGTTATATTCCTTGTACTTGGTTCTTTTTCGTTGTGGTATATATACCTTAAAGACCTTCCTTCCCCGCTATTATTACAAAACAGAGAACAAAGCGTATCAACAAAGATCTATGATAGGAATGGCAAACTTCTCTACAAAATATACGACGACAAGAACCGGACTCCTATTAAATTAAAGGATGTTCCCATTATGGTAAGGCAGGCAACACTTGCCGCCGAAGATGCAGAATTTTATCAGCACCCCGGTTTCTCGATTAAAGGGATACTACGGGCAGTTAGACATAATTATCAAAAAGATGGTGAACTAACCGGCGGCTCAACGATCACCCAACAATTAGTTAAAAATACGCTTTTGACTTCTGAAAAAACGTATGTTAGGAAATTACGAGAAATCGTTTTGGCTTTTGGTGTCGAATGGTATTTTAATAAAAACGAAATACTTGAAATGTACCTAAACGAGGTTTCCTACGGAGGAACCACTTATGGAATACAAGAAGCATCCATACATTATTTCGGAAAAGACGTTGCCGATTTAACTCTGGGTGAAGCTGCACTTTTGGCAGGACTACCAAAAAGTCCGACAAAACTATCTCCCTTTGGCAATCATCCCGAATATGCATTTTCTCGGCAAAAGGACATTCTGCGCTTAATGAAAATAAACGGTTTCATCACTTCGAAGGAAATGGACAAAGCCCTTAATGAGTTTATAAACTTTGCACCAAATATCACAAATATCAAAGCTCCACATTTTGTAATTTACACCAAGCAAATTCTGGAAAAAGAATATGGACAAGATCTTGTCGGCAAACGCGGCTTAGAAGTAACGACCACTCTTGATCTTAATATTCAGCATATGGCGGAAGATATTGTGAGGCAAGAGATAGAGAAATTGGCAGGGTTCAATGTAACAAACGGCGCTGTTGTTGTAATGGATCCAAAAACCGGTGAAATCATTGCCATGGTCGGATCGTCTGACTACTTTAGTGAAAACATTGATGGAAAAGTAAACCTTACGACAACCAAACGTCAACCTGGATCAAGCATAAAAATTGTAAACTATGCATACGCACTTTCTCACGGATTTACGGTCGCAAGCATTGTTGAAGACACGCCCATAACTTTTACTGTTCCCAATCAACAACCATATACGCCCAAAAATTATGACAATTCATTTTCGGGCAACATGACGGTAAGAAACGCATTCGCTCAATCGCGCAATATTCCGGCTGTTAAAATTCTTAATTCTTACGGTGTAGAAAATATGCTTAATCTAGGAAAAGCTATGGGTATTAGCACATGGGACGACCCACGCGGTTACGGCTTATCGTTAACACTTGGCGGTGGAGAAGTAAAACTTATCGATCTTGCTCGCGTTTACGCAAGTGTTGCAAACGAAGGAAAATTGGCAAATCTTAGTTCAATTCTACACATTAAAGACTATGAAAATAATGTTTTATACACATCAATGTGTACGCGTGATAAATTGGATAGTAATGAATACCAAAAAAACTGCGAACATGAAGTCCTCGACAAAAGAGTTGCTTTCATTATCACAGATATTCTAAAGGACAATCGAGCAAGAGCGGCAGCTTTTGGCACACATAGCCAACTTGTCATCCCCAATCACTCGGAAGTAGCTGTAAAAACAGGAACCAGCGACGACTTAAAAGACAATTTAACCGTCGGTTACACCAAAGACTATGTTGTTGCCGTATGGGTTGGCAACAACGACAATTCGCCAATGAGCAAAATTGCCTCAGGACTAACCGGTGCGTCGACTGTGTTTAACAAAGTTATGACTGCGTTACTTGAAAAGAAAGATTCCTATAATGACGATCCCCCCGATGGAATAGAAAAACTGGCGATATGTCCATATACGGGAACGCTTTCGTGTAACGGTTGTCCCGTCTATTACGACTATTTTCTTTCGGAAAACAAACCGGCAAAAGCTTGTGATCCGTCATGGTTTACCCCAAGCGATTTGGACGCGGAAACGGTAACAGAGATGTGAGTAGTAATAAGAGAAACGAATTTCGCAGTGCTAAAGTTGGTTAATAATCAACAGAAGTTAAACTAAAACTATTATCTTGATATTTTAAGTCTCTTTGCCACCCGTTGAAATAAGTCAAGAATTTTTGCAGCACTAAAAGAAAGTATGAGAGGAATCATAATCCCAAACATACTCGTATAGACAAACATGCTCGGTTTTCCCAGATCCACTCCCAAAAAAAATCTATTTAGTATAAATGAGAAATTAGTTATAACGGCATTAAACAAAATCACCGGATATAACGATTTGGACGCAACACCCAGGTTAATACTCAGTAAATCGACAAGACCAAGAATCACAAGCGCGATATAGGTTAGATAAAATGCTTTTCTTGCGTATTTTGATTTGAGAGTGTTTTTAATAAAACGATCGAGTTTATCTACAAACAAAGATAGAATTACGAGATCTAAAATTAACGCCATCAGACTCCATTGACTGTTTCTTGAAATCGCATTCCAGGTCGAATGATAATAATAAAACGGAAAACCAATAAAGCTATAGCCGGTAGTTTCAAGAACAATCTGATAACTACTAATAAGTAACATAACTAAAATAAACACTTTGTGTGTATATCGTACTTTCTTCCTTTTCATATTTTGTTTTCTATATCATAAACTATTTTCGAGAATCGGGGGAAAAAATCATCCGCCTCACTTTCAATTATACCCTTTGACATCACTACAAGAATATAGGGCTTGTCGGCATACACAATTCCCGCGTCGTTAACAACATGCACTTCTCGCCCAAACTTATGGGCTACGCGCACTTCGGGCGGTACACCTTGTGTTATCCAATTTTCGTACGTCGTATCAGTTAAACTATCCAAAATTGCTTTCTGTGATGTACTTGTTACAAGATTTCCTTTATATAAAGATATAAAAAACTGTCCGATGTCTTTTACTGTAGTTGCATTCTCATCTAAAGATGTACTGTTCATACCAGCAACCCTTGTTGTTTCGGCAATAATTGCATCTCCGAGAGTACGTCTAACTACGTTAAATGCTGTATTATCGGAGGCTTTTCCCATCTTAGTTAGTAGCTCTCTATAAGTCAGAACAGTGCCGTTTGGCATTGTAGACAATGATCCCGATCCACCGATCTTATCACTAGCTTTGAGTACATAATCCTCGTCAATATCAAAGTCACCTTTTTCGTATTGACTATAGGCGGTAAGAATTACCGCAAGTTTGTTTAACGATGCCGGTTCAAATTTCTCCTGTACATTAACTCCAAAGGAATAATTATCCTCGGTGTGAATAATGTAAAATCCATAAACTCCCGACAAGTCATTGGTCATAATGTTGAAGTGTTTTATTATTTCCTCGGAAATGATTTTATTACTGCTGTTGCCTTCTATTACAATAGTCTCATCGCCGACGAAAGAAAGCGGTTGATTAAATTTTGATACGTCCGGAAGGATAATCCGCGGCAATCCTGGCAACTTGAATTCTCTGGCCGACATCGCAAGTACACCGGACGACCCTGCGGTAACCAAAAGAATAATTAAAAGCACAATCCTTTCTTTCTTACCCCAAGGTTTAGGTGGTATTTTCTTTTTCGGTTCATCGGGTGAACGTTTTTTTCTTCTCGGTTTTTCCTCGATTTCATCGTCTACCTCCTCTTCCGGTTTTGCCTTTTTACTACCAAACGGAATTATTCCCATAAGACATTCTACTATTTAAAACATATATGCGTAAGATTTATCTTTAATATGCAAAGTGAAGTTAAATGCGTTACACGCGTCTTTTCTCCCAGACCTCCGGATTAACAATGGTGTCCGGTTTACTACCGGCAAGAACCGAGATAATCGAATTAACAGCCTGCTCACCCATTTTATTGCGCGCTTCCCAGGTCGCACTCGCAATATGGGGTGTTAAAATCACATTTTCCATACCTATTAACTCCGGGTTAATAGTTGGCTCGTTTTCAAATACGTCCAGTCCTGCTCCCCCAACCTGTCCTTCTCGTATTGCATTAACCAAATCCTGTTCGTTCACTATCGGCCCACGTGAGGTATTGACAAGTAATGCACCCTTTTTCATTTTTGCAAAAGTATCTTTGTTCATTAAGCTTCTCGTTTCGTTAGTCAGTGGTACATGTAGCGTTACAAAATCGCTTTGCGAAAGCAAATCATCAAGACTTGCATATTCAACTCCAAGTTCTTTTTCCGCCTTCTCGTCACGCGAGCGGTTGAAGTAAAGAATTCGCATGTTCCACCCCTTTGCTCTGCGCGCCGTCATGCCGCCAATTCTTCCCATACCAACTATTCCCAAAGTTTTACCCATCATGTTTTGTCCCAAAAAAATCCCCGGTTCCCATCCTTTGTAAGCACCCCGTCTGGTTGATTCATCGGCTTCAACGACTCTTTTGGAAAGGGACATCATTAGCGCCCAAGCAAATTCAGCCACACTTTCATTAACTTCATCGCTTGGAGTATTTGCTATTACCACACCTTTTTCGGTCGCGTCTTCGACCACGATGTTGTTAAATCCTACTGCATAATTAGAAAATATCTTCACTTGCGGCCCAATCGCATCAATTACGTCCTTGTCAATTTTGTCCGTCAGAAATGAAAGTACTGCATCACTGCCTTTTGCGCGTTCCAAAAATTCTTCCGCTGTCAACGGTCGGTCGTATTCGGAAACTACAATTTCGTGTCCGGAATTAAAAAGAGGATCAAGTGCATTTCCGGGAAGTTTGCGGGATACAAAAACTTTAGCCATAAAATAAATGTAGCATACTTATGAAGATTTTCAAAAGATAGATAATTTTCACACAGGGACGTCCCTCTGTATTCTAATGTAAAAGATAATATTCTAATGTTAGAATGACACATGGAAGAATCTTCTGAGCCTGTGTCACCAAAACAAACAATCGGTGCAGACGCAAACGCCTGGAAAAGACGGGTGCGTGAATTTGTTAATGAACCAGAAAGAAGAAAGGCTATGCTTACTAAATTTATCAGATTAACTAAAAGCAGGATTAAAACAGAAGCAAATCTTGATAGCAAAATACACCTTTCATATATCGACGATGACCAATCGGGTATGGAATCATATCACTTTAGCACGAATGAATTAATATTTTGCTTAGGCGTTTCAATTGTCCCCACGGATGCTACTTTCAGAGAAGTATCCGGACAAAAGTGTTTTGCCTACAGTAAAGCACATGAACTAAAAAAAGAAGACAGAACAAACTACCATCTAATACTTAATCCCACAGTCGCAGACATATCGTCACCAGAAGAAACGCCTTACTTGGGTCTTGCAAGGGACGGAAAATTAATTAAAGACTTTTCTCCCCCAACCAAAGGACTGGAAAACTTTGCAGGTGGCTTCTCCATGGTTAATGGTGGATTCAACATTTTGCCATTAGATGAACTCAAACAACAAATTAATGACGGTAAGAACGCAGAGCAAACGATGTTTGTTGCAAATAACAAGAATTGGGCGAATTTGGCTGATTCTGACAATTTCCGTGAATTAAAAAATGATTGGAACGCTATGGGATACTTTTTAGACATGAATAATCAAAAAAGATATTTTGTAATTGAAAGTAAAAATCAAGCAGGTATACAAGGTATCAAAGGTGGTCTGAAAGCACTCGATGAAATAAGAGAAAAGAAAGGATATGCATCATGGCATATCGCCGGTTTAGATATTGGAGGAGGATTTTCGGCAATGTTACAAGATGTCGATAATGGAGCACAAACAATCAAGGGGCCAAGCGTTTTAGTAAAAGCCGACTTACTGAAAAACGAAGCTAGAATAGACGAAGTTGGTCACAAAAGAAGTCGGTTTTTCGTCTTTCAGTGGCCAAGAGAACGAATTTGATTTAGTCTATTTAACTCTAAACATTACAAACCGTTAGAACTCCTCCACCCTTACTCCACTGCTTTTTGCTCTCTCCATCCAAAGAGGTATATCTTCTTCCCGAAGAAGTCCTTGTTGTGGTCCAATGTAGCCAATGACACTTGCACTATTGACTGTCCCCCAAAGCAAAGCTTCTTCCAAAGTCTTACCCTTTATTATTGCCGAAATACATCCACTGCCAAAAGCATCGCCCGCCCCCGTCCTTTCATATGCATCAACAGGTAGTACACCGGATTTCAAAAATATATTTCCATCATACACATAAGATCCATCGGATCCTGCCGTAATAACGACAATTTTTGGCCCAAGACTATTAAGTCTTATTAATAGTTCCTTGATATCGTTTTCTTCGTACCCTGTAATTTTTTGCGCTTCCTGTTTGTTGACATATATCATATGTGTAAGCTTAATCGCTTCAGTAATGTCGCTTAATGCGCGAAGCTGTCTACTTCCGGGATTAAAAGCCAATTTAGTATCCGGCTTTGTTTTCAGATAATCCAAAAAATGATTATAAAATGGTCTGAAACTCTCGCCCATCGACGTGAGATAAACCCAGCCAACTTGCGGCAACGTTACCGGAAACTCATAGCTTCTTGGTGCATGGTAAGTAAAAATCGTTCTTTCGCCTTGATAACTGAGAATTGTTGACGAATTGGTCAAAGCATTTTCTTGCCTAATCGTATACGTCAGATCAACGCCTTCTTTGTTTAATTTCTCAAGAATCTGGTTGCCAATACTATCTCCGCCAAGTGTTGACACTAAACCGACCTTTAAACCGAGACGAGAAACCCCGACGGCATTGTTGCCCGCATTACCTCCGACGGAAATACTAAGTGACTTCACAGGTATTTTATCTCCATACGAAAAACATATCAGTGATTCTTTGCTGTCAACCATGCATAAAGTGTCACTTTCTTGAGGCACTAAATACGTATCTAGCGCGACGTCTCCAACTGATAATAAATCATACTTTGTTTCTTCCATACTAGAATTGTGTAACATTAAGACCGCTTTCTTTAGCTTTATTTAATCTCTCGTTAATACTTGTCAAATCAAGTAAACCTTGTTGCGGGCCGATAAATCCAATAACACTTGCGGCATTAATCGTACCACACAACAAACTGTCTTCGATACCAAATCCATTTATCGTAGCCGCCAAAAATCCTGTACTATATGCATCTCCGGCACCAGTTCTTTCAACCGAGGTAACAGGAATTACGCCGACTTTGTAGAAGTTACCATTATGCGCTGCATAACTACCCCCTTCTCCGTCCGTTATTACAACCGTAGTTGGTCCTAATGCCAGATACTTTTCAAGCAATTCCTTTTCTTTTCCGTGTGACTCTGCTAGTCCCACTATTTTTTCTGCTTCTTCTCTATTTGAGAATACCACTTGCGTTCGAGATAGGTATTTAGCAAGCCAGCTTTTTCCCTTGGCGATTTGTCTACCTCCCGGATTAAACGCCAACTTAGCGCCCGTTGACATTAACCAGTTATAGACGTCCTCGTAAAAGCCTTCGAAGTTTTCTCCAACAGAAGTTAGATACGCCCAATCGGAAACTTCAAGATTATCAGGAAATGGTGGCTGTTTGGGTGCGTAATAAGAAAGTATTGTCCGTTCTCCCTGATATACTATTACCGCGCCAAATCCCTGATTGACTCCTTCCGATTGTGTCACATAGTCCAAAGTTATCTCGTGACTTAACACTTCCTTGACGTAATCTGCAAGTGCCCCTTCGCCCAGTTCCGCAACCAAAGCGCTTTCTACACCCATCCTTTTTGCACCAATTGCTACATTAGCGCCATTTCCACCTGCAAGAAATGTTACATTATTCATTGAAATTTTTGCGGCGTAACTTAATTCGATAACACATTTTTTGGTATCAAGCGAACACTTTTTGTTGGCTTTTCCATCGGGAATTTCCATAAATGCATCCACTCTCGCCGAACCAAAAATACTTAATTTATTCATACTAATAAATTTGCAAAACCGCTAGTCTCCTTAGACACTCTAACATTTTTATGGCTAAAGTGGCAACCATTTGCTAAACTGTAAATATGACCCAAAACGATGTCCCTAAACCACCCTATGCAGACAACAAAAAAGCGACAAACTCTTTTCTTTATTTGAAGAAACTATTGGATAATCCCATGATCGGAGCTCTCGTAATGCTCATGATTACCCTTATAATATCAATATTTATTGGAGTCGTCGTTGTACGATGAAAAATATGTTTACCAGCTTCATGCATTCGGGAGTAAAATCTCCGTGGTTGTTTCAAGGTTGGGGAAAAACCCCAAAAAGAGTAAAGCTACTATTCAGGAAAGAGAATGATGGTTTTAGTGCAGAGCGGGAGTTGGAAATTATTACACAGAAAGCCAAAAGTGGAAAGGTAAAGATTATGCGTAAACATCGAATTCCACGATCACGGTTACTTACACTTGCAAGTATATTGGTACTAATCGTTTGCATATCCGTAATTGTGTTTTGTGAATTTCAAAAGAATAAAAGTGAGATAATCGTTACCAACTTTGATGAGTGCGTCAACCAAAAAGGAAGTATCATTCGGGAAACCTACCCGGAAACATGCGTGACTAAAAATAATTTAATATTTACAAGAATAATAACCGATGAAATAGACAATTCGGATTACAAACCGGATTCGCTAATTAACCAAGACTCACCCGATAGCAAAATTATAAATTGCGGAGGACGTACAAACTATCCGTGCCCCGAAGGATTTACATGCGTAATAGTCGACAATCAACCAGATGCCGGTGGAACTTGTATAAAAAATAATTGACAATATCCACGGCAAACTTATCACTACCCTTTCGACATGAGGGTGTTTACAATAAGTAAAGTATTATGAAAAAAAACGGTCTTGACACCACGGCTCTACTAGTGGTTGTTGTAATGTTCATCCTCCTTGGTACCGGAACATATCTATTTATCAAAAGCAAAATAACAATTCCCGAAAGTCAAAAAATTGTATCTTTGGATAAAAAAACATGGAAAAATTACAATGATGACAAGTTGGGTATTTCTTTCAAGTATCCTGGTGAATGGCACACAACGCAACTTCCTCAAGCGGCAAGGATTGAAATAGCTCTCAATGACGGTGAAGAAGGTTCAGGCAAAATTGCTAAATTCGAGATAACGCGTGGTGTTTATGGCAATCAGGGCGACAACGAAAAGTTAACTTTTGATCAGTTTATCGAACTACGAGGTCTCTCAAAGTTAACCCAGGAAGAGATAGACAGAGCAAACTTTGTTACCGACAAGTACAATATCGGCAAATACCAAGGCATACGCTACACCTATAAACCGACAAGTCTTGCGTATTTCGTCACGGAAATTCATCTTGCACAGTCGCCTACCTCAACCGACATTATTACAATCACATATCGCCACAATGAGAAAGAAAGTGTATCTGAGAAAAGTATTCCGGTAACGTTAAGCCAAATTCTGTCGACGTTTAACTTTACCAAACAATGACAAACAAAGGTTTCATTCAAATTGTTGTTATTATCATCGTGTTTGTAGTGGTGGGCATATCAACTATTGTTTATCTTCATCCAACCGATTACCAATCTTGTATGAAACTCCCGGGAAGTTCTGCAACGAAAATGATTCCATCAACTTGCACAACTTTTTGGGGGATAAATTTTCGGCAAGACGATTCAAGTAATTCTGAAATTTCCCAAACTGCAACATCCCAAAACGGTGACTATGTTCACTATTACAACGACAGATATGGATTTTCCTTTGAATATCCCAAGTATTTAGTCCTCGAAGAAAAAAATGACGGATCATATATTAATCTAAAGCGAGAAGTTATCTCCGATCCGTCACACTACGATGATAATTTTTATCTCGACGTTAGTGTACAAACCATCTCAAATAAAAACCTGGGAGATTTCTATTTGGAGAGTTATTGTGAAACGTTAAGGGGTTCGTCTATAACCTTCGACACCGACCATATGGTTGCAAACTGCATACAGCAATTTGAGAAAAGCAAAAGTGAACTTGTTATCGCCGGCAAAGATGCCCTTCGAGCCAATAATATATATTTTGTTTCTGAGAGAATTATAACGGTGATAAATAACGGAAGCTACATAAACTTCATTCTTTACCCCGGTGGTGAAGAAGGTTCGGGTATAAGTAAAAAAGCGATCGATACTTACGATCACATACTTGCTTCTATTAAGTTTGACCAGTAGTTAGCCTGTCTTGCCAGTCAATATGTCGCAGATTGCAAACTTGGCAAATGCTGTTGTCCAATAGGAGCATTGTGTGATTAGGAGTTTTTCCTTTTAATCACCTTCTTGGCGGCAATCACAATATCATCGGATTTCATGCCGTATTTTTTTAGCAATTGATCCGGTTTTCCGCTTTCTCCAAAGGTGTCATGCATACCAATAAATTCCATTGGTACGGGATAATTTTGAGAAAGTGTTTCAGCTATCGCTCCACCCAAGCCCCCTGCAATTTGGTGCTCTTCAACCGTTACAACACACCCCGTTGCCATAACCGATTGCAAAATAGTATCGGTATCAAGTGGTTTTATGGTGTGACAATTTATTACCGTGCTTTCAATTCCAAGTTTATCTAATTTATTTGCTGCACTTAGGGCTTCATATACCAAAGGCCCTGCGGCAATTATCGTTACTTGCGGATTTTTGCTCTCCCAAAAAACCTGCGCTTTTCCAATCTCGAAGGGAGTATCTTTAGATGTAATTACCGGCGTAGCCTCTCGTGCAAATCTTATATATGTCGGCTTTGAATTAAATGCAGCTTCATAAGTAACTTTCACTGCTTCATTAACATCACATGGATAGACAACGATCATATTCGGAATTACACGCATCGTTGCGATATCTTCTAGTGCTTGATGAGTTGCCCCGTCTTCTCCAACCGAAACCCCTGCATGACAACCGGCAATTTTAACCGGAACATCATTTAGTGCTATTGCCGTTCTTATTTGTTCCCAATTTCTTCCCGGTGAAAAAGCCGCGTAACTGGCAATAAAAGGAATTTTTCCGTAAGCGGCAAATCCTGCACCAAGTGTCGCAAGTAATTGTTCGGCTACACCTACTTCGATAAACCTATTTGGATATTTATCTCTAAAAACCGATGCCCTGGTACTTTCGGCAAGATCAGCACACAAAACCACAATCCTATCGTCTTTTTCCCCAGCCAAAACCAGTCCCTCACCAAACCCATTTCTGGTTGGCGATTTCTCAACATCTTTGTTAAATACACTTTCGTTTAGTTTTAATTTTTTGTTTAACATATAAATACAGTAAACAAGTAATTTTAGTTAATTGGTTGATTTAGATTTTCTAATACTAAGGATGTAACTATTAATCCCTTTTGCTAAACCTTGGTATTCAATGTCCAATAAGTCATAATCCGACTTTTCCAAATATCCCAGATTGTATGCTACAGACAAATGACTCTGAGTTTCAAAGCATTCACCCCTACTGATATATAGCACTCGTATCTTATCAGAATAATGATATCTTCCACTCGATTCGGCAATATTAGCAATCACACTATTTGATGACCTATTGGTTTGTTCAACCAAACCAAACCTCTCATCAATTGGATATCTAGATGTTAGTTTTCTTACTTTCATAGACAATTCCAAACCCTTCTGCCAAATTATCAAATCTTTAAAAGTTCCCACCATTCAAATATACTCAATTAACTAATTCGCTTCATTAACTTATAGTCCATCACTCATGCTCACTAACAATCTTTCCTCCCAATGTTCTAATATCATGTAACGCTTTTTGGGCTTCCTCACTATTTGGCGGTTTGCCATGCCACTCAAATTTATTCTCCATAAAACTTACCCCTCTTCCCGGAATTGTGTGGCAAATAATTGCCGTTGGTTTTTCATAAACTGCTCTTGCATGATTTACTGCATCGATTATTTCTTCCATGTTGTGGCCGTTAATATGCAGAGTATGCCAATTAAAGGATCTGTATTTTTCTTCCAAAGGCTCAAGAGGCATCACGTCCTCTGTAAATCCATCTATTTGAATATTATTTCGGTCGATAAAAGTAGTTAAATTGGACATTCTGTTTTTCCCAGCAAAAAGTACCGCTTCCCAGTGATTGCCGGCATTATGTTCACCGTCACTTGTAACACAATAAACTCTGTATCTTTTACCATCCATCCTGGCCGCATAAGCATACCCCGCTGCTTGGGCAAGGCCTTCACCCAAAGGACCCGACGTACTTTCAAGCGAGTGCATTTTAGTTCTTTCGGGGTGTCCTTGGAGTTTTGACCCAAGCTTTCTAAGTGTTTTAAGTTCTGACTTGGGAAAATATCCCGCTCTTGCCATTACAACGTAGCGAATTGGTGCGTAATGTCCACAAGACAAAAACAACCGATCCCTATCTTCCCAGTCAGGTTTTTCGGGATCGTGATTTAAAATAGCAAAGTAAAGTGCCGTAAAAAGATCAGCCGTCCCCAAAGGCCCTGCAGAATGCCCAGACCCGGCAGTAAGTAGCATGTTAATTAGATCAATGCGTGCTTTATTTGCTTCTTTTTCCAATTCTTCAATCGTCATCTTTTATATCAGTGTAGCAAAAGTATTTTGATTGCTCTATTGCTAGTTTAATTAGAATTCAAAGTGAAGAGGACAAAATCATTAAACCGAAGTTTCTACAGCTGGAAGGGCTTTTCGGGAGGATTAAAAACTCGGTTTTCGTTTTTGGCAAGCATTTCTTCAAAATACAAAATTGCTTCATAAGCTTCGTCGGGAGTTTCGACAATTCTAAATACTTTAAAGGCAATATCCCCAACGTGCATATTGTCTCGGAAAGCATTTACTATATTGTGCCAAAATTTACCGTACAAAATAAGTGGTTTGTGACGGCCAAAATAAAGTTTTGCCATTGCCCACGTCATACCAAATTCAGAAACAGTCCCTGTTCCTCCATTGAAGACTACATAAATATCCCCAAGTTCCAGAAGTTTAAGTGTCCTTTCCAGATAATTTTCTGTAACAATTTCTTGGTCAAATTTGTTTTCCATGTCCCTTCCTTCGAAATTAGTAATATCTTTGGGATAAAAAGTAACACCAATTGCGGTTCCTCCTGCTTCTTTAGCTCCTTCTGTCACTGCCCGCATGGTACCAGGCCCACCGCCGTTAATTGCAACATATCCCTTTTGCGTTAAAAATTTGGCACATTCAACGGCTTCTTCGTACAACGGATCTTCCCTTTGTGTGTCTGCCCATCCAAAATATGCAACTTGCCTGATTAGCTTTGCATTGATTGGTTGATGTCCGCCGATTGTTTGATCTGTCATATAATTTAGATTAATGCTTTTTCGTATTTTAATATATTAGCGTTAAAGTCTCCTTTTAACAACCGTCTTCCAATTACTACTTCATCAGCTCCTGCTTGAAAAATATTTCTAATGTTATCTTCGTTAACTCCCCCATCAACACCGATTGAAAAATTTAAATTATTTTCCTTTCTTATTTTTGCCAAGGAGCTAATTTTGTTAAGTGCCAAATTATCAAACTTCTGACCTCCAAATCCGGCTTTAACACTCATAACCAAAACCGTTTGGATATTTTTATAAATATTTGTATTTGTAGGTATGTCAGTATTAAGATCAAAAGCGATTCCGGCAATTTTCCCAGCTTGAGCTATTGTTGCCAAGTACTTTTCAAACTGATTTATACTTTCGTACTGAGTTATAATTCTGTCAAAGCCAGCGTTAATGGATTCCTCAACCCAATTATCCAAACTGTCAGAGGCAACCTGCACATGCGCATCAAAGAATCTGTTATCGTATTTAGTTAGATCAATTTCTGTGGGTGTGATTGTTGTGTTGTCCGCATAAACTCCGTCAATAAAATCTATATGAATTCCTTTTGAACTTCGTGCAACCTGCATTAAGCTTTCAAATTCGTCTAACTTTCCTGTAAGAATCGAGGGTATTATTATCATTTCAAAATTCTTTTAATTAAATAAGCCAACCAAAGTCACTTAAATCATTAGCTTTCCATTTGGTGGGAAAGGGAAATCGGATCACTGGGGGCAATTTCAGATCCTAATGTATGACCAACTCTTACTACTTGTTCCACCAATCTATTGGTATATCCCCACTCATTATCATACCAGGCAAAAACTTTTACTAAATTGCCGGCAACCACTTGCGTTAGCGGTAAATCAACAATTGCACTTTCCGTCCTTCCAATAATGTCAGAAGAAACCAACGGCTCCTCGGTAACTGCCAGAATTCCTTTGTATATTGCATTGTTTTCAGCTGCATTTTTGAGAGCTTCGTTTACTTCTTCTTTGGTGACATTTCTTTTAAGAAGTATTGTAAAGTCTGTTATTGAACCTGTGGCAACCGGAACTCTTAGTGACATGCCATCAAACAAACCTTTCAGCTCAGGAATTGTCTCGGTTGTAGCAATAGCCGCTCCCGTTGATGCCGGGATAATATTTTCGGCAGCGGCTCTAGCTCGTCGCAAGTCTTTATGCGAGTTATCTTTTAATCTTTGATCATCGGTGTAACCATGAATTGTCGTCATTAATGCCTTCTCAATCCCAAATGCAGAATGAAGAACCGACGCAACAGGTGCAACGCAATTTGTTGTACAACTCGCATTTGAAATTACTTCCGGATTCCCTTTTACTTCATTGACACCAATCACATACGTTCCCACATTTTCACCTTTACTCGGAGCAGAAATTACTACCCTTCTTGCTCCCGCTATCGCGTGTTTATGTGCACCTTCTTGTGTGGTAAATGCACCGGTTGCTTCAATCACAACATCGACGTTGTACTTTTTCCAAGGAAGTTTCTCGGGGTCTTTTTGTGCCAAAACGGGAACCTTTTTGTCGTGATATAGAAAGTTGCCAATTTCGGGATTATCATCTGTTGCCTCTTTGAGGTCTTTTGTTTCTTCCGATCTAATTACAGTTTCAAATTTTCCGTACGAAGTATCGTAATTAGTCAAATATGCCCAACCGGCAGTATTCATGCTACCAGAGGTGTTTATCGCGACTAATTCCAGTTCACTCTCGTGGGCTTTGGCAATCACGCGAAAAGCAAGTCTTCCGATTCTTCCGTAACCATTAATAGCAACTCTAATCATAATTATTGTTTTACTACAAGCTTAGATTGCAGCAACGTAGATCTATATTCAGTCTATCAAGGCAGGTTGTAAAGGTAAAGACATTAAATGAAATTGAAATATATTCCTACAGGAATCAACATGAAGTCGAAAATTAAACCAGCTATTGGATATGAAAAGGTTAGTAAAGCAATAATACCAAACCAAGAAAGGAGATTATCATATATCTCAGATCTTTGCCCTCTCCTGTGATAAATGTAGCTTACAACTATAAGTAAAGGTAAAACTACTGGAATAATTAATGTATAACCAAAATTAATATAAGTCTTCCATAAATTGACATTCGAGCATGGTTCAAAATAGTTTTGAAAACTATGCATCACTTCCTTGTCCATTGCTGGATCCAATGGGATGCGATATTTCACACAAGGAACAGCGAACATGATAATTAACAAAACAATCCACCACTTCCACAACTTTCTAAAGGACTTGTTCAACCAAAGGATCAAAGTCCCAATCGAAGGTTTCTGTATAAAATCTCTCAACTTTTCATAGTTATTTACCTTGTTCATTGTTGCACTTCTACTCCAATAGTATTCTCACCTGAGTTTGCAGTTACATCCTTAGGATCTGAAATTTCTTCAGACCTAATAACCGTTTCAAACTTTCCATATGAACTATCGTAATTCGTTAAATACGCTCAACCAGCGGTATTCATACTACCTGATGTGTTAATTGCAACCAATTCTATTTCGCTTTCGTGACTTTTGGCAATTACACGAAAGGCAAGTCTTCCTATTCTTCCGTAACCATTAATAGCAACTCTAATCATAATTTATAACCCACGACACCCACGTTAGTAGCATTAGGGTCATATATTCAGTCTAGTAGACGCGCCCCACCTTATCAAGTGTGTGTTATAGTATTACTCTAAAATGTATTTTACTATTGAAAATGATCCACCTGACAGAAAGGACGAGTACGATGATAATACGAACCCGCCTCTAGAAGATGAAACAGGTCATAATTATGACAAGGAAGATGCCACAGGAATTGGCAACGATGGATCTTTCATAACTGGTGACATAGAAACGGATCCCATTAGACATTCAGACAATTAAAGACTTACATCAATTCCCGGCATTGTCTTATTCTCCAAATAATAAAGCATTGCTCCTCCACCTGTACTAATCCAATCAAATTTGTTTTCCAGTTTAAAATATTTAATTGCTTCTTCGGTATCTCCACCCCCTGCTATCTTATAAGCATTAGAATTGGCAATTGCCGTAAACACTCTCTTTGTTCCCAATCTTTGACCTTCATCCTCGAATTTTCCAATCGGGCCTGAGACAATAATTGTCTTTGCCCCTTTGGCTGCTTCTTCAAAAATTTCAATTGATCTAATTGTGATATCTTCTTTATCTTGATTAAGATTTGCCACAACAACGTTTGAATTAATTAGCCTTTGCGTAATCGGGTCTTTGTCTATTTCTCCCATCAAATCGGGAAGCCGACCTGCAACCAACACTTCATCAAACTTATCCTTAAAAGCATCAATGTATTTTAGTTTATCTTCCTTGATACCGCTGATATAAACACGCGACGGTTTAGATGAATCGTTTAATACCTTTTCCAGCATTTCAATCTCTTTTATGAATCTTTCTCCAAAAACAATTTGACCGCCTTTGGTTTTAATAAGTTTAGGCAAACCAAAGATAGATGCATGCTCTCTATGACTACTGGCAAATGCTTCATTGATGTATATTTCAGGGCTAAAATAACTGTATAGATTGTCCACAAACTCACTTGCATTACCGGTTTCTCCTTCCCAAAATCTTAAGTTTTCCATTAAAAAAACTTGGTGATCTGACGAGCTGAATTTATTACCAAACGGAAAATCTTCGTAGGTGATAAATTCTACATGTCTTTTCATTTCATTCTCAAAAAACGCTTTGAAAATAGACATTGACAGCTTATCGACTTTTCCCTTTGGTCGTCCTCTGTGTCCGCAAATTACCAATTTTTTGGGATTTTGTTTTAGTAATTCTTTTGAAACCTGGAGGGCGACTTTTATTCTTGGATTGTCAAAATTGTCTTCATCCAAATCTACACGAAGAAACGCAAGCTTTCCTTGTGCATTTATTTGTTTACTCGCAATAAGGCTCATATCTCATGATAAAACTTACGCATATTAACTACAAGGTATAGCATAAGAAGTTTATTGATAAAGTTGAAATTTACTAACCTAAATCCTATGACACCTTTCATGGAACATAAAACTTGCGATGGGTGTGTGCTCTTTACATACTATTCTCCACCGGCTAGTTTGTTTAAGATGAGGCAGGAAATTTATTTGTTAGAACCAAGATTGAGAAGATTTAACACAAATCCACAATCTGACGAATGGGGAAAGCGCGGATGTAAGTTTGGTGGTGGGTGTCCATCCGCAAGCACTTGCATGTCTCCTAAAGACTTCGTGCAAAAATAACATACTTAAAAAAGGACGCTTGTTATTTCTTTTTAATTATTCGCCTCGATTCTTTTTATATCCTCCAATCTTCTTACGTGTCTAACCTCCCCATCAAACCGTGTTTGAAGAAAAGTCTCTATCATTTCTTTAGCTTCCGTTTCACTTGTGAAGTCAGCCGCAATAACCAAAATGTTTAAGTCATCATCACATCTGCCCGCTTTTACCTGATCAACTTCTTTGCCTACCGATGCTCGTATATTATCAAACTTATTGGCAGCTACTGCCATTCCGACTCCAGAACCACACAAAAGAATTCCAAAAGCTTCTTTCTCGCGTGCGACGACTGAGGCAACCTTTTCGGCATGCAAAGTATAATCATCATCAGGATTTAGTTCATATGCACCATAGTCTTCAACCAAATGTCCCCCATCAACAAGCCACTGAAAAATATTCTCTTTTAATTTGTAACCCCTGTGATCTGTTCCCAAATAGATTGTCATACCGGTGTGTTTCTAAGAGCTATTTTTAAAACCTTCAACCAAATCCATTAAACTCGCCATTGGATCTTCCGATTTGACAATACCGCTTGCAACGGCAATACCTGTAGCCCCCAAATCAAGCGCCGTTGTTACGTCTTTTTTTGACTTGATACCGGCTCCAACGATTAAAGGTAAACTATTTGCTTTTGCGATTTTTGAAGCCTCAGCTATTACTTCCGGTTTTGCTTCACTTACTGATGTTTCTTCGTTCCCTACAAGTTCGGGAGGTTCATATGAAACGAAATCGGGTTTCAAATTTATTATCTTTACTAATTCGTCTGTATCCTCGGCAAAAATCAATGTAGATAAATTTACCTCTTCGCATCTTGCCCTGGCTTTTACCAGACTTTCCCAATCGGCAAATTTATGTTCCGAATGATTCAAAAATACTCCTTTTATCCCGATGCGGACAACTTCTTCCGGTAAAGTCCAACCGGTATGAGCTCCATAACTAATCGGGTCAATGTGTTGTACCCAAACATCCAACCGCGTACTGTCAATCACTAATTCAGCATCAATCGCTTGAACAACAGGAATAATTTTTATGTGTTCACTTCTTGAAACCTCTTCAAGAATTTTTGTTAATGACACAGCACTTAGTCCGCTTCCCTTGCTATAGGTTTTGTAGTTTACAAAAATCATATTATTTTAAGATTTCATCTAATTTGTTTTTATCAAAACCAACCACTTTTTCTACCAAACCATCCTTGTCGACTACCGTATAAGGAACACCCAAAAAACCCCCGGAGATATTTGCCATTTCATTTTTGGCATCCTCATCCTGGTCGACTAATTTTTTGGTATAGTGAATTTGTTTTTCATCCAAATAATCCATTAGCATTTTGCAATACGGACATGTCATTGTTGAATAAACTGTTACTGTCATTAGTACCACCTCCTTTTTTTATCAAATACTTTAGCGATATCTTTATTCTACTAAATGAGGAGTTTTTTTCATACTATAAATAATCTATCCTTTTTCGAAAATTTATTAGTTTAATAAATTGGACACATAAGTATTTAAATACCGATAAGTATTAGTGACAAGCATTAGCCCAACTATCACAAGTATTGATCCTGCTATTATCGAAATGATATGAGTATATTTTGTAAATATTTTCAAATATTTCGGTGCCGAAATTAACGTAAATGTAACAATCAAAAACGGTATAGAAATACCAAGTGAATATACAAATAATAGCATCGCCCCACTTAACGCCTGATGCGTAGTGGCAGCCAAAGCCAATATCGACCCTAAAACTACTCCTACACACGGTGACCATGCAGTCGCAAAAATCACACCGACCAAAAACGACTTGACGTAATGTGTTTTTTCAACCCATGTCGGAAGAGAAAACTTATATGTTTTTGATAGAAATGGAAGTCGAATCAGACCAGAAAATTCGAGTCCAAAAAAAATAATAATTAATCCTCCTATTTGCTGTATCGGCAAACTGTATTGCCGAAAGATTACACCTAAGCCGGCAGCGGTTGTACCAAGCAATACAAAAACCGTCGAGAAACCCAAAGTGTAGAGCAGACTAGCCAGAATCATTTTCTTGCGATATGGTTTATATCCTTTCTTTTTGAGATCTTCAATTGCAATCCCGGTTACATAACCTATGTAAGTCGGTAATAAACCAACAGCACACGGAGACAAAAAGGATACAACTCCAGCCATTAACGCGATCGGATAAGTTATCTCAACCATGTAGTAGTAATAAATTTACAATAAGGAATATTATGCATCATTGTTATTATTAACCGTACTTTCTTTTTTGACCAAAATGAAAAGCTATCAACTTGCTCTCGTTACCAATACTTGACTTCTTCGGGTTTGGTTGAAGTATGATTCGATTAAATAAATCAGTTTTATTGTCATACTTATCGCAAGTATGTAAAACCCGACGGTGATTGTCAAGCACGCTTTAATATAAATGAATGACGTCCTCTACCGACAAAAGTCGGTAGTATCCGTCTTCTCAATAAGGATTCGATCTAAAACCACTGATTGAAATCAGTGGTTTTAGACTTAACGAGAATAAGCCCTAAGTTGAGACGGTTAAGAAAACAAAAATCCGATAACTCTAAACCACGAAGGTTGATCCACGGCAACTATTTCGCCCGTAAGCGCCGAAACACTTGCCGTAATACTAACGGGGTATGTATAAAAATTAAACACATTAATTTCTTTGGCACCAGCAATCTTGTAGGCGAGATCTCCTCCCGGTATTTCTTCTATCGTCACGCCGTCGTTGTCGTACTTAGTTAACGTTTTTGCCCGAAGCAAAGTCTGTGTTGCTTCTTTGGGATTAACGGATAAAAACCGCTTTCCACTTGGGGCATTAAGCATTAATCTTGCGCTTGCCGGATCAACCGTAATTTCATAATCGGTCGTAGCCCTGACACCCGATTCTTCGATGTTAAATTTATTTTCTTTGATAAATATTGACATTTTATTTACTTGAGGTCGTTCCTCGATTTTTACAACTTCGTCCCGATAATCCGAAACGTCCATTTTATGACTGGCTCCATCGGTCTCGACATTAAGAACAATTAGACCGTTTTCTTTGGTTAAGGTTACCGTAGAGTCGGATTTCTGATTTGACGAAGCTGTACTTGTCACAGTGACTTGTTCACTTACGGGAATTTCCAAACCGCTTTCGTCTTCCAACGATAAAACGTTTACAATCAATTCTCCCGACGACTCGACAACAACAATTGAAGCCATGGCAAGTTTGCTGGAAATTGAAAAAGCTAAAACTGCTAAAAAAAGAGAGAGAAATATTTTGCTTGTCATTACTAATACTATAGTAGACCAAAGAATGATTTAAAAAAAGTTTCGTTTTATTATTGCTATATAAATTATTTTGTTAATGTTACTATTCAAAGTGATTATTCTAATTCTCTCGATAACTTTTAAACAATAATGCTTTAAAATATATTTTTTGTAACTATGAACGCTTTGCGCTCTATTAAACACCATGGATGAAACTCTAACGTATGAAAAAAAACGCGAAATAGAACTAAATGCAAGAGATTTCAAAGGTCCCATAACTTCTCCCGATCACCCCTTGCATCATACAGTGCAAAATATTACACAACATTTAAGGTTAAGCGACAACTTCGTTCTAAGGGCAAACCGAGAATTGCCTTTAGAGATAAGTGAAAGAATTCCCATGGGAAGCGGATTTTTCCAAGTCGTTCAAAGAGAAAGAAAAACCGTTGGTCATGTTGGTTTTGAACCCGGAATACTTACTAGTAATCATACCCCTGACATCGAAACAAGAGTCGAAGAAACAATACATTGGCTCCATGATGCTGCAAATCCATTTACAAGAAATGAGTCACTCCAAATTTCAAGAAACCGAGAAACGTGGTACAGAATGAAAAGTGAAGGTGTCAACGAATCAGCGGCAATTATAGACAAAGTACGCGACGCTCAACTGATACAACTGAGAATCTTTTCGGAAAAAATTGGAATCACACCCCGGACGAAACCTGTAAGTGAATCTGATTTTGAACACGCAATTGGCTACTTAATTGAAAAAAATCAATCTGGAAAACACATTGTCAGAATGTCGATGGGTCAAGTTGCCAGGCTTCATTCTGCATTTGACGCCATGCAATTATCTGTTGACTCAAAAACAACCTCACTGGTAAGTAGTTGTTGTGCAAGTTTTGAATATTGTCAAAATCAGATCGCAATAACAGAAGGTGAACACTTTAGTGAAAAGATGAGAATGGATAGTGATCATGAATTATTGATTTACAAACTCGATAAAAGAATTGTTGGTGCTAGTGAAGATGGTGTCCAATGGACGCAAATTGCTAAAGCATTTGAGATTGCAGGAGTCAATCTAGACGACCCTGACTATCTACAAAGACAACTTGAAAATAAAATACGCAGTCTTAATCCTGATCAGCTTAGAAAATCAATTAGTAATTATATTCTACGAAAACCTTTATCGCCAACAGAAATTGGAATTCTTTCCAAGTTATTTGCAGACACACAACAACACGGCAATTTGACAGCTCTGCGTCAGGAATTAGTAAATGCAGAAGGAGAAAGACTTGAGGATATTAGAGATCGCACACAAAGTGTAATAGTCAGAGCTATTGATGAAATAACACCGCAAACAATAGAGGAAGATGGGGCAAGTATATTAATAAAGTTACTTAATAATCACCAGCGTTCAGTTATTAAAGAGCAGTATGTTAATTCTACTAGTGTTTTCTTTTTCGACGATTTACCTGGTGATGCGATAGCACGAGATAATTTACTCAGAAACCCACAATATCTTCTATATGCAAGAAAAGCGGCTTTGAAAGCAATAAATGAAGGAAACGAAAACCATCCGTTCCAGCCTGCAAAAGTAGCCTCAGGAATCACAACTTCCACAAGTGTACGTAATAGTTTTCTGGGCAAATCTTTTGGTAATCTTGCAAGTGCGGCATATGTTTCTGACACAACACGAAAAATTGAACGAGATAATTTTTATTCCGGCTATAGACAATTATCGGTAACGGCAAATGCGCATTACGACTCAGTCTTAACAAACAAACACAATGGACACAAACACGCTCTTCACGAAATCCCCACACAAGACGCTTTTTCAAGTAGCCGCCGCATAGCACAGGGGCAAAGTAATGAACTTATGCGATTAGCCCAAGTAATTCAATCGCATGCACACAGGAGAGATGTTTTAAAAGAACCAATTGCAAAAGTTATTCGTAAACAAATGGTACAAGGAAAACCTGAAGATATTGAATTTCCAAGTGCCATGATGGGCGAATACAGTGCAACACTTAGGACGGAGGGGGGACGCGAATGGGTCGATAAACTTTGGAGGTTTGTCGACAAACTACGTAGTAAAAAAAATGGTGAAGATGTTTTACTAAAATTCTTTGCGGCAGTAGATTTATCTCAACAACAAACTATTGTAAACGGTTACTTGGCTTGAAAGACACCAATTCTACTAGATTCGCTTTATTTTACGCATAATTCAAAATATTATTGCTTTCCAAACAAAGATTTCAAATTCCCTAATTTACAATCACTTAAAATTCGTTTTATACTTAAAACATGTTAGATACTCCTCAAGGATTTGAAAATTTGCAAAACGTTGAAATATCCCCCATTGTTCAGTACCTAATTACAATTATTTTTGTTCTTGCAGTTGTTTTATTCTTTTTTATGTTTCTAACGGGTGGAATAAGATGGATGCTATCAATGGGTAACAAAGAAAAAATAGAAGCAGCCAAGGGTCAATTAAAAAGTGCGTTTGTCGGTTTATTGATAGTTTTTCTCTCTTGGACGGTTATGCAGTTTATCGGTCAAGCACTCGGGGTCAATCTTCTCACGTTTAGCGTCCCGGGTCTGTAACTACACTAACTTCCATTGTTAGTTATTAGGATTAGCAATATCAAACTACGCCACCTTCTCACATTATGTAGACTCGCTACTTACTCACTATTCGTGTTTTCATCTCACTTTATCTATCCATCCTCAAATACACACCAAAAAGAGCAAGAACAGCTGCTACCAATAACCATTGCGTCGAAGCCAGCCAGATGTCGGTTCCGAGATATCCAAGACCCGACAACAAAACCGCGACTATTGCTCCACCCATTAACATTTGTGCAATCACCCGCATGTCTTTTTTTGATACCTTCATTTTAATCACCTCCAACCATCCCTATACTACGAAATGATCGAGCAAAAATCCGATGCCATACGCTGTAAGCGCCGCAAATCCACCCACCAACAAAGTCTCCATGGCAGCTTGTAGACTGTGTTTATTGGCATACTTCCCCCTTATATATCCGGTTGTAAACAGTGCAATAAAAACCATAACAATTGAAATCTCGAAAGCGTTAGTCAAGTGAAGTAAAAAAGAGATTAACGGAATTAAACCAATTATCACAAAGGACGAGAGTGTAATTAAGCCATGAACAAAAGGAGTACCATTATCATCGTCGTCGTCTCCGTTGGCAGCTCTATACTGTTTTTCCGATTTAACTCCTAAATAGTTTCCTGCCCCCATTGAAATGCCATCAGCCAATAAATTGGCAATTCCCATAATCAAGATAACGGAAGTTGAAAAAGAAGCGCCTTGTGCTCCTGCAACAATTGCAAAGGTTGTGATTATTCCATCATTTGCCGCAAATACACAGTCACGCAAAAAAGCAGCTTTTGTTGGAATAGACTTGTCTCTCACTGAGTTAATAATAATCTTATGTGTAGTTTAAGGCAAACGTTTGAAGAACAAAGAAGATCAGATATTATGCTACAAAACACAAAACCGTATTTGCCAAAAGACAAGTAAGGAGTGTGTTTTGTAGCAATAATCTGGAAACTATTAGTTTTCTCTAGGCTCTTTAGGACGAGCTTCGTTTACAACCAAGTTTCTTCCCTGGAAGTCTTTACCATTAAACATTTCAATTGCTTTTTTGGCCTCTTCGTCATTTTCGAATTCCACAAAACCAAAACCTTTACTTCTTCCGGAATATTTATCTGTGATAACTACGGCATCAAGTATCTTTCCTGCTGTAGCAAAAAGATCTCTAAGCTGATCGCCAGTTACATTGTAATCAAGATTACCTACGTATAATTTACTCAAATTTACTCACCTCCGCAAAACTGCTCTATTGGGAACTTGCATCTTTAGGAAACCTAACCAATGAAGTATCAAAAGAACTTTGACAAGTATAGCATTTTATTTTACAAACAAGAAATATCCGAGCGTTGTTGTTATACTTAGCACAATGAAACATGAATTTTTTAAATCCAAGGAGAAAAATATTAGACTACCTGTATTCTTCCCCGATGCTACACGTGCCGTAATTCGAACACTTGACCAAACTGATATTGCAAACACCCATACCCCGGGAATTTTGGTAAACACCTGGCACTTATATCGGGAACTGGGCAAAGATATTTTTAAAAAAGTAAACGGTGTCCGCGAGTTTATGAATTGGAATGGTGGTCTAATTTCCGATTCCGGCGGTTTCCAGGTAATGAGCATTGCAAAAAAAGATAGCAAAAAAAAGGCGGTTACAGATATTGGGGTAACTTTTCGTCTCTCAAGAAACAAAAAGGTGCTATTTACTCCTGAGAAATCAATTCAATTTCAAATGTTAATCAAACCCGACATGGCGGTTGTACTTGACGATTTCACCGATCCTGAAGCAACTGAAAAGTCAGCCAGAGAAACGGTCGAAAGAACTATTCTCTGGGCAAAAAAAAGCAAAGACGAATTCGACAGGCAATGCACAAGATTGAAATTGTCGGAAGACAACAAACCTTACTTACTGGCCGTTGTTCAGGGGGGTGAATTTCTCGACCTTAGAAAAGAATGTACGCAAAGGCTTGTCGAGATCGGTTTTGATGGTTTAGGTTACGGTGGTTGGCCAATCGACAAAGACAACAATTTTAATTACCAAGTCGCAAAAGTAATCGCCGAAAACGCACCCGAAAACTATTTGCTCTACGGGCTGGGTGTCGGCAAACCCGATGAAATTGTAGGTTGCGTAAAGCTTGGATATCAGATTTTTGATTGTGTTCTCCCCACTCGAGATGCGCGACACAAAAGACTGTACGTTTATAACGCAGATACGATTAACAATATCGACGTTCACGCTGAGAATTTTTATTCTTACTACGTTCCCGACAAAGAAAAACATTTTAAAGATCTGTCTCCGGTAAGTACCGCATGCGATTGTCTTTTGTGCACCAAATATTCAAGGAGTTACCTTGCACACCTATTTAGAATCAAAGAGCAGTCAGCTCTAAGGCTTTCGACAATACACAATTTGAGATTTTATTCTATCTTAATGGAAAAATTACAGCAGTAATCTTTGCCCCGCGTGTTAAACTTAAACCATGTCTAAAATGCCCAAAACAGCAAAAGCGTCTTTGTTGATTGTATTTTTCTTTCTCGCCTCTGCCGCAGTTTCTTACACCACTTTGGGTTTTACCAACGTCTTCTCGAAAAAAAATACCTTTCAGGAAACCAATAATTTTCCATCAAAACCCATCCCCACTCCCAAAACCGAAAGTGTGATAAGTGTACTTTTGCTTGGTTATGGAGGGGCAGGACATGATGGAGGCACCTTGTCTGATGTGTTAATGCTGGTTCGGTTGGATTATGCATCCAAACAGGTTGCACTAATCTCTATACCCCGTGATCTATGGGTTAATTTGCCAGTTAGATCTGATTTATCGCAACATTTTAAAATAAACATGGCACACGCGATTGGCTTAGATGATTCTCAATATGGTTTAAAACAACCGCAATACCAAGGTGAACTGGGTGGCGGTGAAATGGCAAAATATGCAGTTACCACTGTAACGGGTATTCCTGTAGATTATTTTGTATCGGTAGATTTTGCCAAATTTTCTCAGGCAATCGATCTTTTAGACGGGATAGAGGTTGAGATACCGGTTGATTTTGACGATTATTTTTATCCCATAAAGGGCTTAGAAAACGAAACATGCGGATTTTCTCCTGAAGAAATTGATAAATTTCATGTTGATTTCTCGGGTTTCGATCTGGAAAAACAATTTACATGCAGATATGAACATTTACATTTTGAAAAAGGCACAAGCCATATGGATGGCCAAACGGCTCTGAAGTTTGTCAGATCCAGACACTCCGACCAACACGGTGGAGACTTTGCTCGCAGTATTAGACAACAAGCAATCTTGGTTGCTACAAAAAACAAATTATTAGCACTTGGAGCATTAAACAACCCAATGGAATTTGTAAATACAATTGGAAGTATTATAAGAACTGATTTTGATTTCGCGGGAGTAACGGATTTAATTAACGTTGTCGGTAATACTGATGAGTATGAAATTAACAGTATTAATCTAACCACAGACAATGTTTTTTCCAATACAACCAGTGAAGCGGGGGCTTACATTCTGATCCCGAAAGAAGGCGCGGACAAGTGGAATCCCGTTCATGCGTTTATAGCAAACAGTTTAAATTCACACTAACTTCAGCAAATCGATAACAAAAAAAGTATAATTATGGAGTGAAAATACTAATAATTGAAGATGAAGCCAAAATTGCTAACTCGCTAAAAAAAGGTCTTCAACAAGAATCTTATGCAGTCGATATTGCACTGGATGGTTTAACTGGTTACGACATGGCGGGAAGTGAAAATTACGATGTGATCTTGCTTGATTTAATGCTCCCCGGAATGGATGGTATGCAAGTATGTTCTAAGTTAAGAAAGGAAAAAGTTAATACCCCAATACTCATGCTTACAGCCAAAGCGGAAATTGACAATAAAGTTGAGGGCTTGAATCTGGGTGCCGATGATTATCTTTCCAAGCCGTTTGCCTTTGAAGAATTGCTGGCACGGATCAAAGCGCTGTCAAGACGGCCCTCTCAAAGTACCGGACTTGTACTAACGGCAAACAACCTTAGTCTTGATACGGTTACTTATAAAGTAAAACGAAACGGGAAAAGCATTAAATTGTCAAAGAAGGAATTCGCACTGCTTAATTATTTATTGAGAAACAAAGGCGCAATAGTAACGAAAAACCAAATTATTCAGAATGTTTGGAATTTCGATGCCGATGTATTACCAAACACTGTCGAAGTTTATGTCGGATATTTAAGAAACAAAATTGACAAGAAATTTCCGAATATGAAACCAATGATTAAAACCTTAAGAGGATTTGGTTATAGAATTGATTAATACCATATGCGATTTAATTTAGGTAACATGTTCCAATCTGCCAGGATAAAACTTACAATCTGGTATGTAATTTTTGCGTTGGTGGTAAGTACTATCTTTAGTCTTATTATTTATAAGGAAATAACAGTAGTGCTGGAAAAGCAATTCTATTTAATCGAACAACAATTCAAAAGCGGTGCTTATGGATTCGAGGTTACACCAATACCTTCCCCGTTTTTTGAAAAAGACCTCGAAAAGGTTAATGAAAAATTAATCATAAGTCTGGTTTACCTAAATGGTTTCATTTTATTGTTTGCTACCGTAGCCGGTTCGTTTCTGGCCAGCAAAACACTTGAACCGATTGAAAGTACTCTGGAAAACCAAAAAAGATTTGTTATCGACGCATCACATGAGCTAAAAACTCCTGTTACCGCAATCAAAACAACAATCGAGGTAACCCTGCGAAACAAAAAACTGAAACTGGTGGATGCCAGATCGGTTTTGCTTGATTGTTTAGAGGAGGCGGACAATCTGCACAAATTGATTACTAATCTATTAAATCTCGCGCGTCTTCATGACAAAGACACCAATTTAAAGGTAGAAAAATTTGAAACTTCAAAATGCATCACAAACGTCGTTAGCAAATTCGAGTCCGTAGCAACACTTGCTGAAGTAGACATACACACACATCTAATATTCGGCAAAATTGAAGCTGAAAAAGAAAATTTTGAGAAAATTATAACTATCCTTCTCGACAATGCGCTTAAATATACGGGTAAAAAAGGAAAAATCGATATTACGTCCAAAATAAAGGGTAAATATTTTGTACTTTCACTTAGCGATACAGGGGTCGGAATACCCAAAAAAGATATTCCCCACGTATTTGACCGATTCTATCGCGTCGACAGATCCAGAAGTAAAGCTAACATTGACGGTTTCGGATTAGGATTGTCACTTGCCAAAAATATTGTCGATAACCATAACGGAAAAATTACTGTCAAAAGTAAAATCGGTAAAGGTACAACATTTACCACCAAACTCCCCGTCAAACAACAACGCAAATTCTAAGCAAATTCTCAACTTATCTTGCTAAGGTTATCCTAATTCTAATTTAAGACCAAACCAAATCAATCTAACAATCTTGGCATTGGGTTTTAAATTGGATACATAAGTTTATGGATAACAACTTAGTGTTATATATGCTGACTCTGGGTACTTTAGTCTCACTAACCAGAGCAACAAACCATGCCCTAAAAACAAGGAAAAATAACACACAAAAACCGGTTTACAAAAGACTCGCGGATAACTTTAATTTAAGTTCGCTTGATGTTCAAGCGGTTGTCGACGCTGTAAACGAAGAAAGAAAGACGGATTTCATGAGCAATTTTCCCCAGAGATTAGACCAACTAGTCAGCGACAAAACGATTACGGCAGGACAAAAAAGGATAATCCTTTTCAAAAAAGATGACATAGCGGAGGCATTTTTGTTAACAAACGGTAGTTTTGAATACGGTAATAACAAGGGAAAATTTGCCAACAAACTAAAGGCACTCAAGGCATGGGCGAAATACCATAATCTGGATTTAAAATTATTCAGTGTACTTTGCACAAATTATGTAAACGAGGTCGAAGGAATTTATATCTAAGAAAATTATTTTCGTTCGTTGACAAATTAATTTGTCAATCCTTTATTGTTTAAATATATTAGTATTCCTTTAGAAATCGCTCCGGCAGGTACTTCGGGATTGGTAAACAACAATCTCCTGTCGGATGAGTTTGTTAGAAAACCGGTTTCAATAATGAGCGAGGTAGTTGCAGGGTGTACCGAGTGCTCATATTTCCACCAAGAAAAAGCATAGTATCCGCGCATATTTCTTGTTATATTTGGATCTTTTTCTAAACCAGTAGCCTGTGCGTACTCCTCCTCGATAATTCGGACAATTTCTGCGGAGTTGCCAGTATAATCACGCCAGGGAGACGCCAGCTTGAAACCCGATTTTCTTGTGTCCTCACTTCCATCAGCGTGTATAGCTACAAAAAGATCAGCTTGATAACTTACGGGGACGGTTGCGGGGAGAATATCAACGATAACGCCTTCCTTTTCCAACATCGCAGCTGTTTCTTCAGCAATCTTTTTGTTTACTTCCCATTCAGCAATTCCCCCACCCGTTGCTCCCGTATTGTTTCTTAGTTTTGCAAGTTCATCGGGAAAGTCTTTGCTCCCCCAATGTCCCACCTGTAAACCAACTCTTGCTGGCCCATCCGGACGCTTCCAATTTTTTACCCAAGCATAGGGATCCAAGTTGGGAATCTCACTTTCAAATTCCCCGTATGGCGGCGCGCCGGTAATTGCTTCATTGCTTGCAGTAAAATAAATAACACCATTAAATACAAGCAACAATCCTGCAACTGCCAATAATATTGTTAATCTATTAGTCACAAGCAATAAGTTTACCATTTATAAAATTAATTTTTAGCAGATAAATCTTAACTTAAGCTGTGATTTACACAAGATGTTGTACGGATCACTTATATATACCACTTACAATGTAAATACCGGAAATGGCTAAGCTAAACAATAACCGCGTGAATCAAACACCAATTTAAGTAGAATATTATATAAGTTAGCCACAAAGCACATAAAAATGTCTACGGATATCGCTATCTACAGTTACTGATCCTAAGAAATTTCTAAATGTAAATTAAAAGCCATTTCGAATAAAACAGCTCAAGCAAATAAATTCCCAATCTCACAAATGACAAAAAACTATTACACAAAGTGTAGCCGTATTTTTAAGTAATTATTATTCGAGCAATAAGTTATACTTTGCTTGTGAGTAATAAACACATAGTATTAGCCATAGTTACCTTATTTACTATTTTCCAGGTGGTTAATTTATCAACCAAAAAAGAAAATCGTGTTACTTACTTAGATAAACTAACAAATCCATCAACGCCTACTCCAACCCCTTACATATTTCCGTACAAAATTCCCCAAATACCCAAAAGTCGATCGTATAGAACTGTAATTGTTGGCGATTCAATCGTTGAAAGTTTGGGGCTAAATGCAAACATTTTACGTGAATACTTGATTTACTATTACCCCGACAGTGAATTCGTGAATTACAATTACGGTTACGGGGCAACAAATATTTTATCACTACCGGAAAGATTAACTAGTTGGACGAAAAACCGCGAGTCATCAAATCAAGCAATATTAAAACAAGGCTTTGAGCTGATAATACTTGAAAGTTTTGCATATAACCCGCTTTCTGAATATCCCCTTGAGGAAGGATTAAAAATGCAGACTGACGTTTTGGAACAAAGCGTTTTACAAATCCTAAAAGAAAAACCCGGTTCGGTTATCGCTTTTATGACACCAATAGCTCCCAATCCGGACAATTTTGCCAGGGACGTTTATCATTTGTCGCAAGAGCAAAGTAGCTATTGGGTCAAAGAACGTATCGCCTACATAGAAAATCATAAACGCTTCGCGCTTGAAAAAGGAATCCCGCTTATTGATGTGTATACTGCTTCACTTAAGGATGATGGTTTGGTCGATACGCAATATATTTCAAATGATTTTATCCACCCTTCCAATGAGGGGCTTAATCTTATGAGCCGTCAGATTGCCGACTTTATTTACTACAACAAAATCTTTCCTGAGTAATAATCGATTTCTTAATTTGTATATTTTATTAAATAGTGTTCACGAAGATCCGAGTGCAAATACTCGCGGTTTTTGGGATTTGCACCTAATAACAACTCGACAATCTTACGATCAATAATCTGCAAACCAATGTTCCACATCTTGCAACATAATTAATTGAGAGTCTAATTAAAATATTAAGGAATATTGTCGGGTATTTTACTTTTTTTGCCTTAGATAATCCAACAAAAGTGTCATAAATAAGTGTGGAATTTTTTCAATTTTGTCTGGTGTCTCGGTGTATGCCAAGCGCATCTTGGTTGACGCTTTTTTCTTGTCTTTAGATGAATTATAAAAACCGCTCATAGGTGAAACCAACAAAGTCCAGTAAGTATCATCCATTTTTACTTTGCCGTATTTTGCACAATATTTTACGAAATCTGTCGCATCGAAATTACTTCCGGTAATATTTTTAACATCAACTACCGAGTAAATCGATGACTCAGGAAGAGACACAATTAGTCTTTTATCCAATGATTTAAAGGCCGATACAGTTTTTTCTATTAGACTTTTATAATACCCTCTTTGACTTCGAAACCATGCACTTAAGTCTTTTTTCGTTTCATCCAATAATCCCGTATACACGTATTGTCCGATTGTGTTTGCACAAAGATTAGCTGTTTGTTCGGCTACACATTTTTCATGAAATTCGAAGTTATCTGTGACAACTGCACCGATCCTTAAACCACATGCATTCCAAACTTTTGACGCACTTTCAATACTTATTCTCCGACCGGTTATTCCGGGTACCATTTTCTCGGTTATCGACCAAATGCTTACCGGTTTCTTTTTGGTAAAGTATAACTCTCGATATGCTTCGTCACTTACTATCCACAGATTATTTTTTACGGCAATTTTAGTTAGACCAATAAGTTCGTCAAACAACCAGTGTTGTCCCGTCGGGTTGTCGTAGGGGATAATTAACACTGCATTGGGTTTATATCTTTTTATCGCTTTCACAATTTCTTCTTCTTTGGGTAATTCAAACAGACCATTATTGTTTAATGTTCTTGTAATACTTACCGTTTTTCTTCTAAGGCGTTTGGCAAAAGAGTTGTAGTTTGCATACGTGGGGTCTATCGTTAAAATTGGTCTTTCGGTATTTTTCACTCTTCCGCTAATTCCAGCTAAAACCAGTTCCATTGCCATACTCCCCCCATCTGTAATTTGACTAAATAATAATTTCGTATCAATCCCTGAAGCTTGCATGACATGTAAAAGCGTTTTGTTCGCTTCACTAATTCCGATTGTCGCCGAGTAGCTGACTTCTCCTTGCGCAAATGGGCTTTCCTGCCCGGTCAAGTGCTTCATCTTGTCAAACATTGCAGGATGAATTGGAAGAGTAACATTCCCTATCGCAGCATTAATTGCCTTCACACCGTCTTTTCTTTTGCTAAATATAATTTGAGCAACTCTAATTACTGAAGGTTGAATATTTTCAAAATGGTCGGAGAAAACGGGTTTCATATTTATGTGGATTATAACATCATGTAAGTGTTTACAGACTATTTATATTTATACGAATTAGCTTGTCGTCAGTATCATCAGGATCGCCCCTACCGTCTTTGTTGCTCGTTGTTATATATACATAATTGTCAGGACCGAAAATCACCTCTCTTATTCTTCCAAATTGATCTTTGTATAATTCCTCGATTTCTACTACATTCTTTTTTGTGTCAACTTTATACAATGCTTGTCCGCGCAAACCACCAAAATAAAGAATGCCGTTTTTAATCGCAATTCCTGCAGGAGCCCAGGTCGTAAAATCCCCGGAATGTATATAGGGAGAAACCATACCTGTCCTTTTCTCATCACCCTGAATTTCCGGCCAACCATAATTTACACCCTTTTCAATTCTATTTATTTCATCACGTCCGGACAAAACACCCGATCTTCCATGTTCTGTTGCCCACAAATTTCCGTTTTCGTCCCAAGAAATTCCTTGCGGGTTTCTATGTCCGTATGAGTAGACAAGATTACCAAATGGGTTGTCGTCGGGCACCCGACCATCATCACCAACACGAAGAATTTTTCCTGCCAAACTGGTAATATCCTGAGCCAAAGAAGGTTCTTGTGCATCACCGGTTGTGATGTATAAATAATTATCCGGGCCAAACTTAATTCTTCCGCCGTTGTGGTTTGCGGCACCTTCAATTTTGTCAACAATTGTCATTTCTTCTCTAAGAGACTCATGTTCAAAAACCATTCGCGTCACTTTGTTTAAAGTAGATTCTTCGTTTCCACTGTAGGTATAGTAAAAATACACAAAGTGGTTTTCGACAAAATTGGGATGTGCTGCAATTCCCAAAAGACCCCCTTCTCCTATTTGCTTTACATCCAGTGTTGCTATTGGGGTATTTTGTTTTGAATCAACGCCAATTTGTCTGACTTTTCCAGAGCGTTCCGTAACAAGCATTGTGTTGTCGGGTAAAAATGTTATTGCCCAAGGTACTTCTAGATTACTTGCCAGTATTTCAAGAAATTCCACGGTTTCTTTTTCGACAACTGTGTTTTCGGTCGATTCAAGCTTAACCATCCCCAAAAGATCTTTTTTTGATAAATATAACTTATCAACCAAAACCAACAAAACGAAAGAGGAAAAGATAATTGACGCTACAATGAAACTTTTGACTTTCATCTTTTATATTTTACCATTTATACCAAAATACTCTCATAATTCTGCTATCTAGTATTTACAACAATATATGAGTATAATCTACTTCGTGAGAGATAATAATCGAAATAGAGGTGGAAGACCCAGTTGGAGAAATTCAAATCAGCGTGATTTCAATGATCGTGGCGACCGTGGTGGCAGAGGCGGATTTGGCGGCGGTAGGAGAGAAAGACCAATGATGCACAAAGCTGTATGCGATACATGCGGCAATGAATGCGAAGTTCCTTTCCAACCAACAAGCGGTAAACCTATTTATTGCGACAACTGCTTTACTAAAAAAAGCGGTGGTGGTCAACAGAGACGACCTAGCGGAAATGGTCAAATGGAAACAGTCATTGCTAAACTCGATAAAATTTTAGCATTACTTCAACCCACCCAACCGGTCGAAGCAAAGACTCTGTCAGAGGTTGAGGCAAAAGTCGTCGAAGAAAAACCCGAAGTAACCGAAGCAAAAGAAGTTGAGATTAAAAAAGCTCCCGAAAAAAAGGTAGTTAAGGTAAAAAAGCCTACCGAAGAAGCTTCAGAATAATTCCACAAGCTTTTCTTTTATCGTGTTTCATACATTGTTCGCGTAATGTCTCGAACTGTTATTTGGCAAAGTAATAACTGCACGACCTATTGTCCTCTATTAATACACTCCGGGGGATAAGATATAATAAATACATGAAATTTTTCTCTTCCCGATTATCCAGAATTATTTGGTTAACAATTTTGGCAGGCGTTATATTTTCCAAATTCGTATGGCTTGATAGATTTCCTGCCGGCATGGCACATGACGAAGCGATTTATCTGGCAAACGGGGTTAGTTATATGACAAACGGGTCTGATCTAAGCGGTTATTCCTTCCCGCTGTCACTTTTTCGCACCAAGACAGAAGGAGCAATAAGTTTTGTCCCTACCTATATATACGGCATATATTCCCTATTAACTCCTCTTACACCATTTTCAACCAGACTGTTACTGACACTGGTAAACTTAATGACCGCTTATATACTTTTCCTGTTTACAAAAAAAATCTTTAACAATACAAAACTTGCCACAACAAGCGCACTTCTATTTTTAATCAATCCCTGGAGTTATTTTTTGGCAAGATGGGCTGTCGACACTCCTTGGGCACTTCTTTTTTCGCTTGCATCTTTTCACTTCTTAATTAGGGCTAAAACAAAGTCGTATTTTGTTCTCTCAAGCGTTTTTTTCATATTGGCATTTTTTTCTTATCAAGGTGCCAAAATAATTCTTCTTCCTTTTATGTTAATCATCGCAGTTTACAAATTTAAACAAGACGGACAAGTTGCAAAAAAGATAACTGTTTGGTCTACTCTTCTTGTGACAATGTTTGTGATTTCGTATTTCGCAATCGACTCAATGCTTCCGGGTGATAGATTAACTGGACGAAAAAACGATATCGTTATTTTCAGACAGGATGACATTGCCCACACAGTTGATGCTATTAGAAGAAATTCTATCGAATTTCCGTATTCACATATATTAATCAATAAACCATCAGTTATGCTGGAAACGGTTGCAAAGAAATATTTTTCCGTCTTCTCTCCAGAAGTACTATTTTTTTCGGGTGACACTAGAGCAACATACCGATACGAAGATCATGGTCTATTCTTTGTTATTGATAGTGTGTTTATTTTTGTTGGAGCATTTGCACTCTTTAGGAAAAGAAGAAAGATTTTTTATTTACTTACCTCACTACTACTTGTATCACCACTCACTACCGCTCTCGGTGCCGTTGACACTTCCCAGGTAAACAGATCATTTCTGGCTCTACCGATTATGACAATGTTTGTAGCGTATGGTATTAATTACGCGTTTGGTGTCAAAAATAGAAGTTTCCAAAAAGCTGCGGCGGTCCTCATTTTCCTGCTTTACTTAATTTCGTATGTCAAATTTTTACATTTTTACTATTTTCAATTACCGATTTCTCAACAGGAAAACTATTTTTTAACCGACAAGATAATCTCAAGGTACATTGATTTCACAGACCCCGACCGTTCAATTTACGTTGTAACAAACACTCCCAGATCAAGTTTCTGTGGATATGCGCTATATACTAATAAACTAGAAAATCTCGCTTCACCCGACACAGCACGTGATTCATTTAGCTTAGATTCGCGGGTTATTTTCAGTGCCAACTGCCCCACGTTTAATGACAGCTCCACCTATATCATTATCGCCGGATCGGATTGCCATAAAGACAAAAAACAAGACAATGCTATTTTGGACCACAAAGATGCCGGTACGCTTTATAATATTTACAACGATGCAACGTGTAATAAAAATGATGCCATGTATCGTAGATTTCACCTATTGGACGACTATGACCTTGATAGTCTGGATAAGACAAGGTTTTGCGAGTCGTGGATTCATGCTCCCAAAATTTAATAACTGTTCTGCTCACTACTTTCGGTAATATTTAAAACAATGCAGTTTTTTAACGTAACACTTTTTATGTTAATTAGTTTTCTTTAATTATTACTTTCTCGTTTTCGTCGTCCGGCTTTTTCAAATATTTTAATAAGCGGCATTACGTTTTCGGCATGAGTTGCTACCTGTTTATTGGGATGATGCATGCCGTCGACATACTTTTCACGAAGCTTTCTCTCTGCATCTTGTGCAACACCATCATCAATTTTACTAGTCTCAACTTCGCGAGGCATCTAAATTCACTATATTCCAAATTTAGGAGAACGCAAATAATAACTTTGAGTTAGTTTCGCCAAGATAGATATTTTGCGGCGTTAATTTTTTTAGGGGGTAAGAAAAGTTTGCTTATTGATAACCCGGGTGTTTTTTACCCAAGAGCGTATCCGTGATATATTTTTCCGGATCAAAATCTATTCCAAAAATCGTGTCTAGAATTACTTTGGCGATATAGGAATTACCCAACTGATTTGGGTGCCACACATCCGGATCCCCTTCTTTGACGTTTTCCTCCGGTATTTCTTCCGATATAAAAGTAAAAAATTTCTCAACCGGGAAAGCGGAATATTTACCAAACATATCAATTTTAAAAAAAGACGTGGTGTCGGGAATTTGCATGAACAAATGCGTATATGGTTTATACTTCGTATTAATCTGCGTACTGATCGAGGCGATGGTATTTGACCAAGCAACTTTTACGCGTGAATCATTTATCGTCTTTGAAAACTTCATGATATTTTCAACAGATTGTTCGGGAGTTACGTGGTATGTCTTATCATTTCCTCCCATTAAACAAATTACCAGGTTGGGATTTACCATCATTATCTCATCAGTCTTGGTAACAATGTCACTCGTAGTTGAACCATCGTAAGCAAAGTTAAAACCCTTCAGTCCCCACTCAACAGTCTTCCAGTCACCGTCCATATACTTTGTAAATTCACACTGAAGTACATAGATGACAATATCGCGCCAATTTGGATGCACCCATTCACAGCTGGCAATTGAATCCCCTGTAAAGCTAATGTAGTACTTTCCACCTGTTCGTAAACTACGAATAATTTCTTCCTTATCAATAAACGACATGTCCAAAGTATACCAAATACGCTTAACGCGACGCACTAAAACACAGATTCAAAAACTATGATCTTTAATTAGTGAAGGATGTTGTTTCCAATAATTACTATTTAAACAAGCAACACAAGTCAGTGCGGTATTTCATAAGCAGCTTAATAAGTTGTATTACACAGCAAACCCGTCGACAAAATCCTTTCACAAGTTTAATTTTGTAAAGTTATTTTGTTGTTAAGATATTTGAGTGTCGCACTAAGGGAGTTATACCACTGAAGGCTAGTTCTCGGAGAAAATATTTGGATATAATCCTTCAAAAGTTTGCCTCATGCCGGGTAATTTATCAGCCACTACTCCACTAAAATTCTACTTGATCGACTTTGGTTTCATATTTTGGTAAATCACGTCTTCTGGCATACTCTATAATTAATTCAGTCGCGGTCTTACTGGGTAAATCCAATCGCCTGCAAAACGAAACTCCTTGTTGTACTAAAGGTTCAGATAATCTTTTTCCAAACTCCCCTGTCATTAGCTCAGAATTATACACCAAAGTACGTATCAAATATATTTATTGCGAAATTTTAATGTTATTTAATTAAGATACTTATTAAAATATCCAACTGACCGATCCAATGCCAGTTTTATGTAATCGCTTATAAAAATGTTTATGGCTGATCACAACCGCACAGGCATTTTCATCACTTGGTTTACAAATTCATCATCATCTCTCTAACCACCAAGGCAAAATAATAATATACCAGGTAAACCCAAAAGGCTTGAAGCAGTACACCAAAAAGAACATGCCGAGCACGTATTTTTCTTTTTAATTTCCTTTGCCTTATCACATATAATCCGGTAACAAACACAGGAATGCTTAAAAAGCAACCAATAAGAAAAATATTAACCATGCCGTTTAAGTTCATTTAAATGAAGCACTGTTTGACAAAAATTTCTCAATTAATTGTTTAGCGTCATCTAAATTGGTATACGTTACCAAGTTAAATTCTGGCGCTTCTTCTTCGGTGATTCCCCGAACCATACTGCTTAGATTGTGTAATAGATCTTCACGAACCAAACAAAGTATATAAGTTTTATTTAATCCCCTTTTGGCTTTTCCAATTGCACGCTCTATTTCCATACCTACTCCCAAACTTGGACTGTTTACTATGGCAACCAGATGCGTCGCTTCATCTACCCATGCCATGTCGACTTTTCTCGCCATCTCCCAAGGATTTTCCACCTCATCCCATTTAATTCCAACACGTTGCTCAAACACCTTGTCTATCTCTTTCTGATTTCTTCCGGCCACGTGTTCACTTAAAACATCAGCTCCATTATTTTTCATAAATTGCACCAGCTCGTACCCAAAATTCGGGTCGATATCGGGGACACCTTTGATCGAATTGGAAAAATACACCTTACAACCATCAAAAAGTTTATTCATGTAACTAGTTTAATCTAAACCTCTGTAATAATCTTGCCTTTGTTTGAAAAGTTTTGCAAACAGATCCAGGGCGTAATCGGTTATAAACAAAGGGTATCTTTTGGTATAAACACTTCTCATGTACCTAGCATTTGACACTGCATCAAAAGACGGCTTTACACTTTTTACATCTAATCCCGCTAGTGTATCTGCCTCCATCAACACCAATTCATCCGTGTCTTGTAAAATATCTAGGTTGTCATGAACGCGGACTAGATGCTCCACCCGACGTTTTTGTTTGTTGGACAAAAAATCAAACTCATCACTCGTCAGCAGATTTTTTATGTTATCGGCTCCGATAATCATATGAACCTTTTTAGCTTTATTGATATCCTCCAAACTTAAGCGCTTGCCCTTTTCAAACAACCTCGCATATCCCCAATCGTGGGCATAAGCGGCGATAATCAAAACGTCCTCGTCTAGATTCAATTCCTTTGATTTTTCAATAATTTTTTTAACATAGCAAACAACGGTTTCGGTGTGCGGCTTATCCCAATTGGGTCGACCCTTTTCAAGCTCGGGAAAAATTGCGTCTTGCAATACTTTTTCGTAAGGTTTCATAACAAAAAGTATATATTATTTGCACATTTGATACACAACAATACTCATACAGCTTTTGTCCTAATTAACTCTGTTGGTGAATTTTTACACTAACTAATATATAATCTAGACGTCCAAGGCTTATTGGGCAATATAACCAAAAATGACAGAAAGAGTTAGTAAGGAGTCAACAACAAGTATTACCCATGCTGATCGTGCGGCGGCTCTTGTTGGAGTGCTGCCAGAAGATGTAAGTAAGTTTATAAGTGAAGCAGTCAAAGCAAAACCAGAGATGATTGAACTTTTTGGAGAAAATGGACCAGAAATGCACGAAGGAGGTGTACACACCAATGTAATTGTTAAAGCCACTCCTGACGGAGGTGTATCTTTCCCGAACGGTTATACAGAACAACCTGAGGGTCAAACCGAATGGGACCAAGCTCATGACCCCAGGCCAATTCATGAAAAACAAATTCGAACTTGGGCAGCTTCATCTAGACAGGTGGGGTGGCTAAAAAAGAAAACTGTCGATATTCCTGACAGCAAAATGGTAAATCATCAGCATATCGGTTTCACTGAATTAGTCGGTACTGATGGACAAGTCGAAGACAAAAAACCAAAGGGGGAGGTAAATGGTGGAACCTATATTGTCATACGCGCGTTACATGCATCACCAACAGCCGGAGCTGCCCGAGAGCTCGAGGGAAAGCGTGGAACGGGTGTTTCAGCCTCTGATTTATGGAAAAATATGCCAAATACTATTCTCGCTAGATATATGGGTGTTGATACAGTAATTGAAGCCAGGCTAGTTGAAAATATTACGGTGTATTTGGCTCCTGAAAAAATGGGGCAGTATGAAGAAAATCTCACAAAACAAGTCAAACCCGCAAACGAATAACAGATATGTTTCAGAAACTTGTCTTATTTCTGTGACTTAATATTTAAAAGCCATTCTGTAAACACAGAGAATTTCCTAACTAATTGTATCTTTTCTTATATATTTCAATCCCTCTTTCCACGTTTTCTTTTCTTTTTGCGGTATGCTCGGGATCATTGCCTTGATAAATAGTCGCAACATTATCCAAATATCTACCCGCCAATTCGATTAATCTTGCCATAGAGCGACTAAAAAACAATAAGGAACCCGACGATTCTTTTATCAGGTCTCTTGCCGAAGCAGTGTCGACACGCCTTGCCAATTCACATACACCAATCAGAAACCTGGGCGGAAAAGAATTTACGACACCCGACGATCCTGATGCGGAATTTGCTGTGTATGGTTTAAGGGGTCAGGGTGTAACGCTTGGCAGTGTAAGGCGTGCTGTAACGACGATGATACTTGAGGCAGGTAACGTTAATCCACACTCCGAGCTCGCCCGTCAAGCTGAAAAAGAAATTTTCTTGGCACTGAATAACTTAAGGGAAAAATACTAATCCTTCCTACAAAGATTATTACATCAACAAAGCAAGTATTAAGGTACCTACTATTGCAGAAATCAAATTAGCACCAAAACTTAAAAGTAATATCTTTCTTACACGTATAGTTTTTATAACTAATTTTATAAACCATGCTTCAAAAACAACCACCGCTAATTCCATACCCAAAACTATTAAATAATTTGAATACGGGAGTGTTAGTGTAGCAAGGTACAATAAAGATACGGAAACCAAGTTGGCAAAAACTAGTGATAAAAATTGTTTCTTATTTTTAAACCCAACAAGAAAGTAAAAAATTGATTCAAGCGCAATTGTGATTATCACTAATGAAAATAACTTCTTTAAGTTTAAGAGTAAAAAATTAACTGAGTCGCCCTGCGTGTAGCAATATTTCTCCTTTCCCCCAAAGGAATGGCCTTCGCTTGTTAAATATGAGTAATTGGAATCATTCTTGTATTTGGCACACCCATCAAAAGTTTTTGGTCCAAACGGCTTACTGCTTCGATAACTGCATTCAACTTCGATTTTCCCCGGTGAACATTTTTTGGTTAAATAATCAGGATTTATTAAATCTGCCTTGATACTTGTAACGAAAATATGAAGAAGGATAAGTTGAAAGAAAACGACAAAAACTAATTTTTTCATAAACATCTTGTTTCAATCTCACATTCCCAAAAATACAATAACCGCAAATTAATAAAGTGCTGGATTCACAAAGGGAATCAGAGCAAATATCACAGCCGGTTCATAATACGACGTCCTAGTAATAACGTTTTTGGTTAGATTACCAACAGTACCATTTGATTGCTTTGAATTTACCTGTCCAAAAACTATATCATCCGCCTCGCCAAGTTCTTTTCCTTGCTTTACATGTTTTGCTATCTTTTCAGGTAATATAAATGATCCCGTTCTCCCTTCACCGACTACTCCGGATTTTGATCTTATTGTAACCCACGCAAAGGCTTCCATCTTCCCCTTTCTGATCTTTAATCCTCCTTCTACCCCAACACAAAAATTTGCGTTTGGATGTGTTTTGAATGCATTTCGCACCCTTTGTTGTGCACCCTTTCGGGTTTCTTCTTCAGATATTGGTTGATCTGATACTCCTGATTTAACATAAAATACCCTCAAAAGAAAATTTATTATCAGGAAACATTTTTCTGAATCCATGTTTGACACAATTTATTTTTACTGGATTTGTTGAAGCTATAATCACTTTTTTCATTATTTACTTAATCTACTTTAATATGTTGTGCCGGGTACCAGGCAGGGGTGCAAGGCATGAACATCGTCAACCTTCCTTCCCAGAAAAACTTTTCCCCCGGTTCTATCAGAATAACACTCCCTTTCCTGAGTTGAAATACTTTTTCTTCGATCACAACTTTTCCCCGTCCGGCTATTACTAAAACCAATTCTTTACAGGCTTTATTTACCGTATAGCCTTTATCGGGATATCTTCCAGTTATTGTAACCAGTGCAGCATTTATATCCTTATCATTTAAGCCATATTCAAGCACCTCACAATATCGACTATTCTGGAATTTTTTTGCTTTGCTTTGTGGAATTACCTTCACAACAGCGATTATACTACATACGATATTCAACAAACCTGGATACGCGGTATCTTTTGCGCCTTCGACGGCAAGACTATTCTCCACCCACACGATAAATCAGGTTGTATTGCCGAAAAGAAAAAATAAAGCACTTTTAGTATTTCTTGCTATCACTTTTTATCTCCCCATCTTTAATTTCAATAATTCTATTTGCGCGTTTGGCGATTTCTTCACTATGGGTAATTATGACAAAGGTGGTTTTTAAATCGTGATTAATCTTTTTAAATATCTCATATATATTGTCGGAGTTTTTTGTATCCAAATTTCCCGTCGGCTCATCAGCTAAGATTATTTTTGGTTTGTTCATCAAAGCTCGGGCAATTGCCGTCCTTTGCCTTTGTCCGCCGGAAATTTTTGTCGACAGTTTGTTTGCTTCCTCTTTTAGACCCACAAGGTCGATAAGCGTATCTGCCCACTTGTCGTCTTGGCTTCTTGTTTTGCCGCATCTTATCCAACACGGCATTTTGACGTTTTCAATTACGCTAAATTCAGGCAGAAGATAATGAAATTGGAAAACAAAACCCATTACTTCGTTCCTAAATTCGGCACGTTGGTCGTTTGTCAGATTTCGCACATCTTGTCCGTTTATCGTTATATTTCCATTAGTTGGAGTATCAAGCAATCCTATCATGTTAAGAAGCGTTGTCTTGCCACTTCCCGACTGGCCAATAATCGCCGTAATTTCTCCTTCGTTAATCTCCAGATTGATGTTTTTTAGTGCAACAGTGGGAGAAATATCTCCGTATGTTTTATTTAAATTGCTGATTTGAATTATTTTATTCATTTTGAATGATATCGATGGGATTTAAATTAGCCGACTTTCTTGCCGGTATATATCCCGCAAGAGTCGATGCAACAACAGTTAAAAGATAAGTTCCTGCTACATACGTCCATCTCACCGTAGGTTCAAACAACTTTGTTCCATTTATAAATCCCAGGAAAAGACCAAACCCACCCGCAATCCCAAGCGTTGACCCCAACAAACCGATAGCAAAACTTTCAATAATAAATATCGACATTGAATCACTATCTTTGATCCCCATGGCTTTTAATATTCCCAGTTGGCGTTGTTTTTGCATGACGGTAATACTCAAAATACTCGTAATTGCAATAATTACCGAAACAAGTACAAAAAACTGAATCATAAAGCTACTTGCTGTTTGACTAGATAAGGCACTTAAAAAATCCCGGTTTTCGTCTTTCCAATTGGTTACTTTGATCGATTCTTCTTTGATAGTCTGGTCAATTGTTAAGGCTAGCGTATCGGCAGCAAAAATGTCATCGACCTGAATTGCTATCTGATTAATATATTTCCTCAATCCAAAGAAATTTTGGACCGTTTCAACGTCCGCAGCAATCCAGTTTTCGTTAATCGCGCTGTTGCCTATATCGAAAATACCTGAAATCCTAAACCCTCCACCTGCTTGCGAAACATCGTCTAAAAATATTCTGTCGCCCAACTTGAGATTGAGAGTTTGCGCCAGTTGTGTTCCCACCAACACTTCACTCTGGGTTGTGGGCAGGGATCCTTCAACTAAACTTTCTGAAATTCCAAAAATATCATTATTAATTAATTCCACACCTTTGAAAATTACCCGTTTACTATCATCGCTTCCTATTGCCAACACACTCCCCTCAACTACTTTCTGAGCAATTTTTATACCCTCGATCGGCTTAATTAGTTCTAGAATGTTGTCGGAATTTTTTATATATTCTTTTTCTTTTTCTGCAATCACAGTAATATGAGCAGACCGACCAACCGTCTGATCAATCAAATTTGTTTGCAAACTATCAATCAATAGACCTACAAACATCTGCACGGTTACCCCAACTCCAATACCAATTGAAATAAACAGAGTCTGCAACTTATTGAAAGTAAGAAATCTCCACGCAACACGAAAATTAAAATTCATCACTTCAGTATATATTAACCATAGTTATCTTAATTACCGACTTTTGTTAAGACAAGCGTAAACTAAATTGATAAAATCTCTTTTACTTGACCCACGGATAAATTTGACAGGAAGTTGTTTTATTGTAGATATAGTATTATATATTTATGGAGTGGATGTCAGACTTACACGTCTTTCTGGTAAAGTATTTTCTTCTGGGTGGAACAATTAGTAGCTTCCTGGCTCTACTTGAAATTCAAATCGAAGGAAAAGATGGTTGGGCAAAAAATTTATCCACTTGGCGCCTTCACCCGAAGTGGTTTAATTATTTTCCGGGTGCCAACAAACCTCTAACCGGATATCACACCTTTTTATGGCTCTTTATACTTACACTTGCCCATACACCTCTACTTTTTTCCGCGTGGAGTTTAGCCAACGAATTCCTTATCATCTCGTTTGTATTGTTTGTCTTGAGACTGGGCGACTTTCTGTGGTTTGTTTTTAATCCCCACTATGGATTGAAAAAATTCAATAAAGAGGCAATCCCCTGGCATACTTCATGGTTTATCCTGCTACCGTCCCAATACTGGATATCCTTCGTTTTTATTGCTTTGTTTTTGTACCTAGGAATAGCTTTGCGATAATTAACCATAATTGCTCCGAACACGAGTTTGAAGTAAAGTTATATTTGACGTAAGTTATAAAAATACCCCGAGCGATCCTCGTGGAAAGTCTATAAATACATGAATTCACGTAAATTACAAACCAAGAAGAAACTTCGCCTGCCCAACGGAGCCGTCGGCAAAGACATTACAACCAAAATACCGGTAGTTGATAGCAACATGACAATTGGAGAAATAAGAAACAAGCTGTCAGAATTTACCCAAAACACAGACAGTGTCGATTATATTTACGTAAATAATATAAACAGTCAGTTAGCCGGTGTAATTTCCATAAAAGAATTATTCCAAAACGACCCCGCCAAAAAGGTCAAAGACATTATGATAACGGATCTGGTCGTTAGTCATCCAAAAATAAACAAAGGAAAAGTTGCGCACATGGCAATAAAACATAACATCAAAGCCGTTCCCATTGTCGATACTACCAATCACCTTGTGGGTGTACTCACGAACGATAAAGTGTTGGCAATTCTTTACAATCAATACAGGAACAGCTTTCATCATTTCGCAGGAGTCGTTTCAATTGGAGACAAATACCAAACAATTCTTGACTATGGTATTTTTAAAAACATCATCTCTCGTTTACCGTGGATATTAGTGGGATTAATTGGAGGAATTTTCTCCGCACAAGTAATTGGATTTTTCGAACACACCTTATCGGCAAATGTGGTTCTTGCGATATTCATTCCTCTTGTCGTTTATATAGGCAATGCAGTGGGTGCTCAGACCCAAACTTTCCTTGTTCGTGATTTAGCTTTTAGTCCCAAACTGACAATCCTTCCGTATTTTGCAAAGCAACTCGTCTCCAGTACTTGTATTGGCCTAATATGCGGTACTTTAATTTGGTTGGTAATCGCTACATTTTGGAAATTGTCTTTTATTGGAATTGTGGTTGGTTTGGCATCATTTGTTGCCATTTCCGTATCGACAATTGTCGCGGTCTTAATTCCCTACCTTCTTTTCAAGCTAAACCAAGAACCCGCGTCAGGTAGTGGCCCGTTTGCTACTATTTTACAAGATCTTCTGAGTGTTTCGATTTACTTTGGCGTTGCGAGCGTTTTTCTTTAATTTCATGCGTGCCTATTCTCACCATCACAAAAACATTAATCATACGGGTCAGATCGATGATGTTTTCAAACTATCACTGACAAAATCCCTCAAACACCGACTTCCGTGGCTATTTATTGGTTTACTTGGAGGACTTCTCGCTTCCAAAATTGTTGGAGGATTTGAAGAACTTCTCTCGACAAACATCGTTTTGGCGGGATTTATACCTTTGATTGTCTATATGAGCGATGCCGTGGGAACACAAATGGAATCGTATGTCATTCGCGATTTCGCCATGCATCCAAAGATAAATTTTATAAAATATTTCATGAAACATCTGACAACGGTCACCTTTGTTGGATTGATTGTCAGTTTACTTTTATTTCTCTCTACGCTGATACTTAATCACGAACTAACAATAAGCATGGTTTTATCAATCTCTTTATTTTTCTCAATTCTTTCTTCTGTTTTTACCGGTCTTATCATGCCGAGAATCTTTGAAAAAACAAATACGGATCCCGCTAACGCCAGTGGCCCAATTGCAACCATTATCCAGGACATCTTGAGTATCACGATTTATTTCTTTGTGGCGTCACTTATTTTGTAGATTTGTGGTGTACTAAAACACTTTAGTTGAACTGTTTAAATCTTGTTTTGCTTCAATAAACCAGTTCCTTTCATGAAATTACGCTGAGGATTTTAAATTATAAAATTGTTACACCCATACTTTACTAGTTTTCAATTCCGTATTTCCAAAAAAGCGAAGTGATATTAATTCCCCCGCTTGCGAGCTTTATTGCTTTTTTAAGTTCATATTGGCTAATGCTGTCACTAAGCGGCTCTCTTTCGGGAATGACACCTGTATAATAACTCTCCAAGACAGGCAAAGCCTTTTTATCTCCCAATTGACCTAACGCCCAAATCGCAGAATTTCTTGCTTTAAATCCTCTGTTTTCATCATCCAATAAGCTGGAAAGTGCTTCCGTGCAATCACCTCCATATTCTTCTTTTGCACTTTGACATGTAGTTTTTACATCAAAGCCTATCCATGTGCACGTAATAACGAAAAATAGCACAAGTACACTAACACCGATTGCACTCATGAATATTATTTTATTTACAACCTGATCTTTAAGTGTCATTTTTTGTCATCAAGAAAAATATCTTCAATTTTAACCTTAAACAAGTTTGCAATTTTGAAGGCTAATCCCAAAGACGGTAAGTATCTATTGCTCTCAATGGCATTGACAGTTTGTCTTGTTACTCCGATGTTTTTAGCCAATTGCTCTTGAGTCATAGCGTGCATTGCTCTTTGTACTTTAATATTATTCTTCATTGCCGCCCGAAAACTTTCGGTTTATAAAATGATATGAAATTGCATACACTGTTATTAAAAATAGCGTTAAATATGCAAATATTACCCCAAGAGACTCCAGATAAGTAAATTCACCATTGGCAAATACGGACAGATCACTTAGTGTGGGAAACATGATAAGGAATGTACCTATTGCCAAAGTCGGTGTGAAAATCGCATATGCCATCTGTGCGGCTTTTTCTCGTATCAATTTATCCCGTTCGTCAATTTTTATTCCCGCTTTTGACCGTACAATAACTAGAAAAATACATCCTGTCACAATCCCCGTCAGTGCCAATAAATAACTGCCGCGAACTGTTGCCATTGCGACAATCAAGCCAACGGTAAATGTGATTAACCTCCGCAATACAGTGTATGTTTTGAGATTCATTCGCTTAAATGTATATTATTTTTTACATTATGTCAACTATATTTTACAAATAATTCCAATCCATGTGAAGTCGGGAAAAGATTAGCTACTAGAATCCATAAGAACACCGCTTTTTGACACGCCGGGTACACAACACATATTGCGATTAAAACAGCATGGTCTTTTTTCCCCTTTAGCTAGTTTTGCAATCGCCAGATTAATTCTTTTTTCCCTAGTCGCTTTGTTACCTGTAGACTGAATCCAACGTATCCACTCCCATTTGGCATTTGGAGTAATACTGTCCCAGTGCTGTTTAATACTTAAGGTATTAAATATCCTATCAACATCTTTGGGTATTTTGGGATCCGGCCAATCGTCAATAGGTCCAAGTTTCAGATCAATCGTATCGCCTGCTTTGGCATTAATTTTTTTAAGTAAAACATCATCTACTCTAAACCAGTGACTCCCTTTCCCGTCCGGTTCAAGCGGTGTCTGGAAATACACACCATTAATCCTTCCTTCCACCATCACCATTCCTCGGGACGGAAGCTTTTTGCTGATATTTTCAGGTAATCTTGCAATTGTCCACAAACCAATGTTATATAGTTTTGTTGTACAAGTGTCCATTTATGTATTTAGCTTACCCCGTTTAACCAACATGGTGTAAGCAAGCTTTTCCGTTACGGCTTTGGAGGTATCTCCACTATTTGACATCTTTGACCTCAGGGTATTTATCCGGATTATCAAGGTAATACGAAACCCACTTGGTAACTTCGTCTGAAGTTTCTACTGTGTCAATATATTGTCTTTTCTTGAACGAACCTCGGTCTTCATTCTTTTTCTTCTGAACTTCTGCAAATTTTTCTTTTGAAATCTTTAGCGCTTCCAACAAGTTGTCAATTATTTCCTGTATGTCTGCCAATTCCTTAACTACTTCCGCTGGGTCATTTGTCCGTGGTACTTCCAAAGCCTCCTCGACAATCTTTTTCTTTAGCTCATGAACAAACTCTGAGTCGGATAGGGTTTTCCAGTTTGGTTTGTTACCCACTGCGATAATGCCTTCTACAATTTTGTCTCTTACCAGTTTTTTGAATTCAAATTTTCTCATGCCTTATTATGCCATGTAATAAAAATCGTTAAAATAGTAAACCTGAAAATTACTTAAACTCATATGTATAATTTGCGGTTAATACAGATACAGCTTCACAGGAATTTATGGAAGCGGAGAAAAAATATTTTATTGAAGGAATTTGCAAGCTAGCAAACATTACAGATGACTTTGGTGTTAACTAGTATATCACCCGTCGGGTGAAATGGCTTCACACCCTTCGGTGCTTTTCAAATAGTTATTTTTAATTACTATCTGGCTCCCCCTAATAGGCACATTTATAAATAACCCTAGTTCGCAATATCTTGATAAGCAAAGCGAGGTTATGCTTCAATGCCTACTTGCCTATCAGCAAGATTATAGTAAAGCCAATTACCTTACTGCAAATTAACCTTTATAATATGCTTATGCTTTATATTTTGATAGGACTTCCTTACTCAGGAAAAACTACACTTACCAAAGAACTCACTAAACGGTTTGGTTTTAGTGGTGTTTCTATGGACGATATTATGGACGAAAAAGGTTACGAGGTTGAAGAAATGACACAGGACGACTGGAACATAGTTTACTCAGAAGGATATAAGGAGCTTAAAAAGTTATTGTCCGAAGGTAAGACTGTCGTATTAGACCTCGGCAATCTTAAAAGGAGTGAACGAGAAACTGCTAAAAATATAGCAAAAAGCTTAAATGTTGGGTCAAAACTTATATACCTAAATACACCACTAAACGAAATTAGGGCTAGGTGGGAAAGGAATGAACAAACCAAAGAACGAGGTCAACTTGAAGAAGTAACCCTTAAAAGAGCCTTAGGTATGTTTGAAGCTCCAAGTGCTGACGAAAATTACATTACCTACAATATCAATATGGACTTAGACGAGTGGGTTAAGGAGAATATAGAAGCTAACTAATAGTAACAATTGTAGGCTTTTGACCCAATACTCCAATTGTTAATTTCCCTATTTTTCTATTAGGAAAATACTTTTTGGCGAGTTTTACAAGTAAATCTGGGTTTGAAACTAAAAGGCATATACTTCCTAACGGTTTAACCATACGAGCATACTCAGATAAGGTTCCGATATAAAGGTTCGTAACGCTATCAATTTTTATTTGTTTGTCCCAAGGTAAGTTTGAAATAGCAAAGTCAAAGTAATTGTCAGGCCAGTTTGTTTTAGTTGCATCCTGCTCTTTAATTTTGTCGCTAGGTTCGTAACCCATATTTCTTAATGTAGTTTTACAAACTTCTATGGCCTCGCCACTTATATCACCTCCATAGACCTCATTACCCGCGCCTAACGCCTCGGCTAAAATAGTGCCACTACCACAGAAACTATCCACCACAAGACCTTTAGTGCCTTGTATGGCTAATCTAACCATCGCAGAAGCTATTGTTGGCTTTAATGCGCCTATGACCGAAGCAACTTTATAAGTCCTGTGAAATAACGGCTTCTCGGTTAGCCTAACTGACACATAAATATCTTTTTTATCAATAAAAACCCGCACATCAAAAGTAGTATGGTCTAGTTGGGTATATTCCCATTTGTATTTATCAATTAAAGCATTAGCAATTTTTACTTGAAGATCATTTGTATCAATCTGGGTTCTTGCTTTACTAACCGTAACTGAAAAAGTATCTTCTATTTTGCGTATGTCACGAAGTTTGTCTTTAGCTTCACCAAAGTTAAGTTCTAATATATTAGAAGTGATTTCATCAATGTTTATCCCTTTATATTGGCTTACTAGCAAACCAATATCGTCCACTGTAGTTAGCTTTAATAAAGGCATTGCCTCATCAATTTCAAAAATAATCCTTTTGGGACCTACTTCCAGAACCTCAGCATTTGGCGTAAGTTGAAACAACTCGTCTTTTGCAATTTCTTCTAACCCCTTCACTGTATATGCAATAAACTTCATAAAAAATATTGGTCACTTTTTAGCCAAATCAAACTCGTCAAATAACCTACGCATTGCGATAACTTTGTCTTCTGGGAAATCTTTATTAACTTTCTCGCAATAAGTTCTTGTAGTTATTTCAAACAAATCAAAAAGCTCTCTAGTGGCTTTAGCTAAGTTGTTTGGATTATATCACCCGTCGGGTGAAATGGCTTCACACCCTTCGGTGCTTTTCAAATAGTTATTTTTAATTACTATCTGGCTCCCCGGGTAGGATTCGAACCTACGACCTTAGAGTTAACAGCTCTCTGCTCTGCCGCTGAGCTACCGGGGAATAATTATATTAATGTACTCGCCTTGCAAAACTACAAAGCGAGTAAAGTATATCAATTAAGCCTGATTTTATCCAGATCATACTTTCGATTCCTTAAAATCAAATTCTCTTGATATAATTCACATGTGATAAAAGAAATTAAAGTAAAAGCAATGTGCATAATTAAGCACAATGACAAACTTCTTTTGAATAAAGGTTTTGACAGTATCAAAAACGAAACCTTTTACCGACTAATTGGAGGACACGTCGAATTTGGAGAAAAAGCAATTGATACACTTAAAAGAGAAATATTTGAAGAGCTGGGTGTAGAAATATTTAATCTAGAATTTGTAACACCAATTGAGGAAATTTTTATTTATCAAGGCGAAAGAGGTCATGAAGTAATTTTTGTCTTTGAGGGTGAATTAAGAGACGAAAAGGTATTAGGCAGTGAGACAATTCCCAACCCCGACTCGCCCAACTTCCCTGCAGTGTGGATACCTGTTTCTTTGGTAAAGGATAAAAGCATAATCTGCTACCCCACGTTTGAAATTGAAAAGTATATTTAAAAGAAACGCAGAATGGCGTTTGTTGTTTGACTTTTACGACACCTATTTCTTTCAAGAGTTTTGTTGGCTCGTTTAATGACAGTTTGATATTCAGACCGAAATTTTTAAAATACCGTTATTGTAAAAGGGGGCACATAACGCTTAAGATGAGAGTATGGATGAAGGTATTCCTCCCGTAAACCAAATTTCCGATAATCCTCAAAACACAGAAAATATCAATGGAGAGCAAAGTGTGTTTAATAAAACTGATCCCGTTGCCCACACACCCAAAACAAAACCTATTACTTTAAAAAGGGTGTTATTGGCTATTTCTATCCTTGTCGCAATCGGGTTATTTACAATCACACACCTAGCAAAAAACAGGGCTGACTCAACCAATAATCTTGATACAAAACACAGTTTCCGTATTACAAGCCCAGGCGTCTTCGCAGAGTACAAAGAGATTAAATCAACTATTAAACCTTCCCTGCCTGCTTACACCATTTCTGTTCCTGAAATAACTAATTTATCGGAAGTATCACAAAGCGGAGGTTTTCAGATCGATGAAAATCTCACGTCCCAACTAACACGGAATGGTTTTTTTATAAAACCAACGCAAATCACATATTCAGACCCCGAGACTCCAATTTTTGAACCCCGATCCGGCAACGGAAACAGAGTCGACGATATGATTGATATATACATGAAGGTTGGTGGATCAACTAGTCAATATGACCGACAACCTGAAAATGCGGTTTTTATAACTTCGGACTTACTCCTTCATACGTACCATGTGCTTATTGATCGAACATTTCAAAAGATTGAAGAAACAAAAATGCATTCCAAATTACATACTTTGACCAAAGCACTATATGAAAGTTCTATCGTGAGTTACAAAGAAAATAAGGATTCCGAACTAACGAGCAGCCTGTCGCGAATTACTACTTATTATCTGATTCCACTCGTAATTCTTGACACCAGCAACACAGAAAACAAAACTATGTACTTCGAAACAGTCGAAGAACAGCAATCAGCATTGGAGACCGACGAATCAGTAGATACAAAAGAGCGCATGTTAACCAATCTGGAAAAATACAAGAATGATGTTCCGGATGAAATTTATTCTCTTGCAGAAAAAGAACTGAATTTAATTTTCGACGCACAAGCACCAAGCGAGTCTCCCCTTTTTGGAAAATTTACACCGGATTTACTTGAGGATTATACCCAGTACACTCCGCGCGGCCATTATACAAAAAATTCGACACTTCGAAGTTATTTCAGAGCTATGATGTGGTATGGCAGGCGCAATTTTGAATTGAGAAACGAATTCCTCACGCAAGATGCGGCAATAATTGCATGGCAACTTGGACATGTCGACTACGACAAAACAAGAGCATCAAGTCTCTGGGAAGATATTTACTTACCGACCGTGTTTTTTGTGGGACAAAGTGATGATCTTACTTACTACCAGTATTCCGATTTGGTAAACGAGGTTTATGGCGATAGTGTTAAACTAACCGATTTTAAAGATCTGGCTAAATTGGAGATCTTAAGACAAAAGGCACAGCTGTTGGCGGGTCCAAAAATTCTATCTGAAATAAAAACTTTTGATCCGCTGCAGGCACCCACAAAAGACGAGTTACTGCAAAGTACCAAAGGTTTCAGATTTATGGGACAGCGCTTTATTCCTGACAGTTATATGTTTAGTGAGTTAACACAAGGAGACGAAAAACCCGATGAGACAACAGGTCAATATTTACCTTCCACTCCGACATCGTTAATGGTCATGTCAATTCTCGGCAATAAAACCGCTGACCCACTTTTAGACGACTGGGTGAAAGAAAATGCCCCCGATTCGGATAGGGTTATTGCACAAGTACAAAATAAATTAAAGGGTGAATTTTTGTCATTGGATGAAAAAACATGGACGCAAAATATCTATTGGGCGTGGCTTTATAACTTTATGCCGCTTTTCGAAGAGCACGGTGATGGTTATCCCGGTTTTATGAGAAATTATGCCTGGAACAAAAAATCGCTCAATACCGTACTTGGTTCATGGACAGAACTACGACACGATACACTCTTGTATGCCAAACAATCGTATGCAGAAATGGGAGGTGGGCCGGAGGAGGGAGAAATTCCACCCGTCCCCAAAGGATATGTTGAACCCGATTTGTCTTTCATAACGAGACTTATTGCTTTAAACAAAATGACTCTCGAAGGTTTGGATGATAACGACCTTCTCATTGACGGAATGAAACAAAAATTCGAAAACTTCGACAAAGCGCTTAATTTCTTTAAAGAAATTGCCGAAAAAGAGTTGACTGACCAAAAAATTTCGGATGAAGAATTTGAGAAACTTAGAAATTACGTTACCTATAATTTCCCCAACATCGTATGGAGCTTAGATGGAGATATCATGCGCGAAAAAGATGCGCGCATGGGAATTGTTGCCGATGTACATACCGATGCGACAAAGAATCAAATTTTATATGAGGCAACGGGTACTCCGATGATTATCTATGTTGCCGTAAAAGACACCAACGGCACCAGATTGACACGGGGCGCAGTATATAGCTATTACGAGTTTACTCAACCGCTTGAACGAAGGTTAACAGATGAAAAATGGCAAGAAATAGTGTATGAGGGAAAGGAGCAATTACCCCCTACACCAAGTTGGGTGACAGACATCATTACTCCATAACATGAAGTGGTTGCTGATTGTTTTTTCTAGTTTTGTAATCCTATCTTTGTTTGGACAAATCTACCTCGTACACCGCGACAACAATGTCGACTCTAATCACACTCTTACTCATTCCTCGAGGCAGTATGATCTTGATTTTTACAATCAAGCCGAAGAAAAAGCCGTCAAATACCGCATATCTCCAAATGGAAAAGTACTTGGCGGAATTATCCCCCACCACTTACTTGCGGCACCGATAATTCAAGCATTTTTTGACGGTATCGAAGAAAATTTCGACACCATTATTTTGATTACGCCAAATCATTACAATGCAGGATATGACAATATCCAGGTTTCTTATGCGAGGTGGGAAACACCTTACGGTGAGTTAAACCCCAATGTGGAAATATTGGATAACATATCTAAAGACACAGCCGGACACAATGAAAATGTTTTCGAAAACGAACACGCCGTTTACGGAACAGTCGCCTTTATAAAAAAGAAATTTCCGTCTGCGAAACTTGTACCAATTACCGTCAAATCGACCACTACCAAAGAGGAATGTGACCAATTGACTGAAATTTTACGATCATTGAGTGAGGATGTTTTGGTTCTCGTAAGTGCCGATTTCTCGCATTACCAAACATCAAACATGGCAGACGGTTTTGACAAACAAAGCATAGAGGTAATTACCAACTTCCACCTTGATAAAATTTACAATTTAGATTCCGTAAAACATGTCGATACACCCGCCTCTGTGTATATTATCTCCAAACTTATGAAGGAAAACACCGCTACGCCACAGTTACTTGTAAACACAAATTCGGCTAAACTGGTAGATATCGATAATTTAGACGGCACAACCAGTTACATAACTTTTTATTTCGTGAAGTAATTGTTGTCAAAGTTTATTCGGGTGTCTTTAGATAATTCCAATTATTCCAAATAATCCTGAAGTTTTTTCCTTCTACTGGGGTGTTTGAGTTTTCTTAACGCCTTTGCTTCGATTTGTCTAATTCGTTCACGAGTTACACCGAAGACTTTTCCAACTTCTTCCAAGGTCATTTGTTTACTGCCCTCAAGTCCAAAACGGAGTTTAAGAACCTTTGCTTCTCTTTCCGAAAGAGTCGCCAACACTTCATCAAGGTGATCTTTTAAAAGTTGCTTGCTCGCGGCATCCACTGGAGACAATTGGTTATCATCGGGTATGAAATCCCCAAGAAAACTCTCTTTGTCCTCTCCGACGGGAGCTTCCAATGAGGCAACTTCTTGAGCTATTTTAAAGATTTCGCGTACACGTTCCGGTTCTACTTCCGCTTCTTCTGCAATCTCGTCAGCAGTCGGTTCTCTACCTTTTTCTTGCATTAAACGCCTGCTAATTCGGTAAAGTTTATTGATCGTTTCCACCATGTGGACAGGAATTCTAATCGTCCTTGCTTGATCTGCGATCGCTCGTGTTATCGCCTGTCTTATCCACCATGTTGCATAAGTTGAGAATTTATATCCTTTTCTCCAGTCGTATTTTTCTACCGCACGAATAAGACCCTGATTACCTTCTTGGATTAAATCAAGGAGAGAAAGTCCGCGACCGATATATTTTTTGGCAATCGAAACGACTAACCTCAAATTGCTTTCTGTAAGTTTATCTTTAGCAAATTTCTCACCCTTCTCAAAACGTTTCGCCAATTCCACTTCTTCTTCTGCAAAAAGTAAGGGTACTTTTCCAATCTCACGTAAATATTGTCTGACGGGATCGGTGCTTTCCGCACCTGAGAGTTTGGAAAGAATTTCGATTTCTTTGTCCAATTTATCCCGTGCCAAGTCATCGGTTTCAAATTCTTCACCGACAACACTCTCGAAAACATCCAATCCTTCGGCAATTAGGATATCGTACAAAGCATCCAATTCATCAAGATGTTTTTCTGCCTCGGGGTACACTTCCAAGATATTGTCTTGTGTCAAAAATCCCTGCTCTTTACCTTGTTTTATTAGATCTTCTTGCGATTTGGTTAATTTCGAAGGTTTTGAATTTGTTTTCGTATTTGTCATAAATTTCTTTAAGCTAGGGTGAATTATACAGCGATAAGCTCATTTGAGCAAAGAGCGTTTTTCAATTTCCGCCAGTTGGTGCGACTTTTCCCTAAACAATTTTTGTGCTTCCTTCAATTCTTTTTTCTGTTTAGTGCTTTCTAATTTTATAAATGACTCCGCGAGAGTTTCAAGTTCTTGTTTGATATCCAGTTTGTTTAATTCAACAACCAGCATGTTAAATTCTCGATCCGGGGAAGCATTTTTACCTTGATTGGATAAGTCCTCCATAATTGCGTCGCTGAAACCTTCATACAACTCTTGTGGTAAATATGAAGAAAATCCCGACAGATTATATTGTTTATTAATACGCATAAACGACTTGTAACAATCGATTATTTTTATTGCCAATACAGTACGGAAACTGGACTTGATTTCATTGGTTAATAAATTTGTCGGATCATTAGCAAAAGCAACCGCCAACAATCTTCGTTCAATCAGATCACGCCTATGAGTCCCTTCTTTCGGTTGAACAAATTCCAGTTTTGGAACCTGTGCGTTTTTTTCGACATGGTAACCAGCTACTTGTTTAGTTACGGCCTCGACCGGCACGCCGAGTTTTTTTGCTGCAATTCCGATATAATGCGCCTTTACAATCTGGTCATTAATCAAAGCGAGGACAGGAACAATTTCTTTACTGACTTTCGATTTTTGAACACCTGTAGAATCACCGTACCTTGCAATTGCACTTTCAATTAAAAAGTCCCAAATGGGTACCGCTGTTGCGATGATTTTTCTAAAATCGTCAGGGTTTGCCTTGACCGCATCATCGGGATCTTTATATTTACCAAGTTGCGCAATCCTAACTTCTAAACCGGCTTTTTCGGCAATTGCAATCCCCCGTCTTGCAGCAGCATCACCCGCAATATCAGCATCAAGTGCCAGGATAACCCTATCGGCAAATCGTCTTATCAAAAAAGACTGCTCTTGGGTAATTGCGCTTCCTTTAATTGCAACAGTGTTTTTTATCCCTGCTTGCCAAACCGAAATCAAATCAAGTTCACCCTCAACCATAATCACTTCCCGTTTCTTTTTAATGTCACTTCTGGTTATGTTTAATCCATACAAATGGAACGATTTTTGATACAAGGGGGTTTGGGGAGAATTGATGTACTTACCAACTTTTCCGGAATCAAACTGCGGTAATATCCGTCCTGCAAAACCAATCGGTTCACCCCTGTGATCAATTAGAGGAAAAATTATTCTTCCCCTGAATCTATCCCAGATCTTTTTCTCATCAACTAAAATTCCCAAGGTATGTAGAATTTTTGTGTCAATCTTTTTTTTGCCAATTATAAACTGACGAAAAATACTGCTGTCTTCCGGAGAAAATCCCAACTGAAATGTCTCAAGTGTTTCTCTTTTCAATTTTCTTATATCAAGAAGATAGTGCAAAGCGGGCTTGCCAATGGGATGTTTGACCAATAAATAATGATAAAATTTTGCCAACAGACTATTAACCTCAAGGAGCTTTTCTTTATCGCTTTTGTTTCCGGTCGGTTTTTTAAGTTTAATATTGGCTTTACTGGCTAGACTTTTCAGGGCTTCGTAAAATTCAAGTCCCTCGTATTCTTCTAAAAAAGTGAAAACATCACCTGACACACCGCAACCAAAACATTTGTAGCGTTGCATCTCGGGTGACACTATAAAAGATGGGGATTTTTCGTTGTGAAATGGACAATTAGCCTTGTAATTGCGGCCTGCTTTCGTCAAATTCACGTATTCTCCAATAACGGTCACGATGTCCGTTTTTGCCTTTACTTCCTCGACTTGATTATCTGTCATCCTTTGCCGATTTTAACACAAACGCAAAGTGCGTGGATTAAGTAATGCTATTTATCAATTACTTGTAATTTGAAAGTATACTACCTCTCTTTCCCGAAGTATCTATCTATAACAGATCTTCCAACTTCGTCACCTGCTATAACATGCTTTACGTCGCGATGTGCTTGTGTAAGTAACTGTGTATCGTCTACGTCTTTAGGCCATGGATCGGCTTCAGATTGCCGAACAAAGTCTGAAAATGGGACGTCTGATTCAATCATTCCTTCCGTAACAGCCTGGGCGTGTGCTTCGGGTAAAAAGTGACTTGTAATAAATCTAAACATATTCGCTCTTCTCATTATAACTCAAGGTAATAGTTATTGCCAATTTGTTTATCAACAGTGCTTGTACAGAAAATAACTACCAAGTCTGAAATGTATACATGCATATAATAATTTGAATTATAAAGTAAAAAAACTCTGTTAAAGAGTTGACCATGCTGCCACAAATATCATTAGAATTAGCATAAATTTTCCAGCAAACAAATATCCCTCCATACTTACATTTCAAAACAGTTTCAAGGTTACGAAAGGTCGTGAACCAAAACATGTTAATCTATAATCTTCAACAATCTTGTACATTTCTCAACAAGAAATATTTGTTGGTTTTTTAGTGTACATTTTTCATAACCCACTCCACGTTTATTGTTTAAACTAAATTAATAATGTGTACAAGATTGGGTTGAAAAACCCCAAATGAATTTAACTCTTAATATTTATATCCCTTCATCTCCAAAATTCTAAATGGATATCCTCTTAGATCCTCTTCTCCAACGCGTGCATTTAATTTCTTAAGTGTTTCAAAAAGTAACTTCTTTCCGTCTCGTGGATTTTCAAAATACGTTTTTGCCTCAAGTTCAATAAAATCGCCTAAATTTTTAACCTTATCAACCACAACCTCCACACCTTCGAATATCCAAGTTGTTCTCGTTTTTTCTACCGTCACAATTTCTTTAATATCTAGACTTTGAAGAATTTTTTTCATAACAGTAACGTCGTCGATTTTTGTCTCATACTCATCACAGTAATCGGTCTTTTTTACGTTCTCAGGGTAAAAATGTTTGTAATTTAGTGAAAAACCTTTTGAAGATTCCCTGAGCCTTAGCCACTCAAAAGGAAATTTAACATCTAAAAAATTCCTATGTATCGGTACAAAGTAAGTATCTTTTTGGAATATGTCGCGCGCTACTAACTTCCCTTTTTTATTAAGAAACTTCTTAACTTCCAACGCATTTTTTAAGGGTAGTTTTATTTCGATTTCAATATCTTTATTTGCCATATTGGAGTACGGATTTATATTTATTGGTTAAGTTATCTTATAATACAATGAAATCGATAAGCGCGGTAGAACAGTTTAATGGAGTTTCTTTAACATTACACCTCTTCGATAAACAAACTCATTGAAAGTTCGCTGTTTGTACTTTTTGACAACTTTAAAACCATTCTTTAGATAGAATCTTATCGTTTTGTCATAACTTCCATCAGCCGGTAACTGTTCTATAACCGTATCAACTCTTAACTCTTTTACTCCGAGATCTTTCAAGATGTTCTCCGCATGTTTCAATAAGTTAGTTCCAAACAATTGTCCTTGGAAACTTAAATCTACACCTATCCAATTTATCCACACTTTGCCTTCAAGTGACGAAAGAATAATGAAACCTTTAATTTTCTTATTATCTTGTGCGACAAAAGATCTTCCAAGCTGTGCATCTATCGGAATATTAACCACGGCGTTATTGTCAAACCACTTTGGATGTAATGAAGCTACAATTTCACTAATTTGCAACAAGTCGCTTGTCTGGAATGGTCTAATAATCATAATTCAATTTCGTGCGGAGGGTACAGGATTCGAACCTGTGCAGGGAAAAATCCCTCGGGTTTTCGAGACCCGTGCATTTGTCCACTCTGCCAACCCTCCACTAAAAAAGTTTTCTGGTAAGTTAATGTTTAACTCGAAAGCACATGAAATACTTATTAAGTGCTCCCGGCAGGAATCGAACCTGCATCTAGGCTTCCGCAAAGCCTTGTTCTGTCCATTAAACTACGGGAGCTTATTGGCTATTATACCGCACAGAAAGTATTTGATGAAGTTATTTATTTGCGGGGATTTTCTTTGACAACCATTCTGTCGCTTTATCGGTTCTCGTTGGAGAATCGGTTAGTTCCGGTAGATACGGGGAAAGCACCTTGCGCAATTTCTCTTTATCTTCTAATTTGTAAACCAAATCAAGTCTGCCGGGCATATTAACAGAGCCCAAAACCAACACTTCATTTCCAAGACTTTGTCCGAACCAGAACCAAATAAAATTCTCTAGTGGATTTTTCTCACCGGCAATAATAATACTTTTGTTTGTAATTTCATAGTCGATTTCTCCGGGTTCTACCGTGCTCAAAACGTAATATAGAAACAAGATTGAAATAATAAGTATTACAGAAATTATCCCTTCAATAATAAAAAGTATAAAACCGGTCACCGATGCAATGGCAATAACTGACACCCAAAAATCTCGATCACGTTTTTTAAAAGCTCGTGCGCTCCCCCGCCATTTATAAAGCGATTTTTCGTTTGGGGTCTCAACAATTACACGCTTGATATCATCTTCTTGTTCTACCGGTTTTTCAAGCTTAACGTTTTCCTTTTCCATGCTAGTACTTTAAGTATACATTATTATTTATTTTTTCAAACTTAATATTGCTACCCATTCGAGAAATTAAATTGCTGGTAAACTAACAATTGGTTGATTATGAAAATGCTTAAAACTATCTGCTTACAAAATTTGATTTAAGCAAATTCAAAACTACTGATAAGTCTTTAACTTTGGTATAATGACTTGCCAAAGCGTTAGTTGAAGTAAAGTTAACAATATTTCTGGTGCATTACTTTAAGCGTTTTTAAATAATTTAGGAGGAGTCGCATAAAAACCTCACTACGTGAGAACTTTGTGCACTCTCCTCAATGATTACATTTTGGAGGAGTCGCATAAGCGAAAGCTTGTCCGACTCTTGATTTATAAATAAGTTTTGGAGGAGTCGCATAAGCGGAAGCTTGTCCGACTCTTGATTTGTAAAAAAGATTTGGAGGAGTCGCATAGCGGCCAATTGCACAGGATTGCTAATCCTGAGCCCTTACCGGCTACGTGGGTTCGAATCCCACCTCCTCCGCTCACGAGGTTCGCGTCACAGTTGGCGTTCGATGGACACAACAAGTAAGGAATTTTATTTGTGTGTAGCGAATCCCACCTCCTCCGCAAACGAGAAAATCCTCACCAAAGTGTGAAGTTTTATGTTTTATGTATCGGGACGAGAAGCTTGCCTTGAGCGAACATAGTGAGCGAAAGGAATCCCACCTCCTCCGCTAACAAGAAAATCCTCACCAAAGTGTGAAGTTTTATGTATCGGGATGAGAGGCTTGCCTTGAGCGAACATAGTGAGCCGAAAGGAATCCCACCTCCTCCGCTAACAAAAATCCTCACCAAAGTGTGAAGTTTTATGTTTTATGCATCGGGATGAGAAGCTTGCCTTGAGCGAACATAGTGAGCCGAAAGAAATCCCACCTCCTTGCCCCATGTTCATCAAAGCTCACTTCGGTGGACACAATCCACCAACATTGCACGAGCGAATCATAAAAACACGAGACTTAAACCTCAATCAGGCTTCATAACTTACAAACTTCGTGTATAATAACAACAATGGATAAAAGTTTAGTGCTAATTTCAAGTACGGTTACTGCAAAACAAAAGGGTGAAAAAGATGATTGGTTTTTAGTTAAAACATCTGACGATGGTGAGTGGGAATTTCCCAAAACAATTGTCAGAAAAGGTGAATCATCCGTAAGAGCCGCAATCAGACTAATGGGCGAACAGGCGGGAATGACCGCACGAGTCTTAGAAGAAGCCGGTCGAGCCGGTGGAGTAACAACAATAAACGACAAAACCGTTCCGCAAAGACATTTGTATTATTTAATGATTGAGCTTTCCAGTGCAGGAGAAGCTGTCGGTTTTACCAAGGGCGAATGGTTTCCGTATGCACAAGCAACGAGAAAGCTATCATCAAAAAGAGATCAATCTATGCTGAAAGCTGCACGCAAAGAACTTGCCGAATGGAAAAAAAGCGGTAAAGACAAACAGATGGAAGAAGATGATCTCAAGTAATTTTATCTTCACTTTTTGATATAATACCCTCATTCCTGTTAACCTTTAGTAGTATATATTTATTGACCAACAATTTTATAACATTTACTAACGTAACATTCTTGTAGGTGATCATATTAGTAAATAAATTATATCTTGATAAATATTAGGTTAATGACATATAAGCAGTGTTTTATAAATAAGTTTTGGAGGAGTCGCATAAGCGAAAGCTTGTCCGACTCTTGATTTGTAAAAAAGATTTGGAGGAGTCGCATAAGCGAAAGCTTGTCCGACTCTTGATTTGTAAATAAGTTTTGGAGGAGTCGCATAAGCGAAAGCTTGAGCGACATCTTTTGAATAATAATGGAGGAGTCGCATAGCGGCCAATTGCACGGGCTTGGAAAGCCCGAGTCCTTACGGGCTACGTGGGTTCGAATCCCACCTCCTCCGCTAACAAAAATCCTCACCAAAGTGTGAGGTATTTTGTTTTATAAATCGGGATGAGAAGCTTGCCTTGAGCGAACATAGTGAGCCGAAAGGAATCCCACCTCCTCCGCTCACCTCCAACTTTTCTTAATTTCTTATGTTTTAGTCATCGTAATTTTATATTCTTCCCCTGATGTGTTGAATTTATTTACCAAACAGGCTAATGTAGCGTAAATGACAAAAAATCTTCCGTACTACAAAGTGTCAGGAAACTACGAAAAAGTAGGTGAATTTTTGGGAAACACATTTAGGGATAAAATCACACAAAGGATAAAGGAAAGAAGACGCTCCATTCCTAATTATGAAAGTTATTTAACCAAATCCCAAAAATGTTTGGATATAACAAGATACTTCTTTCCTCATTTAATGAAAGAAACAACAGAAATTGCCAAGGCTGCAGGTATTCCGCTTGTTGAATATTTTTTCATGAATAACCGAGAAGTGTTCGACGAAGCCGAAGCACACGACAAAAAACATTCAGCTAATATCGATCATTGCACCGTGGTGGCTGGGTTTGACAAGGGAAAACTTGTCATTGGACACAACGAAGACTGGTCGATTAGCGCACTGAGTGAAATATGTATTCTTGAAATTGAAATTGAGAATATTGCTTTTATTGGACTTAACTATATGTCTGTAATTCCAGGTTCCGCCGCTTCGTTAAACAACGCGGGATTGGTTCAATGCATAAACGATATTTATCAAACAGCACAAATTGGTGTCCCTAAAAACTACGTTGCCAGAGCAATATTGGAAACAAAAAGTCTTGATGAAGCCGAAAGGTTAATTAGAAATACCAATAAGGCGTCCGGGTTTAACCATGTCTTGGCGTGCGGAAATGAAATTAGAAATATTGAAATCGCGGGAGATAAACTCGGAATTCAAAATATTATTAACGAACCGTATGTGCACACCAATCATTATCTAACTAATGAGTTAAAACCGCTTGAAAAGTTTCACACCAAAAGTTCGGATGCACGATATGAAAGAGCATATTCGTTGTTAACAACCAATATGACTGACGAGGATATAAAACGGATTCTCTCCGACACGAATGACAATGAATATCCCATTTGCCGCGAGAACGAGACAATCGGTTCGGCAATTTTTATTCCATCCGAACTACAAGCAAGTTTTTGCTATGGACATCCCTGCAAGGGAACGTATATAAGTTACAATCTTTATTAACCGTGAATTGAATAGTGAAAACGTTTATGAATATGTTTAAAGAAAGTAGGGCTACTTCAATATCAACATACCTTGCTTTGGTGCCTGATGAAAGAAAAGAGATGGTAAATACTCTACATAACTTTATCCACAAGGCGGCTCCAAACTTAAGGGTGTACTTTGCACACAATATGCTTGGGTATGGCTCTTTCCCCTACACTAATTACAAGAAAGAAAAATTAAACTGGCCAATCATAGCTCTGGCTAATCAGAAAAATTACGTAAGTATTTATATTTGTGCAATCGAAGGTGGTGAGTATATTGCAGAGAAATACAAAGAAAAATTTGGAAAAGTGAGTGTCGGGAAAAGCTGTATTAGGTTTAGAAAATTAGAAGACATAAACCTACCTGCATTAAAAATGATTATTCAAAAAGCCGCAAAAAATCCTGGGTTAATTTCTAAATAATTACAATATACCTCATTCGCGAGTAATCGAAAAAGAGTATCATTAGACAATGAATCGTAATGAAAAAGTACTATTAATTAGTAGTAATATGTGGAATTTCGCAGACGGCATGTTGGGTCCTCTTTTTGCAATATTTGCTGAAAAAGTAGGAGGCGACATTCTCGACGTCGCTTGGGCTTGGGCGATTTATCTTATTGTTACCGGTATGTTTGTAATAATAATTGGTAAATACTCAGACCATCACAAAAAAGAGAAGATTCTTGTTTTAGGTTATTTTTTGACAGCTTTGTTTACTTTCTGCTACTTATTTGTCGCAACACCACTTCACCTAATTTTAGTTCAGGCCGGTTTAGGCCTAGCACTTTCTCTTAGCAACCCTACTTGGTATGCGCTTTACGACAAATATTCAAACCCAAAAACAACAGGAACAGTCTGGGGTCTAGCAGACGGCGAGGGAAAAATACTGGGCGGATTGGCCATTATTGTTGGCGGGCTGATTGTTCAGAATTTTTCATTTGACGTCCTTTTATCACAATGGGTACTATTCAACTTGCTGCTGCCTTCTATCAAATTCAACTGACTAGACAAGGCAAACTGGTTTAGTGAGCCAGGGTAATTCCCCAGACTTTTCCCGAACCGTGTCTTTTTAATACTTTAGTCGCCTCTTTCATCGTAGATCCCGTTGTCCACACATCATCCAACAATACAAAATTGGCATTTTGCACACTCTTGTTTTCGGAAACAGAAAATATCCCAAGCACGTTTTTACTTCTTTCATCTTTGGCAAGTTTTGATTGAGGGAGCGTATTTGCATGTCGAACCAACAAATCAGGTTCAAATCCCCACCGGTAATATTTCGCCAGGTGTTGTCCAATAATCTCCACTTGATTAAAACCTCTCCAGTTTTTCCTAATTCTATGAAGCGGAATCGGTATCAAGGTAACATTTATTGGCAACGGTTTATCGGCTGATCTCATTGAAATCACAAAGCCTTTGGTTAGTTCATTGGCAATTTCTGTCGCAAACTGAAACTTGAGCTTGCCGATTGCCTTTTTTATTACCCCTGTATATTCCCACAACGAGGTAAGCCCATCCATACCCAAGGGTTTTAGGCATGCTACATGTGTCACGCCATCTATTGAACTCTTCCCACACATTGGACAAATAGATTTCGCATACTTGACTTTCATCAGGCATTGCCTGCATACATATACGCCTTGCCTACCGCAAGTTATACACTTTTTAGGAAACAAAAAGTCAGAAACACTCATTAACTGATAGAATATAGTATTACCATGAATATCGTAAACAAAAAGGTTAATTTTAATTACATTCTGTTTGATAAGTATGAGGCAGGAATTGCGCTTTTAGGCGGTGAAGTAAAAGCAATTCGGGGAGGTCATGCCAATCTTTCCAACTCACATGTAAAAGTTATGGAAGATGAACTTTTTCTAATCAATGCGGATATACCGGTGGAAGGTAAGAAAAATTACAACCAAGCAAGAATCAGAAAGCTCCTACTTCATAAAAGTGAAATCGTTTCCATAAAAACCAAAATCAAGGCTAAAAAATTGACTATCGTGCCTACAAGACTGTATACTAAGAAGCGCTTAATAAAAATAGAGATTGCTTTGGCAAAATCTAAACTCAAACACCAGAAAAAAGAAAGTATCAAAAAACACGACATCGAAAGAGAAATAGAAAGAGAATTTAGGGGCGAGAAAGATAAGAATAGAATTTAAAAAATTAAAGTATTATCCCAATTTTACAAAATAAAATTGGAAAGGAGCAACCGACATGCGTTTGAAGTCCTTAAGCTTGGCGATGGACGAAAAATTGTTTGTCTGGTTGTATTAGATATTTCTAACAAATCGCATTGCGATTTGAGAGGAGGAATTGCATAGTGAAAAGCAAAAAGCATAAGCAATTTGCGGTAAACGAAGCATATTCCGACGAGGGGACGTACAGGTTTCGACGGAAAGTACATTTAAAAGATGCAAGTCGAGTTTGATCACAACTCGTTAATACAGGATCAAAAAATACATGCTGACGACGAAAGTCCCAGTCTGGCAGAGCGCTTTAATGCGCTTTTCGGCACCTTGGGGCAACCTAATGCTGCCGCAAGTTACGCATTAGCGTAACACCAGTGTCCGCAAGAAGCGCTTCTTAGCCGCATCTTGACCGGGCATAATAAAGCTAAGATAAGTAATAAGCGTTGACTGGCGTTTGTTATCTAATAAAATATTAGTCTTACCCAAATACATCCTGCAAGCCGGTAAGTAATTGGGAACATAAAAAGGTTTGCTAAACTTGTAGAAATTTCTTGAGTTGCTTTTACGGACGCGGGTTCAAATCCCGCCGTCTCCACCAAAAGTAAATATTTTATGTTATTCGTAAATGAATTGTCGTGGAAGTAATTTTACCTCACAAGGGCATGCTTAGAAATGTTTGAGGTCAATACTTTCCAATTTATCCCCTGTCAAAAATATTACTTTTTTACTTTTTTCACTTACTGCAAAATCTATTGCTCCTGTAAGTTTTTCCGAAATATATTGCGCTACAAATACTCCTTCTTTGTTTGTAACGACGACTCTTTTTTGTGAGGGTTCCAAAATATATAGGTATTCCAATTCATCGGTGGTAAATATTTGTGACGCATTCTCTATCTGGGGAAAGACACCACTCACTTCAAAGTTAATTTGATTCCCTAGTGAGAATTTGTAAATTCCGCCCGTTTCACTCACCATCCAAATTGATCCATCAATTGATAGAGATTTTATTTTTGATAAATCGGGATCAGCCGATGCAACAAGCCAGCTTTTTCCTTCACTGAAACCTCCCTCATAAGCCGAATAGCGAATAATTTCCGAATTTGCAGTATCGACTATATACAGGTTGGCTGCATATGAATACGGCAGATCGGCATAAGTTAAGTCCTCCTCACCAACAAGCTCTTTCCCCTCGTCTACTCTGTAAATGCCATCCTTTGTGCTGACATATACTCTATCGGCTGAGGAAGCTATATAGAAAGCTTCCTCGTCAATTGCGCCGGGTCCCGCCAACACTTCACTGCGTTTAGTTTCGATAGCCACGCTGATAAGTTTTCTGCCAACTCTGTCTAATACATATACTTTTTCATCGCTTGCCACCAAATCGTCTCCATGGAAATTGTCACTCAACAAAGTTAGGTCAACAAAACCCTGTGATTCTTCGATATATTCACCCAAGATTTTCCCCCTATTTATTTGTAATTCGTTAGTCAAATTTATCAATCGTTCATCATCAACCTTCTCTTGCACAAGCTGATCAAGAACGGTTTGACTTAGAAAAAAATGTTCCCGTGCTCTTTCGGGGCTTAAACTAAACAAACTCATTGCTTCATTAAAATCATGTTGAGCCGCCATAAGACGAGGTTCGTATAGCGTAACGGCATCTTTTTTCTTTTTTTGCCAAACACCCAATACAATACTAGTAAGAAGCAAAAGTGTGATAATTAAACCAATTGACAGTGTTAATTTTTTCTTTTTGACTGTCTTTGAATCCATCCTGCTACGGTCTTCAAACGACACGATTTTGTCTTTTGAGACCCGGTTTTTAAGACCAAATAGTAGCTTTGGTGTAATTTGAGAAATAAAGGACGATTTTTGACTAATAATGTTTCCGCCGAAAGGTTCATTGTTTTCCCTGGGTGAAACGCGATGAATTGTTTGTATTTCTTTATTAAAATCATCAACTTCGAAGGAATTTAAAGCATCATCTGTCTCTTCAGATATCGATTCTGATTCCTCTTCAAATTTCAAAAAACATGCTCCTAAGTTATGACTCTTTGTGTTGGCATATTTCTCAAGTTGATCAACTGTATTATGTAATAGCAACACCTTCTCGTCCGTATGTGTCAAAAAAGTATTTCGCAGTAATGACTCCGAATACGTGTTGGTAAATTGATCGGTAGCAATTACTAAAACATCGTTTCTTTTTGGATAACCTGACGCGCTAACAACATCAGCATTAGCAGTGATAATTTTCGAGAAACTAGTATCTCGGTATATCAATACACTTGCATTAAACGCTGCTACATAGAGCGTATTATTATAATAAGAAATGGCACCAATACTTACGTCACTTGATGTCTTGACAGCCTCTTTCTCGGCAATTTTGACCGCATTCGTAAGTGCATTAAATGCGGTAAGAGTTAGGTTCTTATAGTACTGTTCATATAACAATTTAACCAATGTCCTTTGAATTGACACCAACTCCACACCACTTGCTTCTGAAGTTGCGGTAATAAGTACAAACAAACTACCTCTTTTTTTATCAACCGAGGGGTCAAACGTAAAGCTGTTGAAAACATTCCAGTTTTTCTCGCCAAGAGATACATTCAGTTTTCTGGATACTACTTTGAGAAGCTTTGGTTTCATTTAACGAACATTCGCAAAAGAAAATACACATTACAAAAGTGCCAATCCGATCAACAAGGCTAGAATTGCAAAAAACAAATGTGCATATGCCAAATAAACCAACTGTTTCTCGTAATTTACAACAAGTGTTTCGGTCATTATCTTTATTTGCTTAACAACGATTACAGCAAAGACAATATAAAGTGCCATAAAAATTAAAGCACCTGTTTCGAGTACGCCTGTAATAATACTTGTTGGATCAAACTCTAAATTCATCTTACCCTTCCTTCCAGTTGTTCTTGTTCCTCTTCAAGTCGTAACTCGCGTAAAATTTTGGCAACCACATCCGGACGCGGTACATCTTCAAATTTTATCTGAGGTATTTCCGCCGATGTTTGTATTTGCACATCTCCGAAGTTGAAAAGGGTCCTTAATCCGCCACCAATTTTTACCGTTACGTCTTCTATTCTATCGATATTGCAGTCGGTTATTTCGCGATAAATTAAATTCAGGAAATCAACTTCAATAATCCTTTCATCCGTAACAATGTTTACATGAAAATACCAACTTAAAAACTCCTCCAGGACAAGTGCGGTTACAATCATATACCAGACGATATATGCCATTATTTGAAAACCAACAGCCATTTGATCAAAGAACGGAAAAACACTCAAAAACGCGGGTAAAATAAGCAATACAAAGACGAGCAAAATCCAACCAATATTTGTAAACGGATGTTTGCGAAGAAGTAGTATTATCTCTTCTTCCGGATCCTCACCGGCAAACTTTATCTTACTTGGATAGTAGCAAAATGTCGTACAAAACGAGCTTTCGGAATCGGGTGCTTTTTTCCTGAAATCGTTTTCCAAAACCATATCGAGCCGTTTCCGTCGTCTAGCACGTTCGGGAGCAAAACGCTTACGGTTATCGATATTATTTAGTTCCGAATGATGTTTGTCTTGCGTGGTTGTAACAGTCATAAATGAAGTATACCACCAAAGCCGGGAAGCGGTTAGAAGGTTAAGCTTAAAAGACCATTTCCCAAAAAACTTTAATTACAAATATATCTCAGATTTTTTCGATGTTGAAAAGTGAACTTTTTATACCAATATAACCCGGTGCTCTCAAGTTAAAAGCTCGCTTTAGTTCTTCCCCTGTCATAGAAACGCTTCCTTTGTTGGTACCAAAGGTAACAGACTGTGTAAAACCGGAATTGGAGTACACCACAGATACACCGGAGACCGAAGTATAACCACCAATACCAACCAAATCACTTTGACTATAAGGATTTCCGCCCCAACAGCTTACATCTAGTGGTGAAATTCTGCCCGCATCACCCCCGCCTTTATACAACACATGCCAAGCATTTAGAATATCTGCCATTTCATTGCTTGTCAGCCAAGGATTTCCTCGTCCACAACTTGCTCCCCCGCGGCTTTTATACCATCCTTTGTAGAACCAGGGAGATCCCGATATTTTTTCATATGCGGTTTCCGGCCATGCTCCCGAAGTATCTTTTATTCCATTCCATCCCCACTGAGAAATCGTATATCCTCCCGTGGTTGACGAATAATACGCCTTGGCGGGAACACCACCTTTGGTTAAAACCCATCCTCGTGTTGCTCGAACAGCTTCAGCCCACTTACCGCTTTTAAGTTGCGGTTTATAAACTTGACAGCTTTCCGTTGTACAAATAGATCCGGCACCATTGTTGGTGACCGCAAGTGCATAACTTCTTGCTGCAACAGCTTGTGCTTTCAACGCTTCAAGTCCACCGCTATCTCCCCAACTTTCGGGCACTTCGTAAATTCCCAAAAGATAATTATCCTCAAGCGAAATTGTTCCATAGCCGTCGACATTGATAGTAGAAGATGCGGCAAATCCTTTCGTAAGATCGGCACCACTAAAGTAAGCCGCTAAAATTTGCTCTGCACTTTGTCCCGATTTACTTCTACCGTAAGCACCATATTGGCTCATGCCAACTCGATGTGGCGCTCCGAATGAAAATGCTGCAAATGCAGGGCTAAAACCCGGTGCACAATAATTTGACGATCCTGCCGGACCTGAACATGGCTCAAGGGTTGGAGGCGTATTCCCAATCGAAGTTTGGAACCCTCCCTCTTTCAATGCTTTAAGTGACTCCTGTTTTGAAGATAAATTTGCAAGATGACTCTCAGTCGCTTCCACTTCACCTTCCAGAAACTCCGCTCTTTTGGCAACTTGTGCTTTAGCCGATGCCAAATTCTCTTGGTTTTTCTTTAGTTCTTCACGGTCGTTTTTTAGATTTACAAGATCTTCCGCGTATTTTTCAATAGAAGACCTATCTTCCTCTGCCGCAATTTTTCTAAAGTTCATTTCCCGCAATGCCTCCGAAGCTTCTTTGGATGATAAAAAGGACAAGACGGGGTCATAAACACGCAACAATTTGTAGTGGTTGTGAGTTTTCTCTTCGAAAATTTCTTTTGTATAGGCAAGATCTTCCTCTCTTTTCAAAATACTGATGTTAAGATCGGAAAGCTGTACAGAAAGGTTATTTATTCGACTTTCCAAGCTTTTTACTTGATTTCGCAGATCCCCCAGTTCTTTTTTGTTATATTCTTGCGCGGGTCGAAGGGCATCGATTTCTCTTTGAATTTCGGCGATCTGGCAATCATAATTTGCACTATCGCAATTTGACGCCGTTACAGAAATAACCTCCACCAGAAAAAATAAACTGCAAAGAATAAAAAGTGTTGTAAAAAGTGGTTTTCGTAATAATCGGTAAGACTTTATTTGCATCAATAATAAATTATAGCAAAGACTAATCAAACTAGGTGTTTAAAAATTGAAAGGTCGCACGATGTATGTTGTCACATCAACTAATTTCCACCTCAATCGCCGACTCTACCTTGGTTATTTACATTACTCTTCACGTTCTTGGTTTATTGGCAATGTCCACGATTTGTTTCGCATTATTAATATCCATTTTTAACAATTCAAAGGACGACATATGTCGTGATACAATTCTTATATGAAGCGTTTTCTTTTTATATTGGCTATTTTGTTTGTATTACCAACTTCTGTTTATGCAAACAATCCGACTGTAGGATGTCCCGATGCACATATTAATACCGCCATTGGTTGTATCCCCGTCGGAAGCGAATCTGCTTTTGCTATTTTTATTTTGAGATGGGGTTTAAGAATCGCGGGTGGTATCGCCCTGGTTCTTATGGCATATGCCGGAATCATCCTCACAACTGCTGCCGGTAATCCACAAAAAGTACAAGGAGGCAAGGAACTCCTGACAGCTGCAATCGCCGGTCTCCTGATGGTAATTTTCTCGGCGTTTATTTTAAGATTGGTGGGTATTAATATTCTGGGCATCCCCAATTTATCTATCTAGATACCCAAATGGCTATACTATATAAAAATGTGTATTCGCAATTTTTTTCGCTTGATTAAATTCACAAGAACATTTTTTATTTTTGGTGGCATTCTTTTTATTTGGTTCTTCTTATTAAACACCCAAGTACAAGCGCTTTGTGGAATATTGACAGGTAGTGATTGCTATATCGTTGCTTCGGGTACACTACTGGAACCACCATTCGTCGAATGTGGAGAAGTTTATGGAAATACTGTTTGTTGTCAGGAAACAGCTCAATGTCCCCACGGATGTGTAAATTCACAGTGTGTTCCCGGATGTCCCGATGGCTCATCTTGTTATACTCAGGGGCTTGCTTCGTGTTTGGCATCAGGTTGCCAACCAACTCCTACACCAATTCCCAGCCCGACAGTCGGCCCGGGCACACCGACACCCAGTTTACCAAGTTGCCCAGGTGTTAATTGCTATATAGGCCAATGTCCATCCCCTTGGGTTCCTGATCCCGGATATTCATGCAATACCCCGTCCGAGGTGTGTTGTATTCAACAACAAGTTGCAGGATGTGGAGTTGTTGATGATCAAGGTGACTGTGTCGGAGTAAGTGGCGTAATTAATCCATCATATGCCTGTGGAGTTGATTATGTTAACCCGGAAACAGAAATCTGCTGTTCTTCGCAGGGGGAATGTCCCTCATTGGATCCAGGCGATAATTATGATGTATGTCCGAATTACGCTAACGGCACCGGGGTATATACGATAGGATCAGGATGTATTGATATCATAACCAGCTTTCCCATCTGTCCGGCGGTGTATTGCGGAGTGCAGGGTTTAAATCACACTTGTGCCTGGCCACCAGAACTGTGTGCAGGATATACTCCCCCTACATCAGATGCTGAATGTGGAAGAATTAGCGGTGTTGATTGTATCGACGCAAATGGTGCTTCTATAGGCATACACGCTGTTGATTGTACTGACCTAAACTGTGATCCTAACGACTGGGATTGCCGGCGAGAGAGGGTCGACGGAACGGAATGTTGTATTATTTATCCCGCATGTTCCAACTACAGCATAAGTTTATGGAGGCCAAAACTCTTCTGTAATGAAGACGGCGACCCGACCTCATCTTCCGCAACCGGTTTGCTCTATACCGCCGTTGGCTGTATACCGATGATAAATGATGCTGACACTTTCTTCTCGACACAATTTTCGGTTTTTTGGTTGAGAATCGGTCTTTCAATGGCGGGTGGACTAGCACTATTAATTATTGCCGTTTCCGGAATTTTAATAAAAATATCTGTTGGTAATCCACAGAAAATTAAGTACGCACAAGAATTAATGCTCGGCGCAATTGCCGCTCTTATTTTAGTAATATTTTCCGCATACTTATTAAGAGTAGTCGGGATAAGCATTCTTGGTATTCCCGGTTTACAATAAAGAAAATACTTTGTTATGAAAATTAAAATAGTAAAAATCATACCCTTTCTACTTATTCTGTTTGTTCTTGTTAATATACATGTGCAATCCGCCCATGCATTTTTGTTGGATAATACCGATTGTGATCCTACAGATCCAACTTATCCATATTTAGGATATTGCCACGATGCGTGTGTTGGCGAAGTTGGTAGCATCCCAACTGTTGACAATTGGTGTACAAACAGTGTTAGTGGCGAATGTACATATGAAGAAAGCCCTAACGGAAGAACGAATATCTGCAACTGCTTTTGCACTTTCCCGGCAAAAAATATCGAATGCCGTCAGTCGGGTGACTGTCCACCGGACGAAAGCTGCGTGGTCGGTGAATGTCAATCTTCCGGAGGGTCTACCTGTGATCCCATGCTATCCGGTCTTGACTGCTGGAGCCCGATGGGACCCTGTGATCCGGATGATCCGGCAAACAACATAACTTATTGTATCGACGAAGACATGGATGGTAGCGGTATATGCTTATGTAATTCACGACAATTTTTTGGAGAAATTACTCCACTTGAAATATTTTGCGATCAACAAGGAAATCCGACTAAAGACGCACAATGGGGAAAAATGTGGACGGCAATCGGTTGTATACCCATCGTAGATTCGCAAGGCGATCCTGTCTTGACCGAATTTTCAAAGTTTTGGTTGAGGATGGGTCTTTCAATGGGAGGCGGACTGGCACTTATTCTTATTGCAATCTCGGGAATTTTAATGAAATTGTCAGCAGGTAATCCGGAAAGGGCAAAATTAGCCAAGGCAATTTTTGCCGCGGCACTGGCAGGTTTGTTTGTTCTCATTTTTTCAGCATTTATTCTACGGCTCTCAGGAGTTCAAATTTTAGGTATTCCTGGTCTGGGAATATAAGTTTGTACAATTGAGTTTTCGAGCAATACCAACTAAACTTACATTATGAAACTGGCACAAATAGACTTTACACAGCTTGAAAACGAGGCATTTATTAACGATCCGGCGGCAACCAGGTTCACGGGGAAAGGAATAGATGCAGTAATCATTAAGTTAATTCCCTACTTTTATACCTTTGCCGGAATACTGCTTTTGCTTTATTTGTTATTTGGTGGATTCCAACTTATGACCTCTGCGGGTAATCCTAAAGCAGTTGAGGCGGGAAAAGCAAAAATAACGTATGCTTTTTTGGGATTTTTCATTGTTTTTGTGTCGTATTGGATAGTGAAAGTTGTTGGACTGCTGTTTGACATTGATGTAATTTTTACTATCTTTACTTAATTAATTAACCAAAGACAATTGCAAATATTGGTTTACTAAGTATAAAATCAGATAATGCAAAAACTTGCAGTCGATATCGGAGCGGAATATCATGCACCTATCGTATCCGGCGAAACGGGTCCGATAATAGCGAATTTAATTATCGTCGTCTATACGATAGCTGGAGTAATAATACTTTTTGCGATCGTTAGTGCAGGATTCAATATGGTCAAAGGTGCCGGTAATAATTCGCCCGATGATATGGCCAAAAGTAAGAAAACGATTACTTTTGCTTTGATTGGTTTTTTTGTTATGTTTATGTCTTACTGGATAATACAATATATCGAATTTATATCAGGATCGGAATTTATCACGAATTCAGTTATCTAAAATTATGTTTGGCTTAATTGGACCTATTGAAGAACCGGATCAGCTCCAAAGTTTGGGTGGGTTTGGTGGTGGGTTTGGAGTATTAATAAACATTGGATTAAACCTTCTAATAGTCGGTGCGGGAATTTATGCTCTTTTCAACTTCATATTTGCGGGTTACGGTTTTTTGTCTGCGAGTGGTGATCCCAAGAAAATCCAAATGGCGTGGGCTAAAATTTGGCAATCAATTCTCGGACTAACTCTTTCGGCGGGAGGCTTTATCATCGCTGCAATCATTAGCAGACTTATTTTCCGAGATCAGAATTTTATATTAAGTCCCGTTTTACCCGGCGTATAAATATGGATAAATTTTCAAAAATCGCTGCAGATGTTTCAGTTGGACCTTTACGCGGTCAGGGCAATCTCGGATTCGAAGATCGACCGACATTTGTTCATTTCCTTGATGGGCCCAAAAGGCTTGAGATGGTTATATCTGTTGTCATCGGAACTTTAACCGTCATTGCTTTCATTCTTTTTGTTATAAAAATTTTGACGGGCGGAATAGCAATCGTTACGGCAGGTGGAGACAAGGGAAAAGTGGCTGCGGGAAGAGACGATATCACTTATGGCGTAATTGGGCTGGTTATTGTCGTATCCGCGATTTTTATCGCGGGTATAGTTGGGGCAGTAATTGGTGTAGACGTTCTTGAAATAAACAATTCTATTAGAGCCATAATGGCAATTACTTAATTTATGATAGTTGCTTCTACACTATATGCTCTGGAAAACACAGCTACTCCCGATATTGCAAAAAATTATACCTTCGGACAGTTTATTAGCGGTTTAGTAAGAGCGGGTATCGCAATCGGTATTATGGTTGCCGCAATGATTTTACTTTTTATGCTTATGACTGGTGGCATCGGATGGATTACTTCTAGCGGCGAAAGAGGAAAAATCGAAGTTGCTAAGAAAAAAATATATGCAGGACTAACCGGAATGGCAGTACTTTTACTTCTTTTTATCATAATCCAACTTATACAAGCAGCGTTTGATGTCTCTTTGGTTAATATAAACTTGGAGAACTTTTTCCTAAATACACCCTAAAGTGCGTGTAAAATGAGGCTATTTTTCCCTATTGACAAGAAAAAGATCTCACTGCATAATACATACAGCTTAAGAGAAATAAGCAAAAAAATAACATGATGAATATTTTAACAGGATTGGTTTTAGCAGGAGACGGTTCAGGACAAGTTTCTTTAGATGCTCCAGCAGGTTTTTCTAATTTACAATCTGTTTCTTTTGGAGCAGTAATTGAATGGGCAATTGCTGTAGTCTTAGTTTTAGCATCGGTAATTTTCTTCTTTATGCTAGTTCTCGGAGGAATCAAATGGATAACTTCCGGTGGGGATAAAGGTAAAACTGAAGCAGCTAGAAATCAAATTACTGCAGCTTTGGTTGGACTTATAATAGTATTTGCATCTTGGGCTATTCTCCAGCTTGTAAATCTAGTATTTGGAGTCGATATAATAAGCAACTTAACTATACCACCTCTTAATGCCGAATAGGTAGTGGTTTTTCAAAATAGCGACGAAAGTCGCTTTTTTTGTGGGCAAATTTATTTTACGATAGCTTCGATTTACAAGACATATAGAGTATAATTGGACAGTAGCTGTAATGAAAGCATATAAAAATAAAATCTATTTGTCAGTAATAATCCCTATTTTTAATGAAGACAAGAATATCATCAGGTTACACCGCGAAATAGTTAGAGCCCTCTCCTCTTGTAACATTAAATATGAAATTATTTACATAAACGATGGATCGACCGATACCTCTTCTGAAAAATTATGCAAACTAAAAAGCGTAACAGTGGTTACGTTCCGTAAAAACTATGGACAAACGGCAGCTTTATCAGCTGGAATCGAAACAAGTTCAGGTGAGGTTGTTGCAACACTTGATGGTGACGGTCAGAATGACCCAGATGACATTTGCAAATTGTTACTCAAGCTAAATGATGGTTGGGATGTTGTGTGCGGATGGAGAAAAAATAGGCATGACACCTATTCAAAAAAGCTTGTTTCAAAAATAGCATACTATTTCCGTAGCTATTTTATAAAAGACAGCTTACACGATTACGGATGTACACTACGGGTGTACAGTCGCGATGCAGCCAGATCGTTATTGGGTATGAATGGTGAAATTCATCGGTTTATACCGGTCTTATTAAACATTGAAGGTTATAATGTTGCAGAAATTGAAGTAAACCATAGAGATCGATTCTCAGGCAACACCAAATATAATTACACCAGAATAGTACGGGGTTTTATTGATTTCTTGGGTATATATTTTTGGTACAAATTTTCAAGTCGACCCTTGCACCTGTTTGGATTCATTGGTCTGTCATTGTCAATTGCCGGATTAAGCATAACTGCAATTTTATTCATACTTAGATTATTATTCACCTACCCCCTTAATGACAAAGTGTGGCCTCTGGTTTCTGTGTTTTTAACAGTTTCGGGTATACAATTTTTTGTGTCAGGAATCATACTCGATGTTCTTGTCAAACAATATTATTCAACCAACAATAAAAGTTTTTACAAAATTGACAATGTTAAAATCACAAAATAAACTTTCTACAACCTTGCGGTTAGGCATTTCCAAACTTCGTCTTCGACAAGTTTGGGTTTGTTCAATTCGTCCGCAAGCTGACGAATATTGTTTTATTAAATTTATAAATGAAAACCGAACTTGAAAGATTCCAGCTTTCTGAATTTTCAGAAGATTATAGACTGAATAACTTATTTAAGCTTATACCTAAACATAAAGGTTCCGCATTTGATATTGGTACTGGAAATGCCCATATATATAAATTTTTGAAAGGTATTTATTGCCCAATCGTGTTGAGCGACATCTCACCTGTAATTGTAAGAAAGATTCGCAAGCTTCTAAAAAATGATAGCTGTGTGAAAGTTGTGATTATAGACATTTCAAAATATGTATCTAAGATAAAAGTTGATCTAATTACAGCCTTTGATGTAATAGAACACGTTGAGGAAGATGAAAATGCACTTAAAAACATTCATTCAAGCCTCAACCAAAATGGCAATTTATTACTATCTGTCCCTGCGCACCCTTTCTTGTTTGGGAAACGTGATTTAAAATACGGACACTTCAGAAGATATTCAAAAAGAGAGTTACATCAAAAACTAAAATATGCAGGTTTTTCAAATATTAGAATATACTACTGGAATTTAATTGGTGTAATTCCATATTTTTTGTTTGAAAAAGTATTTAAAAAGGAACTTAATAGTATAGCTAGAAAAAATAATAAAACCTTTCTTGGCAAGGCTACAAATAGATTGCTCTTTATTGTTTTAAGCTTAGAAACTAAAATATATACAAGGTTACCTTTTGGGTTAACACTAATTGCCAAGGCAAGTAAATGAAAAACGTGCTAATAAATGAAAACATAACTTTCAAAGATCTGTTGTTTAAATATACAGTCAGAGATTTTGTCTTAGGCACCCTATCCATTACCCCTTCAAGTGTGGGAATTGTGTTAAGAATGCTTGCCTATAAAATATTTTTAAAAAAATGCGGCAGGGGTTTAATTATTAAAAGTCTAGTTACTATAAAATTTCCGGAGCGTATTGCAATCGGAAATCATGTTGGAATAGGTGAATATTCGATTCTACACGGGGACGGGGGGATTTCAATTGGAAACTACACTCGAATAGCAGACCATGTATCCATAGTTTCGTTTAGACATGAATTCAGAAAAAGAAATACAATAATCAAGCTTCAAGAAAAAATAAAAGAGGGAGTGTATATAGGAAGTGATTGCTGGATAGGTTCTGGAGTTAAAATACTATCTGGGGTCAAAATTGGAAATGGTTCAGTTGTGGGTGCTTCAAGCGTGGTAACAAAGGATATCCCACCTTATACCGTATCTGTTGGTATACCCGCTAGAGCAATAAAAAAAAGATAACTGTCACCATTCTTTTAAAACCAACTTGTTTATAAAACGATGAACATATATTGCGCTTACTATTGGCTAAGAAAGTATGTATTGTGTGTATGAGTAAAATGAAAAAATATTTCTCTAAAGAAATAGTTGGTTTTTCGATAATCATGTTGCTAATGATTATTTTATATATGGTTTTCTATTTAATAGAACCAAGTTTCAAGTATACGAACACGCTATATTTTAGTCAGCAGATAATAATAAGTTGTTTTTTCTTGCTAAGCCTCATAACAATACTTTATTATTTCGCCTCATGCTTAATCAATGACAAGACAAGTTTCTTAATCATTCTCATGTTTAGTCTTTGCCTGCACCTTGGTTTGCTTTTCATAACTCCTCGTACAAGTGATGACATAAAAAACTATGTAGCACGGGGAAGGGTTATGGCAGTTTATATGGAAAATCCATTTTTCAATTCACTTGCAGACCTAGATCCAAACTATCCCCCTGAACTTAGAACAAAGTGGTCCAAGACAACATCTGCCACTGGTCCTGTGTTTTTGTATATAAGCGCAGGTTTGTCACGTCTTGCATCCGGTAATTTACAGTTTGAGATGATTTACTACCGACTTTTTATTTCATTAACAAGTATCCTAACGGGTTTGCTAATCTACAAAATCACGAACAACCCCAAGTCGGCGTACCTCTATCTTGTCAATCCGCTTGTTGTTTTTGATACTATTATAAATTCCCACATGGAAAGTGTAATGGTTTCGCTTATCTTGTTGGGTTTATACATCATTTACCGTTCAAGAGGACTATCAAGCTGGATCCTATCCCTAACATTCTTGTCATTATCTAGCCTTACAAAAATATTTTCTTTACAAATACTGCCTTTATTTGTGATATTTACCATAACTAACATGAAATCAAAATTACACAAACTGTCAAGTATATTCTTTTCATTGATTCTATTTTGCTCCTTGACCGCACTTGTATATTATCCCTTTTGGGAAGGTATCATAACACTAAAAAGATATTCAGAAGTGTATAACTATTCAAGCTATCAAAGTTCTTTGTTTATAAAAATTGTCATAATAATTCTAACGTTCATCGACAAACCCGTTCTGATCCCTTTGTTCACTAACTTAAGCAGATTAATCTACGTTGCCCTAGTGGCGTGTGTTTATTGTTATGCGATCAAAAAAGGAGTTATAAGTTCATTTGAAAAACTTGTTTACTTCATAATAATTTCGTACGGTTTATTTCTCGCGTTCGCATTAAATTGGTTAATGCCATGGTACTATATAACACTTATTTCTTTTATTGCTCTGCACTATGGAATAATAAACAATGTCAAGTATGTATATATAATTGTCGGAGTCACTATTTATGCAATTTCTGGTTATGTGTTTTAGATTTCCAAAACCACTAAAACACGACAAATAATAATTACTAGGGAAAACAATAGTGCTGAGTGCATTGATACTTTCTTGTTACCACCTGAAGCCGCCAAATACGATTTGGCGAGGGATCGGTAACAAAACGAAATATAAACTTAATGGGTTTTTTCAAGTACTGAAAAGATTACAAAGGAAGCCATATAACCTTTCGGAATTGTGGCCATATCGCAGCCTAATCAGTTAATACCATCTACATAAACTGTGAAAGGGCTTAGTAAAGAATGTTCCTCACAGGATGCAAAATAATATTTATGGATTTGTGAATTGGCAAGTATAAAAACTACCTGCAATATACTTTGTTTCATGAAAAAATATGTGTAAAACTAAACACCTTTGGTCCACGTAAAGAGTTGAAAACATAATTAATTGGCCAATTCTTACTCTATTGCCCCACTCTTCCTAGGCGGTATAATTTTCACATGATGAGGATCATCAAAAAAAGCCTACCAACTAATTTATATATCTGGATATTCTTGACAGAAATCACATATTTGGCGTTTTACTTAACTGGGTTTCTTAAGAAAACGGTAGGAGATAATTCATTGGTCGTCTCAAATAATCTAATATATTTTTTCATTACTTCTCTCATGCTTGTGTTGTTTTACTTATACACAACTGGCCATAAGATATTCCTCAACGACAAAATAAAATTCAAGCATGTTTTTATGGCGTCTTTGGTTTTTAACATTACTTTATTTTTTGTCTGGCCTTTAACTTCCAATGACATTTTTTCATATATATATCAAACAAGGGTAATTACGACTCACCACCTTAATCCGTTTGTTGTGCCATTCTCCACGCTCACTTCGGACATATTGTTTAGTGTTATTTCAAACAAATGGTCGGTCGATACTGCGATATACGGACCGGCTTTCTTTTTCATTACAGCTCCATTTGTAAAAATCGCACAAGACAACTTAATATTGATCGTATACTTACTAAAACTATTATTTGTCTTAGTAAATTTAGTAAATGTAGTCTTGGTTTACAAAATATCAAACAACAAAATTGCTGCATACTTGTACGCTATTTGTCCGACTTTTGTTTTTGAATTTGCAGGTAATGGTCATCATGAAACAATTATTATCTTCTTTGTACTTTTGAGCTTGTTGTTTCTAATAAAAGAAAGAAAAATAAAGTGGTATCTTATGTCAATTGTATTTTTAGTTGTCGCGGCACTGATTAAGTTTTACATTATAATATTATTGCCGCTTTATGCGTTGTTTATACTACGACAACTAAAAAACAAACAAAGTTCTATGATTTTTATGTTGCTTGCTGGTCTGATTTCAATTTTGGAAGTCATGATTTTTTATCTACCGTTTTGGGAAGGATTTGTTGTCTTTTCTAGGTATCCAAACGTCCTAAATTTATCTAATCTTCTTGCATCTCCCTTGGTTCTATTAAACTACGTATTGCTTAAACAATTTGGTGTTGATGAATTTTTGTATTGGGGGAGAGTTCTTGCCAGATATAGTTTTATTTTAATTTATTTTATCTATGGCGTCAGGTTGTTATTAAAGAACAAACTTAACAACACCGAAGAATTGCTGTATTCCATAAGCGTGGTAATAATTATGCTATTTACTACCTCTTTCAACTGGCTTATGCCCTGGTATACTACCCTACTTACTACACTAGTATTTATATATATGGGTTATACAAATAACTTCAAATGGCTAACAAAAACTTATGCATTAATTTTTGTTACAATTCTTGTTTATATAATTCTTCGATGAAAAGTAAAATTATTATTTTAATAGGATACCTTGTTTTGTTTCTGATAATTTTTCATAAATCTTATATCCTTTTGGATCCCGACTTTGGTTACCGTCTCGTCACGGGTCAAAAAATTCTTGCCGGCAATATTCCCAAAATCGACATTTACTCATACACAATGCCGAGTTTCCCATACGTGGAACATTCATTCCTTATTGCCGCTTTCTGGGCATTTGTATACAAATATGTCGGATATGCGGGTCTTGCGTTTGCAAATAGTATTATCGCATTGAGTGCTCTTATTGTCGCAACAACCGTTTACTCCGCCGGTAAACCTAAAACATATCACTTTTTAAATAAACCTTTTGGGCGAGACTGGAGTTTGTTGGGACAATTCACCTTTATACTGGCGTTTTGTTTGATGCTCCCATTCATTGGGATACGAGCACAAATAGTGAGCTGGTTAATTATATCCATATTTTTGAAATTTCTGCTGACACCTAAACTTTGGGAAAAATATAAACTGCTTACACCTTTGTTTTTTCTTTTTTGGGCAAACACTCATGGTAGTTTCATGGCCGGCTTATCCATGCTTTTTTTGGTAACCGTAGTACGTATTTATAAATTACTTTTTAACACAACAAATATCTTTTTGGAGATAAAAACACATGGAGTAAAAGTATTTTCGAAAACTCTAGCCACATTATCAAAGACTAAAGCTGGAAAGATAATCACCCTTGAATTATCAATTGTCGTACTTTCTGGTGTAATAACATTACTTAACCCATACCGATTCGGTTTATGGCGTGAGGTTTGGTTGTCTGTTTCCGATTCGTCCCTTAGATGGAAAATCCTTGAGTGGATGCCTCCATTTTTGTCCGTCGATCTTGGTTTTGTAAGCTTTTTTTCAATTTCTTTGTTTTTCGTCTTTCGCTATCGAAAAAAATTTCCTGTGGAAAACTTTGTCCTTTATGTTTTCGTACTCTCACAAGCACTCGTTACTAAAAGGCACGTCCCACTGTGGATGCTCGTTGCACTTCCAATGACCACACAAGCAATCACGTTTTTATATACCGACGTGTCAAACATCACACTGGGGAAAGAAAGGTTTAGAACTTTTTACAAAATCATGTGGATGATTGCCATAATTATTTTTTCTGTATCAATTTATTCATCTTTCAAAGGTGCGCAATATATGGCAGTCGACAAATTTTACCCGGTTGGGGCAGTTAACTATTTAAACGAGTACACACCTAATGGTCAAATATACTCACTATATGGTTGGGGTGGGTATTTAATATGGCAGCTACCCGAGAAAAAGGTTTTCGTTGACGGGCGCATGCCAAGCTGGAGATGGAAAAACGCACCCGACAATGAATCGAACAACGCCTTTAGTGAATACGACGACATCCTAAGGGGAAAACTTGACTTGTCCTGGGCTGTCGACAGGTATGGCATCGATACCGTACTTATCTCACCTAAAAAAGAAAAACTTAACTCTTATGAGGAAATAAAGAAAAAACTAAACTCATTTCTTCTCGGAGACAAAGATAATAATTTCAATTTTTATGAAGCTCTTGAAAAAAACGGCTTTGAAATTGTTTACAAAGATACAAACTCTGTTATATACCATCGTCATCCGATTTGACTTTTCGCTTGAATAAATCTCTTGTTCGCTTGCTCTTGATAAGCTAAACTAGAAGTGTTAGCTAAGTTTACATTTATCGTCAACGTCAAATGAATATCTTTGTATCTTTCTTACATGCTGCAACACTGCCGTGCATTACACCTACCGGAGGTGGTACGGGTTGTGCCGTTCCCATAAGTGGATTTAATATGTTATTTTCGAACATCCTTAATGTAATTGTCGAGATTGCCGCTGTTGTCCTTTTTTTGATGCTTGTTGTTGGAGGCTTTAAATATTTAACGTCAGGGGGAAATCCAAAGGCGACAGAATCGGCAAAACAAACACTTACATATGCGATTTTCGGTATGATTATCGTGGCCGGTGCGTTTTTAATTATCCAAGTTATTGAACAGTTCACGGGTGCACCGATAAACAATTTCAATGTGGTTGCCCCGTAACCCTAATCATGAAATATTTTGGGAAAATAACATTTGCTTTTCTACTTTTTGTTGGGGTAATGCAGGCAAGCGGGTCTGACGTATATGCCTTGTGCGGGCTTGAAACTGTCGGTGTGTGCGACCCAGACGAATCGGTTAGTATTTGTTCCAATGTCTGCGGTGGTAGTGATAATGTTTTAGGGTGTGCAGAACAATTCGGTGTGACAAATCCGGGTTACTCACATTACTGTGTATGTGATAATGGCACTTGTCAAATCGAACCGACACTTACTTGTCCTGTGGTTGAAATCGGCAATGTTTGTTATGACTACGGAAGTGGTCAGTATATAGATGACTTTGTTAGTTGCGGAGGCGCTGGTGGAGCCGATATTTGTTGTAGTTTAACTTCGGAATGCGGCGATCCCCCACCGCTTTGCCCCATTAACACTGTCTGTATCGATACCGATACCCCTGCACAGTGCACTACTCTTCAAGGAACATCAAGACCATGTTCAAGCCTTGCCGGACTTAACGGCAACTGTTGTATGAACACAAATTTCCCGACCGCAATACCTACACCTATTTTTACTCCTACACCCACCGCTCCACCAGTAGTGTGTGATTCGGGCTTTTCTTGTATTGGAATAAGTCGGGGATTGTGTTTTCAAGAAGGTGGCGATTATGTTTATTGCATCAATCCTCAAACAAGTGCAACCGGAACATGTTGCTATCCCGAGGAGGCTCCATTACCCTCTCCAACCGGTCCGCCTCCTGCTGGTCCTTGGCCAAATCCATACATTCCCTGTGAAGGAGACGCTGAACGAGATCCTTTAGCCTATCCTGAGTATCATTCACTTCGCCCCTTTCAAGCAAGTCCATGTCGTCAACATGGACTAAGTGCAGGTACGGGCGGGCAACTAAAGCAATATTGTGGAAACGATATTATTGTCACTGAGACACTAAATGTCGGACCTGGTGACGGAACTTGCACAAGAAACGGAAACACTTTGGATTGTGATTTCGAAATTGATAGTAGCGTCGACGTTAATATTGATTTAACCGATGCAGAACTTCCAATCATGGGCAACACCCAACTTGTACCAAACCAAATAAATGGAGGCAGTCCTCAACCGGAACAATTTGCGTGGAACAGACGCGTCAACGAATATTTCAGCTGGTGGTTAGAAGGTGCACCCTACAAAGCCGACGAAGAATTAATCGACCCGGATGAGGTAAACATCGAATTTCCTCACCGACACATCGAAGCTTACGCCGGACCCATAAGAAAACTTTATCCATATCCGCGTGGGTATAGGAGATTTTACTGGCTACCCATCCCGCATTTTGTTTTTAGTTTCGCCCCCAATCCCAGAAGCGATAGGGTAGGACAATCAAGAGTCGGCGAGCTTCATGACCAGATATTTGAATGTACACTTGGAAGTAACCAAGTACCGTGTCGATGGAATTTTACAAGCGAAAGATATGAGATTATCGACACAAGGGGCACAGATCAACCCGGTGATGACATTGTCTATCCGACAAATGCACACTGGGTAACTGAACCGGGGTCACCCGAAAGTCCATATATGCTTATGACTTCGACCGATGACATGCTGGGTAGTGTTTTTACTAGTGCACTTCAAACGCCACAAGTTCCAAATACCGATCCTCGTCAGCAGGTAGTCATCCAGAACTTTGAATTTGTACCCGAAATCGATACGGATCTTTTGTATTTTGCACACATGGAAGAAAACGTCGGATTAGCGGAACTTTTGCAACGAACATATCGTTCACGCTTTATCGGACAAGACGGGGGAACTCATGAGCCAATTGTTTATTACAATACATATAGGTGTGACCTCGATGACGTCAGGTGGAATACAGGTGATGATCTTTTCGGTGAACTGACTACCAGAACCAGCTTTGGTGGCTATCAGGATCTCACCCCGGTTGCCAATCCTGATAATACCGAAGGCGTTACCGACCCTGTCACAGGTGAATCAATAAGAGGCAACATAAACTATACTGCCAGTTTTTCGTGTGAATTCCAGTGTAACGGCAATATTATTAACAACCAGTGTATTGATCTGTCTGCTGTGGGTTCGTGTGTAACCCAGTGTGATTTAGGACTAAATACCTGCGCTACCGAAGTTGCACAGGGTATATACAGTGACTGTTATGGCTGCTGCCTTGACCATAATGCAAGTGATTTAAGTTGTGAAAGAGATGCCGTAACCGCTGCGTCAGTCTACACAAGAACACCGAAGGCGGAAGAACTTTGGCGTCAAACGGTCATCGGGGACGCTTCCTTGGTTCACAGAATGTACCCAAAACTAGGCGTAAACGGTATGTTTGACGAGCTAAAAGATTTTCCGGCAGTGACAGCTGCAAGATATTGGTCAAGTAAAACCGGTGATCCCAACGGTACTGTTTCCGAAGTACAAGTACTCGCAGGCGATCCTTCCAACGAGAGACCTGGCGACGAAGCAGAAATTTTCATCCCCCACATCGGAGGAATCTACGAATTTGCCATGGTGTCCATGCAGGATTTACTTAGACCCTATGTTATGAATACTTTATATCTAAGACACGGTATGCCTCCAGGATCGGGAGATCCTGTACCGCCAACTCAACCTGGTAATTGCGCTCCCGTTGAAAACGGACCGTGCAGCGTTACCAACTTGCTAAATTACTTCCCCAACCAAGTTGCTGCCGAAAACGCCAGTCAGATTTGCGCACAAGAATCGGGAGGTAATCCAACAAGAACTAACTATGGGTGCTTAACGGGAGTCTCACCCGACTACAGCGTCGGTCTTTTCCAGATAAATCTCCATCCCCTAGCAACGTTTACCCCTCGCTGCCCAGGGTCATTTGTGATTGATTATTTACCCTCGGGGACCCACCCGTTAAACTGGTGCGAGGTTGCAAATCAATCCTTACTTGATGCGTGTGTTGAAAACTACATCGATCCAGAAAGAAATATTCGTGAGGCAGTAAGACTGGCTTGTGGATCATATAACCCACCTTCAAATGCAATATGTAATTTCAGCAGTAACTGGACAATCGCAGCAACAAGATGCGGAATTCCATAAAGATATGTTTATAATAAAATTATGAAGAAAGGAAATATGATAATTGCCGGGTTTGTAATATTTGCGTTGTTTGTAACGGTAATGGCGATATTACTTCCCAAACATACCACTAGTCAAACGGGTGTAATGCCAACAAGTGACATTAACGAGACCGAAACCTCTTTTCTTAACTCTTTTTCCGACTTAATCCCGGGTAACAAGAAAAATGAGGAGGAAAAAACCAATGAAGTTCTTCCGACTAAAACCCCATCCATACCCAAAAAATCTACTGCAGAAGTGGTTGAAAGTGAACTTTATTACAAAGACGGAAATCCAATAAACAAAAACGGTGATTATCTCACTTACGATTCCGACAATTTCCAAATATTATATTTTAGTAGTGATGACAGCTTTTTAATTTCTATCCTCAATTCTGATTTTGATAAATACCAGAAAGAGGCTGAACAAGAACTGTTGGAGATTTTAAGAATCGAAGAAAGCAAAGCATGTGCCTTAAAAATATTTACGACTACATCGCGAAGTGTCAACGAAGACAAAGCCGGCAAATCATATCCACTTAGTTTTTGCAATTAATAGATACACTTTTACAATCTGATGTGGAATATACCGAAAGACGCTTGTACAATAAATTAGTCTGAGTTAATATTAGTTTAATGAGAAAATTTATCAATAAATCTTTGCTTGTTTTCCTTTCTCTAATTATCTTTGCATTCCCTCTCATGCATTTGACTGCTCAACCTGTTAAGGCACAGTGGTACAAACAAACATATCCCGAATTTGTGAACACAGTACAATCCGGAACCGAATCGGAACTTTTCGGTGAACGCTATACCGCCGCTCAGGTTAAATGGGTAATTTATGGATTAATCTACTCGATTGACCACCCTTTTATCACCTGTATTGTGATGGCTGGTATTCAGGGAAATGCCGCGGAGTGTATAGTGATATTAGCACGAGAACTGACGGGCATCGGACAAATTGAAACCACTTCACCTGTTGCTACGCTTAACATCCACTCCGTATCGTCACTTAGTTACTTTGCAAATATTGCTAACAGGTGGCATTTAACTCCCGAGGCAAGCGCACAAGGCTTTGGTTTTGACAATGGTGGTGCTCTCATTTTTAATCTTTGGCAAGCTACACGAAATGTTTCCTACAGCTTTCTAATTCTTATTATTATCATTATGTCTTTCATGATTATGTTCCGTGTTAAAATTTCTCCTCAAACCGTTATCACCGTCCAGTCGGCTCTACCAAAGGTGTTTACCACATTAATACTGATTACTTTTTCTTACGCCATTGCCGGCTTTATGATTGACCTCATGTACGTGGTTATTGGTTTACTTGCTGCAATTTTGCAATCGGCCAATGTGGTGGCTAGTGGTACAACACAGTCTTGGTCAGAATTATTCGGACAATTAACTTACGCCCAGAGTGCATTCATGGTTATGTTTAAATACTGGCTTTTCTTCACCGGTGCACTTTTCTGGACACTCGTTTCAAACCCCGCCGGTATCGTAATGGCAATTACCTCACAGGGATCGGCAATTGGCCTGCTTGTAGCCATAGTGTCAATTATCATGTCAATTGTCATTCTTATTCTTGCCTTTAGAGTAACCTGGATGCTTTTAAAAACTTTTGTTTTAATTATGTTTGCAATTATTTTTGGACCGATTCAAATTCTTTTGGGCGCGATCGGCGGAAGTGGTTTTTCCGGGTGGATAAAAAATCTAGCTTCACTCCTTGCTGTTTACCCAACAGTTGGTTTTATGTATGTTTTGGCATTTGTATTTTTGAGAGCAGCGTATACTAATATGTTTACCCGAATAGTTGATATCGCAACCTTGGGTCAATTGGATAATCTATGGCCATTTGATGTTTTAGATCCCGGACTTGAAGGAAGAGCTTGGACACCTCCATTTCTCAATGGTGGAGGTACAGGGGACACCGATCTTATTTGGCTAGGAGCAAGCGTAGCAATCATTGCTCTTGCACCCAAAGCAGCAGACATTGTAAAAGGTATGGTAGCAGGCAGGCCTTATGACATGGGTCGCGGAATTGGTGAAGGTTTGGCGTTTGCCTCAGGAGCACTGTCAGCTGGAGTTGCTGCTTCTCGCGAAGGCGCCAAGACTGGAGCTTATAGTTTTGTATCCAAAAAGGCAGGAAAGGCTGGAACACCTGGAGGTACAAGTGCTAGATGGCTAGATGTCCAACACTGGATGCAACTTAAAAAATGGGGTATTTAATATCTCAATTATTATTCTGTGCCTCTTTTACTTAGGGTTAAATTGTGTAAATTGAAATTTTGCGTCATTAACAGCTTCATTCATTAAGTCTATACCACGAGTTCTGGAATCAATCTGGTCCATGTGATCCCTTCTAAGCCACTGGTTTTGTCTCGTGTTCACACCGTATACAAAAAGTCCTTTTATCCTTAGTGCCATATTAGCAGTAGCTGTTCTCAATTGATCCATCCGACCATCCCAGTCTCGGTAATTACCCCCAGTTACCAGTGAGTCATGTACCACAATTCCAACCGCCTTATTTAGAGTTTGCCAAAATTCATAATTAGTCAATTCGTCGGGGGTAAACCTGACTCTCTTGAGTAACTCTGCCAAACCGGTTCTATCTCGTCCACCATAATACATTCTAAGTTTGTGTTCCTGCCATAATTCTGGAGGAAAACTCTTCCAATCTACTTCACCCAATAAGTGACCGGCGTCGAGGTCGTGTACACCATCTCCTCCACCCCACATATATTCACGAAGTGACCTTTTCACTTTTATACTCCCTTTTGCTCCTTCAACAGTTTGAAAAGACCAAAAATCAGCAAGAAGATCTGGATAAAGTCCACATGTATAAATTACCCCACAAGGACTACCTTTCTCGCGGTCTTTTATTTGCTTAGCCTTAAATTGTGTTAGAGCAACCAGGTCATCAGAACCTGCCGGGTATCCTTCCACTTCCGGTAAATATCTATTGCCATCTTTATAAATTTCAGCACCTGCTGCAGCTGCTGCACCCGACACCCGATATAAGTTTTTTGCTATTAATTGTGCAGTTTGGTTTCCTCCTACCAATTGACACACAATATCGTCGACCACTTGCCTTGTTCTAGTCGATTCTTTGTGGGCAAAAACATTCCCTGCGACTGTTAACAACCCTCTATCATTTGCTTCTATCTTGAGATCTTCTTTTGTTCTTTCGCCTGTATAAAGAGATTGAGACGGATTGTTTGCGTTTTCTACTTTTTTATTTTCTTCCTTCCAATTACTGGGATTACCTATAAACCTTTTAGTGAAGCCACGAAGAACTTCCCCCTCTTTCTCCCCTGCTACTATTCGCTTAAAACCAGGTGATTGTATATAGTCCAACATCTTGGTTTTATTTTCTGACGCGGCAACCAGATCATACAACATAATCGCCATGCTAACATCATTGCCTAAATGGCGCGCATTGGGGTTATTCCGAAATTCGTTTCTTTTATCCGGTGACAAAACCAAACCCGGACCAGCGGTAAATATTGCCTCAAAATCTTCAGCATTAATCTGATAAGGAGCTGGGGCGAGAAAACCTTTCGCAATTTCAGTAATTGAGCCTCCTGCATTGTGGTAGTTTGCTGTTTCTCGAGTGAGTTTCGCACGTGCAGCAAACAAGCGACATTCTCTTCTTAGTGTGTCAATAACACCATCTCGATTTTCCTCAATAATCGCTCTTTCCTCTTGGTTTTTTTGGTTATGTGTCAGAGCTTGTCGGTTTCTTGCTTCGATTTCTTGTTTCTGCTTATCACTCATACTATCAAGTATCTGTACTTGATCAATTTGCAAGTCAGGCACTATTTCGTGCGCTGTCAAATCAGTAAAACCAAGCGCCGCCAGTTCAGCTCTCTTCTTTCTGGTTCCCGCTTCCCATGATCTAAGTTTTCCTTCCGCTGTCAAAAAGAAATTTAACTGGCCATATCTGTCATAAAACTCCGGATGATCATTATTCGCCGCCTCCGTTTGATCCGAAAATAATCTCATAGCATAAGTAACCTGTTCCGCAGTTCTTGCTTTTTCCAACATTTCTCTTTCAGGTGCAATTTGGCGTTGTTCAGCCCTGAGTTTCATTGTTTCTTCGTATCGTTGAAATTCGCGCTGTGCCCGTTCATCATACCCCAACGTCTCAGCAGCGCGTATTATCGAAAGATCACCGTCATTTTCTTCTATACTCATAAATAATTATAACATTTTACTCGTTGTTTATTCAAAATGTACCTTCATTCAATTTCGTACATTCTAATTGGACCGTAAACAACTCCCCTTCCATCAAACTTCACTTCTTTCCAACCCGCAAACTTAAAAGCAATAGAAATCACTTTGGTGCCTGGTTTTAATTCCTTTTCCAACTTTTTTTGCAAAGCATCGTTAGTTTCCTGAAGCAAATAACAAATTACAACTGTTGCTTTCGATAAATCTGTCTTAAAAATATCTTGCCTTATAATTTTAGCTGTCTTGTCGATTCTAAGTATTCTAAACCAAACCCTAGCATATATGCTTCTTAGTAAATTGAGTTCTACTCCCACAGCGCTTGCACCTTTCATGGCTGCAGCTAAAACAAATCTACCATCTCCTGCGCCTAGATCATAAACAACATCACCCTTCTTAACTTCAGCCATCTCCATTACTCTTTCAACCACATCCGCGTCGGATGGCACATACGGAGCGTTGTTTCCGTAAAAAAAGTCACGTTTCACAAAATAAAATACAACAAATACTACAATTAAGATTGAAATATACACCATGATTAGTTATCGTTGAAATAATATTAACACTCATCGTGCGATTTCGTTAGTTCCCAATCCTGTGAAAACCCTAATACTTGAATTACTTTGTTCACACTGTAAGCTTAATTTAGCAGAACTAATACAAGAACACGTTTCTTGTATTCGTTGGTGTTATTAGTCACACTAAATTATGTCAGTAGAATTCGAAGTCCAGCATCCAATTCCGCAAGAAATTACCTCCTATCAATTTAGGCTTGTTGGTGACATGACCTTAAAACAATTTTTTCAAGTAGCAGCGGGTGCACTGATTGCACTGCTCCTGTATTCGACAAATTTACTCACCTTCATAAAACTTCCACTCATGCTAATTTCATTCCTCTTTGGGATTGCTTTGGCTTTTTTCCCGTTCGAGGACAGACCGCTTGAAAAGTGGTTAATATTATTTGTTAAATCGATTTATTCACCAACTATTTTTACATGGATAAAAACAAAACCGCTTTCCTTTTTTGCCTCCGACGCCGAAATGATGGAAACATTGGCACAAAACCAAACTCCGGCTCAAATCCAACAACAAATGTCGCAGAAAGTACCTTCCGAGCCCACAGAGTCTGCAATGGCGCCAGTAGGTATTCAAGTGGAGGCAACCAAAGCATTGTCGGGACTTGAAACAACAGAGAAACAATTTTTAGTTAAAATATCGGAGCATTTCGGTAACACCAATCAACCGGTAATGCCCACTAATACAGATACGATTAAAGTCCCGCTTGCAACACCAACACCGGTTAGTAGTAACGCAATAAATCAAAAAGCAACTCAGCCGTTAATTGACCATGCTGTCAATATCACGGTAAGTGACAACGACGTAGCAAAAGCTACGACTACAGTTACCGGTTCGCTTGCAAGCCAAGCAAACAGTTTCGTAAAACAAGCCGTCTTCTCTTCGGAGTCTGCTCCTCCAATTCCACCAACCCAGCCAAACATCTTGGTCGGTCAAGTGATGGATGGTGCCGGAAAAATAATTAGTGGGGCAATTCTGGAAATACGAGATGAAGACAATCGCCCGGTAAGAGCTCTAAAAAGCAATACGCTTGGACATTTTGGCATTGTAACACCACTGCCAAGCGGTACATACGAAATTATTACAGAAAAGGAAGGGTTAATGTTTGATCCTGTAAAACTAAACGTAACCGGATCTCTAATCGACCCAATAGCAATAACGGCGACAAACAGCAATTTAACCAACTAATATGAAATTACCATTATTTTTTCCCGATCGTCCATTATCAACAACAACACAAAATCATTTGCCCATTGCCGAAATTTTTGAAGACCTGGTGCTTTACAAAAACGGTGCCGTAACACTTATTTTGGAATCCACCTCGCTTAACTTCGGCCTACTTAGCGAAAACGAACAGGAAGCTGTAATTGCCGGTTATGCGGGACTTTTGAATTCTCTTACTTTTCATATTCAAATTGTGGTCAGAAGTCTTCAAAAAGACATTTCTAATTACTTAATTTTGCTGGACGACGCTGAAAAAAGCATATCTAATCCCAAACTAACAGAAATTATGCGTGGTTACAAAAAGTTCATGAGCGATTCAATAAAGAAGAAAAATGTTTTAAGTAAAAAGTTTTATATTGTACTGCCGTTTACTCAATACGAACTTGGTGTTTCAAAATCGTTTTCTTTACCTGGTAGTAAACAAACACAACCCGGTGTCCCGTATACAAAAGCTTATGTCGTAAGGAAAGCTAAAATAGCTCTCTACCCCAAGCGTGAACATATCGCAAGACAGGCTAGGAGATTAGGTTTAAATTTAAGGCAACTTAAAACAGATGAGCTTATCGATTTGGTTTATAACATTTACAATCCCGAGCCGCCCATAAAAGAAAGGGGGATATTTAACTGATATGAAACTGTTTGGTAAAAAAAATACTCAGAAAGAGACGGAGGTGCACAATGTTGTTGATCCCACTCCCGAAACAGACGGAAAAACTCCGCAACAGAAGTTGGTTAATCAAATCCAAGATAAAACATCCAAATCAAACAAAGAAGGAGGAATAACTCGCGACGAATTTGTAAAACCAAAGTTCCGCGATCCGATATCCGAAATTCTCGACAAGGATGCAAATGTCCTCGATGTGGTTGCCCCTCAAGAAATAGAGGTTGATTTTAACCATCTTAGAATTAACAATGTCTATTTTCGCACGCTATTTATTGCAGGTTACCCACGCTATGTTTCACCTGGATGGTTAGAGCAAATTATTAATTTTAACGCTTCATTAGATATTGCCTTTTTTGTCTATCCGGTTGAAATAAAAGGTATTCTTGAAGATTTCAGACACAAAATCGCCGAAATGGAAGCCGAAATCATAACCGATTTGGAACGCGGTAAAATTGTCAACCCTTCAACACAGGCAAAGTTGGATGACGCCCGGATGTTACAAGAGTCTCTTGTAAAAGGGGTTGAACATTTTTTTGAATTTGGATTTTATATAACAATTAGAGCAGCAGATATTGAACAATTAAATTTCGTAACAAGACAGGTTGCATCCACTCTTCAGTCACTGCTTGCTATTCCAAGAAATGCAACACTTGATATGAACAACGGATTTTTGTCAACTTCTCCTCTTGGACTTGATAGGTTAAATATCACCAGAAACATGGATACTACCTCCCTTGCTACTACTTTCCCTCTTACGTCCACAGAACTAACCAGTGACAGCGGAATATTGTATGGTATTAATCCCCAGAATGACTCTTTCATTATTTTTGACAGATTCTCTTTGGAAAATCACAACATGACAGTGTTTGCGACTTCCGGAGCAGGAAAAAGCTATTTTGTAAAATTGGAATCCGTGCGATCACTCATGCTTGGTGTTGAAATCATCGCTGTTGATCCCGAATCCGAATACAAAGTACTCGCCGATGCTGTTGATGGACAGTATATTGATTTCTCTTTCAGCTCACCGCAAAGAATTAATCCATTTGATTTGTCACAGATTTACGAGGAGGGTGAAAATAATTTGGGCCTAAAGATTTTGTCATTGCACTCACTCTTTAAAATTATTATGGGAAGCTTAAACGCCCAACAAGACGCCATGCTCGACCGAGCTCTTGTTGCAACTTACAAAGCCAAGGGAATCACCCAAGACCCAGAAACTCAAAAGAAAGAACCTCCGCTGATGGAAGATCTTTACAAGGCGTTAATCGGCATGGAAGTCGAAACCGCACTCGACCTGGCTGCGCGTATCGAAAAATTTGTTAAAGGAAGTTATGTTGGAATTTTTGACCAACACACCAACATTGAAATCAACAACCCGTTTACGGTTTTTGGTGTCCGTGAATTACGGGACGAATTAAGACCGATTGCCATGTTTATTATTCTTGATTTTATTTGGACCAAAGTAAAAAGAGATATGAGAAAACGTATTCTAATTGTCGACGAAGCATGGCATATGATGAGGTACGAAGACAGTGCACAATTCCTATGGTCGATCGTAAAAAGAGCGAGAAAGTACTATCTTGGATTAACGACAATCACTCAAGACGTGGAGGATTTTTTGGCACAAGATATTGGTAAAGCTATTGTTACAAACAGTGCCCTTAGAATTCTCCTCAAGCAGTCTCCTGCCGCAATCGACCGCATTGGTGATGTGTTCTATTTATCTCAGGGAGAGAGGCAGTTACTGCTTGGAGCAAACATCGGAGAAGGAATATTTTTTGCCGGCAATCACCATGTTCCAATCCGTATTGTTGCATCACCTGAAGAACACGGCTTAATCACAACTAATCCAAGAGAGATTTTGCAAAAACAAAAAAATACAGTTATAAAACAAAATAATCAGATACCGTCACCAAGTACGATCAATGCAATCAGGCAAACAGATGTCGGTACAAATATTATAAAATAACATTATGGCAAAAGATCAGGAAAATCAAAGACCAAGTACTACTGGACAAATTGCCGGAAGCGCCGCCAAAACAGTCACCAAAAAAGTTGTAACCAAGGCAGCCACCAAAGCAACAGTAAGAGCGGCTGGACAAGCCTTGGGAAGTTTAGCTCCCGGGGTAGGAAATGCGATCGCCGCTGTTGCCGCTGAGATAGCCGGAGAATTAATCGCTCGCATGGTTAACGCTATGCAAAAATTCAGTAAAGATGCACGCGATCTACTCGGTGGATTGGCTCTGGCATCAGCACACGCGTTTTCCATAACATTAAGTATTTTAGCGGCGGTTGGTGTCGCCCTTGCGTCGCCGATTATCATCGTTTTTGTAATTATCCCCATTGCCGTATCGATAATTCTGTTTATTATCAATTCCGGCGCATGGGTTGTACCACCGTGGAGTGGACAATCAGATCCGTTCCTTGTCGATTCAGCGTTTATTGAAGTTAGTAAAACAGCAAGTATCACAAATATACCTAATGAGAATTTACCTTGGACTGTTCAGTACACCGTCTCGATAATAGCAGAGAGATCGGTTCTTACAGACATCAACATCGAATACCGATGTTATGTTTCAAAACGACAAGGAACCCCTCCCTCCTGTCCCCCAATTAATCCAGGCTTACCTACACCACCTCAGGAAATTTCCCCTGGGACACCTTTTGTATTTACTTATAGTCAAGCATTTCCAGACAGCACCAGCTACTACGACACAGCGGTGACCGATATAATTACAATTACAGCAACAGCAGAAGGATTAACAGGAGAATCATCACAAGCCTCAGCAACTGTAAGAATTGGTAATGCTCCCGATGAATGTTTGGGTCCGGCAGCTAATCCTAACACAAGACCAAGTGCCACCGGAGTCATTGCCTCGGGTAACTACTACTTCCCAATGGCTGAATATGGTAGACTTGGTTACGATTGTTATCACCACGACGGTAATCTAGCTGTTGACATAGGGGTACAGGGCAACCCTGGAGATGCACATTTGCCACTACTTGCATACACCAGTGGACGAATTTATTTAACATTACAAACAGCAGCAGGAGGAAATGGCGTGTTTCTTGCAGGTGACGATGGAAGAAATTACTATTATGCTCATACGTGCGATATTTACTCTAAGGTCGGTGATTTTGTTCAAGCAGGAGAAGTCATCGCCACCTCAGACAACACCGGCAATTCAACAGCGGAGCATTTACACTTTGCCATAAATAATGGTTCACTAAATTTTCCCGGTGGAGACGGAACGATTTGCCCTCAAACAGACTTTGAACAAAAATTCGGTTTGGGCGTCTGCCCTAATTACTCGACAAACTGTGTTATACCATGATTAAAAAAATAAAGTATTTATTAATTGTTGCAGCAGTATTATCAACGGGGATATTGTTGTATATTTTATTCAACGATAATTCAGCTGACATCGACATCGACAATTCAAGTGTAGTTGTAAACAAACTTGATATAATCGATGGAAACAAATCGCTAACTCATTTAAACAATATTGCCGGTCAACTTATTGGCATAAATACAAACAACGGAAAGCTTGTCCGCATTACGAATAATGAAACTAGCATATTATTTGAAAAAGTAGTTGAAAAATATTCACAAGACGGTCGTTATATTCTCGTAAAAGAACACAACAACGCAAGTTCATTAACATTAATAGATACATCAACAAATCTAACATCCATAATCCAACTTACGAAATACAGTCCAATAGTCTCAGCAACAATTTCAGAACAAGAAGGAAAAATTTACTTTATCGGAAACTACAATCCAAACACGGAAAAGTCGATTCTATACTCACTCCCAATTAATAGCAACTCACCAATCTCATTACTAGAAACAACTGCAAGCGATGTTGATTGTATAGTTAAAAACCGACTTGTTCTCTTTGAAGATTATGATTCTCCCAATGCAAGCAAGGTAAGCATTCTCGATTTGCTAACACTTGAAAACACTGTGTTGTCATTAGGGAATACATATTCTCTGACTCCTGATAAAGCAAAGATTGCAATACAATCATCCAGCAATCTGACGATATATGATCTTAACGATATGGCCATAATGGGAAATTCGCAAATACGTCCAGGTAACAAGACTATCTGGATTAATAATTCGCAAATATTTATACTTACAAATTTACCTAATACTACTTACGCCATCCTTGATGTTTCAAACATGTCTTTGTCAGAACAAAAACCGATAGAAAATATTGGTTACATAAGAGAAATTTCGGCTTACATTAACGGAATAATGTATATGGTCGATTATAACGACAACCTATACAGTGTAGAACTGTAAAAAACCGAAGAGCATTAATTACAACTTCACAGGCATGATAAGGTGAAGATAATCTTTGTCTTGCGGATCCTCAAATACTCCCGGTGCATTAGCTGAAGTTAATTTTACGACGACTCTATCCCCTTTTACAGACGACAGAAAATCTTCTATAAATTTATAATTAAAGGCTATTTCAAGTACATCATCATTGCCTTCTAAATATTCAACTCGTGCATCAATTTGAATATCCTGCTTCCCGGCTTGTCTGCTTTGTGATGTCGCAACCAATCCCGTCTTATCTATTTTGAAAGTAATTGCATTAGCACTGTCACGAGCTAATACACTCGCCAGTTTAACCGACCTAACCAACTCTTCTTTGTCCAAATCAATTTTTATATTTGTCGTTTGGGGAATGATTTTTGAAAAATTTGGAAATTCACCTTGAATAATTCTCGAAGAAAGAACAATATCTCCTAGTCCAAAAAGTGCCAAACTTTCGTTTTTTGGAAATGCAATATCAATACTCGAGCTCTCGTTGGCTAATCTAAGCAGTTCAAGTAATGTATTTTTAGGAAGAATTACCTGGTCAGTATCCCCCACTCCAGTTGCAACAACCGACTTCTGAGAAAGTCTAAATCCGTCTGTGGCAACAAACACTAATGAATTCTTTTGAAAAATAATTAGTACACCTGTTAAAACAGGTCTCGTTTCGTCAGAGCTAGCCGCAAAAATCACCTGAGACAATGCGCCGGTAAACAATTCCTTTGGAAAACTTGATTTCTCCTTTCCCAAGGCTGTCGGAACACTTGGAAAATCGGCATCGTTTGTCCCCGATATAGTTGATGTATATTTTTCGCAAGAAACTACCAGGTTTTCTTTAGCGGCTTCCAAATTTATTTGTCCTCTCGGTAAATTTGCAACAATATCCGTTATTACTCTTGCAGGAATCGTTATATTACCCATTTCTTTGACACTTGCTCCAATTGGAATAGATACTGATGTTTCAAGATTTGTAGCACAAAGTGTTAGTTTTGTTTTTTGAACATTAAACAAAATATTTCCTAGTATTGGTAATTGCGATCTGGGACTTGCAAATCGAGCAGCAATATTTAATCCACGCGTCAGATCTTCTTGAAGTACCTGTAGTTTCATTATAAAAAAAGTATACGAAATAAGTCCGACTTTTCCAAGTGTGTATAAAATTTACAAATTGTGTTTCTTTCTTATTAAATAGTAGTTGTAGTAGTAGGTAGTGTTGACAAGTGGATATCGCTTCCTACTTGTGCACAAAGCCGAATGTGGATATGTACCTCAAGGATATGTTAATAAAGATGTTTATAAGTGTGTGTAATTTGTTGATATGTTGATACTACTAAATATTTATCCTCAAAGGATGTTTTTTATCCCCCTAATGTCCTGTCGTGTTTGCACATCAAGCGAAGCTAGTTTGGTTATTTTATCCACAGCGTGTATAACGGTGGTGTGATCTCGTCCTCCAACAAGTCGCCCAACCTCTTCGAGCGGCAGCGCTAACTCCATCCGTAAAAGATACATGAGTATTTGACGTGGTCTGGCAACAGGTCGCGCTCGTGAAGCGCCCAATAGACTTCTTTTGCCAAGCGTATAATACTTTGACACGGCGGCGACAACTTCTTGCGGTTGAGCTTTGATTTGAGTATCACCGTTTAGTACGCCTTTTTTCGACAAAATGGTTTCAATTAGATTTTTGCTTATTTCGTTTTTATTAAGTATCACCTCGGATGATAATTTGGTGAGAAATCCTTCGATTTCGCGCGCCGAATCAATATTGCCGGCAATTAATTGAATCAAGTCCATGGGAATATTAATTCCCCTATCAGCAGCTTTTATTTGGACAATTGCGCATCTTAATTCAAAATCGGGATTTCCGATATCTACAATAAGCCCTGCTTCAAATCTGCTTCGTAAGCGTTCTTCCAGTTTCGAGATCTCGCTTGGAGGTCTGTCCGAGGTGATAATAATTTGTCCCCCAACGGAAACAATCGAATTAAAAGTATGAAAGAATTCTTCTTGAACAGTATCTTTGCCGGCAATGAATTGAATGTCGTCAACCAACAGGGCATCCAGTTTTCGATATTTATTGCGTACATTTTTTGTATTTTTGTGTCTAATTCCCTCTACGATATCGTTGGTAAAATCTTCACCCGTACAACTGAGAATTTTTGAACTTGAATTTTTGATTAACGCACAATGGCCGACAGCGTGCATTAGATGTGTTTTGCCCACCCCTACCCCACCCCAGATGAAAAGTGGATTATATGCATTTCCCAAATTTTTAGAAACCGCGTCTGCAGCTGCCCACGCCATTTGATTTGTAGAAGAAACCGCGTAATTATCAAAAGTGAAGTTCTTTCTTAGATTAGATTTTGAAATTAAGAATAATATTCCTTCCTCGTTTTTTTCAGGTTCTTGGAAAAGAGGAACAGAAGAAAAATCTTGTGAAGCTGATTGTTGTTTTACTATAAAAAGCACGTCACATTCTTTATCGAGAGTTTTGTTCAAAGCATCCTGTATTAAGCCGAAATATCTCCCCTCAAGTGTGGTTCTGACAAAACTAGACGAACATCCCACCTCAGCTAAATATCTGCTTCCAACATTTTTTAGTTCCGATAAATGGGTTTGGGTAAACCAGGTTGAGAAGATAGCTCCGGAAACTGAAACTTTAATACTTTCCAATATCTCGTGCCAGATTTTAAGTTTGTTGCCCGGACTGTTGATAACTGTGTCGTCTTCTGTGTGGACACTAGAATTATTTGATGGTTTACTTAAATCATCATTTGTTTCTACCTCTTGGTCGGAGGTGCTATTTACATCATGATCCATAATTTGAAGGCAGAAGAAGAAACATCAAATACATCTACATCCTATGGAAGTTATCCACAATTTTCAACCCCGAAAAGATCCGAAGCCTAACCGACAACTGAGCCGATATTTCGATTGCTTATAAATGTAGTATGCCCAAACTTCATTTCGGAAATAGTTTTGCTTTAATAATATTAGAACCTGCTGCTTTTTGTTTTGATAAACAACTTTGTTCGCACTGGAAATTAGCATTATTAATATATATAATGTGCACATGACAAAAAGGACATATCAACCGAGTAAAATTAAAAGAAAAAGAAGGCATGGCTATAGGAGTCGATCGACTACAAAGTTGGGGAAAATAACACTTAAAAATCGTCGAGCGAAGGGTCGGAGCAAATTGTCCGAATAAGCTGTTTAAGATGACTGCGACGGCGAGGTTCTTCTTTATAAAAAACGCCATATCGAATTTCTCTAATGTGATATTTTGCTGGGCAGAATAAATTGTTCACTTCGTTTTTTGATTTCCATGTGGTAATCTACATATAGAAACTATGCTTGCCGGAAAATACAGAATGCGAGGACATTATTATATTTCTCGCGCAAAAGAAAAAGGTACGATGTATCAGTTCCCTAATTTTGGTATGGCTGTTTACAAAAGAAAAGATGATGATAAACCACCCAAGTTTTCATTTATAGTGTCAACGAAAATTGCAAAACACGCTGTCGACAGAAATAGAATAAAACGAACACTTAGTGAAGCTGTGCGATTTGAATCAAAATATTTAATTAATGGATATGATGTCGTATTTCTCGCAAAAACACAAATTACCCGCACTCCGACCGACGACACCATGAAAGAAGTAAAACAAGCCCTCAAGAAAGCAAAATTAATCTGAAGATGAAAACTTCCATTATTGTAATTTTAAAACTGTATAAAAAATTTGTATCCCCGATTTTCCAATCTTTTTTTGGTCAAGCGTGTGTTTATACTCCAAATAGTCTAAGCTGTGGCGATTATGCGATTAAAGCAGTGGAAAAGTACGGCGTTATAACGGGACTTGGAAAAACAGCGTTGAGACTTGCTACATGTAATCCATTGACGAAAAGCGATAATCCGAAGATAATACACATTTAGTCCTTACTATGTTTAACACACTACTCATACAACCTTTGGCAAACGGATTGGTTGTTTTTTATAAACTTCTCTTTTCAGATATGGGACTTGCGATTATTGGTTTTAGTGTTTTTTTGAGATATGCACTCAATCCTCTTACCAAACCTTATATGGAGTCGATGAAGAAAATGAAAGATATTGCCCCATCGCTTGACAAACTAAAAAAGAAATACAAAGACGACAAGGTTAAACTTACAAAAGCACAGGCGGATTTGTATAAGTCTAAAGGCATTAATCCCGGAGCAGGGTGTCTTCCCTATTTGCTCCAAATAGTAGTGCTGATTGCATTTTTTAATATGTTCAACAAAACGCTGTCGTCTGAAAATCCAACGGTGGCATTTAATAGTCTTCTTTATAACCCATTAAGATTTCCCGACGGTGAAATAATTAATACCGGTTTTTTAGGAATGGATATGACCAAACCCGCTGTTTTCCAAATACCCGGAATAGATTTTAACATTCCTGGTCCGCTGTTAATTTTGTCGGCATTGGCACAATTTGTCTCGGCAAAAATTATGGCTCCTTACGAAAAGGTTCAAGAGAAAATTGCCAAAAAGACTCCTGAAGCAAGTGATGATTTTCAAGTTGGTATGCAAAAATCTATGATCTACATGTTTCCTTTGATGACTTTGTTTATTGGACTTAGATTTCCATCGGGCTTGGCACTATATTGGTTAGTGTTTTCTGTTTTTCAAGCATATCAACAATACCGCTCCCAAGGGTGGGGAGGTATGACCCCTTGGATTATTAAGCTTGGTCTGCTAAAATCCGAAAGTAACACTAAAGATGTCAAAAAAAATTGAAACAGTAAAACAAGATCCCGCATCAATTGTCGAAGAGATTGCGCGCGAACTGCTTCGCTTGATGGGGTCTGGTGCGGATCTGGAGGTAAAGGAAGATAGTGTAAACGATGCGATATTAGTTGATATAAAAACCGAAAAAGAATCTGGACTTCTTATTGGAAGCAGAGGAGAAACTCTGTTGGCACTTCAGACAGTAATTTCCATGATTTATAAATCCAAAACGGGGGAGTGGGTAAGGGTACTGATTAATGTTGCGGATTGGAGAGAAAAACAAAATGAAAAACTAAATCATTTGGCAGTTACGTCAGCACAGCGGGCAGCCGAAACTGGCGAGGATGTTCCGCTTTTCAATCTTTCTCCCGCCCAAAGAAGGATTGTACATATGGCACTTGTAGACAACAAAGAAGTTGAAACCGAATCGGTTGGCGAAGGACAAGATAGACATCTTGTTATACACCCCAAAAGATAATCCTTCATTTATTATGGAAACAATAGAAATATTTGGTGATGGTGGATCCAGAGGAAATCCGGGACCTGCAGCAAGCGCATTTGTTGTTTTGAAAAACGGAATTGAAATATACAACCAGTCAAAGTACTTAGGAGAAACAACAAACAACGTTGCCGAATACAACTCCGTACTAATGGCGCTCGAATGGATTAAGGCAGATCGGAAAGAAATAATTAACAGTGAAAAAATATACTTTAAACTTGATTCTGAATTGATAACAAAACAGATACTCGGAATTTATAAAATTAAAAGTGAACATCTGATAACCTTGCACCAAAAAGTAATAACATTACTTCAAGACATTGATAAAGAAATTGTTTTTTCTTCCGTCCCAAGATTGTTAAACAAAACTGCAGATTCTTTAGTTAACAGGGAATTGGATAAACACAAACATCTTTCTTGATTAATCTTTCATTGGTCTTCAACACTTATAGAATTATAAAATCGTTAAAAAAAATTGCTATTTTAGAAAAACACCTCAACTGACAATTTAATATTTACTACTTATATCAATAGATTATAAGAAATTGTTAAAGTGTAATTTTGATAAAATTTACTCCAAAAGAAACGATGATGTTTGTAAATTTTACTCACTTATTATTGCTTACACGTTTCTGATGTATGGAACATGTTTTTACCCATAAAAGATATCGATGCGGTAATTACTACAAGATATCCTCGTGAATACTTTTAAAATTTCACGTCGAAATGTTGAGTAAAATATGTGTTCTATATTATTAACACTAAAACAACACCAGTATTACCATAAAATTGAAATGTTTAGGTAATTGAATTAGCATTAATTACAATGGACAACCAACAAACTAAAACGACCAAACCGCGGGCGCTCGTAATTACGAAATTCAACTACTTGTCATTAAACATTGTCAAGAGATTTGTTGATCTATCGTGTGAAGTAGACGTTGTAACAGACAACATCGATCTGTGGAATATCATTGTTGATGAAACCAAATTTGACGGCTGGCGTTTAATGGACATTGAAAAATTTTCATATCAAGACAAATATGACTATTTTATTTATATCGACCTTGAACAATTTGGTAATACGTCTCGCGTTAAATTATCGGATTTGGCGCAACTGGTTATTAAACATCAAGACTTAAAAAAGGTATTTGTTTTTTCCTATATAGCGTCAAAAGAGAAACACATAGATAACAACAATTTGTTACTAAAAATAAATTTAGACAAACCGAAATACCGAGCTTTGTATCTTGGTGACGTGGTTGAACTAAAGAAAGGGTTTGTAAAAAATACAGTAGCCGAGAAGTTATATTTTGAAGAAGACTTACCTTGTATTAACAACTGGAAATTTTTACCAATCGGAATAGCCGACGCACTCTATCACGTTGAACGATCGATTTTTTCGTTTATGAGTGAAAGTACTAAGCATGCAGTAATATCACATGTTAATTATGCTAATGAATTTCAACAAACGGTAAACAAGAATTTAACAAGTCGGAATGATTCTATTAATATAAGTTTTGAAGATGCTTTTGTAGAAGAAAAAGCTTTTGTTCAATTTGACAAAAACGTACTAATGTCGTTTCTTGAGGAATATCTGATCCGCGTTAAAAGCGAAAAAGAAAATGCAAATACTCATCGCTACAAAGCAGTAGTTGTTACACACAATGATGATGCCGAAAAAACATCATCCAACCCAAACGACACTTTGGTAAATAGAAGTACCCAAAAAGATTTAGTACCACCTCAACATACACCACTTTATTCAAATGAACAAGACTCGTCAAAAGTAGTTAATAGAAATACTAACGAAATAGAATCCAACAAAATAATTGACCAACAAACTTCCAACAAAGGTAGTAAAATTGTTCACTCATTAACCCCGGCTATAAACGACAAAAAGCAATCAAGAAAAGTTTTACTAGCGCTAAAAAAGTATTATTTAGTTATTAAAAAGAGGGTTAAGAAACCAGTTTTGTATGTAGTGTTTTTTGCGGTGTTGGGATATTTTATAGTGCCGTTATTTCTTATTACCACGTCAATATTTTTAGTAAGTTTCAATAAAAACAGATTGTTGTCGTATGATTTGAAAACCGCCCGTACAACAGTTGGTGTATCAAACAGAGTTGTTGCATTAACCGAAAACTACATATTTATATTATCGACAACTCCCCACATAGGTAGTATTTTTGGCGACCTTCATGCTTTAACGTTGGTACTTTTGAGGGTGTCAACAGTTGAAGAAAAAATTGTTGTTTCGTTAAGTGCGACCAACGTGTTAGTTGACAATGCTTTTGGTGTTGATGGAAGTGTTGAAGATATCACTAGCTCGATACTGCTTGTTAATAAATCGTTGGTAGAAGAATTGGGATTTTTGGAAGGACAAATTAAAGCACTTTCAGGGAACAATAAAAAAGTGATTCTCAACATAATATCTTCAGTTGATATTTCTCGAACGAAATCGCTTGCATATTTTATACAACAAATTTCAGCAGACCTGCCGAACATGTTGGGTGAAGACAAGACCAAGAGTTATGCCCTTGTATTCCAAGATGAGAATGTAATCCGCCCTTCGGGTGGAATAGCTAACTATATTGCAATTATAGTTTTTAGTGAAGGAAAACTGGCAGATATATATGTTTATACACCTGAATTTTTAGATAAACAAATTAAGGGAGAAATCATACCTCCCGCAAATTTGTTATCGGGTCTAAATACTGATAAGTGGTCGTCGAAGGATTTTGGTTGGCACGTAAATTACATAAACTCTGCAGAACAGCTTAAGTGGTTTATATCAAAATCGGTTGATATTGAGGTAGATGGAGTTGTGGTTTTAAATCAGGAAATTATTAATAGACTAGAAGAAAACATGGCAAATGAGTATAAGAAAGTTTTCAACGACGAGTTAAGTACTTCCGATTTACACACAGCGGTCGCCGAGAAACAACAAGACCCCAAATTGGTAAAAGAATATATAAAAAGAATTTTTGAAACACTTGTGGAATTAGACGAGAATCAAAAATTATCAATTTATGGATTAGTATTTGAAGGAAGTAATAATAAAAATATTCAGCTTATGACAACAGATGACAATTTCAACAACAAATTGCAATCAGCAAATTTGTTTGGAAACAAGAATTCCCAAAAATGTAGTTTTAATTGCTTTTCTGACGAGATCGGTGTTTTTGACTCGAGCGTAAACGCCAATGCTCAATCAATTAAACGAGAAATAAATCTTACGGTTTACATAGAAGAGGGAATTGTAAAACACTCGATGCAATATGTATTTACAAATCCGAAAGACAATTCCCAACCCTATCAAGCTTATGTAAAAATATTGGTTAACAAAGAAAGTGGCTTTGAAGACATTTACCGTACAAACGAGAGTGGAACCGTTTTGGTTAAACCGGATATCTCTGTAGAGAAAGAAGGCAAGACCGCTGGTTTTATTATAGAAATTATGCCAGGCCAAACGGAACGATATCTAATTAATTGGGAAACAACGTCGGTGCTAGATCTGACGAGAGACGGGGAATATGATATTCGATTTATTAAACAATCCGGGATGAAAAATGTACCCTTGTCGGTTAGTATAAAAACACCCGAGAGATTAACAATATTTCCAACGAATATTTTTCGCTTGACCAATGAGGGACTATACGGATATAATACCACCTTAGACAAAGATATTAATCTTAAGGTAAATCTGAAATATGACTAAGCAAATACTAAAAGCACAAAACAGGGAAATCGTTGGAAGAAAGGTAAAAAAACTAAGAAGAGAGGGAATTTTACCCGCAAATGTTTTTGGGAAAAAAGTAAAATCTCTATCCATCCAGATTGCAACAAAGGAGTTTGCGGATGTTTATAAAAAAGTGGGGGAGACCGGACTGATCGAATTAGAAGTGGGAAGCACAAAAAAACCCGTTCTTGTTCATGATGTTCAGGTTGATCCTGTTACCGGTGAACTTCTTCATGCCGATTTTTTCCAAGTTAATTTGACAGAAAAAGTAACCGCACACGTGCCGGTAGAATTAGTAGGGGAATCACCGGCCGACAAATCCGGTCTGGGAACATTGGTTCAGCACGTTGACGAAGTTGAAGTAGAAGCACTACCTGCTGATTTACCCGACAAATTCGAAGTAGATGTCTCAAAACTAACGGAAGTTGAAAGTTCTGTTTCGATTGCCGATTTGAGGACGGATAAAAAAGTAGAGATTTTAGCTGACGATGATTTGATTATCGCCAAGGTAGAAGCTCTCAGAGAAGAAGAGCCGGAGGTTGTTGTCGAAGCCGTAGAAGGAGAAGTTAAAGAAGCCGTTGACGATAAAGCAAAAGGTGAAACTGTTACAGAATCTTCGGAAGAAAAGAAATAATCGGAAATTACTCTGATTAACTTCAACTTATTCAAGCCATATTTATCAAAGGTTCAACCATGGGGGATTTAGCGTCGAATAATTTAATTTATTTATGTTAGGCGCTATTTAGATGTAGGCCAAGTGGAGATGATCAAAGGGCTGGTACTCTTGTGTGTTGTTTCTTGCCAGACCGCCTCGGTTACAAAGGGCATAAAAGGATGAAGCAGTTTCATGCTGTTAAGAAATACATGTTTTAAAACAATTAATCCAACCCGCTTATTGTTTCCTTTTCTTAACTTAACATCTTCAATGTAATTTGAAGCAACTTCATTCCATATGTAATGATAGATTGCTTCGGAAGCATCGGAAAAACGATATTTGTTAAGCGAAGAATCAACTTTGTTGATTGTCTCATCGAGGAGTTTAAGAATATTTCTGTCGTTAATGTTTAACTGCTCATCAGAAGCGGGACTTGAAGCAAGATCGTCAAATTCTTCGATGTCTTCGTTTTCGAATTCTTCAAACAACATATTCATAAATCGGGCGATATTCCAAATTTTGTTTGCAAAGTTTCTGTACGATTTGACTTTGTCGTGTGGAAAATTAAAATCTTTGCCATTTGCTGTTCCGGCAATAAGTCCCATGCGAAGTGCATCCACACCGTATTCTTTGATGTATTCATCCGGATTAATGTTGTTTCCTAAGCTTTTGCTCATTTTTCGTCCATCTATTGCACGAACCATTCCGTGAAGATAAACGTTTTTGAAAGGTACATCGTTTGCTAAATATAATCCGAACATAATCATTCGGGATATCCAAAGTCGGAGTATTTCCCAACCTGTTTCGAGAACTGCTGTGGGGTAAAAATACTTAAAATCCAAAGATTCTGGATATCCTAGTGTAACGAGTGGCCACTGACCAGACGAAAACCATGTGTCAAAAGTGTCGGTTTCAGGCAAATAATTTTCTCCGGGTTGATCGCTGGAAATAACATATTTGCTGTCTTTGGTTGCAACAAGTGTTTGAAGACCGTTTTTAATTTCACCAAGCGCGTGATCCTTTAATATCTCGCTAAGTTTGCCGGTTATAACGTTTCTTTTCTCTGTAAGAAATGTAATTACTAAATTTGGATTTTGTGACACCTCGTACCACACTGGTATTCTAATTCCCCAAACTACTTGCCGGGAAATAGGCCAATCATGCATGGTTTCCATCCATCTGTGATATTTAATTTCCTGCCATTTTGGGTAGATAGTGACTCTGCCGTCTTTAACGGCTTCGTGTGCAGGTTTTTTAAGACTGTCGACTTTAACAAACCAATTGGGTATTATCATTGGTTCAATTTGGTGTTTACCTTTGCACAAAGCGACGGTGTTGACATAATTTTCATCTATCTTGTCAATTTTTCCACTTTTTATTAGTTGTTCTACTACTTTTTCTCGAGCTTGTTTAATATACAATCCTTCAAATTCACGCGCGTTGCTATTCATTTTCCCATCCATCCCAAAAACCTGAATTATTGGAAGGTTGATTTTTTTGGCCACCTCGTAATCATTTTTGTCGTGCGCTGGCGTTAACTTGACGATTCCGGTTCCAAATTTTGGATCTACAAATTCATCGGCAACAATATCCATCACATTTTCGGTGAGAGGATTTAGGACTTTTTTGCCAATCAATTCTGTTTTGGTTGTATCGCTGGGATTAATTGCCACATGAGTATCTACGTAAATCGTTTCTGGGCGAGTAGTGGCGATTACAATATAAGCCTTTTTCTGATAAGTGATATCAACGAGTTGATATTTAACGTAGTACAAAGGCGAAATTTTAGTTTTATGTGACACCTCAGCGTCTGCAAACGTCGTTCCGCAAAAGGTGCAGTAGTTGACCATGTAGTCGTCTTTGTAAATTAAGCCGTCATTGTGAAGTTTACTAAAGGTTTCATAAACAGTCCGTATAACCTTATCGTCCAAGGTGAAGGTATACCTATTCCAATCAACACTTGCACCCATTTCTTTGATTTGATTTTCTATTAAGTGTTTGTTTCCTTGTACAAATTCCCAAATCATATTGTACAAAGTTTGTCTGTCGTAGTTTAGGCGTGAATCACCTTTTTCAGCCAGTTGTTTCTCAAAAGTAATTTGTGTTTCAAATCCTGCATGGTCTGTTCCAGGGATCCAAAGTGCGGCGTAACCCTGCATACGCTTCCACCTGATAAGTAAGTCTTCAATTGCAATCATAAGAACGTTGCCTGTATGCATTTTTCCACTAGCGTTGGGCGGTGGAAGAAGAATTGTATATGGCTTTTTATTAAGATCAATTTCGGCCTTAAAATATCCACCATCTTCCCACATCTTATAGATTTTCTTTTCATAATCACAATGATTATATTGTTTTTCCATACATTTATATTAACTTTTTAATCATAAAAAAACACGCCAATCTCAGCGTGTTGCGGATCCCGTTTCCGGGACAGGTACCACCTCAACTATTACTTAATTTTGCAGATTACGGCTTGCATCCGTGTAACTTAAGTTTCTTGTCAGCTACAGGCTAATTTGGGGACTAACCAAATTTAAAGCGCCTTAATTAGTCAATTATATCTTATTGTTAAGTATTTATAAACCCAAGATATACTTTACTTGTTTATTGGTTATGGGCCCTTCCCTTAACATTTCGTAAGGCATTTTGGTTACATCAACTATAGTAGACGGTGGGTTGTGGGGAAGAAATCCGGCATCAAGAATTAGATCAACTTTATTTAGATCTAAAACCTTCATGACCTCCTCAAAGGAATATGGGGATGGCTCTCCCGTTCTGTTGGCGGATGGGGTGGTGTATGGGAAATCTACCAATTTTGACAACTTGCTTGTTAAGTGACTATTTGGAATGCGGACACCAAGTGTCGAAAGTCCACCTGTTAAAATATCCAAAACATTTGGTTTTTTGTTTAAAATCATCGTAAGCGGACCTGGAAGAAATTTATCAAATAATGTTTTGGCGAGGCTGTTGGGGTAAGCTAAATCTTCAATCATTTTCCAATCTCTAACCACCACATGTGTCGGCTTAGTAACATCTCTGCCTTTTATATCATAAAGTTTATTAACGGCATGTATATTAAAAGCGTTTACACCGATACCATAACACGTATCGGTTGGATAAACGACAACACCTCCATTAGTTAAAACCGACACGGCTTTGTTGATAGCATCATTGCTTAATGAAGTGAAATCAATTTTTAATATCATATTTAGACTACATCTAATTCTGGATCAGCAATAACGTTTTTCCATGATACAACGTTTTGGAAATGATAAGCACACGCTGCTATTGCAGCTGCATTATCGGTGCAGAATTTCGGAAGGGGTACGAAAAAATCAATCCTTTTTTTCGCTAGTGTTTTTTTAAAACGAGCAACCAGATGTTCATTTGCGGCAACTCCACCGCCTAATAAAAAGGTATTTATATGGTAATAATCAAGTGCTTTGATGGATTTATCAACTAAACAATCAACGATCGCTTCTTGGATTTCGGCACTTAGCATGCCAACGTTGTCATTGACATTTTTCATCGATTTTACTTTGTTTAAGACTGACGTTTTCAGACCCGAGAAACTGAAATCAAAGTCGGGTGAGTCTATCATTGGTCGTGGAAACATCTTTAGATCCGCATCAATCACTTCACTGTGAGCTTCGCGATAAGTGCTTGCTTTACTAGCTATCGATGGACCCCCAGGATAGGGAAGCGTAAGAAGTCTTGCTGTTTTATCAAAGGCTTCACCGGCGGCATCGTCTCTGGTGCCACCGATACGCTTGAGTGTTTTGTTTTTATCAAGTAGAACGAGTTCGGTGTGTCCTCCGCTTACAATTAGTGAAATGGCCGGTAAATTAATGGATTCACTATTTTCTAAATAATTTGCAAAAATATGAGCGATTAAATGATTAACGGGAATTAGAGGTTTTTTCCAAAGGAAAGAAAGTGTTTTGGCGACCTCTACGCCAACCAACAATGAACCGATTAACCCTGGTCCGTAGGTGACTGCAATAGCATCAATATCTGGAGGATTTGTATTGGGTCGGTAGTTTAATCCATTAAACAACGCCTCGTTGATAACCGGAAGAATATATTCAACCTGTTTTCTGGCGGCACTTTCAGGAATAATTCCGCCCGTTGTTGCATGAATATTTATGGAACTTGCAATTACATTAGAAATAATCTTGCTACCGTTTTCAACAAGCGCTGCACCGGTTTCGTCGCAACTGGTTTCGATACCAAGTATTCTCATGGTGATATTGTATCAAAATTCAATTAAAGGAATTGGCAAAATATCGTACCATCACTTCCCTGTTTGGTAAAATCACGTGGTTTGTCGCGTGGATGGAGAATAATTTCGATATCGACGACGTAAAAAAAGTTCCCACAGACCAAAGTCCGTTGCATGTCATTTTTCGGTTTCATTTTCCCGACTTACATACCAATAAATAATTGCTACGGTGACAAACAGGATTATCCATCCCAGAAAACCGAGAGCGGCTAAATTGGAATCCAGCCTTTCCTTTTCTTCACCGGCAACATATCCAACAAAAACGAGAATGAAATTCCATGCAAACGACGTAAAAGCTGCATATATGATAAATTTGTTTCGGCTGTATTTTTGCGCTCCACACACATAAGCTACCCAGAAGCGGGTCAAGCTGGCAAGAAGTGATGTTGTTAGAACAGTAGCGCCATGTTTTTCAATTAATCGTTTTGCCTTGGCGGCATTTTTTTCCTGATGAAGAATTTTTGCCAAACGCATACCGCTTTTAGATCCAAGATAATATGCTGTTAATAGAACAGAAAAAAGTCCTAGCCAGCCAGCAATCAAGACACCGCCCAAAGACAGTATGTTACTTTGAGCAAAAAATCCACCAAGAGCTACAAGTACCCCTCCGGGAATTGCCCATCCCAACGGAGATGCTTCAATGTAATTACTGATGAAAACAATAAAGTAACCATGGGTTATGTAAATTACTTCTAAAAATTCCACAGGATGTGTTGCGATGCTGTTCATTAGATTACTGGTCCTGTACCCCGCAAAAATTTTGCCTGCCAGGGTCGGTAGTTGGAAAAAAATGTTTTTTCTTGAAGCACTTCGCCATTTCTTGTTACTTTATAATTAAATTGCACCTTTGCTCCCCAAGCTGCCCAATCAATTTGTTTAACTGTACCTATTGGTAAACCGGGATCGTCTTGAAAAAAATCTTCAGGAGGAGGAGATTGGCTTGTAATGATCGGCTTGGTTAAAGATACGATTCTGCCATCAGAAGTACCGTATATTTCAACATCCAGTGTTGCCAATTTTGGATCAAAAAGTGTTTGGATCAGTATGTGTGAAGGGGTGTCGTTTTGTATTTTTAAATCGGTTGTTGGTGCATATACGGTTGCGTCTAATCCGGGAGCTGAATTTTGCTCGTAATAACTAACACGATAGGAATGCGAACGTCTTTCAACGATTGGTAAACCAGCATTTAGAGCAGCCCTGAAAAGGGTCGTTGAAACTTGACATACTCCACCACCATCTCCTAATACTGTTTTTCCATCCTTGATTACATATGCTTGGAGATAGCCGGTTAAGGTAGAGACATCTCCCAAAATAGCATTAAAAGATAATGTATCACCCGGTGCTACCAGAACACCGTTGAAATTTTTGGCGGCTACACCAATGTTGTGAATTCTTGATGAAATTGACCCGGTAAAAGAAGATTCACCCAACCCTATTCGTTCGTTAATTCCGAGGTTGTTTACATCCCCCGTGTCAATTTCAGGGAGCGTTTTAATCACCGGTATATCAACGACCTTCTTGACAGTGTCGGTGGTTTCAAGTTCCCAAACTGCTGATTCAAGTAAAGTGGCGAAATCATCTTTTACAATAGTAATGCCTTTGGTCGCCGGTTTAAATTCTGTAACTTTGTTGTTTTCAAAGACAAAAACTGGATTAAGAGGGGAGCGTTCAACCTTAATTGCCAAGTCGGAATATACTTTATCCACCTCCTCTTCTTTATATTTGCCCAACGGATCAATTAACAAAAGCAGTTGTGACCCGTCATATGTGAAGTCGGTGTCATCTAAAACAAATGTTAATTGTTTTGAAAAAATGGAATTTCCGCGGTTTTGATAATGTAAGGCTTGATCATCATTTAAGGTTGGGTCAATTTCGGAAACCTGAATTAAGGTATCGGAAAAATTGCCGGTTGAAAGCTTGTCGAGGATGGTTTGTGTTAATTGATTAACATTAATATCGGTTCCTTTTGATCCTTTAGAAATGTCGATTTTTTTGTTTGTTGCAATTAATGAAGGAAAAACCGGTTGCGTCACAATTTCATCAGCGATAACTGATATGTGACTATTAAGGACGGTTTCGTCAATCTTGTAAACCAACTCAATCTCTTTTATTGTATTTAAGCTCTGTATAACTTCGAGAAGATTAGGTTTCGTGGATGACCTGTGAGCTTTATAGGCATTTTCGACGGTTTGGTCGAAATCGTATTCAAGTTTTAAATCGGCAAGAGGTATGCTGTACCTTGTTTCATTGTAAAAAAGACCCATGGTGTCTGGGACACTAACCGAGTTTTTTATGATGTTTTTTGCGGTGTCCACCTTGTGATTTTCAATAACCACCCCCGCTATCCAGATATTTGGATAAATACGTTCCTGATAATAGAGGGTTGCCGATAGAGTGGTTATTACAATGGCGATTAATACACCAAGAAGCGTGGCAAAAAATATTTTTCGTTTGCTTATTTTTTTCGTCATAAAACTTCTACATACGCCTTTAGTATGATAACATTTATTATGTTGGGCTATCATCCAAATTGCATTCAATAATACTAGCTACTGCTAGATTATCTAGGGTGCAAGACCTATGGAAATATTGCCTTGATCATATAAATCAAACATGCAAAATCAAAATACCACTACAGGTCAATCTCAACAGCCTAATTTGTCACAAAATGTTGGCGGTGATCAATCTTTAAATACCGCTAGTACGAATGTGCAACCTCTTTACAAATCCAATATTGATATCAACCCGTCGAATTTATCAAATACAAACATGCAAAAACCCAACGAAACAAAGACCCAAGAGCCCTCTCTTTTTAAAAATAAGGATTTGCTGGGGGTATTTAATTCCGGCTCAACAAGTTCTGCTACTAATAAGACTGATTTGAAAGGCAATAACGCAAACCAAGATTTTGTCGGCAAAAAAAAGAAAAAACCGCCCGTGTTAATTATCTTTGCGATTTTTCTTCTCGTTATAGTCGGGTTATTGTTTGCGATACTATTAACGAAAAACCGAGGAACAGAAGAAACAACCGAACCTACCGATACCGAGGGCGAAATAGTATGGTGGGGCTTGGAAGATGCAAATATCTACAAATCAGTTATTACTAAATTTGAAAGTGAGAACAAAAATACAAAAATTACATATATCCAGCAGTCACCGGATAATTATCGTGAGCGTTTGACAAATTCACTGGCGAAGGGGAGCGGACCGGACGTTTTCGCTTATCACAATAGTTGGGTTCCGATGTTTAGGGGTGAGTTGGATATAATGCCTTCGTTTGTCATGGGCGCGCAAGAATTCGCTGACACATACTATCCAATTATTGCTGCCGACTTGACCCGATCTGACGGTGTTGTTGGACTTCCGCTTGAGTACGATGGGCTTGTTTTATATATGAATGAGGACATATTCGCGTCAGCCGGTAAAAGTCCACCCGTAACATGGGATGAATTTCGAAACTTGGCGAGAGAGTTAACCCAAAAAGATAAACAAGGAAATATTATTCAATCGGGGGTTTCTCTTGGGCCAACTCAAAACATGGATCATTGGCAAGAGTTAATCGCATTCATGATTTTCCAAAACCACGGCACACCGTCAAACCCGGGAAGCAGCGAAGCAAGTGAAGCACTTGCTTATTATATAAAACTGAAAAACGATGGCAATTGGAGTGATTTATTGCCGCAATCAACTGTGGCTTTTGCCAATGGCCAGGTCGCAATGTACTTTGGTACAACAAAAAGCGTAACAGCAATAGTAAAAACCAACCCAGATTTAAATTTCAAATCCATACCGCTACCGCAATTGCGAAGAGACGATCCTCTTGAACCGGATTTGTCTTATGCATCGTATTGGGTACAGGGTGTTTGGAAAAGAAGTCTAAGTAGGGGCGTTGCCTGGAGGTTTCTTGATTTTATTTCTCAACCTGATAACTTAGAAGACGTGAACGATCAAAGTGTTGCAATTAACAAAGTCGGAAAACCGTATCCAATAGTAAATATGGCTCAACTTCTCAAGAATGATATGTTTTCAGCTAACCTTATTAATTTAGCTCCCTTTGCACGAAGTTGGTATTTAGCCGACATGACATACGATGGAAATACGGGGATTAATGCGCAATTTGCCGATTTGTATGAGCCGATTATCAATGACAAGGGATTGAGTAATATGGATACATTTACCGTTAAAGTAAACGACGTATTGGTGAGATTTGGTTTGACAAAATAAGGTATACACAGTATCCTCCAGAGAGTAGGTGTTTGTTTCATACAAAAAGTACTTGACAAAAATAATTTTACTTTTTACAATAGCAGTCGATAGTTAGGAATGCTAACAAAGAAATATGAAAAATAAAAAATTAAATATTCTCCCCGTAGCCGGGCACATCATAATTCAGCCTCTTGAGGCAGAAACAAAAACTTCTTCGGGTATCTACCTTCCTGATAATGCTAACGAGAAACCTCAAAAAGGAAAGGTGTTGGCGGTAGGCGGTGAAGAAATTACAGATTCCGGAACCGTGAGAAAATCACCCGTACAAGTAGGAGACGTGGTTATTTACAAGAAGTGGGGAGGAAATGAAGTTAAAATTGAAGGAACAGAATATTTATTTGCCAAGTTTGATGATATACTGGCGATTGTTAACTAATTACTATGGCTAAACAACTACAATTTTCTGACGAAGCAAGACAGTCCTTGATGAAAGGTATTAACTTAGTCGCTAAAGCAGTCGTTACAACGCTTGGGCCAAAAGGAAGAAATATTGCCATCGACAAAAAATGGGGTTCTCCCAGCATTATTCATGACGGAGTTACCGTTGCCAAAGAGATTGAATTACAAGATCCCTTTGAAAACATGGGAGCGCAGTTGGTTAAAGCAGCAGCCGAAAAAACCAATGACATTGCGGGTGATGGTACTACCACAGCAACACTTCTTGCACAACAAATGACTCAAGCCGGTATGAAAAACATCACAGCTGGTGCGAATCCTATGATGGTGAAAAAGGGTATGGAAAAAGCAGTTGCCTTGGTTTTGGAAGAACTGGAAAAGATGGCAAAACCACTTAAAGGCAAAGAAGAAATAGCTCAAGTAGCCACAATTTCTGCAGGTGATGAATTAATTGGTGCAAAAATTGCCGAAGCGCTTGAAAAAGTTGGCCGAGATGGAGTTGTTACCGTAGAGGAAGGGAAAGGTTTTACTATAGATATAGAGTACAAAGAAGGTATGGAATTTGACAGAGGATATGCCTCACTCTACTTTGTTACCAATTCGGAGAAAATGGAGGCAGAAGTTGAAGATGCATATATTCTTTTGACCGACAAAAAGATATCTTCAGTTCAAGAAATGCTTCCGTTTTTGGAAAAATTTGTAAAAGTAAGCAAAAACTTGGTTATTATAGCGGACGATGTCGATGGTGAAGCACTTGCTACTCTTGTTGTTAATAAACTTAAAGGCATGTTTAACGTTCTCGTTGTTAAGGCTCCCGGGTTTGGTGATAGGCGAAAAGCGATGCTTGAAGATATCGCTATTTTAACCGGCGGAAAAGTTATTTCGGAAGATACCGGTGCCAGTTTTGAAAACATTGAGCTTTCTGATTTGGGAAGAGCTGATAAAGTGTGGTCAGACAAAGACAAGACTCAAATTGTTGGCGGTAAAGGACAGGCTTCTGATCTTAAGGCACGAGTTAATATGTTAAAAAGCCAGATTGAGGCTAGTGACTCAGACTTTGATCGTGAGAAACTTGAAGAGCGCCTAGCAAAGCTGGCAGGAGGAGTCGCTGTAATAAATGTTGGTGCGGCAACGGAAGTTGAATTAAACGACAAAAAAGAAAGAGTTAAAGATGCTGTTGGTGCAACCAAAGCTGCAATCGAAGCAGGAATTGTGCCTGGTGGAGGAGTAGCCTTGCTTAAAGCCCGTAAAGCACTTAAGAAACTTAAAGATGACTCAAAGGCCAGTGGAGACGAGGCAACAGGTATTAATATTGTTTTTGACGCTCTTGATTCCCCGGTTCGTTATCTTGCAATTAATTCCGGAGAAGGCGGAGAAGGATATCACATAATAAAGGCTATCGAAGAATCTTCTATTATTGATTATGGATATAATGCACTAGATGGTTCTATGGGTTCGGTGATGAAAAAAGGAATATTAGACCCAGTGAAGGTAACTCGTTCGGCTCTTATTAATGCCGCCTCGGTAGCAATGATGGTTCTGACAACCGAAGGATTGATTACGGATATCCCCGAGAAAGAGCCACAATCGCCAGCCGGAGGAATGCCCGGTGGTGGAATGATGGGTATGTAAGATTCTCCAAACTTCGCTTCTTAAGATATTATCGATAGAGAGTTTCTCTGTTGTAATAACTGAATCAATGGTCACTTTATTCTCGTTAAGTCTAAAACCACTGATTTCAACCAGTAGTTTTAGGTCGAATCCTTATTGAGAAGACGGATACTACCGACTTTTGTCGACAGGGGACGTCATTCAGATTATTGTAAACCAGGTAGTAAACCGAGAGGATTTGTCGGTTTACCGTTTATATGGATCTCAAGATGCAAATGATCACCCGATGACCGACCGGTTGACCCCATTGTACCGATTGGATCGTTAAAATCAACGAACGTACCCACCTTAACAAAAATATGTGACAAATGAGCATATAACGACGTGGTTGTGTCGTTATGTCTTATGTATGCCGCATTTCCATAGCCAATATTTGAGTAGTTTATTTCTTCCACATATCCCGACATAATTGGGTAGATAATATCACCTGTATTTCCGTCAAAATCTATACCAGGATGGTAAATTTTATAACCTTGTGAAATATTAATCGATCTCACGGGGTATTGAATTTTTTTATTCGTAGTTATGACCAAGGGACTACTGGTGTGGATGATTTCTCCTTCGTTTGTTATTTCACCCGAAGCTCCGACGAGGAAGGGTTGATTGGTTTGTGGAATGTAATTTGCCGCAATAATCATTATTGCTAAATTTGTTGCAAAGATTTTTTTAATCTGTATGCGTTCGAGGATATATCTAAGATATCGTGATACCTTGCTCCCTTTTCGTACACTAGAAATCATACCCGGGTTGGGAAAAAGGGCTTTGATTGCCACCTTGTTAGTATAAACAAGGTGGTGTAATTGAGGCAGAATCAGCCTTTTTTGTTTCATATTACCCAAATTTACGTAAAGGGTGAACGCTGTGTATCAAGTAAACGCAGTATGTACTTTGTTCAGGACAAATCTTGAGACACAAAAAATCTCGCTTAGATGCGAGATTGTCTGTATTCTAGCCGAAAAATAGCCAAAAAGCAAGTTTTTAAGATAGAGGTGTTAGTTGAAGATGAAAAAACAATACTATTAGTAGCCGCAATCGAAATTTGGGTTATTTTAAGGATGTAATCTTATGTTTAACGACTTAGTCAAGGTAATGAACTCTTGCATAATTTGCATCTTTTCAATTTCATTTGCCTTGCGGGGTTGTCCGTAGTTTTCGATAATTATCGGATGAAAATCAATATCCAGCGTTTCATTGTTGTAAATGAAAACGCGGGCAGATAAACCATATGATGTTTTACGAGACCACATCTGATCAAAGACAAAATTGCCAAGTGAATAGAAAATTGGTTTTGTGTTGTATATTTCCAGTGGTTGAATCCAGTGGGGGTGATTGCCGACAATTAAATCTGCACCATTATCAATTGCTGTGTGTGCAAGCTCAATTTGACGCTGTGTTGGTGTTTCTTGGTATTCGTTACCCCAATGAAACGACACAACTACAAAATCTGCCTCATCTTTAGCGCGAGAGATTTTATTCTTAACATTTTCATTTGTTACCTCTTCGACTAGGTTTGTGTGGGGTGGAATGTCATTAAATCCTAAAAATGCAATAACCGTGTCCTTTCGTGTTATAAATGCAGGTTTTTCCATTCCCGATATGGCAATATTTGCATCCATTAGTACCTCTTGTGTTCGTTTGAAACCCGTTTTGCCCTGATCGGATATATGGTTATTTGCAATATTTGCCACATCCACTCCAAAGTCTGAAATTCCCGTAACCAGTTTTTCGTCGGCGCAAAACCGCATTCCGGTATTTGTGCGTTCGCATTTTGAATTAAAAGGGCTTTCAAGATTAATAAGAGTTATATCACCAAAGTTTGTTAGATTGCTAATATTGCGAAATGCCCATTGATAATCGTTTTTTGATATAGAATTGCTGTTTATTGATCGGCCGAGCATAATATCGCCTGTTATAAATATCGATATCACTTCCTCGCTAGTTTCATCAGTTAACTCAGTTGTATTATCAAATATTCTGCTGTAATTTATGGGTGATGGTATGCTTTTTGTTAGTTGTTTGGTAGTTGGTTTATTTTCTCCATTTCTAATCGGAAAAATCGTTTTAATACTTGAGGCAAGATAAAGAAAAAGCGTTGCAAGCATAAAAGAAAAGATAAGAAAAAAGTAGTAGGTTTTCATGTGTTCCGAAACATGGAGGCCTGGGTGGGAATCGAACCCACGAATAGGGGATTTGCAGTCCCCTGCCTTCCCACTTGGCTACCAGGCCGAATGCGAACGGTTACATTTTATCATTGGTTAAGAAAATAGCATAGACTAAATGCGGCAATTTATATATAGTGTAGGCAGGTATGGATTATCATTTTATCGTCCCCAAAGACAAGCCGGAGAAAAGAAGGTACGATTTAAAGATTGTATCTTTTACAAAAAAGTTACTCCCCGTCTTTTTGCTGGCAGCAATATTGCCAGCCTTCATTTTCTTTATAACAACTCCACCAAACTTAAGATTTTCACCACAGGCTCAATCGGATGCCGAACTCAGATTGTGGTTCGAACCCGGGAATGTGGTTGTTAGTCGCGGTAACGAAGTTGATTTGAAAGTAATAGCTATGTTTGAAAGTGATTCGCTTATAATTCCATCTATAGCGATAAATATTGCGTCAAATGGGATAATTACAAAAAATCAAACAATTGATTATCAACGCCCGTTTAAGGGACAAGTGGAACTAGGTGTGGTTACGGTTTTGGCTGAAGAAAGTGGAAATATAAGCGTAGAAATCCCCCTAGAAGACATACAAATCACGGCATTTGATAAACCGTTGCAAATATTTTCAAGTCCAGCACAAATAGTCGTAAAATAACTTTAATCTGCCATGTTTGCCCGTTTCAAATATAAAAAATGCAATAAACACACCTGTGGCTACGGGTTTACGCTTATTGAAATGCTCATCGCCGTTTCCATAATTGGAGTGCTGATTGTACCACTCGTAACTACTTATAGGGATTCACGAAACAACCAAGCGCTTAATGCGTCTGCAGAAGCACTGGCGGATCATATTAGAAATGCACACGTGTTTGCTCGAGAAGCAAATCAAAAGTCTAATTGGGGAATAATAAACGATACGTATGTGAAATATAATGTAGTTTCCGGTAACGCTGATTCGTATACCAAGGAATCAGCATTCAGTCTCGATCCCGGAATTACTTTCGACCATAATTTTACCATCTGGTTTGAGAAGGGGACGGGAGAAACGATAAATGCCGCAAGTATAACGCTTGTAAACTCAAAGAAAAAGAAAATTACTCTTGAAATATTTAAAACAGGCGTAGTTGAAGTATCCAATATTGAGAGTTTGGAATAAAAATACTATTTAGGTTACGTAACACGTTATAACAACAATGAAAGATAACAATATAAAGGGTTTTCTGATTATCGAGACTTTGATTGCAATCGTGATTTTTTCATTAGTAGGTTTGTCACTTTATGCCTCCATCGGGATGCTTGAGGTTAAAACACAGAAAAGCAAATATGACTCGGGGGCAAGTTTGCTTGTTCAAGAAGGTGTCGAAATAGCACACAACGCCATTATTGGAGATTGGGATGGATATTCGGATGGCTTGTATCATCCGGCATACGATGAGGACGAAGATAGTTGGATTCTCGTGACTGGGGAAGAGAACAATTTACAGGCCAGATTTACACGTAGTATAAAACTAATAAGTGTATGCAGACATGTGGACACGGGAGCAAGAATTGAAGATTATGAGCTTAATAATATCTGCAGTGGTGAAATAGACGTAAACAGCCGAATCATTGAAACCAGTGTCAAGTGGATTGAATCAGGAAACGAAAAAGCGGTTACCGCCAGACTATTAAGCTATCGAGTTCCCGAAAAATGATATGAAATCAAGAATTCCTTTTACTCATAAACAACACTCGCATTTTGAAGGTATAACTCTGATTGAAGTGCTAATTGGAGTGGTCGTTTCAACTGCAATATTTATTGTTGCCTCAAACCTGATTGTCTCTCTTTTTGGTATTAGCACTAAACAAAAAAAGCTTGAAACGCTTGAACAAAGTAAAAACGATGTACAGCTGGAGATAGGCAACAGTGTAAAATGGGCTAACGAAAACGTTACATTTACAGGAGGAGTTCTTGGTGTTGATGCTGTGCAGTATCGAGTGATTGACGGACGTTTGTATAAGGGTGATGATCCTCTGACAAGCAAAGATGTGATTGTTGAGAATTTCCAAGTAACAAAATATTCATCGTCGCTTGATCCTGTTGAGCTCGAAGCAGGAATAGGACTGACTGGAAACTACTTTGACAACGAGAACTTTACCGGTTATAAAATTACGCGAATTGATCCGGATATAGATTTTGATTGGAGTTTTGATACACCAAGCCCTGAGATAGACGACGGGTCGTATTCGATTCGTTGGACCGGGCAACTTGAAACACGGAATAGGGGAAATTATCGCTTTAGATTGAATTCTAATGACGGGTCGCGATTGACTATTGACGATAAAATAGTGATAAACAAATGGAAAGACGGAAAGTCTCAAGCGCAAGGAAATATCTTGCTCGACAAAAATACAAGATACAATATCGTTGTTGAATACTACAAAGTAGCCGGTAGAGCGGAAATCAAGCTAGATTGGGCACACACGGATTTTGTTTATGAAGTGATTCCTTCTACTAATTTATATCCGACATCGCTGATGTCAAGTATTCAGGTGAGTATGGATTTGTCACACAGACTGTCTCCCGATGTACGTGAAACACTTACGCTTATCGTATCGCCACGCTCTGGGGGAGTAATTGGTTTAATACAACCTATCTTGCCGTCTCCGACAATTAGCCCAACTTCCGTTCCGTCCATAGAACCTTCTACGACGCCCGATACTCCGACCCCAATCACGCAGACCGTTACACCCAATCCGTCGCCAACATTTGGACCATCCCCAACACGAAGGCCAACGCCTACGTGGTATCCGTCTGCGACGCCTAGACCAACAAATACACCAAGACCGACAAGTACGCCTAGACCAACAAATACACCAACACCAACGCCTAAACCATTAAGATGAAATCGATAAGTCGTAAAAATATAAATCAATCCGGTGCAGTCATACTCTTGTATGTATTAATCATTGCCATTATCGCAGCACTTCTACTTGCGGTTGCACAATCAAGATTGTTGTTGGCACTTAGAAGAACCAAATCTGCTTCGGACAGTCTTGTTTCAACCTATCAAGCCGAGAGTATCGCAAATGATTACTTGGCAAGGTTTATCGGAGGCTATCTAGATAAAGATGATATGCCTTTTAACGAAAGTTTTGAAATAGGATCATCAAGAATTGTTGCATCGGGGAATCAACTTGAAAATGTACAAACTTTTTTAGTTACTTCGGAATTGGGCTATTCGGCAAGTAAGGTAAGAGCCGAACGAACAATATATTCATTGGGCAATGTTGAAAAGATAGACATCATATTATCGCTTGACTGTACCGGTAGCATGGATGCCGGCGCAAGTTGCCCAAACTGCTTTACCCGTCCGACGAGATTTGATGCACAAAAAGAAGCGGCTATAAATTTTGTTAACAACATAAAAGATTTGGAAAATTCCAACAAATTTAACATAGGGATAAATGTTTTTGGGATAGATGCCAAGTGGCTGGTATCGAGTAGGGGTGATGTTTCGCCGGATGCCGGATACACCTTTGATGAAATCATTAGCGCCTTAAACGACGGGTTCGGATCAACAAGACAAGAAAGTCCTGCGTGTCAGTCGGTTATGGACTCAACCAGTGTCGGATCCGCATATGACATGTCGCATAAATATTTCGCCGACGACAATACGGGAACAAAACAGATTGAAATTGTAATTACTGATGGCATACCCAACTCTAGAGTGCCCAGTTCCGGGTGTCCTCTTAGTGTGTTTTGTCCAGCTTTTCCTATTGATACGATAAATAATAACTACTGTGATACTAATGAGTATGGTTGGCAGTGTTATCTGTACGAGCAGTACAAGGATGGACCGTGGGACGCTACAAATTTCAATGCAGTCGCTTACAGTATTTGTGAGCCGTTGGGGAAGGATTATCTGAAATGTGCACTTGCTGACAAAGAAACGTACATACCCGGACTAGGAATATACGGACAGAGGAAACCAGAAACAGACGCTTACTCTGTAACAATTTTCAACAATCCACCCAAAGATGTGATTAATATATTTAGAAATTATTCAACCAACTATTTCAATGCCTCACAAGCTGACCAGTTACCGTCGATATTATCTGAAGTGTTGGAAGATATTGTTTCAGAGCGGTCGATTGTGACACTACACCGAGAAATTCCCGAGTAGTGTCACCCGACCACGTAATAACCGTTACTTCTTTTTTGATCTGACAGCTATCTTTCTTGCCTTTTGCGATTCCTCTTTCGGAATGCTTATTTTAACTATGCCATGCTCGACCTCGGCATCGGCCTTGTCCCATTGTCCACCCGAAAGTGCAACGGTGTAATAGTATTGATAGCTGGATGATTTATATTCATCTTCATCTTTAACTTCTTGAGATTGAGCTTTGATAGTAAGAATTCCATCCTCGATGGAAACCTCAACGTTGTTGTCTGGTACACCAGCCACAACAGCTTCAATCAACAGATTTCCTTTTGTTTCTTTAACCCTTAGCCCTCTTTGAAGCGCAGAATAATCCTCAACATCTTCGGAAAGACTAGGTAGACTGAATAATCCTCTAAAAGGATCTTTGTATACTAAGTTCGTCAAAAGAATCACCTCCTTACTTATAATTGGCACTCAATTGAAAAGAGTGCCAATCTAGTATAAATAAGATTATTTTTCATGTCAACCCCGAAGAATATTGAATCCTTGATGCCTAACTTTGAACGTGCTAAACTTCTCTACGTTGTTAGATAAAAGTGTTTGTAAATAAAGATTGTGAATAAAACAAAAAAACTACTTGTTCCAATACTTGCGTTACTAGCTCTTTTGGTGATCGTACTTTTTTTGGTTGGTTTTTTCAAGCCTAAGGGAGCGGGACTTCTTATACAAACAACTCCACTTGCCTCTGTTTATATAGATGGAAAACAGGTTGGAAGGACTCCATATAATGCCATTTATGAGCCCGGCGAGAAAGTAATTAAGCTTGTCCCCGACTCTTTTGAATTACCACTGACTCCATATGAAACGATGGTTAATCTAACTTCGGGTGTGGAAACCGTAATTACACGGGAATTCAAAGATTTAGAGGATACTTCTTCGGGTGAGATTGTATCGTTTGAACGCGTGGGAAAAACCGAGACCAGCCTGGCTGTCTTGTCTCAACCCGACGGCGCGCAGGTTAAAATTGACGGTGTGATAAGAGGATTTGCACCTTTTAAAACGACGGATGTGTCTCAGGGAGAATATACCTTAAGTTTGACGGCACCCGGTTTTAGTGATCGGTCAATTAAAATCAAAACATATGAAGGCTACATGCTTACAGTTATTGTTAAGCTGGCAAAATCTGACCAAATTGTGATAGAGGAAGACAAAGATGAACTGGAAATAAAAACGCAAACCGAGATTGAAATTCTTTCCACCCCCACAAACTTTTTGCGAGTAAGAAGTGATGCCTCAAGTGGCAGTGAAGAAATAGGAAAGGTAATTCCGGGGGAGACATATGTATTACTTGAGGAAAGTGAAGACGGTGAATGGCATAAAATTAGTTATGAAGAAGGTAAAGATGGGTGGGTATCAACAACTTATACAAAAATTCTTGACAGTGATTCCAAAGAAGATGAGGCGAATTTAACTCCGCAGCCAACAAGTGCAAATTAGGTGATTAGTGCAGTGGAAGAATAGTAAATGACCCAAACAACTAGTGAAATCCAGATGACGATAGACAAAACGAGCGGTTTGTCTTTCAGTAATACTAATTCCGGAGCCTCCGATTTACCGGCAAAAATAAGACTTTGATATCTCATAATTGCAAAGATTACAACGGGAATTGTAATCATCATGAGTTTGCTTATTGTTGTTGTTCTTGATATCTCTGCTAAAAACAACCACACAGGCATAGGCGCTTCGGGAGATTCAAAAAATGTAAAAAGTGCCCAAGACATCCAGGCTGCGTTCCCAAACATCGTAACGTAAGAATTCAATAATTCACGTTTGTATTTAGACAGGCTATTCCTGGTTACTATTTTGGTTGTATTTAATATGTTTAATTCAGATCTTCTTTTTCCGGAGGCTAAAAATAGTGCTACGGAAATTACACACAACAAAAACCATACAGACAGATGAGCATCGACGGCAATCGCCCCAGCGTAGACTCTGATGATGAAACCAAGCGCAATTACCAGTATGTCAATCGTAGGCCAATTTTTGAGGATTAAGCTGTAAAAAAATTGCAGGAGAAAATATGAAATTACAGCAGTTGTAAAGAGTGGATTTACAAAATTGACAGCAACATTGATGGATAGGAGAACAAAGAACAACATTTCCAGAAGTGCAATATTCACCGGAATTGTACCCGCAGCAAGTGGCCTATTTTTTTTAATTGGGTGAAGTTTGTCGTGTTTTATGTCGCGAAAATCGTTAAAAATGTACGTTGCACTTGCCGCAAAATTAAACGAAACGAAACCCCAAAATGCGGTTGCAAACAAAACCGGATTAAATAGTCCTCCTGAGAAAATTAGCGCTGCGAACAAAGAGAAGTTTTTAATCCAGTGTAGGGGTCTTGCAACCTTTATGCTACCGATAATTAGTTTAATTAATGATAGATTTTTAGATTTCATGTTAGTAAGTGCGACCTTGCATGTATTTAATACCTATTCATATTATCCGTTTTTTCTGTTTACCAACAGAGACGTTTATATTAATGTTGACAAATTGACTCAACTTATCACCCAACACTACAGCTAGTTATTAACATTTTTCGGCTTATGGGTGAGAAAGAGCAGGAGACCGCCGGTAAATATTGTTATACCTATTATTGTATACAACTTATGTGAAGCGTTCAAATTTAATGCCAATGCGCCCAAGAGACATGTTGTTGCCCAGTAAAAATATACAACCTGTTTTTGAGATAAACCTGAATCGAGTAATTTGTGATGGAGATGACCTCTATCGCCCCAAAACGGTGACTTTCCTGATGCGATACGCCTAAAAATCGTATAGAGGGTATCTACAATCGGTATTCCCAGGACAATTAAAAGTGTACCCACCTTGGCAGTTGAAAGAATAGATAGTACAGCAAGTAAGTAGCCCGCCAGAGTCGAGCCCGCGAAACCGGGCATTATTTTTTGGGGAAAAAAATTCCATGGTAGAAATCCTAAGTATGCACCCGTTGTTATCACTGCAAGTATCATTACGGGCCATTCGGTAATATCCGCGGTAAATTTAGTCGAAAGCAAGACAATGGTCGTTGCGGCAATAGCGGTTACACCGGGTAGTTGACCTTGTATGCCCTTTGCGCCCATGTTTAGAATGTTCATCATGAAGACAATCCAAAACAAAGCAAAAATGTCAGAGAGGATCCATATGCTTCTTTCTTCCCCCATAAGAAAAAATTCAAATCTGGGATACGACAGATCGATAAGACCACCCAGAGGTGACGTTGCAAAAGCGATTCCAATTCCCGATGCAATTGGAATAAGTGCTGCAAGAGTCATTGCAATTAAGCGCAATAGTGGATGTATGTTATATTTATCATCCAGTATTCCAAGAACAACAATAATGAGCGCACCAATAGCGATAGCGACGATATGTTTGTCTAAGGGTAGGAAAAACACGATTCCGGCTAATACACCTATAAATGTTGCGAGTCCTCCTGCTCTGGGAATTGGCCTTTTGTGTAATACCTTGGGATGTTTGTTAACTTTTGGATCGTCAATCAGATTAAACCTTGTGGCAAATTTGATCACCCACGGTGTAGATAAATAAGATGTCATGAAAGAAACAATGAGCGGTAGAATGATTAACGATATAAGTGTCATCTAATTAAAAACTTCCGATAAGTAGTGTGATTTTCAGGGTTGCGATGGTTGATAACAATGAAATTGCAAGACTAGAAAATATTAATACCATCTTGATAAATTTATCGTTAGAAAAATAAGCAATTGTCGAATTCAAGACAAGTATGGCCAGAGAAAACAGACTTGGGACAATGAGTGCGGAAGATGAAGCGATCTGATCTTCGCTTTCCGGCAGACCAAAAAAGAGTGGTATTTCGGGTGGAAGATATTGTGTGAGTAAAAATGTCGACAGTATTGAAAGAGCAATAAGGAGAAGGGATACAAACAGTATTTTTGGATATATCAAGTTCTTTTCAATTTGTTTGTGAAGTCTGTTTGTTCCCGCAAAGGTGTTGTTAAGTGTTAGGGGAATATTGTTGTGTATTTTTACTTTTCTCTTGACTCTCATTGGTTGGTAAATTACCTTTCTTTGAATGATTTTACTCTGTTGGCGGCTTAAAATCCAAGATAATCTACGACAACTAACCGGGGCAAAAGGATATATGTATTATTATTAACTTCTAGATAGTGTTGGGAATTTCCGGTGATTCTAGTCAATGATATAATTTTCGCGCAGTGGGGTGTTTAGCAATCTCCAAATTTGCGCTCCATCGATTAATGTTTCTGTGCCGTATTTAGATTTGATTAACCCGACCAAATCGGGAAACTCTTGGGAATTGGGTAAGATCACAATAAATTTAGGAAGGTCAGCATTTAAAGCTTGAATAGTATCTTCTTGTGTCGAAAAGTCATTTATATGATAGTCAACAACGTATTTAAAGGGGGGGAATCTATTTGTGATTGCATAAATAGCCGCATTATCACCCCACACAAAAATTTTATCGTCTTTTGTCGTGTTATCTATCACAAACCTGGCAACTTTATAATCAACATTAACATTATTTCCAAAAGCAGATCTATATTGGTCTAAAGTAATTTTCCCGGAGACAAAATCAAGATATCTTACATAGTAAGGAGCAGAAGGATAATACCAAAACTTGTAATATACCGGTATTGCAAAAAAGACTAAAAGAGGAATAATAACCAGGGTTTGTTCGATTTTTTTATTAGTAAATAGTATTCCGATCATAATTGACACAACGGGGATGGATTGAATTAAATAGTGAGGATATGGTCGTTCAGATAAAGTGACGGCAAACATCGTTAGAAGTAACCATGTTGTTAAGAAAATGAATTGTTTACTAAGCTTTTTTCTTGCCAAAAACAAAACACCCAGACCAGAAAGAAGCGTAAGTCCGCGAAAAATTAACGGTCCGTTGCGTGTTAGAAATGGCTCTCTGGTGTCATCCGGCCTAAACGACGAGAGATAGCCGAAGTTTTGACCAAAAGCAGCGATGAAGTATTCGGACAACGCACCTCGGAAATAGTAATACACAAAAGTTACAAGAATTGGTACGGCAAATCCCACTGCAAGCAAAACAGTTTTTTTAATAGTGATAAGTATGTCCTTCGAAGAAAAGTTTTGCGTGATTATCCAAAAAAGAACTATTGCTGGCATATCAAAAGCGGCAGGGATTTTGAAAAGGGCACCAATCGAAAAAGCAAGTCCTGCGACCAGAGGAGCTCCGCTAATTTGATTTTTCCTTAGAAGAATAAGAAAACCGACCATTGTTGGGCCAATCATGAACATTTCTGAATTGGCAATATTTCCTTCAAGTAAAGGAAGCGTTGTCAGTAGTGCAAACACACAGGTTGACACTTTTTGCAGATTGATTTTTTTGGGGTAAAGAACTCGAACTAGTTTCCAGAATACAAAAACTGTCATCAAGTGCCAAATAGCCAGTATCGCTCGGAACCAGAATAAATTACCTGCAATTGCTGCCGTGAGATAGAGGAGTGGTGGTTTGTTGTCGTGAATACTTTTATAAAGCACCATTCCTTTTTTTATGGCGTTCCCTAGTGCCAGATATATCATTTCGTCTCCGTAGTAGTATGGCTCAAACAATGAAGGTATTCTTAAAACCAATACACCGACAAGCAGACAAAAAAGCCAGATTGGAATGTGAAGTTTTTTAATAGTATTAATCGTCTTCATTTAATCTTGTTGTATTTAAACGATACCATATAAACTTCAATCCGTTAATATCTTTATATTCTTGCAAGACATAATTTTCTAAAACAATTTCTTCTGGCGGTAAATCAGTCAACACCCCAACGGTTTTTGTATTTTGGGGTATTGCTTTTACCGTGTCACTTACATCGACGAGGGAAGTTGTATAGAGATTTGGTGCATTGGTTGTGCCGGGTAAGTATATTGGAGCATTGAGTTTATAATATTTTGTTTCCCATAGACGGTTTGAGTCAGAAAACCAGCTTACGACAAAATCTCCATTGTCTTTTGCCGACGTGACAAAAGGAGTAATTTCTCTGAATGGTGCTTTATGAGGGTGTTTGAAATAATAAAAATCCATAACCAACCACAAGCCTACCAGTGTTACAATTAATATACTTGTGTACTTTCTTCGCTTTGATGCCAAGATCAACATTGCATATGGAATTGTGTAGATAACCATATTTCTTTCCGTAATCGAGATATTCCGAGCTATTAACCACGACAGTAATATAGGACCCAAAAAACACAACATCAAAAATACGGTATTTTTGATCGATTTGTGCCAACACCTTGCTATTAAGATAAAAACTACAAACACTAATGCAATTTTGTATATTGGATAATTTACTACTGCAATACTAGCGGGATTGGTTGTTATTTCGGGAATAAGATAGCTGTCGATTAATAATTTTATATCTTCAACACTTGTGGAAAGTAGTAAGTCTTTGCCTTTATGCAAATGAATATACATCAAGTATGACCACGGCAAGTACAACAAGATAACAACGATATATGCTTTTAGCAACCGTTTGACGGCATTTTTTTTACCTTGAAAAAATATAACGATCAGCCATGGTATCTCGATAAATAACAAAAATATGGCGGAATGGTGGGTGTACAAGGCACAGATTGTAGTAAGAATATATCCCGGGAACGCGAATTTTCTTTCTTCCAGCGGTTTCATGAGCTTAAAATAAAAATATAGTGATGCAGTGGTCAAAAAAGAAAGCAGAGAAAACATTCTGCCTTCAAAAGCAAAAATGAACATCATTGGATTAGAAAAAACAAGCAACACGGCAAACAGTCCTGTCTTGCCGGAATACATAAGCTTGCCGATTTTATATGTAAAAACTGTCGTTAAAACAAAAAAAGCAAAAGATATGCTTCTTATATATATCTCATCTTTCCCCAAAGTGGTAAAAAGAATCCACTCGATGATATTCCATAGGGGAGGAAATAAATCCTTCATTGTCACCCTGACAACATCGGGGAGTCGTTGCAATGAAACTAGTGCACTAAATGCTTCCGGATTATTTAAACTAGACGTAAATTGGCTATTGGAAAGGAAGTCTGCAGGCATAACCAAAGTTTAACATATCTTTGTTGTCCAAAATGAAAGGGGACAAAGTATGTGATGTTTGAGTTTTATTACCACGTCCTCGGTATGTATATTTGAATTTACAACACGTGCGACTATGTGGTGATATTTATATAGAATAAACCAATATCTGATTATATAGAAAGGAGCCGGTTATACTTTTTCCGTAACTTTGTATTCAATGTATTTCCCCAACATAAGTCGCGTATGTGCATCCAAGCCGGGTAGTGCAGAAAAGAAAAACCCCACAACCGGCATTAAGAAAAACTCCAATGGTTGAACAATGGCTCGCCAAACAGGGTAACGTGATGGTCTTTCTGGACGATATATTCTATCTAAGATAAGCATTATAAACAGAAAACCCAGAGCTGCGGTCAGAATAACCGATGATATTTCCGGAACGGTATGAGCAAGAGTTGTTCTTCCGAAACGGGCATTTAAAAGTACTGGTATTTGAAGTCCAATCGTAATTGCAAACCAATGAACCGGCCAAAAAAAATGTGACTGAATTACATACCAAACACGCATTGTTTTTTCCCAGAAAGGAACATTTGGAGTAAGAAAATAAGCCTTAATTATCCACGGATCATCTGATACCCCCCATGCCCAGCGTTTCTTTTGTTCGTATTGATTTTTTATAGTTTTCCAGGTTGTTGAAGACTGTGCGGCGTCTGCATAAACCGGTAAGTAATTGGCTTCAACTTCGACACCACCTTGTTTTTTGAAATACGACTTGAAAAATATACCCCAATCTTCAGGTATTTTATCCGCGTCCCAGTAATCAACTTCGTGCAACAATTTATACGACAATGAGTAGTTAGATACATTTATTAATCTATCTTTTCTGGGTAATTGCGATAAATTAAATATTGATCCTAAGATGTTTGTAGTTCTTGTGATTGCCGGTAGTTCCCAAATATTGTTGTAAAAAAGGACTGCCGGTTGCCAAAACCTCATATATCTGTCTTTGTTGGCAAGATAAAGATATGTAAGTGATGCGAAATGATTTTTGTGAAAAGTGTGATCTGCGTCGCAACTGGTGACTGTATAATTTTTAATATCTTTTTTGTATTTATCTATGTAATTTGCCTTAAACCACTTTGCTGCGTATTTTTCGTTTGACGACTTTCCGATAATCTCACCCGGTACTAATTCGTGAACCGTTGCAATGAAATTGTCAAACACACCCTCAAATTTCTTAGTTAAAGCGGCAATTTTTATGTTTCTTTCCTTCTCGTCCTCCTTTTTTTCCATGGCAAGTATAAGAACGATTTGCTTTTTGGGTAGCGTTTGGTTGGCAACCGAAGATATAGTACGTTCGAGAATGTAAAGCGGTTCCTTGTAAGTTGGAATAATTATCACATGTTTTATTTTTTGCCAATCTTTGAATCTTGCATTTAAATCCTTGATCCAGTCGTTTTGCATCGACGCTTGTATTCTGAGATGGGAAATAATTCCGGTTGTTGCGATTTGGAAAGACTGGTAAAACCAATAAACGGTATAACCCAATATGTAATAAGCAACGACTTTTGGAATTATAAATATACCCCAGTAGGGGAAAAGAATCAGATTCCAAGAAACAAGTCCGGGAAGTACCTCGAGAAATCTCTGCACCTTTTTTTCATGGTTAATAATAAATGTTTTAAACATCCTTTTAATTATATTATAAATAAAAATCAGAAAAGAAAATTAAAGCCTTGGGAAAAGGGGATTAGACAATTTAATACTATCGCTGGTAAACTGCTTTTTAATTTTGTCAGCAGTTTCGGGCATAAATGGATATAAATCATACGTTATCTGTAATATTATGCCAACAAGATAGCTTAAGGCTTTATTTTTCTCTTCACCCGTTAACTCCCACACTTTGTTGTCGTTAATCCACATATCGGTTTTTTTAATGCTGTCCCAGATTGTTTTAATAGCCATATCGAAACGATAAGATGTCAAATGATTAACTATCAGTGGACTAAATTTTAAGTCGTTGTGAGAATTTGCGACCACTCCTTGTGTTTCACACATTTTACTTACTCTTGACACCAGATTGCCCAAACCGTTTGCGAGGTCAGCCTGGTATGTCAGCTCAAAGCTTTCTTTGGTAAAATCGCTGTCTTCGAAAGGATTAATTTTTGAAACAAGATAATATCTTACCGCATCTGTTCCATAAGTATCGACATATTCGAAGGGGTTAATAACATTTCCTAAGCTTTTGCTCATCTTTTGCCCACCGGATGTAATGAATCCGTGAATTATGATTTGCTTGGTTGGCGGTAAACCTGCAGCAAGAAGCATTGCCTGCCACATAGAGGATTGTTGTCTTAAATTGTCTTTTCCGGCAATTTGAATCGCATTTGGGTTAGCGATAGAACCCCAATAATCGTTGAATTTTGACGTGTTCTCCGGCCACCCAAGAGCGGAGATGTAATTCGTCAGCGCATCAAACCATACGTACATTACGTGCTTGTTGTCATCGGGAACCTCAATTCCCCACGGCATTTTTTCCTTTTGTCTGGAGATACTAAAGTCGTTTAGTCCGCTTTTAACGAAGTTTATGATTTCTGTATACCTGTGTTTTGGTACGACGAAATTTTCATTTGCTTGATATAAGTCGAGTAGCTTGAGTTGGAGTTTGGAAAATTTAAAAAAATAATTCTCCTCTTCAATATATTGAATTTCGTAAGTGGGGTGCAGTGGACATTTGCCGTCTTGCAAGTCAGAATCTTGTTTTTCGAGTTCACAGCCGATACAGTATTTCGTTTTATATATCCCTTTTTCGATGTAACCGTTATCGCGACATCTGATCCATATTTCTTGAGCTGCTTTTTTGTGATGTGCGTCGGTTGTGCGTATGAAATTATTGTAACTTAGATTTAACGCTATTTTTAAATCATCGAATTTTGCAGCAAATTCATCAACATAATCTTGCGGAGGTTTTCCCGACGCCACCGCCTTCTGGTATATTTTTTGTCCGTGTTCGTCGGTACCGAAATTAAAAAAAACAGTGTTACCAAGTCTTTCGTTGTACCTGGCAAGTATATCTGCTTGGATTATCTCAAGCGCGAAACCCATGTGCGGTAAGGCATTTACATAGGGTAGGGTTGTTGTAATGTAATAATTTTTGTTCATAAATGTGATATTGTTTTACAGAATATTTATTTCACTACCAATTTTGACACCAAGTTTTTTGGCCGCACCCGGTTTTCGATTTTGTGTCGCCAGTTCAAGAAACCTGTGTTTTTTCCATCCCGAACTTCCAATGTATATCGCCGTGTCGCCATCTGGTACGTCTTTGAGATGTTTATAATATTTGAAAACTCCAATGCTTGTTTTGATTATACAAGGTGGAGTAGAGGAACAGAAATCTTGTGCTGTCAAGGTTAATTTAATGTTCCCAAAGGAATCGATACACCAAGCAGATTGGGGTATATCACTAATTGTTTTAATCGGTATTTTTTTGGAAGGAACATCAACTCCATCGCAAATCCACTTGGCGACCCTGGGTTGGAAATCAAAACTCCTAAATTGTGACTTGGAAATATGTTCGGCAAGCTGACGAGATACGAGCTGAGCTTTAACTAATTTCTTGAGTATTGTTGGAATATCGAGAATATTAATATTTTTTACCATGCCGAATTTTTTGACTAGCGACAGGTTGTAATCTTTGACTGTTGAGACAACTAACACATTTCCTATCCAAAAATAACAGAAACTTGAACCGTTTTCACCGTCGGTCTTGGTTCCGCGAGGCGCAACGTTTACTGCTAAAATACCGGGTTCATGCATGCTGGCGTCGAGAATGTCGATAATATTTCCGGCGGCTTCGATGGTTGAATTTTTACCCAAAGAACTGTCTACGCCGACAAACGACACATTGATCGAAGGGAAAAGAGCAGACCACCTTGTTGTTTGTCTGCTTTTGGCATTATCGTCTTTACAGTCGTTTATTAGGGTAATAAATTTCGGTTTCATTATGTGATTTAAAACACACAACTTTCATTGTTGATATATTCAACAAGTCTTCGTGTGTCTACTTGGGTAAACTGATATATTTGCTCAAAAAAAAACCTCCGTTCGGAGGTTTTTCCACTGATAAGACAAACCTCCTATGAGAAGTCTGCCATCATCATTGAAACAATTGTTATGCTCGGTACCATGTTCGCAGTTTACCAACAGATTGCAACATTATCAAGCCTTATGTTAATGTTTAACTGTGAAATTTCCACTTTCTTTTAACCCAATTGATTATCGAAGAACTGTTGTGATAATTGGAAAAATTCCAGATGCTAATTATGGTGGTGCAAATTCTGTGTATGAACTTTGGGAAAGAGAAACATCGAATGCAGAGTCCTTGAAAAAAAGTTTCAGATTTAATAAGTGGACTTTTCAGAAAGATGAAGTATTTCATAATCTAAACCACGACTTTGATAAGTTTGTCGACCATGAAAGTTCTAGTCATGAGGACAGAAAAAATGGCATACATCATGTTATTGGTATAAATGATCTTTCTCGGTGGAGTGGAAACGGAGTAATTCACTACTTATTTGCAGAAGCTCGGCCAAAAAAACTAATTGTGGTTGTTGAAGAAATCAATGTGAAAGAAATAAAACAGAGTATTACAGATAACATGTTTGCAAATTTAGGATGTTTAATTATCGGACATTTATCATTAGACGAGAGAGTGTACCTAAAGAATACTTTTGCTGGTGAAGACAAAAAACTAAACGACTTATTTGAACTTGGAGATGACGAATGGGCAATGTACTTTCCGTATGCGTATCATGAAAATGGTCGGGAAGGTTTGTATGTTTATAGTGGACTTTGTGAGAAATACCATCTGTAAGGCCATCTTTAATCCTAATGAAAATACTTCATTATTCTGATTGCACCTCAGCCGATTTTGCTAACTTATATAGTCAATGTGAGATTTTGGTTTCGACAGGAGACTTGACTCTTTTTGATTTTCCCGGACTTGAAGAGATGCATATCAAGAAACCTTCGTTTGGCGTATATGGAAACCACGACTCGGGTCGGTATTTTGACCAACTTGGAATTGTAAACCTACACAACAAAGTTGTTAATTTTGGAGGACTAAAATGGGGAGGATTCCAGGGGTGTTTAAAATACAAAAATTCTGGTCTCATGTATACAAAAGAGGAAGCTGCAAATTTTGCAGACACTTTTCCATATGTTGATATTTTGCTTCTTCATGCTGGGCCAAAAGGAATGCTGGATGACCCAAATGATCCAGTTCATATTGGGTCGGAAAATATTAGGCGATATGTCCTTGCGAAAAGACCAAAATATGTGTTTGTTGGACATCAATATTCGAATGCTGAGTCGGTGTATGAAGAAAGCAAACTGTATCGAACTTACGGAGCGAGGATCATTGAAATTGATATTTGATTTATCTTCGTGTAATTTTTTTAATTTTTTCAGACCACTTTGACGCCCACTCATCGGCCTCGACATATTTCAAAGCGTGTTTTATTCCCTTTTTGTCCATTGTTTGTTGAATTGAAGCGATTGTTGCCGAAGACACCTTTAAATTCTTTTTGATATTTGCATAACTTCTTCCCTTCTTTAGCCAATATGCGATGGCTAACCTTTTGGCAAACATTTCATATTCCGAATCTTTGAAAAAATCGCGCATGATTAATTCAGCTTCGTCGTTTCCCTTTATGTCAACAATCAATTGATTAAAAAGTGAATAAACTTGTTTTTGAAGAGAAAGATTTAACTTTTTATTAGACGTTCGCATTATACAAACGGCAGTTAGAATGAAAGATTCTTAATCGCAGTATATCAGCGTTTTTGGCGTCGTCAAGTGTTATCTTGACGGAAATTCATTTAATAATGGAAACCGTGTTAACAAGTAGATGAATTAAGAAAATTATGATTTCTGGATGTAACCAAAGAAATTATAAAGACGAAAGATTAAGACAATTCACAAGCATCACACTAAATTGCGATTGATTTTGAGTGTCGAGCAGGCAGCTAATTTACATATAATTCGTAGGTAATATATAGACCAGTTAGTAACAACAGGTTTAGTAAATTGCCTACCCCCAAATATCGAAGAACTAGAAAAACAACAATAATTGTTGAAATAAGGACACCTCGTTGAGTATTAATTAATAAAAATGAAATTGTGAAAAGTAAGCACAGAAATGTTAAAACAAAAAACAGGGGGATAGCTAAAATGGTATCGGGTTCAACCGAATAAACAAACGTTATCCACATAACCCATAAAATAATATTGATAAGCAATGAGGGAAAAAAATTTTTTCTTCTTCGTACTTTTTCAAATCTATCCGTTTTGTTGGTAAGTTTTTTTTGGTGTTTCACAAAAGTATTTGTATGTGCATTTTTAACCCTCACTCTTTTGAGAGGGTGTAAAAATATTAACGATCTCAAGTTAAGACGCGTTTTCTTTTTTGCTTTTTGTAAATTCATAAGTTTAAGTAAATGATATCATTTCAGGGAGATGATAGAATGAGTACACATGGATTTTGCTGCAGTAGCGTTGATATTAATTATCGGAGTGATTGGTTTTGTCGTTATTGGCATTTATCTTAATATTAGATTTTCCAATCTTAAAGAAACCCAGAAATTATCAGGTGACCTCCTTGAATATCTCAAAACGACAAATGTACGCCTTGATTTACAGAGCAAACAATTTTCCGAATCCATCCGCGATTCGTCAAATAATTTTAATTTGAGATTAGACAACGCAGCCAAAGTAATTGGAGAAGTGCAACGAAATCTTGGTGAGATGAGTGAGATAGGTCGCGGAATTAAAGAATTGCAGCAATTTCTTGCGAGCCCAAAACTAAGAGGTAATATTGGCGAGCAAGTTCTGAAAGATTTGATTGGTCAAATGTTTCCAAAGTCGACATTTTCTCTGCAATACACTTTCAAATCAGGGGAGAAAGTCGACGCGGCAATTAAAACCAGTGCCGGAATACTGCCAATCGATTCTAAGTTTCCAATGGAGAACTTTGCAAAACTGGCTTCGGCAGTAAAGGCAACAGAGCGTGAGGCATATACTAAATTATTCAGGAAAGATATAAAAAAACACATTGGCGATATCTCCAGAAAATATATATTACCTGAAGAAGGAACAATGGATTTTGCCCTTATGTATATTCCTTCGGAGGCTGTTTATTATGAAATGGTAAATGATGTTGGTTTAATGTCCGATGCTCAGCTGGCGAGGGTGTATCCCGTTTCTCCGACAACTTTGTATGCCCACTTACAAACTCTGCTTCTGTCGTTTGAAGGCCAAAAAATTGAAAATAAAGCTAGAGAAGTGTTTGCAATGCTACGAGCAATCCAGAAAGACTATTATAAAGTCGACGAGAATTTGTTTACTTTACAAAAACATGTGAATAACGCCCATGCGATGATGGGTAATGTTTTGACAGGCTATGCGCAATTAGGGCAAAAAATCTCAAACACTAAAGAGTTAAGTGTAGACGATGACAAGAATAAGCTGTTAGAACAAAAGAAACCGTAAATTTTATACCTCACTTATAACCCGTATCAAGAAATTGTGTTATTCTAACACTAATTTATGGACACTTACCAAAAACTAAATAACGAACAGCTTAAGTGTGTTAAGCACAACAAAGGTCCACTTATGGTGGTTGCGGGTGCAGGTACTGGGAAAACCACTGTGATTGTCGAGAGAATTAAATACTTAATTATGAATCGTGGTATCAATCCATCCGACATTCTTGCCCTTACGTTTACCGAAAAAGCAGCAAGTGAAATGGAGGAGAGGATTGATGTTGCCCTTTCGTTGGGTTATTCACAAATGTGGATTTCTACCTTTCATTCGTTCTGTGACCGCATACTTCGCCAGGAAGCGTTAGCGATTGGGCTTACTACGTCGTATGATCTTATGACAACTTCGGAAACGATGCGTTTTATAACCAAACATCTTTACGATTTTGATTTTAAGTATTACCGCCCACTCGGAAATCCAAACAAATTTATTAAAGGTTTGTGTCAGCATTTTAGTCGTCTTCAAGACGAGGACGTTACAGCTGATCAATATTGCGATTGGGTTAAAAGTAACGACAACAAAAAACATACCGAAGATGAACAAATCGAAGTAAAAAAGTGGAACGAGCTTTCAAATGCTTACAAAAAGTACTGCGATCTAAAAATACATGAAGGAAAAATGGACTTCGGTGATTTAATAACCAATACCTTGAAATTATTCAGAGTACGTCCAAATATCCTCATGAATTACCAAAAGAAATTTTCATATATTTTAGTTGATGAATATCAAGATACCAATATTGCCCAAAACGAATTGGTAAAGATGTTAGCAAACGACGACGAAAATATAACAGTAGTTCTTGACGATGATCAGTCGATTTATAGATTTCGAGGAGCGGCGGTATCAAACGCAATCCAGTTCAGGAACAGTTTTCCAAAAGTAAAAACAATTACCTTAATTAATAATTACAGATCAAGGCAAGAAATATTGGATAATGCTTACAATCTAATTCAATTCAACAACCCCGACCGATTGGAAGTAGTTGAAAAAATAAACAAGAAACTGATATCAAAAATTGCCGGTAAGGGGGAAGTAAAGTTCATTCACGAAGCAAACGCCGAAAACGAGGCGCGAGTAGTTGCTGATGAAATATTTAGAATGACTAGGGATGACTATCAATATAACGATGTTGCAATTCTCGTTCGCGCAAATGATCATGCCAGTAGTTTTATAAACGCGTTGGCAAGAAAAAATATTCCCTATCAGTTTTTAGGACCGGGGAAGCTTTTCTTGCAAAAAGAAATTCAAGAAATAATTGCGTACTTAAAAGTAGTAAATGACCCCGATGATTCCTTGTCACTTTTTAGGCTTATTGCTTCCGACTATTTTGCAATTAATGTCAGAGACTTGAAAAAAATAACAAGCTACGCCAGAAAGAAAAACAAATCACTTTTTGAGGTTTTGGAAGATGACCTACGAGATATAAGTATTACCAAAGGTAAATCTGGAATAACAAAAATTTACAAGTTACTTCAGCGCCATATTGAATTAAGTGAAAAAAGTACAGCGGGTAGTTTGGTTTATACATTGTTAGATGAAACCGGAATGTTAAAAAGACTTCTCGACCCAGATACACCGGATGTTGAGAAGATTACGAAAAACATCTCTAAATTTTTCGATAAGCTGAAAAACTTTGAAACAAAAACAGAAAACGCTAATGTTCAAAGTGTTGTCGAGTGGATTGACTTAATGATTGAGGAGGGTGAATCGCCTGCTGCCGCAGAAATTGATTGGATAAACAACAATGCTGTAAACATACTAACAATACATTCAAGCAAGGGATTGGAATTTCCATGTGTCTTTTTGGTAAATTTAGTATCACAACGATTCCCGACATCCGACAGGAAAGACCAGATTCCAATTCCGGATGGGCTTATTAAGGAAGTTGTATCCTCGGGTGATCACCATCTTCAAGAAGAAAGACGGCTTTGTTACGTGGGAGTAACAAGAGCACAAGAAAAACTCTATTTAACAGCGGCGGATTATTATGGAGAGGGAAAACGCACCAAAAGACTATCTCCGTTTATCTTTGAGACACTTGGAGACGAAGCTATCCGTAGTGAGGTGGAAAACTCCGTTCAATTATCGTTTGCCGATTACAAAAAAACCGACGACCGCAAGGTGGAGCAGGTAAATGAAAAACTCCACATTGATTATTTGTCCTATTCGCAGATTCAAACCTTCGAAATATGCCCTTTGCATTACAAGCTGAAATATTTATTAAATGTTCCAACTCCGAAAACTGCCCCGATTTCCTTTGGTGTTGCGATTCATCAGACGCTAAACGATATCTATAAACATGCGGTAAATGGTGTAAATGTTACCGATAAACTTGCTCAAGAATTTCTTGAAAAAAACTGGGTCAGCGAAGGATTTACCCACAAAATACACGAAGATTTATATAGAAAGAAGGGTAGGGCATACATACAAGACTATGTGTTAAAAAGCTTTCGTAAACAGAGTTTGCCGATTGCCGTTGAGCATTCTTTTCTGGTTAATCTGACAGATCCAAAACACAAGGGGAGAAGTCTAAAAATTGGCGGGAAAATCGACAGAATTGATAGATTACCGCAAGGTGTTTTGCGAATTGTTGATTATAAAACAAGCGAAGACGTACCAAGTCAACGCGAAGTAGACAAAAACGACCAGTTGACTTTTTATGCACTGGCCGCAAGTAAAATAAAAGAACCACCGTTTAATGTCACGGCAGAAAAAATCATACTTTGCCTGTATTACTTTGAAAACCAAAGCATGATAACGTCTGTAAGAGGTGCGGATCAGCTAAGTGATTTTGAAAACAAGATATTCAGGATAAGAGAAGATATCGAAAATTCGGATTTTTCTTGTTCTCATAGTTATATTTGCCAGAAAGATTGTGAATTCAGCAATTTTTGTTTATCGGATAAGTAAAAAGTCCCCAGAGATTATATTAAATTAATATTGTACGACGTAATAAGCTTACACTGATTCTTTAGTGTGTGGAAACGGGTGACAAAGTGGACCATGCCGGAGGTGGGGAAGAGGGGAAAGCTTTGAAAAATAATGTGACACCGGTATTACTGTTTCAAGTTCCTGTGGTTGATTAATTCAGTTACTTAATTATAGGATATATCTAACTATATCAACACAATTATTGTGCGACGTATATATTATTTGATGTTTGTGGATAACTCGGGCAACAATAAACGCATCGCGTGAAAGAATAATATATACATATCGTGAAAACAATTAACAATCTTTGTTTGTGAAACTTGTGTTTCGACTTATTTAACATTAATACAATAATTAATATGCCAACTTAAGTTGCACTAAGAAATTATTTTCCTTTTTAAATTTTAAGCAGCTATCCTAATTACCACTGACCTCTCCCCTTCTATTTTGATTAGGGTTGGTAATTGCAATATTAAAAAGTAGGCCTGGAGATCTTGGCTTTATTTCTAAGAAAAAACCACCTAGTCTGATCGATGAGTTTATAGGTGGAATAAAGTTTGCTGGTAACGAGGTCCCATGTGCCAATAAATCTAACAATTTCGGGCTTATAACCTTCCTTGAACTTTGTAAACCCCTTACCGGGCTCTCGCCCCCAAAGATCAAAAGTTTTTAAGTTGTTTTTTTGTCCATACCTTATTGCTTCCCACATCATGAGATTGTTGGCCATGATATTTTTGTGCTTGAAGGTCGACGCTCCGTACGGATAATAAAGAAAATCTTTCCAAACAAAAACGATCCACGTTGTTATGATTTCTCCTCGGTATTTGGCTGTTAATAGTCTTGCTATTGGGTTAACGGACATTGAGGTGTGTAAATGTTCCCACATGAGTCTGTGATATTTTTCTGAATGAGCATAAAACTTTTGACGTTCTACCGTTTCTTTTGTTAATTTAAGATATTTCTCAAAAGCCTTGCCGGAGTTATCCTCAACAACTTCTACGCCGTTTTTTTGAGCAAGACGAATATTGTAGCGAGTCTTAGATTCAAATGATTTCATTACATCGTCTTCATTTCTTGTTAAATCTATCCAGAAGGTGGTGGGAGTAAAAAGCGTCTTGCCCTGTCTGGCGTTTGATTTTTTTAACAATATTTCGCTATTTTTGTTATGCCTGATATTTGGTTCAAGCTTAATAAATATATAATTGTTTTCCTTGGCGATTTTTTTAAGTGTGTCTAACTGAGACTGGTTTGGTTTAGGACCTTTGATAAAGGTAGCAACTTTGTAATTTGTTTTTGGAATTTTATGTAGCATTAGCTGACCAAAAGGAAGCCTGACAACCTCGTTGCCCCACTCTTTTCTAAACTCCCCCCATTCCCACGATTGCAAAGGGTGAGTAGCGACTTTGTTTATTTCTGATTTGTTTGGGGTCATAAGTTATTATACCTTAGGAGCCTTGGAAGTGTTGATGGAGCAAATCAGTATCAACAGATTTCATATAGGCGTTAGTGTTTAGTTATCGGAATCCTTTAGTGTGTAAGTGGATGTACTGCGGTGATGGCAAACTGGTTAATTTTTGTTTAATGTCCGAATCAGCAGTTAAGGTAAAGCCTTTGTATTAATATTTGTTACCAATGAAGAAGCTTGCTGGAAATGCTTTATTTGACCCGAACAACCTAGTTATGGATTGGTCACATCTTGTGTTTAAGAACGTTAGAAGTTTTGCGATGGATCAAAGGATCTGTCAATGAAAGATGTGTCCACTGAGCTTTCAATTAACTCTTCGGGAATGTCAATAATAAATCTGGACGGAGGATTTGAAGTTCTTAGGCCAAAGTAAAGCCTGCGGTTTGCAAAGGTAAGGTAAAGAGTGTTCATGGCACGTGTTATACCCACATAGGCAAGTCTTCGTTCTTCTTCCAATTCGTTTATATCCCACAAGCTTCTGGAATGAGGAAAGAGCCCTTCTTCCATGCCGACCATAAAAACAACCGGATATTCTAGACCCTTGGCGGCATGCAGGGTCATAAGTGTAACCCTGCCTTCAGCCTCACCCAGTATTGAGTCGATTGTGTTTTTACTTTTTTGTTCAGCTTCAACCAGGCTTACGTTTTCCAGAAAATCCGAAAGAACTGGAAATTCACTAGCTACACTTCGCAACTCTTTGATATTCTCCAGTCTTTGGAGATTCTCCTCCGAATCTCTTTTAAACTTCTCAAGATAGTTTATACTTGCGATTAATCCATCCATAATTTCAATGGTCGTTAGTGAAGTAATTTTTTTTGCTATACTGCTTGTGAAATTGTCAAAACTCTTGAGGCGATTTTTACCCAATTTTTCGATTCTTTTTCGAGAGACCGTGTCCTTGTCGTTTATTAACAGTCTCAAATATCCGATAATGTCTTTGACTTCACGGCGATCATAGAAATTTGTTCCCCCCACTAGGGTATATGGTACGCCTGCATGTAGAAGAGCTTCCTCGAGTACGCGTGATTGCGCATTTGTTCTATACAAAATTGCATAATCACTTAATGTACTTTGTTTGTTTAGTTTAGTCAGTTTTTGGATTTCGTCGACAACAAACTGTGCCTCATCCAAACCGTTTCCTGCTCTATACAATTTAATTTTTTCACCCTTTCCTTTTTCAGTCCAAAGTTCCAAAACTGGATGGCTCTGATTTTTTTTAATAATCGAATTAGCTGCGCTTAATATGTTTTCGGTTGATCGGTAGTTTCTCTCAAGGTTGATTACTTTTATGCCCGGATAATCATCCATTAAATAATTAATATTTTTGTAATCGGCTCCGCGCCAGGAATAGATAGATTGGCTGGCGTCTCCAACTGCAGTTATATTATTTCCCTTTCCGACAAGAAGTTTGGTGAGATTGTATTGAATTTTATTGGTGTCTTGCCATTCATCAACTAGAATGTGAGTCAATTGTTTTTGCCATTTGTCCCTTGTCGGCAGATCTTCCTTGAGAAGCCGTACTCCGTTTAACAACAAATCGTCAAAATCCAATGCTCCGATTTCTTTAAGCATTTTTTCATATTCCAAGTACACCTTAAAAACAACTTCCTGGAATTCACCTCTTACTATCTCGGAGTAAGCAAGGGGTGTTAACATTTGGCTCTTGGCATCGGAAATCTGATGCGCAATTGAAGCTGGCTTGTATGAATCGTCGGAGATGTCCAATTTGTCAAGAACTTCTCGAATTGCGTCTTTGCGGTCGGTTTCATCGTAGATGATAAATTGCGAGGGTATGCCGATCTTTACACCGTCGGTGCGCAGTAGTCGCACGCAAAATGAATGAAAAGTACCCGCGAAAGAAGGGGCATTGTTTGTAAGCTTGTCTATTCTGTCTTTCATTTCACCTGCTGCTTTGTTGGTAAAAGTAAGCAGTAAAATATTTTGCGGTTTGGCAATTTTATTTTCTACAAACCATGCTGCTCGATGAGTCAATACTCGTGTTTTACCACTACCTGCACCAGCCAAAATAAGTAAAGGTCCGCCGCTAAATACAACCGCCTCTTGTTGTTTGGTATTTAAATTTTCAAGTAACTTGTTTGCCATCGCTTTACACTTTACAATTAGTAGCGACTTAATACAAAGAGCACTTCCGCAAGTGTTTATTATTCTAACATGGACAACACACCGCATAGCCAAACAATTGACAAGACACCGTTGCCACTTGGTAAACAAACCAAAAGAAAAAACAGGTTTATTATTAAACTAAAAAGAAAGCTTTTTAAGCATGTTTGGGTTATCAGGACGTCACTTGTTCTTGGATTTATAGCGCTAGTATATCTGGTCGTTTTATTTATAGGATTAATTTTAAAAACGACAGGGGCCGACTTTTATTTGTCATTAGCGTCCGATTTTATATTTGCTCCAGTCGAAAAGATGCAAAGCAATGACTCCAAAACAAACATATTGATTTTAGGGAAAGGTGGTGAAGGTCATGAAGCGCCGGAGCTGACTGACACGATGATGTTTGTCTCCGTGAACCACACTCGATCAAAAATTGTTATGATATCACTACCAAGAGATATTTGGATACCTGAGTTAAGAGCTAAGTTAAATAGTGCTTACTATTGGGGAAACAAAAAACAAGCCGGCGGAGGAATTGTACTAGCCGAGTCGGCTGTAGAAGAGGTATTGGGGCAACCGGTTCATTATAGCGTGGTTGTTGATTTCACGGTGTTTGAAAAAATAATCGATGAAATTGGTGGAATAGAGGTTGATGTCAAAAATGCTTTTGTTGACAACAAATATCCGATAAAAGGTAGGGAGAACGACGATTGTAACGGAGACGTAAGTTTAATGTGCAGGTATGAAACCATCGTCTTTGAAAAGGGTGTTAAACACATGGATGGCGCCTTAGCTCTCAAGTATGTACGCTCAAGAAATGCCGATGGAGATGAGGGTACTGATTTTGCACGCAGTCTACGTCAACAAGCGATAATAAAAAGCATAGAAGAAAAGGTATTAAGCAAAGAAATATTGCTGTCACCAAAAAAAATTCGTTCACTTATCGACATAGTCACATACCACACGCAGACCACCCTGGATCCAAGTGCACTTGCAATATTGGCACGACGAATATACGAAGCACAAGATGATATGTCGACAAATGTAATTCCGGAAGATCTATTGATTAACCCTCAAATTAGTCCTGATTACGATAATCTATATGTATTTACACCACGTATCATTACCGAGGATGGTAAATTTGTTTGGAATGAAGTTCATACATGGGCAGATTGTCAAATAAATGAGAATTGTAATTTAACACATAACTGGTGAAATAAGTGGAGATTCAGATTACCTCGTATATTAATGAAGCTCCCGATTGAAACACTTTTTTAGCTATCCCTTCAAATACATAAGTATTAACATTTAAATATTTCTGTCTTTCAAATGTTCCGACAATAATGTATTTCACTTGATATTTTTCCAGAAGACTTTTGACAAGTGTTACATCAGGTGATGTATATATTATGGCAATATCGTTCACCCTATTTTGCGGAAATGAGGCATCACCTCTCCAGAGCCATTCATGCACATACCACCCCGACACGGTTGGCAATCCGGTGTAAGACGATATGACGTTGAAATCGGTATAACTATCACCGGGTGCTTCCAATATCGTTGGTTGACCTGTTTTATTGGAGTTTAACCACTGTATTATATTATATTCGTCGGGATAACTATATTTAAGCCATGTGTCCCCCGCAGTGCCCTTATAGTCTTGTAATTTGGCGTAATATGAATCGATAGAAAAGCGAGGATATTGTAGAAGTAGTGAATATATAATTCCAAAGAAAATAATTATTCCAATTTTTGATGCTTTCTTTTTTGGCGCAAGTGTTGCCCTGATAGCGACATAGCCGCTTACCAAGTAGCTTAAAACAAATGCTTGATACGTTAGTTTAAACATTGTATTTGCCCTGTGGTGAGTTGCCGAGTAGATATCTTTAAGAAAAACAACTTCCGGAATTACTATTAAAATAAGCGACGCGATTAGTAAAGAAAAAACATACACATCCACCCTCGTGATATTTGAAATTTTTTTGGACTTAACTAAAACACTGGCCATGCTAAGTGTTAACATTATTGGAAGACCCCATAAAACAAGGAGTTGCCAGACCGGAGTATACGATTTTACGAAATCCAGCCCTTGTGCTATTGATATAAAGTTGACATAGAAAGGGAAAAAAACAATGACGGCAACAATGATGGCAACAATTAGGAGAATCAACGTTTCATAAATAGCTAAAAACAGCGCTTTTAGCAATTTTTTTTGATTAAGTAATTTGTAATGGAGATTTAAAATACCCAACACCAAACCGGTAACCAGCAGATAATTTCCGACATCCCAAGTGTTTGTCATAAAGAATATCCCCAAAAGTACACCAACCGGTAAAACTGCTAGCGAAAGATTAAACAGTTTGTTTTTAACAAATACAAACTTGGTTAACAATGCAAGTAACAGCAAAACAAAAGGAAGGTTCAGTAAGTGTGCATGAAGATCTGACACGACAAAAGAATACATGGGGAATTCGTGAATTGTTTTATCGTTTGTTTCGGGGTCATATCCAATAAACCGAGTGGCATCAGGATACCAATAATTTACCTCATGGTTCAAGACAGACTCGATACACTCATTCAGCGTACTACAGTTGGTGGTGGACTGAAGACTTTGATAATAACTTCGCCCGTAAAAAAACAGGGTATGGAAATTACCGGCAAAAGTAAGCATTAGGGCAGACAATATACCGGCAGCAAACGCATATCTGATTTTAACTTTACTCCCAAGCAATGTGACTAGAGTGCCCGAAATCGAAAATGCACCATTGAGAGTTAATCCCATAATCGTTGCCAACATCAAATTGTAAGTTACGCTTGATGGTATAAACGATATTTTAGTGATAAGTGCAGTTACATAATGACCAAACCAGTAGTAATTTATTGAACTTCCGGAAAACCACATGTCTTTCGGTGGTAAGTATGTCGAATTAAGTATTGAATTAATGAACCCAAAATCCATGAATTTTTCTAAACCGTTAATGTCTGGTTGGTATCCTCTAACGAGTACCCAATACAAATATCCGGTCGTAAAAATAATTTCCTGAGCCACAATAATCCTTATCTTGATGCGCAAGTTGTCGGTGATTGTTTTTTTGTGTCGAGTGTAGATTATTAGATTGAAAAGTGCATACAAGATAAAAACAGCAACTATGGTAATTTGCGTGAAGGGAGCGATTTTAAAAATACTCACAAGAAACACTAAGTAAGATACGAAAAGGAGACCAAGTGTTTTCGAAAAACCATAACCAACATCAAGAAATTTTTGGAACAATAACGACATCAAGGGTAAACTTGATAAACTTAAAAATAGAAACAGAAACCACCACCACAAAATATATGTTGAATCAGATCCCATGTACATACAGTATAATACTCTAATGGCGCATCCAAAAACAAAAATAAATATTGGAATTGACCTTGATGGAGTAATTATCGACAAACCACCGATAATACCCCAAAAAATTATCGAATGGCTTTATAGATCACACAAAAAAAGAAAACTAGAGTATAGATTCCCTAAAAAGTATGAGCAATATGTGCGGATTTTGAGTCACCACCCTCTTATTAGACCACCAATTAACACTAACATCGCATTGATAAGAAAACTTGCCGAGGATGAAAGATATTGTGTTTTTGCCGTCTCAAGTAGATATTCGTTTTTAATTAAACGTACAAAACAATGGATCAATCACTATGGAATAAACGACCTTTTTGAAAAAATATATTTAAATGAAAACGATGATCAACCGCATGTGTTCAAAGAAGCGATGATCAATAAATTAAAAATTGATATTCTGATTGATGATGATAAAGCCCTAGTTAATTACTTGAAAAGAAGATTCAAAAATCTTAGAACAGTTGTTGTCGATAAATCAAACAATAAACTAAAGAGATTTGTAAACTCATGAGAATATTAATAGGAATTTCATATTATTACCCCAATGTAAGCGGACTTTCGATATACGCTAAAAATCTAGCCGAAAGTTTGGCAAGTCAGGGACATAAGGTGGAAGTCATTACTTCAAGACACACCGGCGAGTTGGAATATAAAAGTAAGGAGAATAATGTTTCGGTGAAGAGAGTGTGGACACCTTTTAAAATTGGACGTGGGGCGATTATGCCAACATATGTACTTGAAGCTTACAAATCGGTAAAAGAAGCAGATGTCGTTAATTGTCACATTCCATCATTTGAAATAGTAATTCTGGTTATATTAGCAAAACTACTCCGAAGAAAAGTAATAATTACTCATCACTGCGATTTGTCCAACTGGCCTGGTTTAATTAATCAAATTACCGAACGGATAACATATTTATCCCTGTTGATTAGTGGCATGTTGGCAGATAAGATTGTGGTTTACACAAAGGACTATGCCGATAGTTCCGTTTATTTGAAACACTTCAAAGATAAATTGGTTTATATTTTACCTCCCGTGAAGGTTGTTGTGGCGAAGAAAAAAATGGCAAGAATTTACAAAGGGATACATCCCAAAATTGGGTTTGCGGGAAGAGTTGCACGCGAAAAAGGAATAAAATATTTGCTGGAAGCAATTACCCATATCGATAAAAAGATTACGAGTAACCTAAAAATATTTATTGCCGGTCCTAAAAAAGAAGTGATAGGCGGAGGGTTTGAAGAAGAATTTAACAAATTATACAAGAAATATAAAAGTAAAATTATATATTTAGGTGCGCTGAACGAATTAGAAATGGCTGATTTTTATTCAATGCTGGACATACTAGTCCTCCCGTCCATTGAGCGAATAGAAAGTTTTGGCTTTGTCCAGGTTGAAGCAATGCTTTCAGGTTGTCCGGTTGTTGCAAGCAATATGCCAGGGGTCAGAATGCCGATTGTATTAAGTGGAATGGGAGAACTGGCTGAAATTAGAGACAGTAAGTCTATTGCCAGCAAAATTACCAAGATATTAACAAGTCGAAAAAAGTACGTTAAATCCCAAAAAACAATACAAGCGATTTTTAATTATCACAACACGATCAACGCATATGGTGAGTTATTCAAAAATATATCTAAAAAATAAACCATTATTCATATCGGTAATCAGAAGCAAAGAAGCAAAACTTTTTGTACCCGGTCTGCCTTATAAAAGACCTGTACTTGATTTTGGTTGTGGAGATGGTTTTTATGCAAAAACAGTTGTTTATCCTACTCAGGGAAAAATTGATTGTGGGGTGGATGTTGCAGAAAAAGTACTAACGTATGCCAATGAAAGTAAAGCTTATCGCAAAGTAATTTGTTACGATGGTGTAAAGTTACCGTTTCCTAAAAACACATTCTCTACGGTATTTTCAAATTGTGTGTTGGAACATGTTGTGTATTTAGAAAGTAATTTACACGAAATCCACAGAGTCCTTAAGCCAAACGGAAAATTCTATTGTACGGTAATGACCAATAAGTGGGAGGATTATCTCGCAGGAAATGTCCTCTCTAAAGACTATTACGGGAAATGGATGCGAAGAGTACAAGTACACGTGCAACTTCCAGATTACAATGCATGGTGTCGTCTATTCAAAGCGTCGGGATTTACAATTAATTCATCAATTGGATATATGGACAAACGTGCGAGTTGGTGGATGGATTTTTTGCACTACATATCTATTCCCAATTTGATGACGTACAAATTATTTAAAAAGTGGGTATTGTTTCCCGGTGTGTTTGATATTTTGCCCGTTTACAAATTTATAGATAATTTATCGCAAAAAAGCGTTTCCCTAAGCAAAGCAGCAGCAATATACTTTGAGTTGGAAAAACATTAAATCCTTTTAAAAATCATGACCACCGGATGATCATATACTGTAAATGTTTCATCCGATGAAGTATCATTAATGATTATGTTTACTACTGGTAAAGTGGGAAAAGAGGTAAACTCCGCCACTTTAATAAAGTGAAGTTTGTTGGTAAACAAATCGTTATAAAATTTTGAAGTAACTGGATATAATTCGGGAACTTTGGTGATTGAACCCCAGAGTCTGTTGGATGATAAAACCAAGTAATCTACTGTTTCTAATTCTTTAGTTATTCGATTCCACTTTTCTTCAGTGTCTTCCTCAAACAAAGAAAGTGTTTGGGTTGTGTAATTATGTATGTTGTTGTCACCAAGCGTTAAGGGAAGGCAGTCGTCCCAGTATTCACAAGTTATAACCGAACCTTGGGGTACATTTTCATATATCCACTTACTTGCCGAGATTCGTGTGTGATTTTTTGAATAAATCGCCGAAAAAGACATTGGCCATAATAAGAGTAGTATCAAAAACGAAATTGTTGTCGATAATTTCAGACTTACAGGTAATTTGTTAAGTAGCACTGTAATAAAATTTCCGGCGATTAGAGCCGAAAAGGGGTACATGGGATAAAAATAGCGTAATGCTTTTGCAAATTGTTGACCCTGATAGATGAACAAAAACATTATCCAAGACATTATTACAACTAGAAAAAAATATGAATAGTCCATATTTCTTACAAGTAATGTTGGTTTGGAAATATTTTGAAAAACATAACCGAATATTTTTATGGAAGTAAACACAATTGACATGAAAATTGTTACAAAAAGTGGAACACCCCAACCCCAGAAAAACATATTCCCGGCAGGATAAGTAAAAGATTTTGTTTTAATCCATTGAACTGCCGGGGGAAAATGGATATCCGGCTTGTTGTAGGATTCTAATTGTTTAATGTTTTCAATAAACACATCATTGATTCTGAAGCTAGTGTAATCATTGGTAAATATTCTTGGATCAACTAGACGTAACACCAAATATGTTACCCCAATAAACAGCATTAGGTGCAGCAGTGGATATAGATATTTATTTCGTTTTAATGCCGTAAATATAATTGGCGCAACAAGAAATGGTAAAAAGGTAAGTGCAGATATTTTTGAAGCAATGGAAAGTCCAAATGCTGTCCCCGCTAAAATGATACTAACGGATGTTTTTGTATATACATAATTTACCATAAAGAAAAATGCCAAGGTCGCAAAGAAAACCAAGAATGTGTCAACTGCATAGAAATGAGAGAGTTGTATTGGTAGAACAGAAGTGGCATAGATAAAACTTGCAATTAGACCAGCCTTATCACCAAATATTTTTTGCCCGATTTTGAAGATAATCAAAACCGTAAGTACATCCACTAAAGCAGACAAAAGCCTTCCGACAAGCGTAATGTTGTTGTAAGTAAAATTGTCAAATGTAATATATTGCGAAACTATTTTTGTAAGTGTTAACGGTAGAGTACCGTAAACATAAAATGTATATCCGGCGTTATAGGGGTTAAGGGGTGAAACATCAGGATTTAAGTAAGTGTTTAGATTACTTGGTAGAGAAACATCGTTTGTTACCATTGTGAGAAATCTTTCATCAGGATGAAGATGTTGATTTTGATCCCAATTCAAACTGTTAAATCTTAGCAATAATGCAAGACTAATTATCAAAACCAAAATGAATGTTATTAAAACTGGTGAATTAAAGTATTTTTTCATAAAAGTTTTTGGTCGAGTTGGTTGTTTTTTTATAAATTACAAGTACGGGGTGGTCAAAGACTGACCATGTTTCCTCGGCTTTTTCATCGTCAATAGACCAAACACGTCCTCCCAGACGTAGTGTGGGATATGAGTTAAAAGTCGCAACTTTTTCAAATCCCAGATTGCCATTAAAAAGTTGTGTATAAAAATTGCTGGTAAAAGGAAACAGATTCTCAAGTCTGACGGAATTTGCATAGACCCGCCTGCTTTGGACTATAAAATAATCGGCAATTAGTAAATTATCTACTAGCATACTTTGATTAACCAAATTATTTTCTAGATTGTAAAAATCAAATGGAATTTTGGTGTACGTTCCGGAAAGAGGTACTTCGTAAGTATTTCCTGATTCTGTTAGTATTACGGAGTCTGTTGGAATATTTTTGTTAATCCAGACGTTTGCGCTAGCCCTCGTATCGGAATTACGGTATATCGAAAAAAACATTCCCGACCAAAGCGCTGTTAAAACACATAAAAGTGCGACATATGTACCCAATAGACCTTTAGAATGTTTGATTAAACCGATCAAATAAACACAAAATATTGAAAAGAAGGGGAAAGTAGGTGCCACAAAGCGAGTCCATTTTACATGTAAAAATACATTTCCAGCCAGCAATGTTAGAAAAGAAGCCAGTATAATAATACTTGTATTCTTGGTAGTTTTTTCTTTAGAGCGCAAAGTATTGATGAACATATATACACATCCCATTGCACCGGCTAGCATCATGGGGATTCCAAGCGCATACGGGAAAACTTTGTAAAAGTGAAAAATGATCGGAGAAGTGTCAATGAATTGTCGAGTGTAAAAAACTATCAACGATCCCCTACCGACGGCGGTTTCGTAATCGAGAGAACTCAGAAAATTGGTTTTATCCAACAAACTGTAAGGGAAAACTGTTAGAAACGATAGTACCACGATTGCTGTTAGAATAATTAGCTTAAGCAATTTATTGAAGAAGTTGGCGGTTGGGTTTTCTCCACTTGGTATAAAGACAGAGAGTGCAAAAACGGGGTAAACAAAAAGTGCGGTTATTTTTGTTCCTATTGCAATCCCAAGGCATATGGCCGAAAAGATGATGCTTATTTTATTACCTCTGTGTATCCAATGTGTGAACAACAGAATACAAAGAAATATCCAGAAAATTAAAAATGACTCAGGGGTTGTGAAATGAGCTTGTTGGATTAGTCCCGGAGTAAAGGCAACTAATAATGTTGCAAGAAGCGAGCGGGGTGTATTCTTAAATATTTTTTCGGAAAGCATATATATAACAAATAGTGTTGCGGTGGAGAATATGCCTGCAAGTGTTCTACCGACAAGAAAGACATTAGGGGGGGTATTGGTAATCCTCTCGACAATATTTTTTACAAAGTAAATTAAATATACAGTTGATGACCCATAAGAAAACATTTCAGGGTTGGCCTTTTCGGGAAGATTGATTCTATTTACAGCCGATACAATGTGGTATTCATCGGGATGATAAAAAATACCTTCTCCCCAATCGGATTTGAATAATCTAAAAAATCCGCCTATCAAAATAATTACGCACAGAATTTGGTATTTGTATTTACTTATGTAGTTCACAAAGAAAGTATAACTCCAAATAACTTAGACTAGAAGGCAAGAACTAATGATAAAAGAATCAGTAATCCACCAATTGCGGTTGCAATAAGGGTCGGCATACCAACACCGGCGGGCGGTAGTTCTGGTTCGGAAGGAGTAAGCGTTGTACTTGTCACAGGAACTTTTGTTGGCGTTATTGTTGCACTTGGTCCACCGACTTGTTTGGTAGTTGGTGTCGGTGAAGACGTGGGTGTTGCGGATGGCCCAGGTGTGTTGGTAACAGTATTGGTCGGTGATGGTGTAACCGTGTTGGTTGGTGACGGGGTTAACGTTATGGTTGTTTTGGGAGTTGTTGGTGTCGGTGTTTCTTCTTCCAAGACAAAGTTAACAACAACACAAGCATTTGTACCACCGGTGCAAACAGAAGGAGCAAGTCCGCACAAAGTGTCTCCGCTTAAGGGGTTTGGAGGATTTTTACCCCACGTAAACCAGGCAGAATCGTCTCCACCTGAAGGACCACTTGTGCCCTTGAATGCTTCGGCTCGTTCTCTGCAAACTTGAGTATTATGAGTGGGTGTGCCAATTCTGCATTCCTCCCATCCAGATGCGGCTTCCGGACGGCTTTCCGGCGAAGCGGGTGAAACCGCCTGTTGTCTAACTTGATACAACCTGAGTGCCGTAAAAATAGCAACTCCCGCAAGAATAACAGTAGCAACAACTACCAGAATTGTCGCGCCCTTGTCTTTAATAAATTTGTTCATAACCAGTTAGTTAAAACCATCCAAGCTCAGAATGAAAAAGTTCAGCCTTTACGCTAAAGTTTGCTGTGTCTTCTGGAATTTGATATTCATAATAAAATTCCTCAGTTCCCGGTTTTTTAACATTGGTTTCAGGTTTAAGAGCGCCGTTAACCGTAAATCGGGCTTTTTCAATACTTCCGGAATTTGTAGAACCAGATACCGCGAAGCGAACTTTAACCCCAGCCTTTAGTTTGGTAAGTTCCGCATTGCTTAATTTATTCCAGGATGAATCGTAAACACTAACCAAATTACATTGGGCACTGACCTTGCTCTCAGGTGTAGTTGGGCTTGGGTCTTCGGAACCATAACTACCCGAATTTTCGCAGTCTTTCGTACCTATAACTTCCCAAGTAAATGCGTCACTGGGTACGGGTACGTTGCCGAGAGTTGCAGCATCACCGGCGTTTAGCGCAGGGACATCCAGGGTTGCTATTAAACTACCGTTAATTTTGACCTCTGCTTTTTGCAAGGGTTCATTTCTCGTTGATCCATTGCGGGTTATTACCACTCCGTCCTGCGATACTTCGAAGACATAATTTTTGCAATCCCATGCTTTTGTGGTTACCTTTGTTTGTTGGTTAACAAGATATACTCCGGCGGCAACACCGGCAACGAGCAATACAATTCCCAAGATTGTCGCTATTGTTTTTGGTGGAGATTTGACTGAGGCGGTATCCGTGTTTACAAAGTTACTGGCAGAAGTGACAAAGGGATCGTTTGTTTGGGTGTCTAGTATTTTCGCATCCTTGCCATCATCAGTTTTGGTTTCCGGATCCAACGAATTCGAAGAACTGTCGTCTACTTTGGCTGTGTTAATCGTTTTTTTGTTATCGTCAAGCATAAAATGTATTAAAGCGTAAAAACCACTATTTCATCTTAGAAATAAACGACCTTATAAGTCAATAGTTCATTCTGTCGCGTTTATCAATTCTCCAAATCCGGTTATGGGTTCGTTTTCGGTCGATAAAATAACCTTTGCTTCGGGTAAAGTACCAAGATTTTCTGGGAGAGAATTTTTAAACGCTTCGATATCTCCAAGGATTATCCTTGGAGCGGGTTGAGCAGATTTTAGCCGCAGTTGGCCGGAAGTTACCGCATCTTTTCCGGTTTGAACATGAAGTTGGATTACCGTTTTCTCGGGGTCAATATTAACGTATGACATGAGGTTTTGTTCCCTAGCTTCAGAAATCGCAAGTACCCAATTACCGTTTTCCGATGTCTGAGTAGACATTGGACTTCCGCCACCGATCACCACGTATACTAAAGCTTCACTAACCGGTGCTCCGCTTCTGTCGATGACTGAACCTGAAATTGTAAAACTGTGTGGAGACCGAGCCAATTTTGGCCCGGTTTTTGCTTGCCACGGTATCCCGTTATTGTCAAAACTGGTTCCATCTGAATTTATTAAGAAATAGTAATCCGAGTTTGCCTCAAGTTTACTCAATGTATATGAATGAGTATATGTTTTTTCAGACGATCCCGAGATTTCGTCGAGTGATTCTCGTTTTTTACCCCACACCAGCAATCCACTGGTTTGTTTAAGTGTTGTCCATGAGATTGTCATAGTGTCATTGCTTACGTTGGTTACCCTAACATTTTTAGGAGTGGCATCGAGTGCTGCATAAAGTTTAGTTGCCTGGCGATTTTCTACCAACAATACACCGGCAATTACGCCTATTGTTACAGATAATATACCCAATAGTGTCGGTATTCTATTGTTCATTGTAGATTTTCAGGTTCAGTGGTTGGCTGGGCGGAATCAGGCTCGTTGTCGCTTGTCTGATCGTCGTCGGTTATAATCTCAACTTGATCTACGACAATTTTTTCATTTTCTACGACAGGTCCAATAATTTCATTGTCGTCGACATAGATTCTATCACTAAGGGAATTTAGTACGGTACTGTTGAGGGTTGGATTCAGGGGGGCGAGAATCTCTGACGACACAGACGGGGCAACTTTGGTTGTCAAAATACTGTAAACGCTAAAAAACACCCAAAAGATAACAGTGATAGTTGTCATGATTGCGATAGTGACCAGTCTTGGTTGTTTTGGGTTTTTCATCTTAAGCTTGTATCAGTGCTACTTGCAGTTTGTGACACGTAAGTCACTCTTCCCGTAATTTGCAAAGTAAGAACGGAATCTATTTTGTCGGTTTTTTGAGAAAAGGCAAGATTATCTATCTTGACTGGCCGTCGCATTCTTTCCATATCTTTAATAAAAGCGGCAAGCAGAAGATAGTCGCCACTTAAGTTAACAGTGAAGTCCAAACCGTTGGCTCCAGTGGGAAGAGTATCTGTTTCCTTTCTCTTTTTACCTTCAGCACTGGGTACGCCCTTGCCAACAAGAAACGACTCTCCGATAGAGCTCGAAATTATTTCAACCTGGTTTTTGCTAGCTAAGCCCTCAATTTGGCGAAGCAGTTCGTCCGGATTTGACTCGGATGGAATGGCAGATTTTAATAAAACGGTATTGGCCAATTGTGAGTCATACACGTCTTTGGCTTTGGCCAAGTCGTCGATTTTTTTGTCCATTACTGAAATTGTTTCCTTTTTTGATTCAATATCTTTAATTAATCCTGCTATGGTAATAAGAGTTGGTCGAAGAGCAAAGATCGAGAAAACAGTGACTGTTCCCAAAGATAGCAATATTTCAATGTAAGCACGAATATCCTGTCTTTGTTTGTACTGTGTTGCAGTATTTAAAAGATACGCTTTATAACGTAAATATTGACCTCTCCACCCTGGTTTCATAAGTTATATTCAGCAATAATAGCAAATTCAAGAATAGACGGGTTTTCGACATCCGCACTGATTTCCGATAGTCCGATATTGGTAAAGGTTTTTTTGGCAGATACATTCACAATAAATTGCTGTATGCTCCTTTCGCTCGAAGAAAAACCTGAAATGGTGACAGAGGGTTTATCAAATTCTACCTCTTCAAGGGTTACGTCAGGAGGAAGGCTTTTTACGATATTTTCCATGGCGGTGGAGACGGTACCCTCGTTTTTTGTTAGACTATCAAATATTTCCGTTCTTCCTTGTACGTCTCTGAACTCGGATTCGAAACCTTGCCGTGCGGCAATAAGTGAACTTTTTTGTTGAATTTCTTCATTTAAATCGGTGTTGTTGGCGTCCAACCAGAATCGGGATAAAAAGGCAAACATAACAATAATTTCCGTTACGATAACAATGATTCGGAAACTAGACAAAATCCAAAAGAGAACCCTCCCTGCAGTTGTTGCAGAGAAACCCTCCTGTGGCATTAGATTTATTTGAGAATTTTTTTTCCGGGCAGCCATAAATTACACAAAAATACGCAATCTTGAGTTTGAGATATTACGAACTCACAAGACCGTTAATTCACTATAACATATCAGGATATGTGAAAGAAGTTAGCGTTTTATTTACTCTTTTTTGGAGAGTTTTTTTGAGGTGAAGATTTGGGTTTTTTACCCAGCTTTGACAAGCGTGATTTTATCCTGGCAACTTTATTTTTATGAATGAGCTTATTTTTGTTTGCTCTGTCGAGAAGACTGACTGCTGTTTTAAGAGTTTTGTCGTTTGGACTTTTTACTGCTTTACGCAAAGCAATACTAAGCAAGGTCATGCGTTTTTTATTGACCGCTTCTTTTCTTTTTGATCCCCTGAGTGCTCTTTTTGCTGTTACCGTTACTGGCATATTATTAATTGATACTAAAAAATATTTATGAAATTATCAATACCGCAAGAAATGATTTCTGGCTTCCGAGTATACTTGAAAGGGTTTACAATATCAACATGATGGTTAGTAGTGTTGTGGTACAGCCGATAGAATAATGGTACTTGTTGGCTGTTTGGGCAACATTCCTTATTATTGATAAACACTTATCGCGACAGAGCAAATTTTTTAATTACCACAACAAATCTTAAAATACAAAAAAATGAATAATTTTATACAAAAAGGAAAAAAAATTATAACTTCTCCGCAGTCATCAATTTTATCGGCGGCAACGCTTATTATGATGACAATAGTTGCCTCAAAGATCTTGGGATTTATAAGGCAGAGAGTTTTATTTTCGTATTTTGCACCCAAGCAAACCGATCTGCTACTTGCCGCTTTTGATGTACCCGATATTATGTTTGAAGTTTTGGTATTCGGGGTAGTTTCGGCTGCTTTTATTCCAATATTTTCAGGCTATATAACTAAGAAGAAAGAAGAGGATGGTTGGCATATGGCTTCGAGTAGTATCAACATCACACTTGTCATCTATTTAATATTTGCAAGTATTGCGTTTCTCTTTTTGAATCCGATATATACCATACTTGCCGGACAACAAGTAAAAAATATGCTTGGAATAAGTGGGGGATATTCTCCTGAGGATATTACCCTAGTCGTAAATATATCCAGGGTTCTTTTGTTCTCGCAAATATTTTTTGTGATTAGCTCTTTTACAACGGGGGTACTTGAAAGTTATCGTAGATTTTTGATGCCTGCACTTGCCCCGCTTGTTTATAACATAAGCATAATATTGGGAATAATTTTTCTCTCGGGTCAATTCGGTCTTTTTGGAGTGGCAATTGGTGCCGTAGTTGGTGCACTTTTTCACTTTTTGGTACAGATTCCAGTTGCTGCACATTTGGGATTTCACCCAAAACTTGTTTGGGATTTGCAAGACAAAGGTGTAAGAAAGCTATATAAATTGTCGCTACCCCGTGTGTTTGAGTTGTCAATATTGCAAGTCAGAAGATTTGTCTGGCTTTTTTTGGGATCGATAGTCACCGGTGGTTTAACCTATCTTAAATCCGGCGATTTACTGCAGACCTTGCCGATAAGCGTTTTTGGAATGTCTTTGGCAAAAGCAGCATTGCCAACATTGTCTCTTCAGGCGTCTGACAATGATATGAAATCATTTAGGCAGACTTTTTTTACAACCTTAAATCAGATATTATTTTTAGTCGTTCCATTAAGTGTATTTATGATTGTTTTGCGTGTGCCAATTGTGCGTTTGGTTTTTGGAGCATCGCAATTTGATTGGGAAGCAACGCTTGAAACCGGGAAGGTGTTGTCGGCATTCTCGGTTGGAATGTTTGCCTATGCGGGATCTTTGCTTATTACACGGGCTTTCTATGCGCTTCAAGATACCAAAACGCCTGTAGCTATTTCGGTTTTTTCAATGGTGTTGAATGCTTTGCTGGCTTTTTATTTGATTCTTTATTGCAATACGGGAATATGGGGAATTGCTTTGTCTTATGCTTCTGCCGGAATATTTCAATTCTGCTTTCTTATTCTGATAATCGTTAAACGGATTGAATCCAATATTAAGTTTTTTCTCATACCTTTTTTGAAAATATCCCTGGCGTCGATTTTTTCGGGAGGAGCAATATATGCACTGATAAAAGTCGTAGACAGGGCATCGTGGGTGAATGAGTCGTCATTTTTGGGAAAATTAGATACCCAAGGTATTATGATTGAGCAAATTGTTGTAGATACAAGGTATGCCGGTAATTTATTTTTTCTGACTGCTTTCGTGTCGTTAGTGGGCTTTGGTATTTATATTTTGTTACTTATCCTTTTTAGATCCCAGGAGGTTTGGTCGTTTTTCAATTTTGCCAGGAGGATTATGACTAAAAATATTGCTCCTATTCCCTCAAAAGAACGCGAACAGGTTACTCCTTTGCCTACAGATTCCTCATCAAATTAGCTTAATCAATCTTCGTTAAAACTACAAATCTTTGGTGTAACTGAAGCGAAATGGTGATCATATTTTTTTAGGAAATCATGGTCTTTTAGACAGCGGTTGTTTATTTTCACTTTTCAATAATTTTATGCGATTTATCGCATGGATGAAGAATTGTCTAACCGCCGGATGCGTAAAAAAGTTACTACGGACGTTAATTGGTGGAATATCGTTTTGCTTGATAATTACGTACACTTACCCAAAGATGGCGTGCTTTTTGGAAAATAAACACAGAAGCTAGTGATTTAACCCCCCGGTGAATATCTGCTTGACAGATAATTAGCACTCATGTTAGAGTAGTGCTAACTTAAATCGGAGCGAAGAGGGTTCTTTTCAACCGATGTGTAAATATGACAGATGCACTGACAGCCAGACAGACGCAGATACTCAAAGCGTTAATCGACGAGTATATAGAGGTGGCATACCCGGTAGGCAGTGAAGCTTTGGAAAAAAAATACGATCTTGGTGTATCCCCTGCTACTATCCGAAACGAAATGATGGCACTAACCTCTATGGGTTATTTAAAGCAACCCCATACCTCTGCCGGACGTATACCAACACCAAAAGCAATGAAATTTTATATTGATCAGCTTATGGAAGAAAAACAAATGAGTCTAACCGACGAAGTTAAGGCAAAGGAAGGTGTGTGGGACGCAAGGAAAGATGTAAATTCTTTGCTCCGCGAGGCTGTTCACTCGCTTGCTGTACAAACAGACAGTCTCGCAATTGCAGCAATAGACCAAGGGCGTATTTGGCACTCGGGTTATGCACATATATTTTCTAATCCAGAATTTGCAGATATGAATTTGTGTTTGAATATTTTTAGTTTTTTGGAAGAAGCTAGTCAAATCAATGAGGTATTTTTTAAAAAAGCTACTGGAAGAAACCCGGTGGAAGTAATATTCGGTGAGGATTTGGGGTTTAGCGGACTGGCTCCGATCAGTATCGTAATAACGACTTTTCATATCGGAGATTCGGTTGCAGCACTGGGAGTAATCGGGCCAACGAGAATTAAATATCATACTGTCATCCCAACACTTAGATATTTTGGAAATCTAATCCAGGAAATTGCTGGCGCCTAAAAGTGTTGAGTTGAAAAAGATTTTAGATTAGAATGTTTTGGTATGAAAAAGCGCAAGAACGTTAAAACCGATGAGCAAGAAAAAGCTGACAATGCGTATGACGGTGTTGTTTCGGAAAACAAGGAACTGAAAAATCAGCTAATGCGAGCACTTGCGGATTATGATAATTTAACAAAACGTGTCGAGAAAGAGCGATTGGTTTTCAGTGAAATGGCAAGGGTTCGATTAATTTCGAATATTCTACCAGCGATTGATGCTTTATACGGAGCGCAAGAACACTTGAAAGATCAAGGTTTGGCTATAGTTATTCAAACCCTTGAAGACTCACTTGCACAGAGTGGAATAATGAATATAAAAACACAAATAGGAGAAAAATTTGACGAAGAGTATCATGAGGCGGTTGAAACAATTTCGGATATGGAAATCGACAATGGTCAAGTAACGAAAGTAATTCTAACTGGATGGAAAACACAAGATGGGTCTATAATAAGACCTACAAAAGTACAAGTTAATAAATTAAATTAAATTATGTCAAAAACAATCGGTATAGATTTAGGAACAACGAATTCGGTCGTTGCCGTTATGGAAGCAGGAAGACCGAAAGTAATCCCCGCGTCCGATACAGGTAGAAATATTACGCCTTCCGTTGTGGAACCCGTCAAAAATCTTGTTGGTGATGTTGCAAAGCGTCAACTTGTGTTGAATCCCAAAAATACGATTCACTCTGTTAAACGACTTGTCGGTAGAAGGGTTAGTGATGATGAAATTAAAAAGAGTGAAGGTATGGTCAGCTATAAAATTGTTTCCGGCAAGGATGACATGGCTGCCATTGAAGTTGATGGCAAAACTTACACACCTCAGGAAATTTCGGCACGAATTTTGATGAAACTCAAAAAAGACGCGGAAGATTATCTTGGAGAGACAGTTGATTCAGCTGTTATTACCGTGCCCGCGTATTTTGACGATGCTCAACGTCAAGCAACCAAGCAAGCGGGAAAAATTGCAGGCTTGGATGTTAAAAGAATAATAAACGAACCTACGGCTGCGGCACTTGCCTATGGTCTGGATAAAAAGAAAACAGAAAAAATTGCCGTCTACGATTTGGGTGGAGGCACCTTTGATATTTCAATTCTCGAACTTGGCGATGGCGTTTTCGAAGTAAAGTCCACAAATGGAGATACACATCTCGGGGGCGATGATTTTGATGAGAAAATTGTTGATTGGATCGTATCCGAGTTTAAAAAGGATTATGCAGTTGATTTGAAGGTTGACAAACAAGCGCTCCAGAGGGTACGAGATGCCGCAGAGAAAGCAAAAATTGAACTGTCGGCTTCACAGGAAGTTGAGATCAATCAGCCTTATATAACTCAAAAAGATGGTCAACCACTGCACTTAACCCTCAAACTTACCAGAGCTAAATATGAAAATTTGGTTGAAGATCTTATTAATAAATCAATGAAACCGGTCACCGCATGTTTGAAAGACGCAAAACTTGATCCGCACGATATTGATGAGGTAATTCTGGTTGGCGGAATGACGAGAATGCCCAAGGTACAAGAAGTAGTAAAAGAGTATTTTGGCAAAGATCCCAACAAGAGCGTAAATCCCGACGAAGTTGTTGCAATTGGAGCCGCAATTCAGGCTGGTGTTTTGGGTGGTGAAGTAAAGGATGTACTGCTTTTGGATGTTACACCTTTGACTTTGGCAATTGAAACTTTGGGTGGTGTTGCAACGCCGATGATTTCCAGAAATACCACTGTTCCTGCAAGTAAGGATAATGTTTTTTCAACCGCAGCTGACAATCAGACCCAAGTCGAGATACACGTAGTTCAAGGAGAAAGACCGATGGCGTCTGATAATAAGTCACTTGGTAGATTCGTGTTAGACGGTATTGCTCCCTCTCCGCGGGGTGTGCCGCAGATTGAAGTTACTTTCGACATCGACGCTTCGGGAATATTGAAGGTGACGGCAAAAGATAAAGCGACAGGAAAAAGTCAGAACATAACAATTACGGGTGCTGTTGGTTTATCGGACGATGAGATTGAGAGAATGAAGGAAGAAGCGGAAAAGCACAAAGAAGAAGACAAGAAAAAACAAGAAGAAGTTGAGATAAAAAATAAAGCCGACGCAATTGTTGCAACCGCGGAAAAAGCTATTAAAGATACGGGTGATAAGTTAGACGTAAAAATTAAGGAGGATATTGAGGAAAAAATAAAAGCCGTTAAAGATGTGGTTGACTCAGGCGATAAAGAGAAAATAGAAAAAGCCGTTGAGGATTTGTCGAGTAATTTGCAAAAGATTGGAGAGAGCGTTTATGGAGGCAAAAATTCCGAACAGCCGGAATCCAAAGAGAATGATGGACAAGATGGCGAGGAAAAAGCCGATGATAAGAGTGAGAAAAAAACTTCAGATAAAGAAACTGCCGAAGAGGGAGAAGTTGTTGAGTAAAAATGCTTTCGTTTTGATTTATACTAAACTCTCAATTTAAACCATGTCAGAAAAATCCGACTATTACGACATCTTAGGTGTAAGCAAAAATGCAACCGACGAAGAACTCAAAAAAGCCTATCGGAAACAAGCAATTGAATGGCATCCGGACAAGCACCAGAGTGACAAAGAGGCTGCAGAGAAGCGATTTAAAGAAATAAACGAGGCTTACCAAATACTTTCGGACAAGGAAAAACGTGCTGCGTATGATCGTTTCGGTCACTCGGCATTTTCCCCTGGTGGTGCGGCATCCGGTGCGGGAGGTTTTCCGGGCGGTAATCCATTTGGTGGTGGCGGATCTTGGAAAGTTTACACTTCAGGAACAGGTGGGCAAAATACTGCCGGATTTGATTTTGGTGACCCATTCGACATTTTTGAGCAGTTTTTTGGTGGGGGAAATCCGTTTAGACGTGCGCAGAGTGTTCCGCGATATGGTGTAACAATTGGATTTATGGAAGCAATAAAAGGCGTAGAGAAACGAGTAAGTATTGACGGCAAAGAGAGAAAAATAAAAATCCCCGCAGGCGTCGACGAAGGATCGAGAATTCGGTTTGACGACTTTATGCTGTCAATTAATATTGAGCCACACGGATTATTTGAACGTGATGGCATGGATATTTATGTTAAAGTAGAAATTCCCTATTCACTGGCTGTTATGGGTGGAAAAATTGAGGTGCCGACAGTGGAAGAAAAGGTTAAGCTAAAAATAAGACCGGGAACGAAATCCGGTACGATGATCAGACTTCGCGGTAAGGGTGTAACTAGACTCCACGGTCGTGGACGAGGTGATGAATATGTGCGTCTGCAGATAGTTGTTCCGGATAAATTATCACGATCGCAAAAAAATCTGATTAAAGAATTGGAGAAAGAAGGTTTATAAGATTTGTTTGACTTGCTGCATAAACGAAGCTACAATACATATGAATCAGGGCTATGAGAATATGGTGGGATATTATGCCCGCCATTTTTTTTAATAAGCCGACTATTAATTTTGATAAAGTAAAAACGTGGAATTAAATACGAGATTGTCATATATTTGGACAATTTTAATCAAATACTAAATTTATAAAACACATGCAAACACCAAGAACAGAATTTGCACAAGCATTAAAAGCAATCGCGGCAGAGCGTGGTTTGGAGGCGGAAGTTATACTTGAGACAATTAAACAAGCCATTGTTGCAGCTTATAAGCGTGATGCCAGAGAGTATGGCGAGGAAGAAGAAGCTGAAGAAATGATGTACGAAGTTGAACTTGATCCCGTCAATGGAGAAGCGAAAGTATTTGCGTGGCATGAAGATAAACCTGAAGACAAAAAGGATGTTACTCCTCCCGGGTTTGGAAGAATCGCAGCGCAAACAGCCAAACAGGTGATACACCAGAAAATCAAGGAAGCAGAAAAAGGGGCGGTGATGGATGAATATTCGGATAGAGTAGGAGGGTTGGTGTCGGGCATGATTCTTCGTTTTGATGGACCAAATGTTCGCGTCGACTTGGGAAGAACAGAGGGTATTATGCCGGTTGAAGAAAGAGTTCCAAACGAAAGACTCAATCCAAATCAAAGGTTATCATTTCTTCTAAAGGCGATCGAAGACGGACCTCGAGGTAAAAACGTCATACTTTCTCGTGCGGACAGTCTTTTTGTTCAAAAATTATTTGAAAGAGAAGTTCCTGAAATAGGATCCGGCGGCGTAATTGTTGAAGCAATTGCACGAGAATCTGGAGTACGTACTAAAATTGCCGTATCTTCGAGTCAGCCCGGTGTTGATCCGGTTGGATCATGTGTTGGTCAAAAGGGTGTTAGAGTTCAGGCTGTTACTAACGAATTGGGTGGCGAGAGGGTAGACATAGTTCCTTGGAGTAATGACATCAAAGAATGTATTAAATCGGCACTTTCACCCGCAGAAGGTCTTTTTGTAAAACTGGATGAAAAAACGAAAACAGCTATAGTAAAAGCACCGTACGATCAGTTGTCGCTCGCAATTGGACGTGATGGGCAAAACGCGCGACTCGCGGCAAAGCTTACAAAATGGAAGATTGAGGTTGAGGATGATGGATCACAAAAAAATACTTCAACGGATGTTGAAGTTAAACCTCAAGAAGAAGATGTGGTAAATGTTGATGAAAAAAAAGTTGAGGTAGAACAAACTGTAGAGGCTGTGAGTGAAGACGCCGTACAGCCGGTTGATCAAACAAAAGCCGTTGAGAATAAAGTTGAGGAATCTGAGGCAGCTAAAAAATAAACAGATAACTCTATGTATAATTATGAAAGACCAAAAACCGATAAATCCTGCTTCGTGGCGTCCACCCGTCGTATCTGTATTGGGTCATGTTGACCACGGAAAGACAACTCTTCTTGATGCAATTAGGCGTTCTAACGTCGCAAACAAAGAGGCGGGCGGAATTACTCAAAGCATCGGCGCTTCAACTGTAACAACCAAAGACGGCAAGCAAATTACCTTTATTGATACACCCGGACATGCAGTTTTCAACAAGATGCGCTCTACCGGTGCAAATGTGGCTAATGTCGTAGTTTTAGTTGTAGCTGCAGATGATGGCGTAAAACCTCAAACCAAAGAAGCAATCAAGTATATAAAAGAAGCACAAGTCCCCTTCATTGTTGCGTTAACAAAAATTGATTTACCGGGAGCAAATGTTGAAAAAACCAAATCTGAATTAGTTAATGAACAAATTATGCTGGATGGTTTCGGTGGAGATGTACCCGTGGTTCTGGTTTCAGGGAAAACGGGGATCGGTCTTGATGAACTTTTGGATATGATTATTCTGGTGTCACAGATGAATGAAACCAAGGAAGACAATGATCCCACCTTTAAAGCAGTGATTATTGAAACCGGAAAAGACAAAAGCGGACCGATCGTCTCACTTGTGGTAAAAAATGGCACTCTTTCTATCGGCGATGTTGTTTATAGTTCGTCTTATTCGGGCAAAGTAAAAGGCATGTTTGATCAACACGGCAAATCGGTTGTACAAGCAACTCCGGGTCAGGCGGTTGGTGTTTTGGGTTTTAGTAGCCTTCCTCCGGTTGGGTCGATAGTAACTTTGGATAGCAGTAATAACACTAAAGTTGTAGACAGAATAAATGCAAACATTGAAATAGCAGAAGGTCAAATCCCGGTAATAATTAAAACAAAAAGTGCAGGATCGCTTGAAGCGATTGAGGCACATTTACCCAGCCAGATAGTTGTTGTATCTTCGGGTGTTGGCGATGTTACCGAAAGCGATATCTTTGCGGCAAAATCGGCAAAATCAAGTATTTTCACATTCGAATCAAAAGTTCCGGGGGGTACTCTCAAACTTGCACGGACAGAAGGAGTAATTATTGAGGAGTTTAAAATTATTTACAAACTTTTCGAGAGATTGGAAGAAATTATTTTGAAGGGTCAAATCGTGATTTTAGGTAAGGCAAAAATATTGGCTGAATTTCCGTTTGATCACCGGAAAGTAGCCGGGTCAAAGGTAACGGAAGGGAGAATTGCTAAATCCGACACGCTTATTGTTTATAGAAACGACATTGAAGTAGGTAAGTCGAGAATCGATTCAATGAGGAAAGAGAAAAATATTATTGATGTTGCACGACAGGGTGAAGAATTTGGAATAATATTTTCGGACAAACTTGATTTCAAACCGGGCGATATGGTAGTATCCGTGCGTAAACACTAAGTATAATTTTGCTGCCGCATTATTACATGGACAACACAATAGAATCGATTATTGGGAACTCTTCCTCTGTGCTTATATTGTTACCGACTAAGCCTTTTTTTGATCAAGTTGCTGCCGGTCTTGCTTTATATCTTTCTTTAAAAGATACCAAAGATGTTGCAATATCATCTCCCAGTCCGATGACAGTGGAATTCAATAGGTTGGTTGGGGTTAACAAAATTAAATCGGAAGTAGGAAGTAAGAATTTGGTAATAAAATTTTCCGATTACGACGGAAAGCAGATTGAAAGAGTAAGTGCAGATATCGAAGATGGACTTTTTCAATTGACAGTGATACCTAAAGCCGATGCCAAAGCCCCACAGAAAGACCAGATTGAAATGTCTTATTCCGGAATTGCAAGTAGTACGATAATACTTATTGGCGGAATTAACGAAAGCCATTTTCCTATTCTTGCTACAAATCAATTAGCGCAAGCACATGTGCTTCATATTGGTGTACGACCGATGATGCTAAAAGACGGTCGGAGTTTTCCCGGTTTAGTCAACGACGTCTCCGGAGTATCGGAATTGGTTGCTTCGCTTGTTACGCAACAACCTGGGCAGAATATGCAAAGATTGTTTGACCTAAACCAAGATGTTGCAACAAATTTACTGATGGGTATTGAAGCGGCAACAGACACTTTTTTGTCGCCGACAACAACCGCAGATACTTTTTTCTATGTTTCGGAATTGATGCGTGCCGGCGGAAAACGAAATCCGAAAATTTTGTCGCCGGACAATTTTCCTCCGGGAGCTATCCCCGGGAGTGATATCAACAAAGTGATAAACAACTATCCGCAGGCACCGAATGTGGATGGGTCCCGAACCATGTCTTCTGACGCACACCAAGAAGATATGTCCATCAAGACCAACATCACTAAAACGCCCAAAGATTGGCTCAATAAACCGAAAATATACAAAGGCGGTACCAGCACTTGAATTACCAACACTTACATGCTAGTATCTCCTAGGTGTATTACTGGGTTTTCGGCTTTACCGATTACGCAGTTTTATCCTGCTAGTCAGGACCAGCACGACTAAAATGGCATTACAAACAGAAGAAAAACAACAAATAATTAAAAAGTTCGCGAGAGAAAAAGGTGATACCGGATCTCCAGAAGTACAAATCGCACTTCTTACGGCTCAAATCGAAAAGCTTGCAGAACATCTTAAATCACATAAAAAAGATATTCATTCGAGAAGAGGGCTTTTAAGTATGGTAAGTAAAAGAAGAAGGTTGTTAAATTATCTGAAGAAAAGAGATGAAGGTAGGTACAAAGAGCTCACAAAAGCGCTTAATTTGAATAAATAAGAGTAATAGATTGGCTATACATACGTCATTCTTCACTTTGTGAGACTTCAAAAATAATGAAAAAGATTAGAAAAACTATAAAGTTAGGTGAAAAGGAACTGATTTTGGAAACAGGACACGTTGCCCAGCAAGCAAGTGGTGCTGTTATTGCTACGTATGGCGAAACGGTGGTTTTAGCTACAGTTGTTGCGCAACCAATATTGATAGACAAAGGTTACTTCCCTCTTTCGGTTGAATACGAAGAAGAACTCTATGCAGGAGGGAGAATCAAGGGTTCACGATGGGTCAAAAGAAAAGGACGTCCGATCGATGAGGAAATTTTGGTGGCAAGACTAATTGACCGTTCTATTAGACCGCTTTTTGATCCCGCCTATGAGAAAGATGTACAGGTAATAGTGTCGGTATTATCGCTCGATATGGAAAATAAAGCCGATATTGTTGGTGCTATCGCAGTCAGTGCCGCTTTAGAAGTATCGTCAATACCATGGTACGGTCCGATCGGAATTGTGCGAGTCGGTAGGAAGGACAAAAAATTTATCTTAAATCCCACAACAGCAGAAATGGAATCTTCGGATATGGATTTAGTTGTCTCATCCACAAAGGATGCGATTATTATGATCGAAATGGGAGCCAAGCAAATTCTCGAGAAAGAAACTCTTGAGGGTATTGAATTTGCCAAAAAAGAAACAGAAAAATTGATTTCCTTTATTCAAAGTTTTGCCAAAGAAACGGGAAGAGAAAAGGAAAAACTTATCACAAGAGCATTAAATGCCGGAGTACATAAGAAAGTTAAGGAATTAACACAAGGCAAGATGTCAGAAATGGTCTCGAAAATGGCCACAAAAGAAGTGGGCTATGAAGCTTTTAATGAACTCAAGGCTGCCGTTGTTGACACTTTTGAGGTAGAAGAGAAAAAAGATGCAGCTTTGTATTTTGAAGAAATCTTTCACCAGGAAATACGCAACGGTCTTTTGAAAGGGAAAAGACCCGATGGTAGAAAATTAGATGAACTCAGAAAACTATCAGCAGAGGTCGCCGTATTACCTAGAACTCACGGAAGCGGACTTTTCCAAAGAGGCCAAACACAAGCTTTGACAATTGCAACTCTCGGTAGCGTCGAACTTGAGCAATTGATTGAGACAGCAGAAGGAGAAACTTCAAAAAGATACATTCATCATTATTCTATGCCGCCTTTTTCCGTTGGAGAAACGGGGAAGGTGGGATCTCCCAACAGACGTGAAATCGGACATGGTGCATTAGCAGAAAAAGCTCTTGAACCTGTTATTCCAGCAAAGGAAGTTTTTCCATATACGATGCGTGTTGTGACTCAGATTTTAAGCTCCAACGGATCAACAAGTATGGCAAGTGTTTGCGGATCAAGTCTTTCCTTGATGGATGCGGGAGTTCCAATTACCGCTCCGGTTGCAGGTATAGCAATGGGTGTAGTTGTTGAATCGGAAAAAGACTTTCAAGTTATAACTGACATCGTCGGTGTTGAAGACGGCGGCGGCGATATGGATTTCAAGGTTGCAGGCACAAAAGAAGGTATTACAGCTCTTCAGCTTGATGTAAAAACGTTAAAACTTACAGCTTCGATGCTTAAAAAAGCATTTGAGCAAGCAAGAAAAGCCAGAGAAGAAATTCTATCTGTAATGCTAAAGGCTATTGATAAACCAAGAGAAAATGTTTCTCAATATGCTCCGAAAATCAAGCTTATCAAAATTGACAGAGAAAAAATTGGAGAACTTATTGGCCCAGGTGGAAAGACAATTAAACGTATTTCCGAACAAACGGGCGCGGAGATTAACGTCGATGACGACGGATCGGTTAGTATTTCAGCGGTCAACGTCGAAAATCTTGAAGCAGCTGTAAATGCAGTCGAGGGGTTAACCAAAGAAATAAAACCGGGAGAAATTTATGATGGAACAGTAAAACGCCTCCTTACATTTGGGGCATTTGTAGAAATATTACCGGGACGCGAAGGATTGGTGCATGTTTCCGATATGAGTGAAGAATATGTAAAAGACCCTGCCGATGTTTTAAAGGAAGGCCAAGAAGTAAAAGTGAGAGTAAAAGAAATCGATGATTTCAAGAGATTAAACCTTTCTATGCTACTTGATGGAGATAAACCCAAAGGTCCTTCAAAGGGAAACTATGGCTCACCTAGTCGGCATTCATCAGGCGATCGTGGTGGTAGACAATTTGGTGGACAAAGAGGCAGACAGCAGGGTGGAAGAAAAAGTGGTTTCAGGGGAGACAGAGATCGGGATAGAGACAGAGATCGATCGCATGGAAGCCAGGGCGGCAAAGGCGGACCTCATTTTCCAGCAAGTAGATTAGTTGATATGGACAAAAAAGAAGACTTCAACAATTAAAGGTTTTGGGTTTACCCCACTTCGTGTTAAAGTAGAGTAGAAATATGGCATTTGAAAAGATTGAAAAAGAAATATTTGAGCTTGTTGAAAAGGTAAAAAGTGAACCGATACCTGAAGAGTTGAAAGATAGAATTCTAATTAGGTTAAATCAATTGACCAACCTGACAGCTTCCAGCACTTTCCTCCCCGAATTTGACAGAATAAACGGCTATATTGACTGGGTAATTTCAATTCCGTGGGAAAAAAAGACTGCGGATAATTTGGACTTGATTCACGCTCAAGAAGTTTTAGACTCCACTCATTATGGTTTGCACGATATCAAAGACAGAATCGTCGAATATTTAGCGGCGATGAAACTAAAAATGTCAAAAGGAGAAGATCGGGATTTTTTGCGGGCTCCAATTTTATGTTTCGTTGGATTAGTGGGTACTGGTAAAACGACTATTGCTGCCTCGATTGCAGAATCGATGGGGCGAAGTTTTGCAAGGATTCCATTCGGAGGTATGGGAAGCCCATTTGATTTAAGAGGTGAATCAAGGATGCATGCCGAAGCCGAACCGGGAAGGGTGATTAAAGCCCTAAGGCAAACGCAAAGCAGAAATCCTGTAATTCTTCTTGACGAAATTGACAGAGTAACCGAAGAAGGACGATCTTCTATCATGGGTGTATTAGTTGAGCTGTTGGATCCTGAGCAGAACAACCGTTTCGTTGATCATTACATAGACTTTCCGGTAAACTTGTCGGAAGTGCTTTTTGTAGCGACGGCGAACAATACTCACAACATTTCAACTGCCGTTATGGACAGGTTGGAACCTCTGGTTTTACCTTCATATTCGGATCAGGAAAAAATCACTATTGGCAAGAAATATATTTATCCCAAGTTGTTAAAAGCCGGTGGATTAACAGAGCAAAACCTGGTAATTGACGATGAGGTGTGGGCAAAAGTTGTCAGGCCGTTGGGATTTGATTCGGGTATGCGTACGCTTGAACGGACGATTAACGGTGTCGTGCGGAAAGTTGCCAGATTGATTGTTGAAGGAAAAGCCGAGAGCTACCATGTAACCGTCGACAATATAAAAGAATTTTTGCCTCTTTGATGTGGAAAAAGTTTAACAATGAATAAACACGAGGAATTAGCGGAGCTCAAAAAAGAAATGCTTGCCGACGATTCACTTCCTTTGAAAAAGGGAGCTACAAACTTAGTTTTTGGAAGCGGAAGCCCAGATACAAAAGTTATGTTTATTGGAGAAGGACCTGGATATTGGGAAGACCAAAAGGGAATTCCTTTTGTAGGAAACGCAGGAGCATTGCTCAATCAGTTAATCGAACTTGCCGGTTTGAAACGTGACGAAGTATTTATTACAAATGTTGTTCACTATAGACCGCCGGAAAACCGTGATCCCGAGGAAGATGAATTGATGGCCTTTCGTCCATACTTGGATAAAATGATCGAAATAATAGATCCTGAAGTTATAGTTACGCTTGGCAGGTTCTCAATGGGAAAATTTTTGCCGGGGGTAATGATTAGCAAAGTGCACGGTAAAAAGCACTCACTTATGTGGAAGACTAAACAGATTGCAGTTTTCCCGATGTATCACCCGGCGGCTGGACTAAGAAATGGCAGTATTAAACAAAGTCTTTATGAAGACTTCAAAAACCTGAAAAAGGTACTTGAGTCAAGCGATGACCAGAAGGAGACAACCCAAGCGACAAAAATAGAGCAAATGAATTTAATTTAATCATGGACACACTAAAATTTATCGGATTATCAGGAACAACCGGAGTTACTCAGAACATGTATATATACGAATACGGAAATGACATGATGGTTGTTGATTGTGGCGTTGGTTTTCCCGACGCTGACATGTTTGGCGTGGACCTTGTTATTCCCGATTTTTCTTATGTCAGAAAAAATAGAAACAAACTAAAGGGAGTACTTATCACTCACGGACACGAAGATCATATCGGTGCGCTCCCCTTTTTCATGAAGGAATTCAATGTACCGATATATTCAACACGATTAGTTTCGGAATTTATTAAAGAAAAACTGAAAGACCACGGTTTAGCCTTTGACAATCTCAAAGTGTTTAATCCCGAGAGTGACGTTGTAACCATAGGCTCATTCAGGGCGACTCCGTTTTACATTGCTCACTCTATTCCCGATGGAGTGGGTTTTGCAATCGAGACTCCTAAAGAAAAAGTATTCCATGTTGCGGATTATAAATTTGACTGGACACCTGTTACAGGACACCCGTTTGATGCTCAAAAGGCAGCACATTTGGCAGTAGGCGGAGTGGATCTATTGGTTTCTGATAGTCTTGGATCGATGACGCCAGGATTTACCGAAAGTGAGATTAACATCGAAGAAAGGATAGAGGTGATTTCACGGAAAGCCAAAGGAAAGATATTTTTTACAACAATTTCTTCAAATATTTCCAGAATACAGCAGGCACTGAATGTTGCCACAAGAACGGGAAGGTACGTTTCATTTATCGGTTTTTCAATAGACACAAAAGCGCAAATTGCAAAAAGACTTGGTTTTCTTAATTACCCCAAGGGTTTAGTGGTGATGTCGAAAAGACTTAAAAGACTCAAAGACACTGAGCAAATGTATATTATTTCGGGCGGCTATGGCCAAGCGGGAAGCGCACTTTATAAGGTTGCCATGAATGAGCATAAATTCATAAAAGCCAGACGTAACGATATGGTAATTTTTTCGTCGGATCCCGCTCCTCCCGGCACTAAAGAAAGTGTTGATTTTCTGGTAGACAGGTTTATAACAATGGGTCTTGATGTCCATTATTACGATACACAGGAGGACTTACATGTTTCAGGGCACGGAAGCCAGGAAGATATCAAGACGTTGTTTGGTTTAGTTAGACCTAAATATTTTATTCCGGTTGGCGGAACTATCCGTCACAATCGTGGATATGCAACGATTGCCAAAAGTATGGGAGCAAAACAGGATGAAATATTTGAACTATCCCCCGGAGACGTCGTAGAATTTGTAGGTGGAAAAGCCAGGAGAAAGGGGCAAGTTTCCGTAAAGACGATACTTGTTGACGGGCTTGGTGTAGGCGATGTAGGGAGCATTGTGCTTCGGGATAGACAGCTTCTAGCGCAGGATGGCATAGTCATTGTTCATATTCAAGTAGATAAAGCAAAAAACAAACTTGTAAATGACCCTGAAATAATAAGCCGGGGGTTTGTTTTTGAAAAAGCCAAAAAAGATTTTCTCATCGGAACGCAAAGGAAACTTCGCGAGAAAATTGAAGCGAAGGAAATTGTCGACAAAACAGCCGTCAAAAACATCACTCTTGATTTTCTGGACAGATATTTTTACGACCAGACAGGCAGACACCCCATGATTTTACCCGTTGTTGTTGAGATATAGACATGGAAGATACGCCAGGTTATGCTAAAGCTATGGATGTAAATGGTGTTCTTGAAAATCAGCCTCCAAGACAAGTCAGTAACATTAAAGATAGAATACGAGAAAGGGTGCCGTGGTTAAGAGATAAACCTCAATTAACAGATGAAACCAAAAAACAAATCCAAGAGGATGTGGATAAAACAAATGCGCTTGATCCGATGGGAAGTGTGTTGTATAGGGTTCTTAAAGTGGTGAAAGGAGAGGAAGCGGCACAGGGGGAGATGGAAAAATATTACGAAAAACGAGCCCTTGCCTACGCCGCAGAAATTGACAACAACCGGTTACTAAGAAGGGAAGTCGTTAGGCTAGAAATCCGAAATCGCCATCTGGATTTGCCTGTGGAAATTCCGAACAGTAAAGCGTCCGATAACAATGTCATAAAAGAAAGGCGAGAGTTGTATTTCCAGGCAAGAGAGATAATCAGAAATTTGCCGGTTGAGGATAAAACAAAAGCCGGATGGGTCAATGAGCTCACGGATGTGAGTTATCAACTAGCGCAACCGTATGTTATATATGAGGGTTTTAGGGGTTACTCGGATATTAGAGATGCTGAAGAACTGGCAAGGCTTAAGAAAGAGAATGAATCACAAGCAAAGGAGGGTCTTGATTATGCCCGTGATGTTTTGAAACTTGATCAGATGCACGCTAGTGCCAAGAGGGTTATACAAAATAATCCTCAACCTCTCAACAACGGAATGAGAGACTTTCAAAGTGCAATTGATAGAGTGAATGATGTTAGAAAAGACATTGAAATAAGATTGAATTCGGATCAAGGAAAGATAGTTTTAACCAACGAACAGCGGCAATTGGTTTTGACCTATTTGAGAGAATCGCGTCTTTTACTTCATACGGATGCAGAAATTTTTGCCGGTGACACCCAAAGACGAGGTGAACTTTTACCGGAACACAACGAAGCTTTTGTGCGCGTACTGTTTGCTGCGGTCGATGCCCATCCTCATATACAAAAGCTAATGTCGCGTGTCACTGTGCATCAAGTTCCACCCGACAATAAAACGCCGACACCCCCACCCGACAAACCACAAGCGGAAGCGCAAGCTAATGTAATTTTGGAACCAGAACAGACTGTAGTCGAAAACGCTACAAGGCGAGAAATGACCCGCGAGGACTTTGTGAGATTTCTAGAGATAGAAGAAGAAAGACGTGAAGCTATCCGTTTGCAAAATGACAGAGTGCACAGAGTGCCCGCAAACATTTCTGAAAGTGGCCGACGGGGATATTTAAATCAGACCACGAGAGTGCAGTTCGACAGACTTAACGATTTAAATAATTTATTAGACAATGTTGACTTTGATCCAAGTTATGGTAATCGCGATACAGCCGATCAGTATCGCAATGTCAATGGCACTTTGTCGCGTTTACAAAGAGATATTCGGGATACATGGGATCAGATACCCGACAGACAACTGTTGTTGGAGCAATATAACGATTTATTAAACGATAAAACTAGGCTGTTTCATCGATTAACACACATCGATGAAAGAAGTACGTTTAGGGGTGATCGGCAGGTAACTGTAAATATGCACCAAAACAATCTTGATGATTTCAGAAGGACACAAACCGAACAAGAACAAGGTGTCGAAAACGCCCAGAGATTGGTAAATGATGCCTTTAAGACATCTTCTCATGTCGACACGGGAATGGTTGAAAATGTTTTAAGAAACCAACAGCTTACGCTTGATGATTACAACAATCATTTTAATACCGTTAGTTTGAATCTTGACCGTCTGGAGGAACCACTGAGACGACAGTATCAAGGTTACGATGCCGATATCGCACGAATTAGGCAAGAATTGCTTCAGGTTGATGATGTTGGTGAAAGAAGGATGTTGTTAGCGCAGTACACCAACATTATGCGTGAAAAGGCAGGGTTGTTTGGTGAGATTGTTCATTTCTCAAACACACCCGATGTTCCAAGGGACGAAAGAAGCGTACTTAGGTTGAGAGTTCCGCTTGATGAAGTGGAGAGGAAACAGGAAGCTGGAACTAGCGAGATTCCTCGTCGTCAGTCAAATGGTGATTTCCCCGAACGTGTTATTGAGACTACAGATAGCAGAACCCCTCCAACCGAAGGCGCCGGTTTGGGAATTGTAGATGATGGTTACTTAGTGAAAACAGGCCAAGCAAGAATAGACGCATTGCGTACAAACGATCCCGATACGTACCATACGTGGCAAACCGCCATAGGTCAATTGAATAGGCAGTTAGATAGGGCATATAGATTAATTGAAAACCAACTGTCCACAGCTCAGCTTTTTGACGACCGAGTCGATGGTGTAACCATTCGCTTTCGAAATATGCAGAACCGTCTAGGTACACTTACGACAGGAATCGGGGTGGCATGGGGAAATGATGATGAAAATCCTAATTACAAAAGTTTACAAACACAACTAACCGCCATGGAAGAATTGCTAACACGCAAGTTGGCATTAATTGAAGAATTTCGAAAAGTAAGCGGAGTAGATTTAAGTGCTCAAGGTGTGGGTGATAGACAGACCAAAAAGCAACCTGTAGATACTGGTAAACCAGTGGTAGGTAACAAAGCACCTGAGAGTAACAGCAAACTACCGAATGAGATGACAGATAAAGCGATTGATACTCAAATCTCAGAACTACAAAGACGTTTAAAGGATGGACCTGTG